>NZ_WTVK01000041.1 GCF_012910805.1 Aromatoleum evansii
ACGTTGCTTGTTACAAACGTGCCACCACACGAGTTTTAGAAAAATCGGCCTGAAACCCGCATGAATACTGAGGCGACTTCGCCAAAATCGTCATTTTTCGGGCTGAACTGTCGAACTCCGGTGGCCAGCGGCTGAAGCGCCCGGGTTGATCCGGGAAGAGGTGACGCGGGACTCTTCGAGGGAGAGTCAGCTGGTCGGCCTGAGCGGAAGTTCAACTGGCTTGCGAAGTCGGTCAGCAATGCACCGAATAGCTGCCTGTGAGTACCGCTGAGCGATAAATCGTAACTGTAAGATCAGGTTTGTCCTTTAGAACTAATAGCGAGGTCGCCTAGCAGTAAGTGTTTCTAAGTACAGATTCACGCGAGGAAGTTCGGCTTTGAACTGTTCTATCTTATGCCGACGACTTCTCACCCAATCCGGCAACTCGTTAGTTTTAGTCTTTTTATCTTTCAAACGCTCCATAAGCATCGCGTATTGCCGTTGCCGGGTTATCCCCTGAATGCCAAGGATTTCCTCTAAGCACTTGAGCTCTTGGGGTAGAGGAAGAGCCCCTTGGGCAGCCGCGATGTTTTTGTCGGTAGCCTCTCCGAAGTAGATTTTCGGGAAATTCTCTTCAAGAAAACCATCATCGATAACGGACTGGCCCAAGAGAAACGCTCTCATGATCAGGCTTTGGAGCTCTCTCGCGTTCCCCGGCCATGAATATCGCAATAGTCGCTTGCGAGCGGAGAATTGTAGTCCGATCTGCATAGACCTTTTATTTTTCGCCAAATCCCTGTTAATCCGGTCGAAAATGCACTCTATGTCCTGTGGGCGCTCTCGGAGAGGTGGAATCAAAATGGGACTCCCCAGCCGCATCTGAAGGTCGAGCCGAAAGGAACCGTCCGCAACCAAATCCGATACCGGTTTATTGCTGGCTGCGAGAACTACGCCCGCGTACCCAACGGTTTCTTGCTCCTCCTCCCCCAAAGGGGAGAACTCGCCGTGCTCAATGACAGTTAGAAGCCGAAACTGCACCTCCAACGGATAAGAGTTGATCTCGTTGAGGAACACCGGGCGACTCTGCTTCTTCGCGATCCCGAAAATTCCGTCACGCCGGTTGGCTGCTCCGGTGAACGAGCCCTTTGCATGTCCGAAAAGTTGCGTCAGGATGAAACGGGTATCCGCCGTTACGCCGAAGCGAACGAAGGGCGATTGGACATGCCGGCTATCCAAGTAATCGATCAATTCATCTTTACCGGACCCCGTTTCCCCCTCTATGAGCAGGGCGATTACGCGGTACGATCCGTTCCGGGTCAGCTCCAGAGCCTTGCGATAAACGGACTCGAGCTCACCAACTCTTTTCGCAAGCGCCTCGTCATGGGTTACGAATTTGCCAAAGGTATGGAGCCGTCTGCTTTTCCTTTCCGAAATGACGTTAGCCGCGGTAGCTCCTTTCGTTACGCCGGAAGCTTTCAGGCGACCAGAGAGCTTTACCAGATCTGGTCGAACCCGGTCAAGAATGCTTGTTTTCACGGCAACGGGCGAAAAGCGTACAAATGGCTCCGATGGGGAGTCCAATTGCGCAAGACGGTCAATTACTTCGTCGCAAGTAATGATCGACTGGTTCTCCAACAACGACCGAACATGCTGGACAAGCGGAGTCATCACTTCATCGGTCAAGTCCACGCTTTCCGGCTCCCGCTCCGTCTCACTGAAAAGGTGCTCGAGAAATTGCCGTGCTGGAAAGTCTCGCGCTTTGCCTTTTTCGGCGTAAAGAGCAAAAACATGCGATTCGCTAACTATATCCAAAGCATGTGCCGCCCCAAGTTGTTCGGAAGCGAACTGCAGGGGCGTAACCGCCGAAGTAATCGAAATGACGGCAGGAGCCATCATAAGCTCCTTGGCTACCCCTGCCTCAAGTTCGTTACCGGATATTGAGAACGGACGCGGATCCGCAACCGGGACATCTTCCTTTCTCAAAGCGGATACGCATTCGCTTCCGATTGTCCGGTCATTGCTTAGTACGATGACGTTTCCGGGCTTGCCGCCGGATTTTCGATATCTCTCGATGCGCCTGAGGCACGACCATTTTCCCGGCCATGTCACATCGTCCGCCATGAGAGCTTCTTCGACCTTTTGGAGATTCGCGTCTACTTCGCCCCTGTCCTCCCCGCTCAGCGCCAAGCGGGTCATCGCGTCAAGCGTGAAGGCCATTCCGGCAGTAACTCCGCCGGGGAGTGGGGGTAGGCGAATGTCGCCCTGCAAAAAATGCTCAGTGAGCGGCTTCATTACCCGATCGCTCAACTCCATCCTCAACTGATCGGTAAAGTCATCACAGGTAAGGGTAAACCAAACGGCTGCTGAGTCGCGCTTCGATCGGTCACCCTTCTGGGAGAACCGGAGTAAGTATATGGACCTCGTCGCGTCGTTCGGTGGGCCGTCGAAACGTGCCAGTTTCACCTCGGTAAAGCCGAGCATCGAAACCAGGAAATCGCCTGGTTTAAGGGGAACGTCGCGACCTTCTTGTCCCCAGGCGCCACGAACGCGCGAATGCGCGATCGCGTGCAGGCGCTCGTTGATCTGCGCCGATGACAGCCATTTCAAAGCCCCTTTGTTCGGGCGTTCAAGAAGGGGATTCCTCTGCCCTCGCTCTTCGGCGACAACGAATAGTTCGTCGAAGGTGGGTGTCCCCCAATGTTTGCGGTCGCTTCGAAGTTTTCGGAAGCGGTCTTGGTAGTACCAGCAATCCAGGCGCCGTGCGGCATCGATTTCCAGGCTGCTGACCCTCCATCCATTTGGTGGTTCCCGGTTTATCTCGTCCAAAGGGGGATACATCCAAACGGATTCAACGGGCGTTACGCCGTAGGCAAAGACGCTGAAGGAATTGGGCTCGTCCATTGGTTTGTAGGAGCGCTCCTGGTTACCCAAGGGAATGATGCGGCTCAGCTCCGGCGTGAAGAGCGCCATTCGGTACGCCCTGTATTCCTCGACCAACTCTTTGCTGGACTTCTTGCGCGTGGCGTCGCACAGCACCCTATCCTGCACGAAGACCCGAATGGGTTGCGAACGTGGCCTGCCCAGAAAGGCCAGCAAGTCATCCGGGGCGCCAGGTAACGACGTGCCGGTCGGCCTGGCCTCTGGATTGCCCGTGGTTGCTTCGTCGATCCGCAGTTCCAGTAACTTCCGGTTCTTTTCATCAAGAAGGAAATCCATTGGAGCACCAATAGAACAAGGAAGTTCCTTAATATATCAGGAAAATCCTTACGATAGGAATCTTATATCAATGCCATGGTTGTTGATGGATACGCTTTACATTTCAATCGGTTATATGATCGTGCTGCACGGTGGCACGCTACATGCGTATAGAAAGGCGCTGCCTGTTTCCAGGCGGCAAGGGGACAGCAAATGCCCCCTGGCTACGACACGTTGGGCGGACTAAACCGGGATCTGCCCAAACTGTTCTCAATTTTCCGGTAAGGAGAAAATCATGGGATTGTTCAGCGCGATTGACGAATTCTTGTTTGGCCCTCCCGGCGAAGTCAGCGGGGTACTCGGATCGGTTGTTAATGCCGCACTCGAAAACCCAGGCAAAGCCGCACTCGTAGTTGGCGCGACGGTTGCAACTGGAGGCCTGGCTGCCGTAGCGGCCCCTACGCTTGCGGCCGTAGCCGGATCTGCCGGGTTGCTTGGCGCCGCGAGTACAGGAACGGCAATCAGCACCCTTTCTGGGGCAGCTCTAGCGAACGCTTCGCTAGCCGCCGTTGGAGGCGGGGCATTGGCGGCCGGTGGCGGAGGGATGGCGGCCGGTACGGCCGTTATTGCGGGAGCGGGAGCCGTGACGGGAGCAGGCGTTTCAACCGGCATGGCAGTTGCGAGCAATTAGGCACGAGTTATCAGTCCAGGGGGTCGTTCCGCCAGCGGCAGTGCGCCCCTCGTAGCCCCAGTTGCCACCGCGTTCGGAGCCGTGCGATTGGCTCTTCGTCTGAATATGAAATCCCGGATCTGACACCAAATGAATAGTTTCAGCCTTAGACGCCCTTGGCATGGAACGCTCGTGGATGCCCATCGCCACGGGCTTTACGACGTTTCCTCGGACTGGAGCCTTGCCGGGGTGCCTGTCGAGCAATGGTCGTACGATCCCCGGTTTCTCGCCCATGAGCGTCGGACGAAGTGGCTATTTGGAGACGAGCTTCGCGATGCCCTTCGGCCATGGATCGAATACTCGCGCGATGAGGGCGTGGGGACGGTGCTCGACTTTAGCGGCAAGCACGCAAGCGCGGATGTGGAATATGTCTACGGGACGTTCGGGGTGCGATCAAAAGTCACGGTGCTCTGGAACTCCTGGAGACCGGATATCCGGCCGAGTCCGGCGGTGATGATTCTTCCCGACGAGCGGGAGATCGGGCCCGAAGCGGCCGAAGCCGCGCGTGCTTTCCTCAAGTCGATGCCAGGAGGGCTGATAACGTTGCATGCAGGGGAGTCCGAGGCTCGCGCCAGAATCGGGAGATCCCGCCTGGGGCGATCAATCGTCGAATGGCTGGCCATGGAGTCCCTATTGGATTCGCGTACGCTGCTGGTACACGCGAATACGCTGAACTCGAACGATTTCGGTTTGATTGAGGATAGCGGAGCGGGTGTGGTCATGTGTCCTTTCACGAGGTCCGCGCTCTCCAATCCCGCTCCGACGGTACCTCAACGGGTGCGGGTTTTTTTCGGAACCGATGCTCCGTTGGTATCCGGAAACCGAAGCCTAATTGCCCAAGCCATAGCTGAGGCTGGGCGGTGGATAGCCTACGGATGTACCGAAATAGCTGCCGCGGAGAGCGCGGCGATTGCGCTGACGCGACCGCTAACGGGCGAACCGTGGGAAGTTTCCGGTACGGCGTCCGACTTGGCTGAATTTCTGTTTAACGACCTGATTAGGGAGAAATAAGTTGGGTGCAACCGGCCAATCAGCCAAACTGCTGGGCGAAACCTGGAAAAATCTGCTCCGGCTTGTTATGGAGCACGGCGATGACTCCGACCAGGAGATCAGGGAGGCCAGGGCGGTGACTGTGGATTTCACGGTCGAGACTTCGGACATTACCGAACTGGCGGAATACGGCCTCAAAGAAACCTTGTCCGAGATGCGCAAAGTTTTTTTCACGTCCGAACCAAACCGATTTGGGCATAGCTACAGATCCTGCTGGCGGGGGCCCTTCGGCAGAGAAGATCTTACCGACGTTATAGATCTGTTGAAGGATCAGCCGTCGACGAAGCGGGCGCTACTCGTATTCGTTGATCCGACGGGGAAGAAGGTTCCGTGCGTCAACGCGATACATTTCCTCATCCGCCATGGACGCCTGGATCTGAGTTATTTCGCGCGGGGACAAGACGTTTATCTAAAGTTCTGCGCGGACGCAATCTGCGTCCACGATTTCGGCGCGGTGGTTTCCGAGGCGCTCGGCATCAGAATCGGAACAATAACCGGCACCATAAGCTCAGCCCATATCTATCGGAAAGATTTTGAGCGAGTCGAATCCATACTCAATCCGGCACGAAAATGACGATAAGAAAAATTCTATTTGTAGTACCGCGCTCGCTGAATCCCAAGCAAATGTATAAGGAATACCCGCTCGGCGTTGGATTTATCGGTACGATACTGCAAGAGCGCGGCTACGAAGTGGCGGTTTTCGATCAAAACGCCGAGGGAGGGGACGAGAGTCTGCTGTGGGAGAGGGTTTCCTCATTTGAGCCGGACGTGGTCGGGTTTTCCATCATCACGCCGAATTATCCGGTGGCGCGCCTGCAAATTGCGGAAATGAAGCGTCGTCATCCCGAGACGGTCGTTATTGCCGGTGGCATCCACGTAAATCTGTTTCCCAACGATGTATTGTCGGACGGGGCGGACGTTGCGGTGCTCGGAGAGGGCGAGTACACCGTATACCGATTGTTGGAGGCGCTGGGCGCTGGGCGTCCGCTTGGGGACATTCAAGGGGTGGCGTTCGCGGAAAACGGTTCGGTTCGCATGAACCCCAAAGATCCGCGCCCTTTGAGTATCGACGAGTTGCCAATTATCGATCGCAACCTGTATCGGCTCGAGTTATACAACCATCATTCGATGGTGGCTTCGCGAGGCTGCCCCTACAACTGTACCTTTTGCTGCAACTATACGGGTACCGTCCTTGTAAAGGGCGTCGCTGTTTCAGGGCACGAGAGGGTTATCCGGGAAATGGCCCTTCTGGAGAGGGATTTCGGCGCCAAGGAGATTTTTTTTGCTGACGACATTTTCTTTCTGAAGAAGAAAAGCATCGTGACGTTCTGCGAGGAATATGCCGCGACAGGCCTCAGTGCATCGTGGATCGGCCAGTTGAGGGCGGACTCGATGGATTCGTCCGTGGCCGAAGCGATGGCGTCGGCTAATTGCCGACGGGTTTACTTCGGGATAGAGAGCGGTTCCGACGAAATATTGAATCGGGCTAGCAAACGAACGACAGTCGAAAAGATGCTTTCCGGGGTTCAATCCGCGTCCAATGCCGGTATCCGGGTCAAAACCGGATGGATTTACGGCCTTCCCGGTTCCCTGGCAGAACAGCGGAAATCCATCGATCTCATGCTACGCATGCGTCCCCATGAAATATCAATCCATCAGCTGATCCCATTTCCGGGAACTGCCTACTATTCCCGCCCACAGGATTTCGGTATCCGGATAAAAGACCCGAAGGATTTCGAGAGCTTTTGCTATGGCGGTATAGGCGACAATATTTCATTCGAATATATGTCGCCATCCGAAATGATCGCTCTGCTCGAGAAAACGGCAACCGCCTTGGAACGTGAAGGCTACGTGAGCAGCGACATCGCAACGCCGGAGGACGAGTTCATCTTCTCCTCCCCGTTACACCAAAAATCAATGAACGTATTCAGAAATAAGTCGTAACCAAGGGTTTGACGATGAAATATCGTGAATTAGGTTCCGTAGATGTAATGGCCACCATCGGGCCCACGCTGGAGACGGCGGAAAGCATTGCTTCGGCGATTGATGCCGGGGCGGGATGGTTCCGATTCCCGACGGGCTACCGTAACCGGGACCATGTCGCGCATGCCCTGCTCGTTCGGAAGGTGGCTGAAAGCAAGGGGGCTGACGTGAAAATCCTCTTCGATCTTCCGTCGGAGCGCTTGAGACTGGGAAGTATCTCCCCGCGGGAGGTTGCACCGGGGGTCGAACTTTCATTTTCCGACTCCGACGGAGAGTGTTCCGGCGATCATGTCGGAATTCCGGGGCTGGACAAACTCAGAGGGACTGTCACGCCCGGTCATCGCGTCTTGGCGCTTGACGGCCGGATTGTCCTGCGGGTCGTGGATTTCGGCTCCGGACTCATGCGTACCGTCGTTGAGCGTGGAAGCGGTCGGTTGCAAACCAGTAATTCGGTCGTCTTTCCAGATAGCAGTGCCGATTTTTCCTTGTTTGAACCAGCCGATGTCGAGCTATTGCGCAAAGCAGAGGCCGCTGGCCTCGTCCCGGACTGGATAGCGCTTTCCATGGTGACGTCGGTCGGGCAATTTAACTCGGCCGTAACGGCACTGCGGGATTTTTTGCCGAATTCGGTTCGATTCATGGCAAAGCTGGAAACGCGGGAAATCATCCTCGACTGCGAGGGAATTGTCCAGGCTTCCGACGGCATAATGGTCGCACGCGGCGATCTCGGCTTGGTGGTCAAGCCGGAGGATATGCCGCAAATCCAAGAGAGGCTTGTCGAAATTGCTAAAGCGAAAGGCAAGCCCGTCATCGTGGCTACCCAATTCCTCGAAAACTTCGCTTCAAGCGGCGTGCCGCAGCGTTGCGAGCTGACCGACCTTGCCACCGCGGCGTGGCAAGGGGCGTCGGGGATAATGCTCGGCAAAGAGACCGTGTTTAGCGACCATCCGATCGAGAGCATCGGGCTCGCGACCCGATGTCTGAAGGCAGCCTCCCGGATTCGACTGCCTATCGCCTTGTTCCTACGCGAACCACGGAATTTGTTTCCGGGAGGCTCGTCGCCGCTAATTGCCATCGAAGGGGGCAACGGGGTGGGGAAGACGACACTCATAGAGCGCCTCCGGGCAACGCACCCGGACTGGACGATTCGCCGGGGGGTTCCGGACGCATGGATGGAGCCGCAAATGAAAATGCGGATGATTCGAGACGCGGACTGGATGGCGTCCGCCTTTTACTTCTTTTCCGGTTCCATGGAGCTCAAGCGCGAGCTGGCAGAATTTATCCAACGGCAAGTTTCGTCACCCAAAATTTGCCTGGACCGTAGTCTTTGGTCGACCCTTGCGGTACACGTGGGCCACGATCCGAAACGTCTGGCTCAATTGATGCCGATGCTCGAATTGATGGGTGGCCACGTTTGCGTGCCGAACAAAACCGTTGTTCTGATGGCATCGCCAGAAACGTTGCGGCGACGGGTCTCGGAAAAGGAACCATCCGAGCGCGTATTCGACGAGCTAACCCAAAGCTATGATTATTGGGAACAGGAATCTGCCTTCTACCATTGGTTGCAGGAGGCTGTCGCCGAGGTTGGGTTACCTCAATTCCAGGTCGAAATCGTGAATACCGATGACCTGTCGTCCGATGAAGTCGTCGAATGTGTTGATAGGTTGATTTCATGATGCAAAAAAACATTCCCCTCGTAACCTCGAATGCCGCGAAGTACGCGCTTTTTCAGCCGATCCTGGAGATGCTTGGCGTTGAATTGGTCACGCCGCCCCAATCCTGTCATGAAATTCAATCCGACGACTGGGTCGAAATCATCAAGGAGAAGGCCCGCGCTGCGGCCCGATCCCTCGGTCGCCCCTGCATCGTGGACGATGCGGGACTCCTGCTCGATGCCTACCCCGGATTCCCCGGCGCCTATACGAAGTCGGTAATCCGATCGCTTGGAAGCGATGGGTTGGTCAGGCTTTTGAATAATCAAAGCCCGTCCGGGCGTCTCATCGCGAATCTTGCATGTTCAGACGGCGTCGAATGCCTTCACTGGATGGGGAGCGTTCAGGGCAGTCTCGTCCCGAGCGAAGTTCGCGGCGAAGGTCCGGGGCCGCTACATGAGTGGTTCCAACCGACAGTTAAAGGGCCGTTTGCCAAGTCACTTCATCGATTGAGGGCTTGGCAGGCGCTGGAGCGCGATTGGCACCTTTTGTGCGAGAAGGGATGGGCCTACCCGGCCGACGGCGATCCATTTTGCTACACGCGGGGGCCGACCTCGGGTTCGTGCGTGTTCTGTGTGGAACTCTCTGGCGACCCAGGCTCGGTTTTTGAGCAACTGTCGGGGGGGGTGCCGAGGGACAGGGTAGTTCACATCAGCACATCGTTTGTGCTCTTGCCACCGTTGGGCCAGTTCATGGAGGGCGGGTTGTTGCTTCTCACCCGTAAGCATGTGAAAAGTATGGCGCACCTTGAAGCTGGGCAGGTTTCAGAATTGGAGGATCTGATGTCGGAAGTGACGACGAAACTCTGTGGCGCGTATGGCTCGAATCCCGTTTTTTTCGAACATGGGCCTGGACGCGGACGGGGGAAATCTACGTGCTGCGTGGAGCACGCGCATCTGAATATTTTCCCGGCGGATGTGGATTTAATGCCACTCCTTGGACAATTTCCTGGTCATGAAATCGGTTCGCTCAATGAACTCGCCTCGCTGCGTGACAATGACGATGATTACATATTTGTGCAGCATAGAGACGGCACGCGCACAGTCCATTTCTCAGAGGACTTCCCGTCCCAATTCATTCGCCGGGAAATCACCAGGCAACTCGGATATCCGGAGCGATGGCATTGGCGGGACTATCCGGGGATAGCGGAACTGCGCGCCACATACGACGGGCTTCAGGGGGGATTCGCCGAACATGTCTCTTTCTGAGGATTTCTACGGCATTCCCGAGAGCGATCCCGGCTTGTATGCCTCACGCGACATTGACGCTATTGCCCGGCGCTGGGACTCTAAGGCCGCTCAATGGGACTCCGGATTGGAAAGCGAGTCCTGTCACCTTAATGACGGTGACGCTTACGGGCGTTTTGTCGAATTGGGTCGGCGCTTGGTGCTGGATCGGCAGGAATTGTGCTCGGCGGGCAGCCTCGTCGATCTGGGTTGCGGAACCGGTAGCGTACTTGCTGGACTTTCCATCCATTTCGGAAACGCCATCGGAATCGACATAAGCCGCGAGATGCTAAATGTCGCTGCTTCGAAAAATATTCGGAACGCGGAGTGGCGGTTGGAGGACGTTTTCGAGGGGACTTGGAGCGGGATGAGGCACGCCGCAGTGCTTTCCAGGGGGATACTCCTTTCTCACTACGGTAACGAATTGGCGTGCCTGCTCATCGCGCAGACCGTTAAGGCGCTTACGCCAGGTGGGTTCGCGTTGTTCGACTTCCTTTCCGTGGAGGCACCGGAGGCTACCAAGATACTCGCGCCCAATAAGACGTATTTCTGTCCCGATTGGCTCGTCGACCAAGCGAAGCGCTTGGGCTCAAGCGGTGCAGCAGTGGCAGGAGACTCCATTTCAAGGGTTCGTTATTTGATCCTGAAAGATTAGTTCTGGTTCACGAAGTGCAACTTGCCAATATGCGGATGCTTATTTATCGATTGAAGCTCTCACTGACTTGCTAATAGGTAGCTTTCTGCCGAACAGAATCGACAAAGCAGGTACCTGCAAATGATCACGAAGGGAAGGTGCCATCCTTCGCCACTGACGAAAGCGGCGGCTCAGGCTGGATAATTCATCAATGGCGGCAATTTGCTCGATACCCGCCATTCAACAGAGCTAGCGCCACCGTCAGCAAAGGCCGACGACCTGCCAGTCGCCCCCTGAAAGGCAAGGTTGCCCCTTCGCGCAACTGAATCCGAGCGCGAGTCGTCGACTCTAGTTGTTCGGAGTTCCGGTCGTGCGCGGGAGGCTGGGCCTCGCCAGCAGCGCGCCGAACCTGGACAGGTAGATCCCGAACGCCGCCGCCCACAGCAGCGCGGCCGCCGCGATCGCCAACGCGCGGATCTGGGGCATCGACAGCGCGAGCCGCGCGATCGCCGCGGTGAAGACGAGGGCGCAGGCGACGCGCATCGCCGTCGGCAGCTTGAGCGGGCGGCCGGTATGGCGAAGGCTCACGCGGGTCATCAGCCCGAGCATCATCATGCCGAGGCTCCCCACCGTGAAGGCGTGTAGCCACGCCGCGTCGGCAACCAGGCCGGTGAGCGCCGCGAGCGCCTTGAGCGCGAAGGCGAGGATCAGCCATGCAAAGCCGAGATGCATGACGAGGAGAAGAGGCACGTCGGCCACGCGCCAGCCCTGCCAGCGCGCGACGCGCCAGGCGTGCACGAGGGTGCAGCCGAGGGCGGCGAGGCCGACCCAGCGGGGCGGCGCGCCGGCGAGGTCGAGCGCCGCGAGCACCACGACGAGACCGACCGCGGTGACGTCGAGCCACATCCGGAACGGCGTCTGATCGCCGCGGCCTTTCTCGCGCAGCGCATTGCCGGTGAAGATCGGCGTCAGCACCCCGCCCTTGAGCACGTACAAGGTGAGGATCGTGTAGAGGCCGCCGTGCAGCGCGACTCCGGCGAAGGCCTGATTGCCGGCGCCGATACCCAGATGAAATGCGAGGTTCGCCGCGAAGAAGGCTGCGAGAACCGGTAGCAGCAACAGATACAACCGGTTCGCCGCCCGCAGCAGTTGCGGTGCGACCGTGGCGAACACCAGCGGAAACAGCAGGCAGTCGGCCGCTGCGGCAAAGCCGGCGGGCAGCAGCGGCATCGCCCAGAACGCGAGCCGGCCCGCGAGCCACGCGGCGACGAGCAGTGCGAGACGGCCGCCGTGGATTTCCGCGGTGCCGGCCCAACTCGGCAGCGCGGTCAGCACGATGCCGAGGATGATCGCGGTGGAGAATCCGAAGATCATCTCGTGACCGTGCCACAGCGCCGGCGGCATGTCGCCGACGGGGCCGCTCCACACGCCGAACCAGGCGCCGAGCCAGGCGCACATCAGCAGCGGCGCGTACAGCGTGCCGAGCAGGAAGAACGGGCGGAATGCGCTCACCCATAGCGCTGCCGGGAACAAGCGGGATGCGGTCGCGAACATTTCGTTGGCCGTGAAATTGTTTGGACCGCTTCAGTCTAGGGGCGATGCGGGGCGGAGTTTCTGTCCGGCGTCAAAAGTGGTGGTGATGGGGTGTTTTTTTGGTTCAGCGCGCCTTCCCAGGAAAGACGCGATGAACCAAAAAAAGGCCGGTGCAGGCCGTTCATGGAAACCATGATGCGCCTGACACCGGCAAAATCCGCGTTCGGTCGTAAATGGAGTGAAACTGCCGAAACGCGGGCGGGCATCGCACGCAATGTGCGAAGGCCCAGGAGGACGGAAAGTTCACATTGCAAGGCGATCGTTACGTATCCTCGGTCAGGAAATTGCCGCCGGGGGCGGCGAGGCGTTCCGGTGGGGCCTCGACCTCGTCCTTGAGCAGGACGCCGGAAAGGTGCCGGCCGCGGGCTTCTGTCATCAGGTAAAGCAGCTTGTGTGCCGCAAGCTCGAAACTCATGCCTTCCCGCCGCACGTTGGAGATGCAGTTGCGGCGGGCGTCGGTCGTGCCGACCGCAGGCTGCCACGTAAGATAGAGCCCCATGCTGTCGGGCGAACTCAGGCCGGGACGCTCGCCGACCAGGACGACGACCATGCGCGCCCGCAGCGCGACCGCGATCTCGTCACCGATCGCGACGCGGCCCTGTTCGGCGATGACGAGCGGGGCGATCCTCCAACTCTCGGCCGGCACGCGCGGGAGCATCACGTCCAGAAAGGCGAGGGCGTTTTGTTCGATGGCGAAGGCGGACAGGCCGTCCGCGATCACGAAGGCGACATCGAAGTCCTTGCCGCCGGGCGCGCGATACGTTTCCAGACGCTCGCGCGAAGCCGCGTCGAGCCTGCGGCCGAGGTCCGGCCGCTTCAGGTAGGTCGGGCGATCGGCCGCCGCGCTGTGCACCGTCACGACCCCGAGGCCGCGCTCGACCAGTCCGGCGCGCAGCGGCTCGATCGCGAGCGTGTGATGGACGGCATCGCGGGCCCGCGCGTGGGCGAACTGGAAGTCGAGGTGGGGTTGGGTCGGCAGGCTGCTGCCGGCGCGGCCCAGCGCGATGCGGGCCTGCGTGAAGCGGCGCAGCGTCCCCCAGGCGTCGGGGATGACGGTATCGGTGATCCGGTCGGTCATGGCCGCGTCCTCAGCTCAGGTTCGCCAGCGCGCGACGGAAGGGGCCGGGAAGGTCCTTGGCGAGCCTCATGGCCTCACCCGGCGCGAAGATGCCGACCTTGCGCAGCCATGCCTCGAACTCCGGCGCCGGGCGCAGGCCGAGTACCTGGCGGATGTACATCGCGTCGTGGAAGGACGTCGTCTGGTAGTTCAGCATCACGTCGTCCGAGCCGGGGATGCCCATCACGAAGTTGATGCCCGCGACCGACAGCAGGGTCAGCAGCATGTCCATGTCGTTCTGGTCGGCTTCGGCGTGGTTGGTGTAGCAGACGTCGCAGCCCATCGGCACGCCGAGCAGCTTGCCGCAGAAGTGGTCTTCGAGGCCCGCGCGGATGATCTGCTTGCCGTCGTACAGGTATTCGGGCCCGATGAAGCCGACGACGGTATTGACGAGAAAGGGTTTGAACTTGCGCGCCACCGCGTAGGCACGCGCTTCGCACGTCTGCTGGTCGACGCCGTGGTGGGCGTTGGCCGACAGGGCGCTGCCCTGACCGGTCTCGAAATACATCACGTTGTCGCCGACGGTGCCGCGCTTGAGCGACAGCGCGGCCTCGCGTCCTTCGGCGAGCACGGCGAGGTTGATGCCGAAGCCGGCGTTCGCGGCCTCGGTGCCGGCGATCGACTGGAACACGAGATCGACCGGCGCACCGCGATTGATCGCCTCGATGCTGGTCGTGACGTGAGTCAGGACACAGGACTGGGTCGGGATCTCGTATTTTGTGATGATCGCGTCGAGCATGCGGATCAGCGTCGTCACCGCCGAGACGCTGTCGGTCGCGGGGTTGATGCCGATCACCGCGTCGCCGCTGCCGTACATCAGGCCGTCGACGATGCTGGCGGCGACGCCGCTCGGTGCGTCCGTCGGGTGGTTCGGCTGCAGGCGGGTGGAGAGCCGCCCCGGCAATCCGATCGTGTTGCGGAAGGCCGTGACGACGCGACACTTCTTGGCGACGAGGATCAGGTCCTGCACGCGCATGATCTTGCTGACGGCGGCCGCCATCTCGGGCGTCAGACCCGGCGCCAGCGCGGCGAGAGCGGCCTCGTCGGCCTCCTCGGACAACAGCCAGTTGCGGAAGTCGCCCACGGTCAGGTGGCTGACCGGCGCGAACGCCGCGGCATCGTGCTCGTCGATAATCAGCCGGGTGACTTCGTCGATCTCGTACGGGATCAGCGCCTCGACGAGAAAGCGACGCAGCGGCAGCTCGGCCAGTGCCATTTGCGCAGCGACACGCTCTTCGTCGCTGGCGGCCGCGATCCCCGCGAGGTAGTCGCCCGAACGGGCCGGCGTCGCCATGGCCATCAGGCTCTTGAGGTCCGCGAAGTGGTAGGTATGCCCATCCACAGTATGCGAGTAGCGGGTCATGGGGGCGGTATCCGATTCCAAAACAGTTTGTTGCGGCCCGCCGCCGACGCAGCGGGCCTTGTCGTGAGCGGATTTCTCAATTGGCCTTGTAGACTGCGGCGGCCTGGAATTCGACTTCCATTTCTTCGCGGGATTCCAACATGTCGTCCAGCGGCGCGACTTCGCGCTGGTGGCGGGTCAGGTGGAACACGACGTAGCCGGCAGCCATCAGGCCGAAGAACAGCGCGGCGATGAGCGGGTTGTAGTAGATCATCGTGACCAGACACACGACGGCCGCCAGCAGCGCGAAGCCCGGGAACCACGGATACAGCGGGGCCGAGAAGGGACGCGGCATGCCCGGCTCCGAGCGGCGCAGCTTGAAGAGCGCCGCCATGCTGATGATGTACATCACGATCGCGCCGAACACGGACATCGTGACGACGTTCGCGGTGAGCGTCTGGCCGCCGAACTTGATCAGCTCGTCGCTATAGATCGCTGCGATGCCGACCGCGCCGCCCGCGAGGATCGCGCGGTGGGGGGTCTTGAAGCGCGGATGCACCTTGGCGAAGAAGGCCGGCAGGTAGTTGGCGCGCGCCTGGGCGAAGATCTGTCGCGAATAGCCGAGGATGATGCCATGGAAGGACGCGATCAGCCCGAAGAGCCCCAGCCAGACCAGCATGTGCGTCCAGCCGCTGTTTTCGCCGACGATCGATTTCATGGCCTGAGGCAGCGGATCGTTGATGTTCGACAGCTTGGTCCAGTCGCCCGAACCTCCGGCGAAGGTCATCACGCCGATGGCCAGCACGAGCAGCGTGAGGATCCCCGTGACGTAGGCGATGGGAATCGAGCGCTTCGGATCCTTGGCTTCCTCGGCCGCCATCGCGACGCCTTCGATCGCGAGGAAGAACCAGATCGCGAACGGCACCGCGGCGAACATGCCGGGAATTGCGGCCAGGCTGAATTCGTCCTGGCCGGCCCAGCCGCCCTTGGTGAAATTGGCGAGCGAGAATCCGGGCGACACGACGCCCATGAACACGAGCAATTCGAAGATCGCGATCACCGTCACGCACAATTCAAAGGTCGCAGCGATCTCGACGCCGATGATGTTGAGCGCCATGAAGATGATGTACGCGCCGACCGCTGCATCCTTGGGATTCAACTCCGGGAATTGCACGTTCAGGTAGGCGCCGATTGCGAGTGCGATCGCGGGCGGTGCGAATACGAATTCGACGAGCGTTGCGAAACCGGCGAGATAACCGCCCGCCGGGCCGAAAGCGTGACGACCATAGGCGAACGGGCCGCCCGCATGCGGAATTGCGCTCGTGAGTTCGGTGAAACTGAAGATGAAGGTCGTGTACATCGCCGCGATGAAAATCGAGGTGATGACGAATCCCAATGTGCCGGCCGAAGCCCAGCCGTAACTCCAGCCGAAATATTCCCCGGAAATAACCAGTCCGACCGCAATGCCCCACAGTTGCCAGGTATTCAGGGTCTGCTTCAATTCGTGGTGGCTGACCTTTCCCATGTGCAGGCCATGTCTTTCTTGTGTCATTTTGTGTGCTCCTCCATCAATATTTTTTTAGAATTGCCGCGACACCGACACGAGCAATCGTGGCCGCGCCGCATCGACGGTGTCTCCGTTGCCGGTCAGGGATGCGTAGTTTTCGAACGCCTTGGGCTCGGTCGTGCGCGAGTAGGCGATTCCGACGCTCCAGTTCGAAGGCAGGGATTTCGTGACGCCGATGCGGTAGTAACTCCAGTCGAGCCCTTTGCCATGGGCAATCCACTGGTGTCCGATTTGGCCGTTCGCGGCCCAGCCGTCGCCGATATCCTGATTCACGGTCAACTCGACGTACTGCGAGCCCCGCGTGGAGCCGGTGACGCCTGCCGACGGGGCCGTGGCGGAGAAGACGCCGGGGCCGGAGTTGTTTTCGTTCCAGCCGTAGAACTTGCTCAACGTCCGGCCGTACTTGAGGGACACTGATTTATAGGTCGCACCGACGTAGGCCTCCAGCGTGTTCGGGCTGGAACCCGTGAAGGTGTTGCCATCCAACGCGTCCGCGTAATCGCCGCCGGGGTAGTAGACGTAGATCAGGCCGAGATCGAGACCGAGACCTTCGACACCGGGCAGCGGCGTCCGAAAACCCCCGTAGACGTCGAGTTCCAGATTCGCACCGGGAATCCACCGTTCGGTCACGTTCGACCCCCAGGCGCCCAGGTACGCACCGGACTCGTGCTGCATTTCGACGCCGACCTGCAGCGCGGGTTTGCCGAAGGTCTGCGTCAGGCCGCGCCAGATATAGTCGTTGGCTAGGGTTGCCGAACCGGAAACGGTGATTCCGGATGGGCTCTCGTTCGCGTCGGCTGCCACGGCCGCGGAAAACTGAAATGCAAGGCCAATCAACATCAACGCCCGAATGCCTTTGGTGCGAGGCAATGTGTTCTTGATTTCCATGGATTTCCTTACGGTGCTTACCTGCGCCAGGACATCTGCCGCAGCGTAAGGCGTAAGTTAAGAATCCGGCTTTCTTCGCGCTATCCGATATCGGCATTTTTCAAGTTGGCTCGGGAAGCGCGCTGCGCCTATCACTTCGGCGACAGGACTGGGGTAGGGCCGGGGATGGATCGGAACCGGCGCTCCGCGACTATCCGAATTCGGCAGATTTAGCGGAAAGGCGTTGCATCGAAGACAATCTTCCGGGGCTTGCAATATCGCCGTCGCTTTACGCTATTCTTCACAAATGCCGTCACGCTGCGCGCGGCACCCGACGGTTCGTCGCATTGCAATATCGGCCGCCCTGACCGGGACTCAACGGGGTAGAGATGCTTCTTTCCATCGCCAGCCAAGACGTCGACGAGCAGGCTGCCCGACTCCGCGGGTGGCACCAGACTTACGCCCAGATGTCGCCCGGACGCTTTGCCGGCACCTATACCGAAGTCCGATTCGACGATGTCCATCTCTTCGTCGAGTACACGAGTAAAGGTCTCTTTCAGAGTGGGGAACTGAGCGAGGCGGTCGTTGCCCTCGGCGTGCCGCTGCAGCTTTGCGGCTCGGGAGTTTTTTGCGGCGCAATAACCAACGACACGACCGTGCACCACTTTTCGGGGGACGGCGGGTTCGAGTTCTATTCGCCGGCCGACCTGGTGATGGGCGGCGTCGTCCTCTCCCGGGACCGCGTACTTTCCGCGCTCTCCGACGACGAAGCGGCTTCGGTCGAAACGTCGCTCGACCATCCGCACCTCAGCGTCGTTCAGGCCGGCAAGATCGCCGTCATGCGCGAATTCCTGCGCGGCTTCTTCGAAATGCTGGAGAACGCCCCGCGCCTCATGGACAACGCCCCGCTGCAGCGTTCGCTGCGGGACTCGGTCATTTCCAACGTCACCGAGCTACTGGTCGACGATGCTCATCCAGAAGGCGAACTGATTTCCCTGTCGAAACGCTGGCAAATCGTCGCCCGCGCCCGCGACTTCATCCTCAGCCGACCGGAATCCCCGACCTCCATCCTCGACGTGTGCAAGGCCATCGGCGTCAGCCGGCGCACGCTGCAATACTGCTTCCAGGACGTATTGAACCTGAATCCGATCGCCTTCCTCCGGATGGTCCGGCTCAACGGCGTTCGCGGCATGCTTCGCACCTGCGCGTCCGTCTCCGAAGCCGCCACCTATTGGGGTTTCTGGCATTTCGGGCGTTTTTCGCAGGACTACAGGCAGTTGTTCGGGGAGCTGCCGTCGGAAACTTATCGCCGATTTAACGGGAAGGGCTAATTTCCCGGTCGGCGGATGGCCGTCGCTGCGCACACGGCGTTTTTCCGGAGCGGATGACGACGGGCCCGCGCACGGACGTTCCGTGGTGCGGGCCCGATCAGGGCGCGGCCTGGCACGTAGGTAGGGCTGCCGCAGCTATGCAAACAGCATTAACGAGAGAACAAACGCATTGATGATCATGCACTTGCGCACCCATTGCGGGGGACGTTTTCTCCGAGCGAAGGATGAACGTCGTTGCGCACGTGTCCGCTTCCTGGAGCGCGGGGTCTTGCCGAACCGGACGACACCGCGCCCTCCCCGCGATGGGGGGGGGCGAGAAGGGGCTCGATGTGGGTTAATTGACCCACCGCAGCACCTGTCGAACGCGCGGCTCACGCAGCGCCTGGTCCCCAAGGCCCGCGTTGGACTATATAGTTTAAGTATGAAATATTCGTGTATGAAGAATAGTGAAGCCCTGGGACGGTGCCGGGGCGTCCGGACGGAGGAGGCTTGAGATGCGCATCGTTTGTATCGGTGGGGGGCCCGCGGGGCTGTATTTCGCGATCCTGATGAAGAAGCTGAACCCGGTGCACGAGATCCGCGTGGTCGAACGCAACCGCGCGTACGACACGTTCGGCTGGGGCGTCGTGTTCTCGGATGCGACGATGGACAACATGCGCGAATGGGACCCGGAGACCGCCGACGCGATCCAGGTCGCGTTCAATCACTGGGACGACATCGAGCTCAATTTCAAGGGGCGCACGATCCGCAGCGGGGGTCACGGTTTCGTCGGCATCGGCCGCAAGAAGATGCTGAACATCCTGCAGGAGCGCTGCGAGGCATTGGGCGTCGAGCTCGAGTTCGACCGCGAAGTCGAGTCGGACGCGGAGTTCCCCGACGCCGACCTGATCATCGCGTCCGACGGCATCAACTCGCGCATCCGCAACAAGTACGCGGAAGTGTTCCGCCCGGACATCGTCACGCGGCCCAACCGCTACATCTGGCTCGGCACGACGAAGCTCTTCGATGCCTTCACGTTCTATTTCGAGAAAACCGAGCACGGCTGGTTCCAGGCGCACGTCTACAAGTTCGACGACACGACGACGACCTTCATCGTCGAATGCCCCGAGCACGTCTGGAAGGCGCACGGGCTGGACTCGGCCGACCAGGAGCAGTCGATCGCGTTCTGCGAAGAGTTGTTCGGCAAGCACCTCGACGGCCACCGCCTGATGACGAACTCGCGCCACCTGCGCGGCTCGGCGTGGCTCAACTTCCAGCGCGTCAAGTGCGAGCAGTGGCACCACGACAACGGCAGGAGCCACGTCGTGCTGATGGGCGACGCGGTACATACCGCGCATTTCGCGATCGGCTCGGGCACCAAGCTCGCGCTCGAGGACGCGATCGAGCTCACGCGCCTCTTCCGCGACGAGGGCGACACGCGCGAGCACATCCCCACCGTGCTGGAGCGCTATCAGGCGGCGCGCAACATCGACGTGCTGCGGCTGCAGAACGCGGCGTGGAATGCGATGGAATGGTTCGAGGTCTGCGGCGCGCGCTACTGCGATACGCTCGAGCCCGAGCAGTTCATGTACTCGATGCTGACGCGCTCGCAGCGCATCTCGCACGAGAACCTGCGGCTGCGCGACGCCGCATGGCTGGAGGGCTACGAGCGTTGGCTCGCGGCGAAATCCGGCGTGCCGGTCGCCGACGACGCCGTGCCGCCGCCGATGTTCACGCCCTTCAAGCTGCGGGGCCTGACGCTGGCCAACCGCATCGTGATGTCGCCGATGGCGATGTACTCGGCCGAGGACGGCGCGCCGAACGACTTCCACCTGGTGCATTTCGGCTCGCGCGCGCTCGGCGGGGCGGGGCTGCTGTACACGGAGATGACCTGCGTGTCGCCCGATGCGCGGATCACGCCGGGATGTGCCGGCATGTACAAGCCCGAGCATGTGAACGCGTGGAAGCGCATCGTCGATTTCGTGCATGACAACTCGGATGCCCGCATCGGCATGCAGCTCGGCCACGCCGGCCGCAAGGGCGCGACGAAGGTCGCGTGGGAAGGCATCGACGAACCGCTGGAGGCGGGCACGTGGGAGCTGATCTCCGCCTCCGCGCAGCCCTATCTGCCGCACTCGCAGGTGCCGCGCGCGATGACGCGCGACGATATGGAGCGCGTGCGCAACGACTTCGTGCGCGCCACGCGGATGGCGGCCGAAGCCGGTTTCGACATCCTCGAGCTGCACTGCGCGCACGGCTACCTGCTGTCGAGTTTCCTGTCGCCGCTGACGAACCGCCGTACCGACGAGTTCGGCGGCGGCGTCGAGAACCGCGCGCGCTTCCCGCTCGAAGTGTTCAAGGCGATGCGTGTGTTGTGGCCGACCAATCGCCCGATGTCGGTGCGGTTGTCGTGCCACGACTGGTTCCCCGGCGGCAATACCGGCGACGACGCGGTCGCGATCGCGCGCCTGTTCAAGGAGGCCGGCGCCGACATCATCGACTGCTCGTCGGGCCAGGTGTGGAAGGGCGACCAGCCGGTGTATGGCCGCATGTACCAGACGCCGTTCGCGGACCGCATCCGCAACGAGGTCGGGATCCCGACGCTCGCGGTCGGCGCGATCTCCGAGGCCGACCACGCGAACAGCATCATCGCGGCGGGCCGCGCGGACCTCGTCGCGCTGGCGCGGCCGCACCTCGCCGATCCGGCCTGGACGCTGCACGAGGCGGCCAAGATCGGCTTCGGCGGGGTGGCGTGGCCGAGGCAGTACCGCTCCGCGCGCGGCCAGTACGAGACGAACCTGCAGCGCGCTGCAGCTGCCGCGACATCGGCCAGGTGAGCCGAACGACGGGAATACGACCATGACAACGACCCTCGGCCGCAACAGAGAAAACGCCGCGCCGCTCGCCGGCCGGCATGCGCTGGTGACCGGTGCCGGCAGCGGCATCGGCCGGGCCTGCGCGATCGAGCTCGCGCGGCTCGGCGCGACGCTGACGCTCGTCGGCCGGCGTGCGGCGCTGCTCGAATCGGCCTGCGCCGAGCTGCCGGGCGATGGCCACGGCTTCGCGGCCGCCGATATCACCGATTTCGCCGCGTTGCGCGCGGCCTTCGACGCCGCCACGGCAGCGCGCGGACCGGTGGCGATCCTCGTCAATAACGCGGGCGCCGCAAAGAGCGCTCCGTTCGGCCGCACCGAGCCGGAGCTTTGGAACGAGATGCTCGCCGTCAACCTCACTGGGACCTACAACTGCACGCACGCGGTGCTCGCCGGCATGCAGGCGGCGGGGTGGGGGCGCATCGTCAATATCGCGAGCACCGCCGGCCTCGCCGGCTACGCCTACGTCGCGGCGTACTGCGCCGCGAAGCACGGTGTCGTCGGCCTGACGCGGGCGCTCGCGCTGGAAGTCGCGAAGCAGGGGATCACCGTCAATGCGGTGTGCCCCGGCTACACCGACACGCCGCTGATCGAGGGCGCCGTCGACAACATCGTCGCGAAGACCGGCCGCAGCACCGACGACGCGAAGGCCGCGCTGGCCGCGCGCAACCCGCAGGGCCGGCTGGTGCAGCCGGAGGACGTCGCTGGGACCGTCGGCTGGCTGTGCCTGCCGTCGAGCGACGCGATCCACGGCCAGTCGATCGCGGTTGCCGGCGGCGAAGTGATGTGCGGCTGAGGCCGCGCCGACAAAGACAAGAACTTTCCGCGCGTCTCGACCGTCGCGCGGGTCACCCAAGGAGAATGAGATGGCCGAACTGTCGATGCAGGACCACAAGCGCCCGTTCAAGGACTATGCGGCGCGCAACTTCCGCTGGGAATGTTCCGACGACGGACGGGTCGCCACGATCACGCTGAACCGCCCGGAGAAGAAGAACCCGCTGACCTTCGACTCGTACGCCGAACTGCGCGACCTCTTTCGCGACCTCGCTTATGCGAACGACGTGCGCGCGGTCGTGATCCAGGGCGCCGGCGGCAACTTCTGTTCCGGCGGCGACGTGTTCGAGATCATCGAGCCGCTGACGAAGATGTCGATGCCGGAGCTGCTCGCCTTTACGCGCATGACCGGCGATCTCGTCAAGGCGATGCGCCGCGCGCCGCAGCCCATCATCGCCGCGATCGACGGCATCTGCGCCGGCGCCGGCGCGATGGTCGCGCTCGCGTCGGACTTCCGTTTGGGCACCGCGGAGGCGAAGACCGCCTACCTGTTCACGCGCGTCGGGCTCGCCGGCGCGGACATGGGCGCCTGCGGCCTGCTGCCGCGCGTGGTCGGGCAGGGCAAGGCGACCGACCTCCTGATGACCGGCCGCGCGATGGGCGCCGACGAGGCGCTCGCCTGCGGCTTCTTCAGCGCGGTGCATGCGCCGGCCGAATTGCTCGGCAAGGCGCAGGCGCTCGCGCAAACCCTCGCCGACGGACCGTGGTTCGCGCACACGATGACGAAGACGATGCTCAACCAGGAGTGGGCGATGGGCATCGAGGAAATGATCGAGTCCGAGGCCCAGGCCCAGGCGATCTGCATGGTGACCGGCGACTTTACGCGTGCCTTCGAGGCGTTCGCGGCGAAGCAGAAGCCGAAGTTCGAAGGCTGCTGAGGCCCCACGCCATGGACCGCAGCTCACTCGACCTGCCGTTCTTCGGGCCGGAGCACCGCGCGCTGTCGGACGCGATTTTCGATTGGGCGGCCGCGATGCCGCCGATCGACCATCACGACACCGACGCCGCCTGCCGCCGGCTCGTCGCCGCGCTCGGCCGCTCAGGCTTCCTGCGCTACTGCGTGCCGGCGGCGTTCGGCGGCGCGCTGCCGGAACTCGACTCCCGCGCGCTGTGCATCGCGCGCGAGACGCTCGCGTACCACGACGGGCTCGCCGACTTCGCGTTCGCGATGCAGGGGCTAGGCTCGGGCGCGATCACGCTCGCGGGCTCGCCGGAGCTCCAGCGCCGCGTGCTGCCGAAGGTCGCGTCCGGCGAATGGATCGCCGCGTTCGCGCTGACCGAGCCGGAAGCCGGTTCCGACGTCGCCGCGATGGCGACGAGCGCGCGGCTCGACGGCGACCACTACGTGCTCGACGGCGAGAAGACGTGGATCTCCAACGGCGGCATCGCCGACGTGTATTGCGTGTTCGCGCGCACCGGCGACGCACCGGGCACGCGCGGGCTGTCGGCCTTCGTCGTGCATCCGGACATGCCGGGCTTCGAGATCGCCGAACGCCTCGACGTCATCGCGCCGCACCCGCTCGCGCGGCTGCGTTTCAACGGTCTGCGCGTGCCGGTCGAGAACCGCCTCGGCGCCTCGGGCGAAGGCTTCAAGATCGCGATGCGCACGCTCGACATCTTCCGCGCGTCGGTCGCCGCAGCGGCGCTCGGCTTCGCGCGCCGCGCCCTCGACGAGGCGCTCGCGCACGCGAGGGGCCGCGCAATGTTCGGCCACACGCTCGCCGACTTCCAGCTCACGCAGGCGAAGCTCGGCGAGATGGCGACGGACGTCGATGCCGCGGCCTTGCTGACCGCACGCGCCGCGTGGCAGCGCGACGTCGCGAAGAAGCCGACGACGCGCGAGGCGGCAATGGCGAAGATGACCGCGACCGAGAACGCGCAGCGCGTGATCGACGCCGCGGTGCAGATGCATGGCGGGCAGGGCGTGCGCGTCGGCGTCAAGGTCGAGTCGCTGTACCGCGAGATCCGCGCACTGCGCATCTACGAAGGCGCGACGGAGGTGCAGAAGCTCATCGTCGCGCGCGAACTGATGAAATCGCCGGCGCGGTCCGCGCCGCCCGGGTCACGCAAAGCATCCCCCGAAGGAGACAGGCATGGTTCATAAGGTGATTCAGCCCGAAGGCTGGGCAGCGCCCAAAGGGTATTCGAACGGCATCGAGGCGCGCGGCCGCCAGATCTTCGTCGGCGGCCAGATCGGTTGGGATGCCGAGTGCCGCTTTCCGAGCGACGATCTCGTGCAGCAGGTCTTCCTCGCGCTGAAGAACGCGATCGACGTCGTCCGTTGCGCCGGCGGCGGACCCGAGTACGTCACGCGCATGACCTGGTACCTCGTCGACAAGAAGGAATACGCCGCCCGGCTGAAGGAGATCGGCCAGGTGTACCGCGAGGTAATGGGCCGCAATTTCCCGGCGATGACGGCGGTGCAGGTCGCCGATCTCGTCGAGGACGACGCGAAAGTCGAGATCGAGGTCACTGCGGTGATCCCGGACTGACCACCTGACAGCCAGAATTTTGCTTGAGCTCGAATTTATTCATGAGTAAAGTATTTTCACAGGTTCGCCCCACGCCGCGGCCGAACCCGATTGCCTTCACAACTCCGAGCCCGCATGTCCACGCCAGCCACCGCCAGCCCCCCGACCGATGCACGCGCGGAAGAACACGAGGCGCTGCGCGTCTGGCTGCGCCTGCTGACCTGCACGAACCTCGTCGAGGCACAGCTGCGCACGCGGCTGCGGACGAGCTTCGAGTCGACGCTGCCGCGCTTCGACCTGATGGCGCAGCTCGACCGGCACCCGGAGGGGCTGAAGATGAGCGAACTGTCGCGCCTGCTGATGGTGACCGGCGGCAACGTGACCGGACTCACCGACAAGCTTGCCGAGGAAGGCCTCGTCGAGCGTCGCGACGATCCGCGCGACCGGCGCTCGTTCACGGTGATGCTGACGCCCGAGGGCAAGCGCCAGTTCGGCGCGATGGCGCACGAGCACGAACAATGGGTCGTGGGGTTGTTTGCCGGGCTCGATCATGCGGAGAAGCGGCAGATGCTCAAGCTGCTAGACCGCTTGAAGGTGCATCTCTCGACGATCTCCGACTGAGGGGTGGTGCGCTGGCGGGCGCGCCCCCGCCGCAACGGAAGAGAAGCGGAGCAGCCCAGCCGGCTGCCGCGCCCGCTCGTCCCCCCATCGTGGGGGGCCGCAGGGCGTCTGCAAACCGTCACCATTTTGAATTCACGCCACCTGGGGAGATGCCATCGTGACCAGTCACGTCGATACTTTCGCCCGCGACCGCCTGCCGCCGCCCGAGCTGCAGCCGGAATTCCTGTTCGATCTGCCATCGCTGCAGTTTCCGCCGCTGATGAACTGCGCGGCCGAGCTGCTCGACCGCCGCGTCGTCGCCGGCGACGGCGAGCGCGTCTGCCTGCGTGCGCCCGGCGGGCTGCGCTGGACATACGGTGACCTCCTTGCCAACGCGAATCGCATCGCGAACGTCCTCGTGCGTGAGCTCGGCATCGTGCCGGGCAATCGCGTGCTGCTGCGCGGGCCGAACAGCCCGATGCTGGTTGCATGCTGGTTCGCGGTGGTGAAGGCCGGTGCGATCGCGGTCACGACGATGCCGCTGCTGCGCGCGAAGGAGCTCGGGCAGATCCTCGACAAGGGCCGCGTCACGCATGCGCTGTGTGCGCAGGCACTGCGCGGCGAACTCGACGCAGCGGCTGCGGCCCGTCCCTTCGTCGCGCACGTGGTCTCTTTCGGCGACCCGTCCGGCGCGGGCCTCGAAGCGGCCATGGCGCGTCAGCCCGAGCAGTTCGACAACGTCGCGACCGCAGTCGACGACACCTGCATCCTCGCCTTCACGTCGGGCACCACCGGTCAGCCGAAGGCGACGATGCATTTCCACCGCGACGTCATCGCCGCCTGCCGCTGCTGGCCGCCGCACGTGCTGCGGCCGCAAGCCGACGACGTGTTCATCGGCAGCCCGCCGCTTGCCTTCACCTTCGGACTCGGCGGCCTGGTGCTGTTCCCGATGAGCGTCGGCGCCGCGATCGTGCTGCTCGAGCAGGCATCTCCGCCGCAGCTGCTCGATGCGATCCGCGAGTTCGGCGCGACGATCCTGTTCACCGCACCGACCTCCTATCGCGCGATGGCCGAGGGTGCGCGCGAGCGGCGGCTCGGTGCGCCGTACGGCGGGTCGCTCGTGAAATGCGTGTCGGCGGGCGAGGTGCTGCCGGCCGCGACGCGCGAGTTGTGGAAGGACGCGACCGGCATCGAGATCATCGACGGCATCGGCGCGACCGAGATGTTCCACATCTTCATCTCTGCCGACGAGGAGCACGCGCGCCCCGGCGCGACCGGTACCGTGGTGCCGGGCTATCGTGCGGAAATCGTCGACGACGAGGGCCGCGAATTGCCCGCCGGCACCGTGGGGCGGCTCGCAGTGAAAGGGCCGACCGGCTGCCGCTACCTCGACGATTCGCGCCAGCGCAACTACGTCAGGGACGGCTGGAACTACACCGGCGACGCGTACTACATGGATGCCGACGGCTATTTCCACTACCAGTCGCGGCTCGACGACATGATCGTGTCGGCCGGCTACAACATCGGCGCGCCGGAAGTGGAGGATGCGCTGATGCAGCATCCCGCGGTCGCCGAATGCGCGGTCATCGGCGTGCCCGACGAGGAGCGCGGGCAGATCGTCAAGGCCTTCGTCGTGCCGCGGCCCGGACTCGGGGCAGGGGAGATGCTCGTGCGCGAGCTGCAGGACTTCGTCAAGCGCACGATCGCGCCGTACAAATATCCGCGTGCAATCGAATTCCGCGATTCGCTGCCGCGCACCGAGACCGGCAAGCTGCAGCGCTTCCGCCTGCGCGAGGGGAAACCCTGATACCGGCAATCGCCGGATACGAAAATCATAGCTTTCCGCAGTTGCCGTTTGACGCGAACACACCAATAACCGGAGGAGACGAGAATGACCAGGAAGAACGGAGCCGAAGTGGTCCGCTGCATCGCCGCCGTAGCGCTCGGCGCGCTGACGCTCGGTGCGGCGCAGGCGGCCGAGAAGGTCAAGGTCGGGCTGATGCTGCCCTACACGGGAACCTATGCCGCGCTCGGCACCGCGATCACGAACGGCTTCAAGCAGTACGTCGCGGAGCAGGGCGGAACACTCGGCGGGCGCGAGGTCGAGTATTTCGTCGTCGATGACGAGTCCGATCCGGCCAAGGCGACCGAGAACGCCTCCAAGCTCGTCAAGCGCGACAACGTAGACGTGCTCGTCGGCACCGTGCACTCGGGCGTGGCGCTGGCGATGGCCAAGGTCGCGCGTGACACCAAGACGCTGCTGATCGTCCCCAACGCCGGCGCCGACGAGCTCACCGGCCCGCTGTGCGCGCCGAACGTGTTCCGCACCTCGTTCACCAACTGGCAGCCCGCGTACGGCATGGGCAAGGTCGCGGCCGAGCGCGGACACAAGAACGTCGTCACGCTGACGTGGAAGTACGCGGCCGGCGAACAGGCGGCCGGCGGCTTCAAGGAGGCTTTCGAGAAGGCGGGTGGCAAGGTCGCGAAGGAACTCTATCTGCCATTCCCGAACGTCGAATTCCAGGCATACCTGACCGAGATCGCGAACCTGAAGCCCGACGCGGTGTTCGTGTTCTTCGCCGGCGGAGGGGCCGCCAAGTTCGTCAAGGACTACGATGCGGCGGGCCTGAAGAAGGCGATCCCGCTATACGCGTCGGGTTTCCTCACCGACGGCACGCTCGATGCGATGGGAGGCGCGGGCGAAGGCCTGCTGACGACGCTGCATTACGCCGACGGCCTGACCAACGCGAAGGACACGGCCTTCCGCAACAAGTACGCGACGACCTACAAGATGCAGCCCGACGTGTATGCGGTGCAGGGCTACGACGCCGCCCAGCTCCTGCGCACGGGGCTGGACGTGGTGAAGGGCGGCAAGCTCGACCAGCCGACGATGATCAAGGCGATGGAAGCTGCGAAGATCGACAGCCCGCGCGGCGCCTTCACGCTGTCGAAGGCGCACAACCCGGTGCAGGACATCTACCTGCGCAAGGCCGAAGGCCGCGACAACAAGCTCGTCGGCGTCGCCGAGAAGGCGCTTGCCGATCCGGCGCGCGGCTGCCGGATGTAAGGCATCGGACGGTCTAGGCGAGGAAGGGGGCGCACGCCCCCTTTTCATTTGCGGGGGCGGTCCGCGAGCCGTAGGGCGGATGAGCCGAAGGCGTAATCCGCCGCATGGCGGTGCACGACGGGCGGCATTCGGCGGAAGGCGCTTCGCTTTTCCGCCCTACGAGTTGTGCGATTGCCTGATCGGCGGTCTATTTCGCGAGCGTCCAGTTGCCGTCCCTGACGGCGATGAGCACGCGGCCACGCTCGTCGAAGCCGCTGTGGTCGGACGCGCTCATGTTGTACACGCCCTGCGTGCCGACCAGCTCGCGGGTCTGCTCGAGGCTGTCGCGCAGCGCCGCGCGGAACTCCTTCGTGCCGGGTTTGGCGACCTTCGCCGCGGCGGGGATCGCCTGCTGCAGCAGGAGGCCGGCGTCGAAGACGTTGGCGCCGAAGGTTGCCGGCTTCGTGCCGTTCGCCTTCTCGTAGGCGGCGATGTAGTCGGCGGCGATCTTCTTCGACGGGTGGTTGTCGGCGATCTCCGGCAGCACCAGCATGAGGCTCGCGGCGAGGACCGTGCCTTCGACCTTCTTGCCGCCGAGCTTGAGGAAGTCGGGCAGCGCGGCGCCGTGGGTCTGGTAGACCTGCCCCTTGTAGCCCTGCTCGACGAGCGTCGTCTGCGGCAGCACCGCCGGCCCGCCGGCGGCGGCGACGAGCACCGCGTCGGGCCGGGCGCCGAGGATCTTCAGGCTCTGGCCGGTGACCGACGCATCCTGGCGCTGGAAGCGCTCGTTGGCGACGATCTGGATGCCGTTCTTGTCGGCGAGTCCCGAGAACACCTTGTACCAGTTCTCGCCGTAGGGGTCGCCGACGCCGATGAAGCCGACCGTCTTCACGCCGGACTTCACCATGTGCTCGACGAGCGCGCGGGCGATGATGTCGTCGTTCTGGGTGGTCTTGAACACCCACTTCTTCTTGTCGTCCATCGGCGTGACCACCGCCGCGGTGCCGACCGGCGCGAGCAGCGGCACGCCCGCCTCGGCGACGAACTGGATCACGCCCATCGCGTTGGGCGAGCCGGACGGGCCGATGATCGCATCGACGTTCTGCTCCGAGATCAGTTTCTTCACCGCCGTGACGGAAGCGGTCGGGTCGCTCGCGTCGTCGAGCGCGATGTACTCGACCGAGAGATCGCCGATCTTCGCCGGCAGCAGCGGCACGGTGTTTTTCTGCGGGATGCCCACCAGCGCGGTCGGGCCGGTCGCCGATGACACGACGCCGATCCTGACCTGGGCGTTTGCCGACAGCGCTGCCGCCAGCGCGAGGCCGGACAGCACCACTCGAATGCTTAGCATCTTCATGTTCCGATGTCTCCTACGGTATGAACCACAAGGACTTCTTGTCCCGCGCGGATCGGGGCCGCGCGCTCCTCTCGCCGTCGATGGTTTCCGGGTTTCGTGAATCGAAGGCGGCGCCCCTCCCGGTGGGGCGCCGCATGACGGTCCGGCGCCTCCTGTCAGCCCGCGACGATCCCGCGTGCGTGCAGCATCGCGATCTCGTCGTCGCTGCAGCCGGCCTCGCGCAGCACGGCGTCCGTGTGCTGGCCATAGCGCGGCGGAAACGGTAGTTCACCGCGTTCGGCCGCGGCGACGTCGACCGCCATCGGCTGCATATGCACGACCTTGCCGCCCGGCATCCGCGTCGTCGTCAGGCGCCGGCGGATCGCGTCCATGTCGCGCACCGCCGGGATGTCGTGGATCGGCGCGTGCGGGATCGTCGCATCGCGGAAATCCGCGGCGATCCCGGCAGTCGGATAGCGGCTCGTGACCGCGGCGACGTCACGGTGGATCGCGTCGCGCTCACGATGCCGGCCTTCATTCGTGGCGCGGGCGGCGTTGCCGATCGACGCGAACTTCGGGATCTCGGAGAGGCGCTTCCACTGCACGTCGCTGCCGATGGCCATGTAGATGAAGCCGTCGGCGGTCGGATAGACGTTGGTCGGGATGAACTTGCGGTGCTCGTTGCCGCAGCGCGTGATCTCGGCCGGCTGGCAGTCGAAATCGAGCAGCGGCAGCGTCGTGATCAGCCACGAGGCGGCGGCCTGCAGCATCGACACGTCGATCCGCGTGCCCTTGCCGCTCTCGGCGCGTTCGAGGAGCGCCATCATCACGTTGGCGTAGACCTCGTCGCCCGCCTTGAGGTCGATGACCGGCACGCCGGCGAGCGTCGGGGGGCCGTCGGCGGGGCCGGTGAGCTCCATGTAGCCCGCCATCGCCTGGATCACCGGGTCGTAGCCCGGCGCGTCCGGGTAGTCCGGGCCCATCGCCGAGATGCCGGCCCAGATCAGATCCGGCTTCGCCGCGGCGAGCGTCTCGTAGTCGATGCCGAGTTGCCGGTAGCGGCGCGGCACGGTGTTGCAGCAGAAGACGTCGACGTCGAGTTCGACGAGGAGGCGCCTGAGCAGCGCCTGGCCCTCGGGCGCCTTCAGGTTCAGCGCGATCGCCTCCTTGCCGACGTTGGGCGCGATGAAATAGGTGCGCCGGTCGTCGTCGACGACCTTGCCGCCGATGTAGCGGTTCGGGTCGCCGGGCAGCCCGTCGCCGGCCGGGGTCGATTCGATGCGGATCACGCGCCAGCCGAGCTGCGCGAAGCGCAGCGTCGCGTAGGGCAGCGACAGCGCCTGCTCCATCGAGAGAACGGTTCGCTTTTTCATGCGGGTTTCCACGGTTTCCAGAACGTAGGGCGGAAAAGCGAAGCGCCTTCCGCCGAATGGCATACGGCGGATAACGCCGCAGCGCGGCTCATCCGCCCTACGGTTGCCCCATGGTGATCGACGCTCATGCCGGCTTCCACGCTTGCCAATGGGGTTTCGGCGTCGCGCCGCGCAGCGCCCGGTACACCGCCTCCGGCGTGAAGGGCAGGCCGAAGATGCGCACGCCCGTCGCGTTGTAGATCGCGTTCGCCGCTGCCGCGGCGATGCAGATCGACGGCGCCTCGCCGACCCCTTTCGCCCCTTGTGGGCCTTCGCCGTCCATCGACTCGACGAAGGTGATGTCCATCTCGGGGATCTCCGGCGCGGTCACGAGCTTGTAGTCGCGGAAGTTCGGGTTGCGCGTGACGCCGTTGTCGACGATCAGGTTCTCGGTCAGCGCGTAGCCCTGGCCCATGACGACGCCGCCTTCGATCTGGCCTTCGAGGCCGAGGCGGTTGAGCACGCGGCCGACGTCGTGCGTTCCGGTCACTTTGGTCATCTTCACGATGCCGGTGTCGGTGTCGACCTCGACCTCGACGACCTGCGCCGCCCACGCGTAGGCGGCCGACACGTCGCCCTTGAAGGCCTTGTCCTGATGCACGCTGGGCGGCTCGTAGTAGAAGGTCGTCATGACCAGCTCGGCCTTGTCGGAGAAGTGCAGGTTGCGCATCAGCCGCGCGAGTTCGACGAGCGGCTCGCCGGTCTCGGCAACGACGACGAAGCCGCCGCGCAGATCCAGCTCCGCCTCGTCGCAGCCGTGCTTCCTGGCCGCCGCCGCGAGGATCTTCGCCTTCGCCTTGCGCGCCGCCCCGATCGCCGAGTTGCCGGCGATGAAGGTCGTGCGGCTCGCGTGCACGCCGACGTCCCACGGCGTGATCGCGGTGTCGTTATTGACGACGGTGACCGCCGAGATCGGCAGCCCCAGCTCCTCGCACACGAGCTGCGACAGCACCGTCTCCGAGCCCTGGCCGATCTCGGATGCGCCGGTGATCAGCGTGACGTTGGCGAAGTCGTCGAGCTTCAGGATCGTGCCGCAGCCGTCCGACGGGTAGATCTTCGCGCCGCCGCCCACGTGCAGCATAGACGCGATGCCGATACCGCGCTTCACCGGTCCGCGCGCATTGCGGTTCGCGATGTTGTCGGCGTGCTTGCGGCGGTAGTCGCTGCGCTCGGCGGCGGTCGTCAGGCATTCCTTGAAGCCGCAGCTCTTGAACGTCATGCCCTGACCGGTGACTTCGCCTGCGTCCTGCGCGTTCTTCATGCGGAAGTCGAGCGGGTCCATGCCGATCCTCTCGGCCAGCATGTCCATGTGCTGCTCGATGGCGAAGGTCGCCTGCAGGTTGCCGTAGCCGCGGAACGAGCCGGCGTAGGGGTTGTTCGTGTAGACGACGGTCGTGTGGTAGTCGCAGGCCGGCACGCGGTACAGCGACGAGAAGGTCTGCATCATCACGAACGGCGTCGTCGCGCCCCACGAGGTGTAGGCGCCGTTGTCGTGCAGCGTATGCACCTGGCGGAAGGTGAGCGTGCCGTCCTTCCTGCAGCCCGAGCGCAGCGTCAGCAGCACCGGCTGGCGCGTCGGCGAGGCGAGGAACTCTTCTTCGCGCGTGAACACCATCTTCACCGGGCGCTTCGCAGCGCGCGCGAGGAAGATGCAGATGACCTCGAAGGGGTAGATGTCGAGCTTGGAGCCGAATCCGCCACCGATCGGCGGCTGGATGATGCGCACGCGACTCGGATCGATGTTGAGGTACTCGGCGAACTCGCGCTTGTGCAGGAAAGGCACCTGCGTGTTCGAATACATCAGCAGGTTGCCCGACGCGTCGAATTCGGCGATGACGCCCGACACGCCCATGCAGCAGTGCGTCACGTAATGCAGCTGGAAGGTGTCCTCGACGACGACGTCGGATTCGGCCTCGGCCTGCGCGATGTCGCCGTGCGTGTAGTCGAAGCGCATCGCGATGTTGTCGGCCTTGCCCGCGAACGCGACCGGCGTCTTCGGCGGCAGAGATTTCGGCTGGCCGTCGGCGTCGAGCGGGGCAGGGTGGATCAGCGGCGCGCCGGGTTTTATCGCGTCTTCCGGACCGGCGATGATGGGCAGATCCTCGTATTCGACGCGGATCAGCTTCAGCGCCGCTTCGGCGATCTCGTCGCTGTCGGCGGCGACCGCGGCGATCTCGTCGCGCAGGCTGCGGACGCGCTCGCCCTTCAGCGGCAGGTGGTCGCGCGCGACGCCGATCGGCTGCTGGTTGGGCACGTCGGCGGCGGTCAGCACCACATGCACGCCGGGCAGCGCCTTCGCCGCTGACGTGTCGATGCTCTTGATCTTCGCGTGCACGCGGCTCGAACGCAGGATCTTCGCGTGCAACATGCCGGGAACGACCATGTCCTGGATGTAGCGCGTCTTGCCGGCGGCCTTCTCGGGCGCGTCCTTCTTCTGGATCCGCTGGCCGATCAGGGATTCGGGCGCGATCACGGGTTTTTCAGCAACGTTCATGCTGTCGTTCTCCTCATCGCCCGCCGCAGCAGGCGGACTCGACCGCATCGACGATCTTCTTGTAGCCGGTGCAGCGGCACAGATTGCCTTCGAGGCCACGCTTGATCGTCTCGGCGTCGGCGTCCGGATGCGTGTCGAGAATGTGCGAGGCCTGCACGACCATGCCCGGCGTGCAGAAGCCGCACTGCACCGCGCCGTGCTCGACGAAGGCCTCGCGCAGCGCGTCGGCCTTCGGGTCGGCGGCGAGCCCCTCGATCGTGACGATGTCGCGGCCGTTGAAATCGACGGCGAACATCAGGCAGGAGTTGCGCGTCTCGCCATCGACGCGAATCGTGCACGCGCCGCACTCGCCCTCGCCACAGCCGTACTTCGTGCCGGTGAGGCCGACGACGTCGCGCAGCATGTCGAGCGCGTTCATCGTGATGTCGACGGTGACGCGCTTCCTGACGCCGTTCAGCGTGAATTCGATGTCATGCTTGAGCAACATGGTCGAGCATCCTCTTGGTCATGTTGTGGATGAGTTCCTTGCGGTACCACGCGGTCGCGCGGACGTCGTCGATCGGGTTGACCTCGTCGCGCGCGGCGTTCGCGGCCGTCTCGATCGTCGCATCGTCGAGGCGGCGGCCTTCGAGCGCCGCTTCGGTGCGCTTCGCACGCACGGGCGTGGGCGCGACGGCGCCGAACGCGACGCGGATGTCGGTCAGCGCGCCGTCCTTCTTCACGCCGGCGATGCCGATCGAGATCGTCGCGATGTCGAGCGCGGGCCGCGCGCCGAACTTGTAGAAGCGCGCGACGTGGCCCGGCTTCGGCAGCGGGATGCGCACCGCGGTCAGCAGCTCGTTCGCGGCGCGCTTCGTCCTGCCCGGGCCGGTGAAGTACTCCGCGAGCGGCATGCGGCGCGTCGTCACCGCGCCGTTGGGCTTCGACGCGAGCTCGACCTCGGCGTCGAGCACGATCAGCGGCACGAGCGTGTCGCCGGCGGGCGAGGCGTTGCTGATGTTGCCGCCGATCGTGCCGGCGTTGCGGATCTGGTCGCTCGCGAAGTGATCGCAGGCTTCCGCGAGCACCGGCGCGTTCTTCTTCACGAGCGGATCGTTGAGGATCGCGGTGATCGTCGTCGTCGCGCCGATGCTCAGCCAGTCGCCGTCGAACGCGACGCCCGAGAGGCCGGCGACGTTGCGGATGTTCATCAGCGTCGCTTTGAACGCGATGCGGCCGGCCTTGGTCTGCGGCATCAGGTCGGTGCCGCCGGCCAGTATCGTCACCTCGCCTTGCTGCAGGATGCCGAGCGCCTCATCGAGGCTGTTCGGCGCGGCATATCTTTCGATTGCTGTCATTGTGGGCATGTCCTCAGAAGCGGATCGGTTCCTGGTACCGTCCATACACGTTCACCAGTTCCTTCGTGATCTCGCCGACGCTCGCGTAAGCCTTCACGGCCTCGACGATCGCCGGCATGGCGTTCGCACCGGTTCGCGCCGCGTTGCCGACGGCGGCGAGCGTGCGGGCGACGCGCTCGGCGTCGCGCTCGGCGCGTACCTTGTTGAGCGAGGCGATCTGCACGCGCGCGTCGTCCTCGTTGTACGTGTGGAATTCGACCGGATGCTCGTCCTCGTGCTCGTTGCGGTAGCAGTTGACGCCGACCTTGGGGAACTTGCCGGACTCGATGTCGCGCTGCATCTTGTACGCCTGCGCCGACACCTTCGCCTGTATCGCCCCTTCCGACACCAGCTTGACGATGCCGCCCTGCGCGTCGGTCTCGGCGATGATCTCTTCCATCTTCTGGCGCATCTGGTTCGTCATCGTTTCGACGTAGTACGAGCCGCCGAGCGGATCGACCGTCTCGGTGAGGCCCATCTCCGCGATGAGGATCTGCATCGTGCGCAGCGAGATGCGCGCCGAATATTCGGTCGGGATCGTGTAGGCCTCGTCGTACGAGCACAGCGCCATCGTCTGCGTGCCGGAGAGCGCGCTGATCAGCGCGTAGTACGCGCCGCGCACGATGTTGAGCTCGGGCTGCTCGAACGTGAGGCCCCCGCCGCCGCCGGCCGCGATCATGCGCAGCCACATCGAGCCCGGTTTTTCTGCCTTGTACTCATCCTTCATGATCTTGGCCCACAGGCTGCGCCCCGCGCGGAACTTGCAGACCTGCTCGAAGAGGTTGCCGAAGATGTTGAAGTTGTACGACAGCCGCCCGGCGAACTCGTCGACGTGCAGGCCGCGCGCGATGACCTCGTCGGCATACGCGCGGGCGATGCAGAACGCGTAGGCCATCTCCTCGGCCGGTGTCGCGCCGGACTCGCGGATGTGGTAGCCGCAGACCGACACGGGGCTGTATTTCGGCGCGTGCGTCGCGCAATACTCGATCGTGTCGCCGACGAGCCTGATCGACGGCTGTACCGGGAAGATCCACGTGCCGCGGCCGATGAACTCCTTGAGGATGTCGTTCTGCGCGGTGCCGCGCAGCTGGTTCAGGTCGTAGCCGCGCTTCTCGGCCATCGCGAGGTACATCGCGATCGCGATCGCCGCGGCGCCGTTGATCGTCATCGACACGGTGATCTTGTCGAGGTCGATGCCGTCGAAGGCGATCTCGAAGTCGCGCAGCGTGTCGACCGACATGCCGACGCGGCCGATCTCGCCTTCGGCCTGCGGGTCGTCCGAATCGAGGCCGATCTGCGTCGGCAGGTCGAACGCGACGTTGAGCCCCGTCTGGCCGTTCGCGATCAGGTACTTGAAGCGCTGGTTGGTGTCCTGCGGATTGCCGAAGCCGGCGTACTGCCGCATCGTCCATGGCTGCTTGCGGTACATCTCGCGGTGGATGCCGCGGGTGAAAGGGTACTCGCCGGGCAGGCCGATCATCGCGTCGCCGCCGCTCGCCGCGACATCGGCCGCGGTGTAGAGCGGCTGGACTTCGAGCCCGGATTCGTTGATGACGCGCTTGAGCGTCGGCTGGGCGCGGTCGTTCATGCGGCGTTCTCCCGGATGCTCTCGCGGATGCTTTCACGGATGTACGCGGCGATCGCGTCGAGCTTGGCGCCGGTCGGGAAGATCCCCTTGAAGCCGAGCTCGCGCAGCGCATCGTGGTCCTGCGCCGGCAGGTTGCCGCCGATCATCCACAGCTTGTCGGCGAGGCCGTTCGCTTCGAGCAGCGGCTTCAACTTGCGGCAGAAGGGCAGGTGGGACCCCGCCATGCTCGAGAGCGCGATGACGTCGACGTCCTCGTCGAGGGCGATCCGTGAAACCTGTTCCGGCGTCTGCCGCAGCCCGGTGTAGATGACTTCGAAGCCCGCATCCATCATCGCGCGGACGACGACTTTCGCGCCCTGGTCGTGGCCGTCGAGGCCGGGCTTCGCGAGCAGCACGCGGATGCGGCGTTGTGCGGTGTCGTTCATGCGCTGACCTCCTTCGCAATGACGAGTTTGAGGATTTCGCTGGTGCCGCCGCCGATCAGCGTGAAGCGCACGTCGCGCAGGTAGCGCTGTACGGGGTATTCCATCGCGTAGCCGTAGGACGCGAGCACGCGCGCAGCCTGGTCGCAGATCGAGGCGGCCGTCTCGGTCGCGAACAGCTTCGCCATCGCGGCCTCCTTGTGGTGCGGGCGCTTCGCGTCGCACAGCCACGCGGCGCGATGGACGAGGGCGGTCGCGGCTTCGAGCCCGGTCGCCATCTCGGCGAGCTTGAGCTGGATCGCCTGGAAGCGGTTGATCGGCTTGCCGAACTGCTGGCGTTCGCCAGCGTAGCGCACCGCTTCGTCCAAGGCGGCGCGCGCGACGCCGAGCGCCATCGCGCCGGTGATGATGCGGATCTCTGCGAGCGTCTTCTTTAGATGCCCTTCGCCGTCGCCTTCCTCTTTGGACAGACGATGGCTGTCCGGCACGAAACAGCCGTCGAACGCGACCTCCGAGGTCGGTAGCGCCCACACGCCCATCTTGTGGATCTCACGGCCGACGGTGAGGCCCTTGAAGTCCTTTTCGACGAGGAAGATCGTCAGCTTCCTTTCTTCGCCTGTGCGGGCGAATACGGTGAAGAAATCGGCGACCGGGGCCGACGTGATCCACGTCTTCTGCCCGTTGATCACGTAGCCGCAGTCCACCTTTGTCGCTGTCGTGGCGATCGATTCGAGGTCGGAGCCCGCGTTCGGCTCGGTCATGCAGATCGCGCCGATCTTGTCGCCGCGCAGCGCCGGCTTGAACAGGCGCTCGACGATGTCGGCGTTGCCCAGCAGCTGCAGGAACTTCGTGCCCATCAGCGACTGCATCGCGACCGCGCCGGCGAGCGACATCGAGCCGCGCGCGACCTCGGTCAGCGCGAGACAGAACTCGGTCAGCGCGAGCCCGGTGCCGCCGACCGCCTCCGGATAGCGCATGCCGAAGAAGCCGAGCTCGGCGAGCTCGCGGAAGAGCGAGCGCGGGAACGCGTGCGCCTCGTCGAGCGCGGCCGCCTGCGGCGCGATGCGCTCGTCGCAGAAGCGCGCGAAGGTGTCCTGGATCGCGCGTTGTTCGTCGGTCAGGTCGAAGTTCATCAGGCGGTTCCTTCGGCTGCGTAGCCGTACTTCTCGCGCGCCGCCTCCTCCGAGATCACGCCGTTGCGGATCTCCTCGGCGAGGAGCTTGCGGTCGCGCCGCTTCGGATCGCCGTAGCCGCCGCCGCCGCTCGCGACCTGGTGGTAGATCGTGCCCTTAGGCACGCCGGTGATCAGGTCCTTGTTCTTCGGTACGACGGTCGTGCCGTCGGGGTAGTGCAGGCGGATGAAGTTCAGCCCGCCCTCGCAGCCGCCGAAGAGCCCGAACGCCGGCTCGAAGTCGCCGTCGCCGAAGGTCACGAGCTGGGTGTCGTTGGAGCCGATCTCGAAGACCGTCTCGACGCCGAGCCCGCCGCGCCATTCGCCGGCGCCGGCCGAGTCGGTCATCAGCTCGTGGCGGATCAGGCGGTGCGGCGTCTGCTGCTCGAACATCTCGTAGTCCTGGTCGAGCACGCCGCCGGACGCATCGATCATGCCGATGTGGTCGTAGCCGTCCGTGCCGCGCATCGCGCCGGAGCCGCCCTTGAGGCCCATGAAGCCGATGTCCACGTATTTCTCGTTGGTCTTCGGGTCGATGCCGGTCGTGAGGCTCGCGAGCAGGTTGTTCCAGCCGGCGGTCACGCGCTCGGGCATCACCGGGGCGAGGGCGCGCTGGATCGCGTCGGCATTCGGAGGGCACAGGTGGTTGCCGAAGGTTGTCGCCTTCGGGTACGCAGCGTTGAGGATCGTGCCCTCGGGGATCACGATCTCGATCGGCTGCACCATGCCTTCGTTGTGCGGGATGTCGGGATTCACCATCTGCAAGAGCGTCAGGATCGTCGCCGATGCGCTCGACGTGAAGGTGCCGTTCACGAAGCCGTTGGTCTGCGGGTCGGTGCGCGAGTAGTCGAAGCGGATCGCGCGGTCTTTCACCTCGATGTCGACGCGGATCGTGAACTCCGAGCCGACGTGCCGGCCGTCGTAGAACACCTTGCCTTCGCCCGAATAGCGGCCGTTCGGGATCTTCGCGATCTCGGCCTCCATCATCCGGCGCGTCGCGTCGAACAGCGCCTGCTTGTGCGCGTCGTAGCTCGCGACGCCGTACTTGCCGAGCAGTTCCAGCAGGCGCCGCTCGCCGACCGTGCAGGCGCCCATCTCGGCCTTCATGTCGTGCTGCACGATGTCGAGCCGCACGTTCGCGAAGATCAGGTTCCACACGTCCTTGCGCAATTTGCCCTTGTCGACGACCTTCACCGGCGGGATGCGCAGCGCCTCCTGCCACACCTCGACCGCGTTCGGGTTGTAGCCGCCGGCGACCGCGCCGCCGATGTCGGCCTGGTGGCCCTTGACCGCCGTCCACGCGACCAGCCGCCCCTCGAAGAACACCGGCTTGAACACCGCGACGTCGTTGTTCTGGTTGCCGAGGCTGAAGACGTCGTTGTGGAAGATCACGTCGCCCGGGTGCAAGTCGTCGCCGAAGTAGTCCTTGATGTACTTGCACACCGGTGCGAGCGAGAACGCGAGGATGGGCAGGTTCTCGGTCTGTTCGAGCATGTTGCCGTCGCCGTCGTAGAGGCCGGTGACGTAGTCCTTGGCCTCGCACAGGATCGGCGAGCGCGTCGTCTGCTCCATCGAGATGCTCATCTCGTCGGTGATCGAGCGGAAGGTCCGCGCGTACACCGACAGCAGGATCGGGTCGATTTTCGCGGTGCTCATGCCACAGCCTCCTTCTTGTCCTTGATGCACGATGCGACGAGGTCTGCGCGACCCTTCTGGTACAGCGCGAACGAGCCGAGCGCGTCCACCACGCAGTCGTACGACGCGGACACGAAGATCGCGGTCGTCTCCTGCTCGATCATCGCCGGCCCGTCGATGCGGTTGCCGTGGCGCATCCTGTGGCCGTCATAGACCGGCACTTCGCGGAACTTCTTCGTCTCGGGGATATAGACGGCGCGCTTGCACTTCAACGCGTGCGAGGCGTCGTCGCCCGCCCATTCCTCATGGCGCGCGACCGGCTTGTCGGTGATGCCGATCGCCTGCACGCGCACGTTGATGACCTCGACCGGCGTGTTTTCCTGTTCCAGCGAGTAGCCGTACAGCCGGTTGTGCTCGGCGTGGAATGCGCGCGCGATCGCAGCGGCATCGCCCGCCTCGACGAGCTCGCGCGGCACGACGAAGGAGACCTCGTGGTACTGCTTCACGTAGCGGCAGTCGAGCTTGACGTCGAAGCGGCGGCGCGCCTCGGGGATGCGCTCCTCGTCGAGCAGGCGCGCGCCCTCGGCCGCCATCGCGTCGATGATCGCGCCGAGCTTCGCCCAGTCGATCGCGTCGAGCCGAGATACGAAGGTGCGCACGAAGTCGTGCTTGAGCTCGCTCATCAGCATGCCGAACGCGCACAGCACCGACGACTCGCGCGGCACGATCTGCAGCGGGATCTCCAGCTCCTCGCAGATCAGGCACGAGTGGATCGGGCCGGCGCCGCCCGCGGGAATGAACGGGAACTCGCGCGGATCGAAGCCGCGCTTGATCGTCACTTCGCGCACGCCCTGCGCCATGTTGTTGCACGCGACGCGGTACATACCGGCCGCCGCGTCCTCGATCGAAAGCCCCATCGGTGTGGCGACGTGTTCGAGGATCGCCGCGCGCGCGGCCTCGACATCGAGCTTCATCCTGCCGCCGGCGAAGAAATCCGGGTCGAGGTAGCCCAGCACGACGTTGGCATCGGTCGTCGCCGGCAGCCTGCCGCCCTTGCCATAGCAGGCCGGGCCGGGGTCCGCGCCGGCGCTCTGCGGGCCCATCCGCAGCAGGCCCCCTTCGTCGAGCCAGCCGATCGAGCCGCCGCCTGCGCCTATCGTGTGGATGTCGAGCATCGGCAGCGCGATCTTGTGGCGCGCGATCTCGCCGTCGTTCTTGATCATGGGCGCATCGACCGCGACGGAGGCCTCGAAGCTTGTTCCGCCCATGTCGGTGATGATGCATTTGTTCTGGCCATGCACGCGCACGTAGTGCAGCCCCGCGCCGGGGCCGCCGGCCGGGCCCGACAGCAGCGTCAGCGCCGCATTTTCGCGCGCGAGCTGCGGCGAGATGACGCCGCCGTTCGACTGCATGATCAGCAGCAGGCCGTCGAAGCCGATGCCCTTCAACCGGCCGACGAGCTGGTCGAGGTAGTGGTTCAGCTTCGGGCCGACGTAGGAGTTCAGCGCCGTCGTGCTGACGCGCTCGTAGAAGCGGATCGACGGCAGCAGATCCGTCGATACCGACAGGTAGGCGTCCGGCAGTTCGCGCCGCACGAGCTTGGCCGCGGCCTGCTCGTGCGCGGGGTTCGCGAACGAGTTCATGAAGCAGATCGACACCGCCTGCACGCCTTCGTCACGGAAGAGGGCGATCGCCTCCTTCACGGCGTCGAGGTCGAGCGGCGCGGTCTCGACGCCGTCGCGGTCGAGCCGGCCCGGAATCCCCGCCCTGAGATAGCGCGGCACGAGCGGCTTCACGTTCGTGTAGCGGTTGTTGTACTGCTCCTCGCGCACGCCGCGGCGCATCTCGAGCGCGTCGCGCACGCCTTCGGTCGTCAGCAGGCCGCTTTTCGCGCCGGTGCCGGTCAGCGTCGCGTTGGTCGTCACCGTGGTGCCGTGCACGATCGTGGCGATCGTCGGCGCGAAGGCTTCGAGCGTCATCGGCGGGTTCATGCTCGCGGCGATGTCGCGCAGGCCATTCACGACCGCGATCGACGGGTCCGACGGCGTCGACAGGGTCTTGAAGATCGCCGGCTCGGCGCCGTCGCGCGTGACGACGAAATCGGTGAAGGTGCCGCCGACGTCGATTCCGATTTTCAATGTCATCAGATGTGCTCCATGAACGTTTTGCGCGCGACCAGACGCCGCACTTCGTCCTTGCGGACCTTGCCCAGCGCGGTGCGCGGGAGTTCGTCGATGAACAACACTTCCTTAGGCAGCTTGTACCGGGCGATGCGGCCGTCCAGGAGCTTCAGGACGCCGTCCGCATCGAGCGTCGAGCCCGCGTGCGTGACGATGACCGCAACGACGCATTCGCCCCAGCGCTCGTCGGGGCGACCGACGACGGCCACTTCGGCGATGTCGGGCGACTCGGCGAGGAGGTTCTCGATCTCAGCCGGATAGATGTTCTCGCCGCCGGAGATGATCATTTCCTTCTTGCGCCCGTCGACCCACAGCCAGCCGTCGGCGTCGAAATGCCCCATGTCGCCGGTGTGGAACCAGCCGTCCTTGAGCGCCGCGGCGGTCGCCTGCGGGTTGTTCCAGTAACCGGCCATGACGTTCGGGCCGCGCACGAGGATCTCGCCACTGACACCGGTCTTCGCCTCGCCATCGCCTTCGGCCGCGACGCGCAGGCTGCAGTGGCGCGCCGCCCGTCCGGCCGCGCCGGCATGGGTCCGGGCGTCCGCGGCTTTCACGTAGGCCGCGATCGGGCTCGTTTCGGTCGAGCCGTAGATCTGCACGAGCGGCACGCCGCGCTCATGCACCGCGCGGAAGAGCCGGTCCGGCACGATCGTCGAGCCCGTCGTGATCATGCGCAGGCTGGAGAAGTCGGCCTTCGCCCAGCGCGGGTGCGCCATCATCGCCTCGATCTGTGCCGGCACCAGGACGGTCAGCGTGATGCGCTCGCGCTCGATCGCATCGAAGGTCGCCTCGACGTCGAACTTCGGATGCAGCACGACCGTGCAGCCGAGCGACAGGGCAGGGGTGGTCTGGTTGTTCAGCCCGCCGACATGGAAGAGCGGCAGGGTCGTCAGCACGCGGTCCTTGCTCGTCAGATCGTGCAGGTCGACGCTGTTCGCGGCATTCCACGCGAGCGCGTCCTGCGTGAGGAGGGCGCCTTTGGCCTTGCCGGTCGTCCCCGACGTGTAGCAGATCAGCAATGGCGTGTCGGGGCCGACTCGCGGGTCGTGCGGCGCGGGCAGACTGCCGCGCCGCATCAGGTCGTCGTAGGCGATCCAGCCGGGCAGCGGCGCGCCGAACGCGACCAGCGTCACCCCGGCGAGCGCGTCGCGGAAGGCGTCGACCTGCTCGACGAAGCGCGGCTCGACGAGCAGCACCGTCGGTGGACAGTCGGCGAGCAGTTGCCGGTGCTCGGGTCCCGCGAGCCGCCAGTTCAGCGGCATGAAGAGCGCCCCCAGACGCGCGCAGGCGAACAGCGCCGCGAGCGTCTCGGGGCGGTTGTAGCCGAGAAACGCGACACAGTCGCCGCGCTCCACGCCCGACACGCGGAGCGCCGACGCGAGCCGCTCGATCTCGGCGGCGAACGCCGCGTACGTCAGGTCGCGCTCCGGAAAGCGGATCGCCGTCTTGTCGGGCGCAAGCCCGGCCTGACGGACGATCCATTCGGACATGTCCATCCCCATTCCTCCTCCAAGTTCGGTCACGGGCGCTTTGCGCGCCTCTTCTGACTCATTTGAATCCGGTTGGGGATGCTGCATCCGGGCGCTTTTGCGCCTCTCGTGCCTTCCCCTATCGGGGAGGCGGTGGTTGATGCTGTACTGCGCGCGCCGCTTTCCCTACGACGGGGCGCGGCGCGCTTGCAACGCTTACCGGTCCCCGACCTCGATGACGACCGCCATGGCCGTGTCGCCGGCGGCGCACCCGGTAAAGAGACCGCAGCCGCCGCCCCGCAGCGTGAGTTCCTCGATCAGTTCGATGATCGCGCGCGTGCCCATCGGTGCCTGCGGGTGACCCCAGACGAGCGAGCAGCCGAAGTTGTTCATCGCATCGAGCTTCGCGCCGGTCTCGCGCGCAAAGACGATGTCATTAACCGCGAACGGGTTGTGGGTCTTGATCGCCCTCATGTCGGCGACGCCGAGTCCGGCCTGGTCGAGCGCACGCCGTGCGGCCGGGATCATCGCCTCGGGCATGTACGCGAGCTCGGTACGAGCGAGGCCGAAGCCGCGAAGCCGCACGGCGATCGCTGGATCCTTCGACAGCGCTTTCGCCTGCTCGGGCGTGGTCACGACGATCGCCGCATTGCCGTCCGCCGGATGCGTCTGCCCGCCGAAGGTGACTGTCCCACCTTCCATGACGGGCTTCAGTTTCGCGAGGCCCTCGGCCGTCGAGTGCGACACGCCCTCGTCGCCGTCGAGCGTGCCCGCGTTCTTGCGGAAGTCTGCGCTCGGCACATCGAAGGGCAGGGTCATGAAGCGGCGCAGGAAGGCGGAATCGTCCTTAAGCGCGTCGGCGTATTGCGCCTCGCGTCGCAGCACGAGCTCGTGTTGCTGCGAGGTCGTGACGCCATGCTTCGCGGCGACGTTCTCGGCCGTCTGCACCATCGTGTGGCCGCCGAGCGGGTCGCAGCCGAAGTTGTCGAGCACCCAGTTTTCGGACGAACCCGTGCCGCCCGCACCGCGCGGATTCGGGTAGTAGAGATGCGGGCCGTTCGACGTGCGGTCGCAGTTCACCGCGAGCGCGACCTCGGCCATGCCGGCCTCGATCTCCTGCGCGGCGGCCAGCAGCGTGCGCACGCCCGTCGCGCAGGCCTGCATCATCGTCGGCCCGCCTGCACGCGTCGCCCCGACGAGGCCGGTTAGCCACGGCAGGCCGTAGAACGCATGCTGTTGCGGCACTGAAAATCCCAGGACACCGTAGTCGATGGTCTGCGGGTCGATGTTCCGCTTCGCAAGCTCGTTCTTCGCCACATGCGCAGCGAAACGCACGCTGTGCAGCGACGCGAAACTGCCCTGCCAGCGCGCGAACGGCGTGCTCCAGTAGGCGCCGTACGGGATTTCGGCCTTGTAGCGGGTCATCGTCTGCGGTCTCCGGGTCTTGTTCCTTGTGGGCGGAAGAAGCCGATTCGCGGCAAGGTCAGGCCTGGCCGTTCTCGGTCAAGCCGACGGCGGCGATAAACGCCCGCTTCGCCTCGACCAGATGTTCGAGCATGGCCGTGGCAGCAGTGTCGCCGTCACCCGCGGCCAGCGCCGCCGAGATGCGATTCAGGCCGCGCAGCACGATCGTGCGGATCTCGGGATCATCGAGCGTCAGCGTGCGGATGCGCTGCATGTGGTCGGCGTACTGTTCGACGATCCGCACGAGCCGCGGATTCGGCACCAGGGCGAGCCATGCCGCACGGAAGCAGATCGTCGCTTCACGGAAGGCTGCGGCGTCGCCGGCCTTGTGGGCGCGTACGATTGCCGCGAGCGCGTCCTCGATACCACGGCGGAGCTCGGGCGAGCGCGTCAGCGGTGCGATGCTGCGGATTGCGGCCGGTTCGATGAGGAAGCGGATCTCGTAGATGTCGTTAACGTCCTGCAGCGTCAGCGACGGCACGACGAAGCTGCGGTTGTCGGAGACGAGCAGTCCTTCGCTTGCGAGGCGCCGCAGCGCTTCGCGTACGGGGGTACGCGAGACGCCGAGCTTTTCGGCGAGCTGGACTTCCTGCAGCGGCTGGCCGGCGACGATCTGACCGTTGCGAAGGTGATCGCGCAAGGTGTGATAGACCCGTTCACCGAGAGCGAGGGGGCGTTCGACGGGCTGAAGCGTGGAGACCATTTTTCTGGAGCCTTTGATGTTCGTTGTTTGCAGCGGCTTTCGAGTTGATGTGTACTGTATACAGTATTTTTTAGGGTGTAAAGTGTTCTTTGCGTCATCGGACGGGAACGAGCTTCCGCCGGGAATTCTCCGATCCGGCGATCGAAGTCCGCCGACGCTGGAAGCCGTTGCAGCAGTTTGCCGCCACGGCGACGGCTTGGCTATGATGGATATCCAATCAATCGGGTGACGCGCATGAGCCTGGATGCCTGCCATGAAGAAGAGCGCCGCGGCCCGAACGTCGAGGCCGCGATCCTCCGGCTCGCGCGGGAGGAGCCCGGGCTGGGCCAGGCCGCGGTCTCCGCGCGCCTGCGGCGCGAGGGGTTTGCCATTTCCCCGTCGGGGGTGCGTTACATATGGCAGAAGCACGACCTCGAGACCGCCGTGAAGCGATTGCAGGTGATCGCGCAGTCGTCCCGCGAGGGCGTCGGGGCGCTTACCGATACGCAGCGCGGATTGCTGGAGCGGGGAGCTGTCGCCGCGCAGCTCGTGGCCGGTGACGCAGCCACGGTCGGCGAGCCGCTCGACCGCCGTCAGGTGATCCTCGACGCGGCGGCGGCGCTCTTTGCGGAGCAGGGCTACGACAGCACTTCCATTCGTGACATCGCCAGCCGGGTCGGTCTTTTGCCCGGGTCGATCTACCACTATTTCGCGTCGAAGGATGAGCTCTATCTCGCCGTGCACGGGGAAGGTTTCGGGCGCCTGATGGCCGCCGTCGCCGAGGCGTTGGCCAGTGCGAGCGATCCGTGGGAGCGACTCACCCGCGTTTGCCAGGTGCACATCGCGGCGATCACCAGCGGCACCTATATCGACCGCGTCACCGGCCACAGCCTCGCGATGACGGGCAACCCTGAACTCTTCGCCAAGATCCGGCCGATGCGCGAAGCCTACGAGAACGTCTACCGCGGGCTCATCGATGAGTTGCCGCTCGCACCGCATGCCGACCGCAGCCTGTTGCGGCTGATACTCCTGAGTTTCCTCAACTGGATTCACGTCTGGTATCGCGAGGGCCGGCGCTCGCCCGACGAGATCGCCGCGGCCATGGTGGATACGCTGCGCGGCGGTGTGGAATCGCCCGGCGCTGCGACGAAATCTCCATCGTCTTCCTGAAGTAGCCGTCGATCGTGTCACGGCCCCGTGCCATGCAGCCCCGGAAGCGGTTGCTTTTTTTCCTGAATACACTGGATACTGTATACATTAAAAGACAAACGGCGGCAGGACTGCGCCGATCGCCCTGAACGGGTGCCCCAGAGGAGTTCGCCGGCCGGTGTCGTGTGGCCGGCCGATAAGGATGCGCGCCGCACCGACGGCTCGCCGCTTGAGACTACCGAAGGAGGCTCCCTGATGGTCACCCGTTTCGCCAATCCTCTGCTCGCCACGCCGCAGCGTCCGCTGCCGCGCACCGTCGCAATAATCGGTGCCGGCACGATCGGTCCGGATATCGGCTATTACCTGAAAAGTGCGCTGCCCGACTTGAAGCTGATCCTCGTCGACGTCGCCCAGGCGGCGCTCGACCGTGCCTTGCAGCGCTTCGCCGATTACGCGGCGAAAGCCGTTGCGAAAGGGAAGATGAGCGAGGCCGAAGCCGCGGCCGTCACGGCCGGGGTCGTCGGCACGCTCGACTATCGCGACCTCGCGGAGGCCGACTGGGTGCTCGAGGCGGCGACCGAGAATCTCGCGTTGAAGCGACGCATCTTCGCGGACGTCGAGGCGGTCGTGCGCACGGACGCGCTGATCACGTCGAACACGAGCTCTCTGCCGGCGGCCCAGATCTTTTCCGCGTTGAAGCACCCCGAGCGTGCCACCGTCACGCATTTTTTCGCGCCGGCCTGGCGCAATCCGGTCGTCGAGGTCGTCCGCTGGGAGCGCACCGACCCGGCTGTGGTCGAATACCTGCGCTGGGCGTTCTGCACCACCGGCAAGGTGCCCCTCGTCACCGACGACGTCGCATGTTTCATGCTCGACCGGATCTTCGACAACTGGTGCAACGAGTCCGGACTGCTGCTCGACCGTGCGACCGCGGCCGAGATCGACAGCGTCGCGGGCGAGTTCGTGCACGCGGGGCCGTTCTTCGTGCTGAACCTCGCCAACGGCAACCCGATCATCACCGAGACGAACACGCTGCAGGCCGAACTCGAAGGCGAGCATTACCGTCCGGCGCCGGTGTTTCGCTCGGTCGACCGCTGGCTGACGGTGCCCCCCGGCAAGCACGTCACCGTCGCCAGCGATGTCGCGACCGCCGTGCGCGAGCGTCTGCTCGGCGTGCTGTTCTCGCAGGCGGTGGACATCCTCGACCGCGACATCGGCGAGGCCGCCGACCTCGATTTCGGCTGCCGTCAGGCGCTCGGGTTCAGGAAGGGGCCGCTCGAACTGATGCGCGACCTCGGCGAGGCCGACACTGGCCGTCTGCTCGCGCGCTTCTGCAAGGAGCGGCGCGGGATGCCGGCCGCGCAAAAACCGCTCGGCGACTACCAGGGCTTCCTGCGCCATGTGCTCGTCGACGACATCGGCGACATCAAGGTCATCACGTTGCGCCGCCCCGAAGCCCTGAACGCGCTCCACGACGAGATGACCGATGAAATCCTCTCGGTCATCCGCCGCTTCGAAGACGACCCCGCGGTCGCGGGCTTCGTGCTCGTCGGCTACGGCAACCGCGCCTTCTGCGCCGGCGGCGACATCGGGCGCTTCGTGAACATGCTCGGCGATGCGCCGGCCTCCGCCCAGTACGCGCGCGACTGTTCGCGCCTGCTCGTGCACCTCGACCGCATGAAGAAGCCGGTCGTCGCCGCGATCAACGGCATGGCGCTGGGCGGCGGCTTCGAGCTGGCGATGCGCTGCCACGGCATCGTCGCGTTGGCGAGCGCGTGGATGCAGATGCCCGAGATCACGCTCGGCATCGTCCACGGCATCGGCGCGATGGTCGTGCCCTACCGTCGCTGGCCGCAGGCCTCGGCCGAGTTCCACGGCATGCTGCGCCGGGCCGAGCGCCTCAAGGCGACGAAGGCGTTCGAGCTGGGCGTCGTCGACGGGCTCGCCCGCGACTATCCGGAACTCATCCAGGCGGCCGTCGCGCGGGTCAAGGCGCTGAACGGCAAGGTGGGTGGCATCCCCGACGGTGCCGTTCAGATCGCCCGGCTCGACCCCATCGCCCCGGTCGCCGCCAGCGGTCAGCCGCTCAGTGCCGAAGTCATCGGCATCCTCGAGCGCGCAGTGGGGGCCGCCGCAGCCGCCCCGACCTTCGAGGAGGCGCTGGAGATCGGCTACCTGGCATGGGGCGACAGCGCCTGCACGGCGGCCGCGCGCGAGGGCATCAGCGCCTTCCAGGAGAAGCGCAAGCCGGATTTCACGAAGACACCGTGAGGGGCGGAGCCATACCGGGTGGGGGG
>NZ_WTVK01000042.1 GCF_012910805.1 Aromatoleum evansii
GGGTTCGGGGGCGGGCTCGCTCGTCGCCTACAGTCTGCGCATCACCGACCTCGATCCGCTCGCCTACGCACTGCTGTTCGAGCGCTTCCTGAACCCCGAGCGGGTGTCGATGCCCGACTTCGACATCGACTTCTGCCAGGACAACCGCTACCGCGTGATCGAGTATGTGCGCGAGCGCTACGGCAAGGATGCGGTCAGCCAGATCGCGACCTTCGGCACCATGGCGTCCAAGGCGGTGGTGCGCGACGTCGGCCGCGTGCTCGACCTGCCCTACGGCCTGTGCGACCGGCTCTCCAAGCTGATCCCGATCGAAGGCGCCAAACCCGTCTCGCTGGCGAAGGCCTATGAGATGGAGCCGCAGATCGGCGAGATGATGAAGGACGGCAACGACGGCGAGTCGGTGCAGGAGCTGTGGAGCCTCGCCGAGCCGCTGGAGGGATTGAGCCGCAACGTCGGCATGCACGCTGGCGGCGTGCTCATCGCGCCGGGCAAGCTCACCGACTTCTGCCCGCTCTACATCGCCGACGGTGACGACGCGACGCCGGTGTCACAGTTCGACAAGGACGATGTCGAGGCGGTGGGCCTGGTGAAGTTCGACTTCCTTGGCCTGCGCAACCTCACCATCATCGAGCTCGCGGTCGAGTACGTCGAGCGCCTCACCGGCGAGAAGCCCAACCTCGCCGCGCTGCCTTTCACCGACCCCGCCGCCTACCAGATCCTGAAGGACGCGAATACCACCGCGATCTTCCAGGTCGAATCGGACGGCATGAAGAAGCTCCTCAAGAAGCTCGCCCCCGACCGCTTCGAGGACATCATTGCGGTGCTCGCGCTCTACCGCCCGGGCCCGCTCGGCTCGGGCATGGTGGACGACTTCATCCTGCGCAAGAAGGGGCAGCAGGAGATCGACTACTTCCATCCGGATCTCAAGCCCTGCCTGGAGCCGACCTACGGCGTGATCGTGTATCAGGAACAGGTGATGCAGATCTCGCAGATCATCGGCGGCTATACGCTGGGCGGCGCCGACATGCTGCGCCGCGCGATGGGCAAGAAGAAGCCGGAGGAGATGGCCAAGCACCGCGAGACGATCGCCGCCGGTGCGAAGCAGAAGGGTTACGATCCGGCGCTCGCGGAGCAGCTCTTCGACCTGATGACGAAGTTCGCGGAGTACGGCTTCAACAAGTCGCACACTGCCGCCTACGCCGTGGTCACCTACCATACCGCGTGGCTCAAGGCGCACCACTGCGCGGCCTTCATGGCGGCGACGATGTCGGCGGACCTCGACAACACCGACACGATCAAGATCTTCTTCGAGGACACGATCGCGAACGGGATCACTGTCCTGCCGCCCGACGTGAACCAGTCTGACTACCGTTTTGTTCCCACGGATCGCAAGACGATCCGCTACGGTCTTGGTGCGGTGAAGGGTGTGGGCGAGCCGGCGGTGCGCTCCATCCTCGAGGCACGCAAGAACGGCGGCGCGTACAAGGATCTGTTCGATTTCTGCACGCGCGTGGACCGACGCATGGTCAACCGGCGCGTGATCGAGGCGCTGATCCGTTCGGGTGCCTTCGACACCATCGAGCCCAGCGGCACGGCAGACCGTGCGCGCCTGCTCGCGACCGTCGCGCTGGCGATGGAGGCGGCCGAGCAGGCCGCCGCGAATGCGATGCAGGGAGGCCTGTTCGATCTCGTCCCGGAGGCCGCCGGTGCCGCGCCCCAGTATGCGAACGTGAGGCCGTGGACGGAGCGCGAGCGGCTGAAGGAAGAGAAGACCGCGATCGGCTTCTTCCTTTCGGGCCATCCGTTCAACAGCTTCCGCGACGAGGTGCGACGTTTCATCCGGCGGCCGCTGTCGCAGCTCGAGCCGTCGCGCGATCTTGCGTTGCTGGCGGGGGTGGTGATGGATGTGCGCACCAAGATGACCAACCGCGGCAAGATGGCCTTCGTCGTGCTCGACGACGGTTCCCAGGTGCGCGAGGTTTCGGTTTTTTCCGAAGCGTTCGACTCGAACCGGACCAAGATCGTCACCGATGAGGTGTTGGTGGTCGAAGGCAAGGTCAGCAACGACGACTTCACCGGCGGGCTGCGCATCGTCGCCGACAAGTTGCTGTCGCTCGGTGAGGCACGTTCCCGCTTTGCCAAGGCTCTCCAGATCAGCGTCAATGGCGAAGTGAAGGGTGCGGGTGGCGCCGCAGCGGCGGCGGACAAGCTCGAAGCGCTGCTCTCGCCATTTCGCGACGGCGGCTGCCCGGTTTCGCTGCGCTATCGCAACGAACAGGCGGAGGCCGAGCTGCCCTTCGGCGCGGCCTGGCGCGTGCGTATCGACGATGCGCTCCTCGACAGTCTGCGGGAGTGGTTGCCGCACGAATCGGTCGAGGTCGTCTATCCGAATTGATGCGGACGCAAAAAAGGCCGCGGCCCGTGAGGGCGCGGCCTTTCGGCTGATCCGGCTGCGAGCGCTCAGAGTTCCTTGGCGTGCTCGGCGAGGTACTCGGCGACACCGGCGGTGCTGGCCTTCATGCCGGCCTTGCCCTTGTTCCAGCCGGCCGGGCAGACTTCGCCGTGCTCTTCGGTGAATTGCAGCGCATCGACCATGCGGATCATCTCGTCGATGTTGCGGCCCAGCGGCAGGTCGTTCACGACCTGGTGGCGCACGACGCCGTTCTTGTCGATCAGGAAGGAGCCACGGAAGGCGACGCCGCCTTCGGCTTCGACGTCATAGGCGCGGCAGATCTCGTGCTTGATGTCGGCGACGAGCGTGTACTGGACCTGGCCGATGCCGCCGTTGTTGACCGGCGTGTTCTTCCACGCGAGGTGGGTGAACTGGCTGTCGATCGAAACGCCCAGCACTTCGACGCCGCGCTTGGTGAATTCTTCCAGGCGGTGATCGAAGGCGATCAGCTCGGACGGGCACACGAAGGTGAAGTCCAGCGGGTAGAAGAACACCACGGCGTACTTGCCCTTGGTGACTTCCGAGAACGTGATGTTCTTGATTTCGTTGTTGCCGAGAACCGCAGTGGCGGTGAAATCCGGGGCCTTCTTGCCGACGAGGACTGCCATGTTAGTCGTCTCCAGAGTGGGTTGAATGACCGGAGGATTATGTTGCCATGATTTGGAAAGATCCAATTGCCTTTTGCACAGGTGGTCGATAGAAGTTTTCTATCGCGAGCTTCCGGGGAATTGGTGCGATTTTTTCCCTGATTTCGATCATTGTTAAACTTTGTTTCGGCGTTACCGTAATACCTACGTATGAGTGATGGCCACGCGCATGTGTGCCCCGCGCACGTGCAGGAAGTAGAGACAGGACAACACAGCCATGATGCAACGACTGAAGAATTCGCCGATCTGGGTTCGCCTGATGCTGGCGATCGGAACCCTGCTCATCGCCGTCGGTACGACCTTGGTCGTATGGGTGTCGGCCGAGCAGGAGAACATGGCGATCAATCAGTCCCATGACTTCGCCGAGACGATCAACCAGATGACCATGGCGACGCTGGTGTTCATGAAGAGCACGAAGACGATCAAGAAGCGCGCGATCTATCTCGACCAGGTGAAGAAGTCGTCGGGACTGACCGACATGCGGGTGGTCCGGGCGGAGCCGGTGATCCATCAGTTCGGCGACGGCGACGAGGATGAAATGAACGTCGGGCCCGACGAAAAGGCGGCGATCGACAGCGGCAAGCCGTTCTTCGAGCTGCGTAACGAACCGGACAAGGGAAAGATCCTGAAGGCCGTGTTCCCGGCCATCAACCGCACGAATTACCTTGGCAAGGACTGCACCGAGTGTCACGACGAGTACCCCGAGGGCACGGTGCTGGGGGCCGTGACGATGGAGGTTTCGCTCAACCGCATGGATGCGGCGGTCTCCGCCGCACGCTCCAAGCTGATCGGCGGCGCGCTCGCGGCCTTGGGCCTGATGATGGTCCTGATCTTCGTTTTCCTGCAGGCGGTGGTCGCGCGGCCGCTGGCCGAGCTGTCGAGCCGGCTGCGCGACATTTCGGAAGGGGAGGGCGATCTCACCCAGCGCCTGCCGGTGCGTGCCGAGGATGAAGTGGGCAAGGCCGCCGGCTATTTCAACAAGATGATGGAAAAGTTGCAGGGCGTCATCCGCAACATTTCCTCGTCGGCCGATCAGGTGTCGAGCGCCGCCTCCGATCTGCAGCGCGGGGCCGTCGAGATCCGGGCCGGAGCGGGCGAGCAGTCCGAAAAATCGGCTTCGGCGGCCTCCGCAGTCGAGCAGATGGCGGCGAGCATCATGTCCGTTGCCCAGGCGAGCGGCGAGGTGCTCAAGGTCGCGCGCGACAGCCTGTCCCGCGCCGAGGCGGGCAACGCCGACGTGCTCGAGCTCACAGGCAGGCTGTCCGATGTCGAGAGCGCGGTGAGCAAGATGACCCAGACCGTCGGCGACTTCATCCACAACACCGACGCGATCTCGAGCCTGACCGCGCAGGTGAAGGAAATCGCCGACCAGACCAACCTGCTCGCGCTCAACGCCGCGATCGAGGCCGCCCGGGCGGGGGAACACGGCCGCGGTTTTGCCGTCGTCGCCGACGAAGTGCGCAAGCTGGCCGAGAAGTCGACCCGCTCGGCAAGTGACATCGACGACGTCACGCACAAGCTGAACTCGGGTTCGGTGGGGGTGCGCGCCGCGATCACGCAGGGAGCGGATGCGCTGGTGCTCATCCGCGAGTCGATGCTGCGCGTTTCCGACGCGTTGCGCAGCAACATGGAGTCGGCTGGCGGTGTGGCCGATGGCATGAACAGCATCGCCACGGCAACCGACGAGCAGATGAAGGCGAGCTCCCTTGCGGCCAACAGCGTCGAGATGATCGCCGGGCTGGCGCAGCAGACGAGTGCTTCGCTCGACGGCGTCACATGCGCGACGGCCAGCCTGGAGCAGCTGGCGGCGCAGTTGCGCGATGAAATCAGGCGTTTCCGTATCTAACTGTTTTGCTTGTCGTTTCGGCGCCACAGGGTGGTTGCCGGTACATCGTCCAAAAGGTATAAGAAACATTCTGCTACAAATCGGGCAGGCCGAATCCGGAGCCTCGCCAAGGAGTTGAAATGAAGCGTCTTTTTGTTTTCGCCATAGCCCTCGCAGCAAGTGCAGCGAGCCTGCCGGCTGCCGCGGTCGATGCCGCCGCCGCCGACGCCCTGGTGCGCAAGAGCAAGTGCCTGACCTGTCATGCCGTCGAGAAAAAGAAGGACGGCCCGGCGTTCAAGGAGACTGCCGCCAAGTACAAGGGCAAGCCCGAGGCGATGGAGAAGCTCACGAAGCACGTCACCGTGCCGAGCAAGGTCAAGGTCGAAGGGAAGGAAGAGGACCACGAGACGCTGAAGACCGAGGATCCGGCGGCGGTCAAGAACGTCGTCGAGTGGATTCTTTCGCTTTGACATGAATCCGGTGCGAAGCGCGCCACGGCTGATTACAACAGGGAGGCGGGACCTCCGGACCTGCCAGCAGGCGGTTCCTTAATGAGTTACCCGCGGTCGTGGTGCGCTTCGCGCCGTTTGATGCACAGGCGGCGACGCGGTGTCGTCGCCTGTGCGCCGGCAGTACTAAAGGGGAGAAGTTAATGAGCAAGCAAGCAGGAAGCATCCGCAAGTGGATGCTGGCGTTGCTGGCCGGTGCAGCATTCATCGGCCATGCATATGCCGCAAAGGACGTCGTCCAGGTTGGCGACGCGGTCTGTACACGCTGCCACGACGAAGGCGAGGCCAAGCCGGTCCTGTCGATCGGCCAGACCCGCCACGGCACGATGGCCGACAAGAACGCCGGAACCTGTACCTCGTGCCACGGGGAAAGCCCGACGCACGTGAGCAAGCCGTCCGACGTGACGGAGCGCCCGAAGCCCACCGTCAATTTCGGACCGAAGTCCTCGACGCCGATCGAGGAGCGCAACCAGGTCTGCCTCAACTGCCACCAGGGCGGCCAGCGCACGCATTGGCAGACTGGGCCGCACGCCGCCGCGAACATGGAGTGCACCTCCTGCCACAAGATCCACTCGCATGAGGATCCGGTCCGCGACCGCCAGACCCAGCCCGATGTCTGCTTTGCCTGTCACAAGGAGCAGCGCGCGCAGGTGATGCGTCCGAACCACCACCCGATCCCCGAGCGCAAGGTCGTGTGCGTCGACTGCCACAATCCGCACGGCTCGGCCGGTCCGAAGCTGATGCAGCGCGACAGCGTGGTCGCCACCTGCTACACCTGCCACATGGAAAAGCGCGGCCCCTTCGTCCGCAGCCACCAGCCGGTGACCGAAGACTGCACGATCTGCCATACGCCGCACGGCAGCGTGAATGACAACCTGCTCAAGCAGCGCGCGCCATTCCTGTGCCAGCAGTGTCACGAGAACCAGAGCCACCAGCAGATGGTGCCGAATCCGGAAGGCCCAGTGTCAGGGGCGGCCTCGTTCGCGACCAAGCTGATCGTGGGGCGCGGCTGCCTGAACTGCCATACCAACATCCACGGCACGAACAACCCGTTCGACGACACAAACTCCGGCCGTGCGTTGCGCCGCTGACAGGGGAGGGAATGGACATGAGAAAGATCAATCGCGTTCGCGCCGTCAGCCTGAGCATCATCGCCGCATCGCTGTCGGCCGCTTTTTCCCCGGCGTTTGCCGAGGACGATATCGTCACTCGCCTGATTCGCCCCGAGAGCTCCGTGAGCCTGGGCCTGGGCTACCTTACCGAGGATGCGGCGCGTTTCGGCCAATACTCGGGCATGCCGGATCTGGGACTCTACGCAATCGCCGACATTAATCTGGTTCGGCGCGACGACGGGACGGGGCGCTGGCTGTTGCTGAACGGCCGCAACCTCGGCCTGGATAATCGCAGCCTGCGTTTCGAGCATGGCGTGCAGGGGAGCTGGAAGTATTTCCTGGAATACGACCAGACCCCGCGCTTCTCCCAGTACGACGTCAGGACCGGGGTGCAGGGACTGGGCCACGATACGCTCGATGTCTTCGGCCCCGCGAGCCGTGTGCGCGATGTGCGCTTCAAGACGGCACGCGAGGCGATTAGCGCAGGCGGCTCGTACGTTCTCGCCCCGGGCTGGAGCGTGCAGGTCAAGGCCAAGCAGGATACGAAGGAAGGCCGTCGTCTGTTCGGCGTGTATCCGGGCAACTTCAACGTGGCCTTCATCGGCGAGCCGATCGACCACACGATGCAGCAACTCGACGTCGTTCTCGGCTATGCAGGGAAGGACCTGCAGTTGTCCGCCGGCTACTACGGGTCGTTCTTCGAGAATGGCAACTCCTCGATCCGGTTGATGGACATCGCCAACCCGAACCGCATCGCCCTGCCGCCAGACAACTACGCGCACCAGTTATACCTGACCGGTGGGTACAATTTCACTCCCCTTACCCGGGTCAACTTTAAAGTTGCACGAAGCTTCGCTTACCAGGAGGACAGGTTTGTCGTCCGCGCCGATCCCGGCAACCGGGACCTCGATGGCAAGGTCGAGACCACGCTTGCCCAGGTCGGCCTGAGCGCCCGGCCGCTTTCCGCGCTGACCATCGTTGCGGATTGGCGCCACGAGAATCGTGACGATCAGACCACGGCGCGCCGCTATTTCTCGACCACGGCATCGAAAACGTTCAGCGGTGTGAACGAGACTCGCGATTTCGAGGTCAATACCGGCAAGCTCGAAGCCCGTTACATGCTCCCGGCCGGTTTCAAGGTGACCGCGGGGCTCGATTACGACGAGAAGAAGCGGGATGTCTACGCCGCCCGTCTGGTCACGACCCGCAAGCGCACCGAGGAAACCGCCTACCGTCTCGAGCTTTCGCGTTCGCTGTCGGCGACGCTCAACGGATCGCTGGCGTTCATCCAGAGCGAGCGCAGCGGTTCGAATCTCGTCAGGGAAACGGCAACCGGTGCGGCGGCAGCGTATTACGCGACGCCATACCACCTGGCCGACCGTGACCGCGAAAAGGTCCGTGCTCGTCTCGACTGGGCGCCGACCGAAGTCCTGACGTTCCAGTTGACGGCCGACGCCTTCGACGACGATTTCAAGGATGGTGGATACGGTGTCGACAAGGGGCGCGGGACGTTCTGGTCGGTCGATGGCGCGTATGCATTCTCCGCCGGGTGGAGCACGCACGCGTGGGCCTCGCGCGAATATGCCCGCCAGGTGAATGCTGCGCGGTCGAGCGCCGACTGGCAGGCCAACCTGAAGTCACTGACCGAGGCATTCGGCGTCGGCCTGCGCGGAACCGTCGGCGAAAAGTGGAAGCTCGGGGGGGATCTCTCCTATTCGCACAACCTCAGCGGGTACGGCTTGAGTGGTACCCCCGTTTCGGCCGGGATCGCCGACGTCAAATACACGGTGACGTCGCTGGAACTCTTCGCCGAATACGCCCTCAAGAAGGACCTGACGCTGCGCTTCGATGCGGCGCATAACCAGTGGAGTACGAACGACTGGGCGTGGGCGCGTGCGTTCTACATCGACGGCACGGTGATCTCGCAGGACGAAACCCAAGAGACCACCTTCATCGGTGCCTCCATGCGCTACAAGTGGCGTTAAGCCCGGCGTGCTGAGCGCGAAGCCCACCCGATCGCAAGGTCGGGTGGGCTTTTCCTTGTGCAGCCCGCTACAAGGTGGGCAGCATCCGGAAACCGGTCTGTTCCGGCCGCTCCGTCGGATTGACGGCGACGCTATCCACCCGGGCGTGGGACGGGCCGCGGTGAGCCCAGCGCACAAAGTGCTCGACCGCTCCTGCCGACCCAGCCACCACGGCCTCGACGCATCCGTCCGAGCGATTTCGCACCCAGCCGCAAAGTCCCAGACGGTCGGCCTCCGTGCGGGCGCTTGCGCGGAAGGCAACGCCCTGAACGAGTCCCTGAATCAGCAGGTGACGCGCGACATGATCGGATTCATGCATAGGACACCTCCGCGTCCCGGCTCCCGCAGCGCTGGGCGCGCAGCAGGGCGTCGGTGATGTTGCCGGCGAGATTCTCGGTTCCGAGCGTTTCGCCGAACCCCGAACGTTGGACGATGGAGGCGGGCTGCGCGTTCAGGTCGCAAAGGATCAGCTGCGTGCCGCGTTTCTCCAGGGCGCGATGGAGCGCCTGCAGCATGTCGAGGCCGGTGGTGTCGATGTTGATGACCTTCTCCATGTCGAGGATCAACGCATCGGGATGGCCGTCCTCCATCAGCATGAGGTTCTCGAGCTTGTTCGCCGCGCCGAAGAACAGGCTGCCGAATACGCGGTAGGCGAGGATGCGCGGCGTGCCGTCGGCACGCGACAGGGCCTCGACGCCGTAATAGTCTTCCAGCGCGATCCGCTCGACGCGGGTGAGGTCGGACATGCGGTAGATGAAGAACAGGCTTGCGAGCACCATGCCCAACTCGACTGCCAGCGTCAGGTCGAAAACGACGGTGACGAAGAATGTGCCGAGCAGGATGGTGCGGTACTGGCGCGAGTAGCGCGTGAGCTCCTTCCAGGCGAAGGCATGCCATTCGCCCATATTCACCGACACGATCACCACGATGGCCGACAGCGTCGCCAGCGGTATGTGGCTCGCGAGCGGGGCGAGCGCGAGTACCACGGCCAGCAGCACGAGCGCATGGATGATGCCGGCGATCGGGGTGTGCCCGCCGGAGCGGATGTTCGTCGCCGTGCGGGCAATCGCGCCGGTGGCGGCGAAGCCGCCGAAGAGCGGGGCGGCCACGTTCGCGATGCCTTGCGCCATCAGTTCCTGGTTCGGGTCGTGCCGGTCGTCGATCTGGTTGTCCGCGACGCGGGCCGACAGCAGCGACTCGATTGCTCCCAGCAGCGCGATCGTCAGCGCCGGTGCGATGAGTTTGCCCAGCGTGCCAAGCGACAGCTCGGGCAGGCCGAAGTGGGGCACCTGCTGCGGGATGCCGCCGAAGCGGCTGCCGATGGTGTCCACCGGAAACTGGACGATTGCGTTGATCGCGGTGGCGATCAGCAGCACCGCGAGCGGTCCCGGGAGCCGCCGCATCCAGGCCACGCGCTTGGCGGTTCGGTTCCACGCGAGGAGTACGACGAGCGAGGCCACCGCCACCGCGAGCGTCGGTAGGTGGATGGTGTGGGTCGCCCCGAGGAGCGCTTCCATCTTGCCGAAGAACTCGCCCGGCATCTTGTCGATGGACAGCCCGAGGAAGTCCTTGATCTGCGAGATGAAGATCACCACCGCGATGCCGTTGGTGAAGCCGATCACCACCGACACCGGGATGAAGCGGATCATGTTGCCGAGGCGGAACGCGCCCATGGCGAACAGCATGACCCCCGACATCATCGTGGCGATGAGCAGGTTCGAGACGCCATAGTCGACAACGATGGCGTAAATGATCGGGATGAAGGCCCCGGTCGGGCCGCCGATCTGGACCCTGGAGCCGCCGAGCGCCGAAATCAGGAAACCGGCCACTATGGCGGTCCAGATGCCGGCGGTGGGACTCATCCCGCTGGCGATCGCGAATGCCATCGCCAGCGGCAGGGCGAGAACCCCGACGGTGATGCCTGCGGAAAGATCCTGGGTGAAATGACCCTGCCCGTAGCCGGGCAGGGTATCAAACAGTTTGGGCCGAAAACTGATCACGATGCCTCCTCGATTCCTCTGTGTGCCGTGGCTTACCCCTGGTGCTGCCGCCGTACCAGCATCCGGGGGCCGTGCGTTGCCACACGATCCAGCGTTTCGAGGGAGTGAGGGGCATCGGGCTGCGAGCCTGCCGTTTCCTTACTTGACGCGCATCCCCGCAGTCGCGCCCGCATCCGGGGACAGGATGTAGAGCCCGCCGGTCTTGCCGTCGGGATCGGACGCGGCCAGAACCATGCCCTCGCTCATGCCGAACTTCATCTTGCGCGGCGCGAGGTTGGCGACCATCACCGTCATCCGCCCCACCAGCGAGGCCGGGTCGTAGGCCGACTTGATGCCGGCGAACACCTGCCGCGGCTTGTCCTCGCCGATGTCGAGTTGGAGCCTGATCAGTTTGTCGGCTCCCTCCACGTGCTCGGCGGCGACGATCTTCGCGATGCGCAGGTCAACCTTCGTGAAATCGTCGATCGAGATGTGCGGCGAGGCCGTTTCGGCACTCTGGGCGGCATGCTGCTGCTTTTCCGCATGGCGCTGCTGCGACGAGGTGGCTTTCGCGTCAGGCGTCACAGTGGCGGCCGCCGGGGCGAGCGAGTCGCGGTTGGCTTCGAGCAGGGCGTCGATCTGCTTGCGCTCGACCCGCGTCATCAGGTGGGCGTAAACGTTCACCACGTGGCCGGCCGGCAGGGGCTGCCATTCACCTTGCCACGCCAGGGGCGCAATCGCCAGGAAGGATTCGACCTTGGCGGCGAGCGCCGGAAGCACCGGTTTCAGGTACAGCGTGAGGTCGCGGAACAGTGTCAGCGCGGTGCTGCACACGACGTGCAGGTCGCCCTCGCGCCCTTCCTGCTTCGCAAGCTCCCAGGGTTTCTGCTCATTCACGTACTGGTTCGCCAGATCGGCGAGATGCATGATCTCGCGCAGCGCGCGGCCATAGTCGCGCTCCTCGTAAGCCTGCGCGATGCTGCCGGCCGCGTGGGCCGCCGAGAATGCGGCCGTCGCCGCGGCGTCGCTTACGGCAAGCCTGCCCTCGAAGCGCTTCGTGATGAAGCCTGCGCAGCGGCTGGCGATGTTCACGAACTTGCCGACGAGGTCCGAATTGACCTTCGCGATCATGTCGTCGAGGTTCAGGTCGACGTCTTCCATCGTGCCGTTGGACTTGGTCGCGAAGTAATAGCGCAGCCATTCCGGGTTAAGGCCCTGGGTGACGTAGGAGCGTGCGGTGATGAAGGTACCGCGGCTCTTGCTCATCTTCGCGCCGTCCACGGTGAGGAAGCCGTTCACGCACAGCTGCGAGGGCGTGCGCAGGCCCGCAAACTGCAGCATCGCCGGCCAGAACAGCGCGTGGAAGTAGAGGATGTCCTTGCCGATGAAGTGCACCATCTCCGTGCCCGCCGCTTCGGCGCGCGCGGCATCGACGAAGTCATCCACGATGATGTCGCCGCGCTTGTCCGCGAGGTTGCGGAAGCTCGCCAGATAGCCGATCGGCGCGTCCAGCCAGACGTAGAAATACTTGCCCGGGGCACCGGGGATCTCGAAGCCGAAGTATGGGGCGTCACGCGAGATGTCCCAGTCGGACAGGGTGTTCTCGCCTTCCTGGCCTTCCTCGCCGAGCCATTCCTTCATTTTGTTTGCGGCCTCCGCCTGCAGGCGGCGGGCGCCGGCGGCGTTGGTCCCGCGCGTCCATTCGCGCAGGAAGGCGACCGCGCGCGGGTCGGACAGCCGGAAGAAGTAGTGTTCCGAAGTCCTGAGCACCGGCTTCGCGCCCGAGACGGCCGAGTACGGGTTCTTCAGCTCGGTCGGCGCATACGCCGCGCCGCACACCTCGCAGTTGTCGCCATACTGATCCGCCGCGCTGCACTTCGGGCATTCGCCCTTGATGAAGCGGTCGGGCAGGAACATCTCCTTCACCGGGTCGTAGAACTGCTCGATCGAGCGCGTATCGATCAGCTTCGCCGCCGTGAGGCGCTTGTACACTTCCTCTGCGTACGCGCGGTTCTCGGGGCTGTGCGTGCTGTGGTAGTTGTCGAATGCGACGCCGAAGTCGGTGAAGTCGCGCAGGTGCTCGCCATGCACCCGCCCGATCAGCGCCTCGGGGGTGATCCCCTCCTTCTCCGCGCGCAACATGACGGGCGTGCCGTGCGTGTCGTCCGCGCACACGTAATGCACCGTGCTGCCCCGCATGCGCTGAAAACGCACCCAGATGTCGCCCTGGATGTAGCCGACCAGATGGCCGAGGTGGATGTCGCCGTTTGCGTAGGGCAGGGCGTTCGTGACGAGGATCTTGCGGGACATGTGCGGATTCAGGAATCGAAAACGGGAGTGTAACAAACGCGCCGTGCCCTAATGAGCGGTCGGCGCACGAACCGGGGCTAGCGGGAAAAAGGGCGGACGATGATCTCGACGCGGCGGTTTTTCGCGCGTCCGGCTTCGGTGCCGTTGTCGGCGAACGGTTCCGTCTCGCCGCGGCCGTCGGCCTGAAGGCGCGTCAGGGCGATGCCGCGGACTCGCATGTATTCGACCACTGCCTCCGCGCGGCGGATCGAGAGCTGCATGTTGTGCAACTCGCTGCCGACGCCGTCGGTATGGCCGATGACCACGATCTCGGTCCCCGGCGTCTCGCCCAGTACGCCGGAGATGCGGTCGAGCGTGGCACGGAGGCTGGAACGCGGTTCGATGCCGTCACGGGCGAAGGCTTCGGCCCCCGGGATCAGGATTTGCAGGTTTCCGTCGTTGCGTGTGATCACCGACATATCGCTGGCGCCCGTCAGGGCGCGCATGATCCTCGTCCGTTCCGTGCTCCAGTCGACCTTGGGCAGATTGCCCTCCGGAGCGCGGGCGGGGCGGGGCGGGGTCGAGGTCTCGCGTTGCGGATCGGACGGAGTGGCGCAAGCGGATAGCAGCGCGATCAACGCGTAAAGCGCCAATCCCTGGAAACGGGTCATGCTCGGGATGTCCTGAATGATGGCAGTCGTGCAAGGCGCGGATTTTACCCCGCCGTGCGCAGCGGAATGACCCTTTTGCGTCCGAGGGTGAGCGCCGGCGCCGCCTTCGGTATGATGCAGTTCTTATCGCCCCGCATGCGGGCCCCTGATCCCGAGGAAGCCAGTCATGAGTCTCACCCCCGAGTCCGTTACCGAAGTGCTCAAAAGTGTTGTCGATCCGAATACCGGCAAGGACCTCGTGTCGTCCCGGTGCATCCGTAACCTCCAGGCGGCTGGCGGAAGCGTGAGTTTCGAGATCGAGCTGGGTTACCCCGCCCGCACGCAGTTCGCGCTGATTCGTGACCTCGCGGTCGATGCGGTGCGCACGCTGCCGGGCGTCGAGAAGCTTGATGTCAAGGTCGGCAGCAAGATCGTCGCCCATGCCGTGCAGCAGGGCGTGAAGCTCTTGCCGGGCGTCAAGAACATCATCGCCGTGGCTTCGGGCAAGGGCGGCGTCGGTAAGAGCACCACGGCCGCCAACCTTGCCCTCGCGCTGGCGGCCGAGGGCGCGCGCGTCGGCATTCTCGATGCCGACATCTACGGCCCGTCGCAGCCCCAGATGCTGGGCATCGGCGAGCACAAGCCGCACTCGCTCGACGGCAAGACCATGGAGCCGCTGGAGGCGCACGGCCTGCAGGCGATGTCCATCGGCTTCCTCGTCGATGTCGAGACGCCTATGGTGTGGCGTGGCCCCATGGCCACCCAGGCGCTCAACCAGCTTCTCAAGGAAACGAACTGGAAGGAACTCGACTACCTCATCATCGACATGCCCCCGGGTACCGGCGACATCCAGCTCACCCTGTCGCAAAGCGTGCCGCTCACCGGCGCGGTGATCGTCACCACGCCGCAGGACATCGCGCTGCTCGATGCACGCAAGGGCCTCAAGATGTTCGAGAAGGTCGGTGTGCCGATTGTCGGCGTCGTCGAGAACATGAGCGTCCACATCTGCTCCAACTGTGGTCACGAGGAGCCGATCTTCGGTACCGGCGGCGGCGAGAAGCTCTGCGCGGATTACCACATCCCCTTCCTCGGCGCCCTTCCGCTCGACCTGCAGATCCGGCAGGAGGCCGATCGCGGCACGCCCACCGTCATTGCCGATCCCGATGGACGCATCGCCGGCATCTACCGCGAAATCGCGCGGAAAGTGGCCGTGCGCGTGGCCGAGAAGGCCAAGGACATGTCCCACAAATTCCCCAATATCGTCGTCAAGAACACCTGACGCGCGGGCGCCGTCGGAATTGTCTTTTGATCCGGCGGCGCTTGCCCTAAACTACGCGGATTTTTCGCGTCCGGCCGGTGCCGGACAGGTCGCCGAGGAAAACGCGCCCCCATGTCCATCAAGTCCGACAAGTGGATCCGCCGCATGGCGGAACAGCAAGGGATGATCGAGCCGTTCGCACCCGAGCTGGTGCGCCACAACGACGGCGGTAAGATCGTCTCGTACGGTACGTCGAGCTACGGTTACGACGTCCGTTGTGCCAACGAATTCAAGATCTTCACCAACATCAACTCGACGATCGTCGATCCGAAGGACTTCGACGCGCGCAACTTCGTCGATTTCGTCGGCGACGTCTGCATCATCCCGCCGAATTCCTTCGCGCTGGCCCGCACCGTCGAGTACTTCCGCATCCCGCGCAGCGTCCTGACCGTATGCCTCGGTAAGTCGACCTATGCGCGCTGCGGCATCATCGTGAACGTCACCCCGCTCGAACCCGAGTGGGAAGGCCACGTGACGCTCGAGTTCTCCAATACGACTCCGCTGCCGGCGAAGATCTACGCCAATGAAGGCGTCGCGCAGATGCTGTTCTTCGAGTCGGATGAAGTGTGCGACACGTCCTACAAGGACCGGGGCGGCAAGTACCTCGGCCAGACCGGCGTGACGCTGCCGAAGATCTGATCCACCCATCCGATCCGTCTCGCACGGAGCGATCATCGACAGGGGCCGTCTGACGGCCCTTTGTACTTTCCGGTAATACGGGGCCAAACCACACACGGGTATGATTCCCGTTTGCCGCAGGGCAGAAAGCTGGAGAAACTGGAATGCGCTTTCACTTTCCGATCATCATCATCGACGAGGACTTCCGCTCCGAGAATGCGAGCGGGCTCGGGATTCGTGCGCTTGCGCAGGCGATCCAGGACGAAGGCATGGAAGTGCTGGGCGTCACCAGCTATGGCGACCTGACCTCGTTTGCGCAACAGCAGAGCAAGGGGTCGGGCTTCATCCTGTCGATCGACGACGAGGAGTTCTCGTCACCGGAAGCGTCCGACAAGGCCATCGCCGACCTGCGCGCCTTCGTCGAGGAGATTCGCTTCCGCAACGCCGACATCCCGATCTTCCTCTACGGCGAAACCCGCACCAGCCGGCACATCCCCAACGACGTGCTGCGCGAGATGCACGGCTTCATCCACATGTTCGAGGACACGCCGGAGTTCATCGCGCGCTACGTCGTGCGCGAGGCCAAGAACTACCTCGAGAGCCTGCCGCCGCCGTTCTTCCGCGCCCTCGTTCACTATGCCGCCGACGGCTCCTACTCCTGGCACTGCCCCGGCCACTCGGGCGGCGTCGCCTTCCTGAAGAGTCCGGTCGGCCACATGTTCCACCAGTTCTTCGGCGAGAACATGCTGCGCGCCGACGTCTGCAACGCGGTCGAGGAGCTCGGCCAGCTGCTCGATCACACGGGCCCCGTTGCGGCCTCCGAGCGCAACGCCGCGCGCATCTTCAACTGCGACCACCTCTACTTCGTCACCAACGGCACCTCCACCTCGAACAAGATGGTGTGGCACACCACGGTCGCGCCCGGCGACATCGTCGTCGTGGATCGCAACTGCCACAAGTCCATTCTCCACTCCATCATCATGACCGGAGCGGTGCCGGTGTTCCTCACCCCGACGCGCAACCATTACGGCATCATCGGTCCCATCCCGATCGACGAATTCCGGATGGAGACCATCCAACGCAAGATCGAGGCCAATCCGTTCGCCCGCGAGGCCGCGAGCAAGAAGCCGCGCATCCTCACGATCACGCAGTCGACCTACGATGGCGTGGTGTACAACGTCGAGACCATCAAGGAGATGCTCGACGGCCAGATCGACACGCTGCACTTCGACGAAGCCTGGCTGCCGCATGCCGCGTTCCACGACTTCTACGGCGACTATCACGCCATCGGCGCCGATCGCCCGCGCTGCGAGACGTCGATGATCTTCTCGACCCAATCCACGCACAAGCTGCTGGCCGGCCTATCGCAGGCCTCGCAGATCCTCGTGCAGGATTCGCAGACCCGCAAGCTGGATCGCGACATCTTCAACGAAGCCTACCTGATGCACACTTCGACGTCGCCGCAATACGCGATCATCGCCTCGTGCGATGTCGCGGCCGCGATGATGGAGCCCCCGGGCGGGCCTGCACTGGTCGAGGAGTCGCTGTCCGAGGCGGTCGAATTCCGCCGCGCGATGCGCAAGGTCGATGCCGAGTTCGGCGATGACGACTGGTGGTTCCAGGTGTGGGGGCCGGAGTATCTCCCGGAGGAGGGTATCGGCACGCGCGAGGACTGGATGCTCAATGCCGGTGACCGCTGGCATGGTTTCGGCAATCTTGCCCCCGGGTTCAACATGCTCGACCCGATCAAGGCCACGATCATCACCCCGGGCCTCGACGTCGACGGCGACTTCGACGAATCGGGCATCCCCGCCGGCATCCTGACGCGCTATCTGGCCGAGCACGGAATCATCGTCGAGAAGACCGGACTGTACTCCTTCTTCATCATGTTCACCATCGGCATCACCAAGGGCCGCTGGAACACGCTGGTGACCGAGTTGCAGCAGTTCAAGGACGACTACGACCGCAATCAGCCGCTGTGGCGCATCATGCCCGACTTCATCGCCAAGCATCCGCGCTACGAAAAGGTCGGCCTCAAGGATCTCTGCGCGCAGATCCACTCCTTCTACAAGACGCATGACGTCGCACGCCTGACCACCGAGATGTATCTCTCGGACATGGTGCCGGCGATGAAGCCTGCCGACGCGTTCGCCAAGATGGCCCACCGCGAGATCGAGCGCGTCGCGATCGACGAGCTCGAAGGGCGCGTCACGGCAATGCTCGTCACCCCCTATCCGCCGGGTATCCCGCTGCTGATTCCGGGCGAGCGCTTCAACGCTACGATCGTGCGCTATCTGAAGTTCGCGCGCGACTTCAATGCCGCCTTCCCGGGCTTCGAGACGGACATCCACGGATTCGTGCGCGAGCAGTCCAACGGCCGCGTCGACTACTTTGTCGACTGCGTCAGGCAGGACTGAGCAATTCGGGTCGGTGCCGCGGCGCGATGTCGCCGCGGCACTCCGGGCGGATCAGGGCTTGCGCCGGTATTCGGCGAAGTCGAAGGGAAATTCGTTGTTCGCGTCCGCAGGGTGCGACTCGCGGCGGGTTTCGGTGAAGCGCGCTCGGTCGAAGTCGGGGAAAAAGGCGTCGCCATCCACCTCCGCTGCGACCTCGGTCAGCACCAGCGCATCCGCGCGTTCCAGCAGCTGGCGGTAGATCTCCGCCCCGCCGATCACGAACACCTTCCCGCCTCCCGTGGCCGCAAGGGCGTCGTCGAGGCTGGCAAAGACCTCCGCCCCGCTGGCGGCATACGACCCGTCGCGCGTCACCACCAAGTTGCGCCGTCCGGGCAGTGGCCGGCCCAGCGATTCCCATGTCTTGCGGCCCATCAGCACCGGGTGTCCGACCGTCGTCGCCTTGAAGTGCGCGAGGTCCGCCTTAAGGCGCCAGGGCAGGGCGTTGTCGCGGCCGATCACCCCGTTGCGGGCGACCGCTGCAATCAGCACGACTTCGGTCTGTGCCGCGCTCATACCGCCACTTCCGCCTTGATGTGGGGGTGCGGGTCGTAGCCCTCGAGCGTGAAGTCCTCGAAGCGGAAAGCGAAAATATCCTTCACGTCCGGGTTGATCTTCATCTTCGGCAGCGGGCGCGTGTCGCGCGAAAGTTGAAGTTTCGCCTGCTCGATGTGGTTCTGGTAAAGGTGGCAGTCGCCCCCGGTCCACACGAAGTCGCCCGGCTCGAGATCGCATACCTGCGCGACCATCAGCAGCAGCAGCGCATACGACGCGATATTGAACGGCACGCCGAGGAAGATGTCGGCGCTGCGCTGATACAGCTGGCAGGACAGGCGTCCGCCTGCGACATAGAACTGGAACAGCGCGTGACACGGCGGCAGCGCCATGCCCTCGACCTCGCCCGGATTCCACGCCGAGACGATATGGCGCCGCGAATCCGGGTTGCGCCGCAGACCGTCGATCAGTTGCGCGATCTGGTCCACCGTCCGCCCATCGGCAGTTTCCCAGCGCCGCCATTGCTTTCCATACACCGGTCCGAGCTCGCCATCCGCGTCGGCCCATTCGTCCCAGATGGAGACGCCGTTTTCCTTCAGGTAGCGGATGTTGGTGTCGCCCTGCAGGAACCAGAGCAGCTCATGGATGATCGATCGCATGTGCAGCTTCTTCGTCGTCAGCAAGGGGAAGCCCTCGTCGAGGTTGAAGCGCATCTGCCAGCCGAACACCGACAGCGTGCCGGTGCCGGTGCGGTCCGACTTCCGGTGGCCGTGTTCGAGAACGTGCCGCATCAAGTCGAGATACTGTTTCATGCATGAGTCCGTCGCAGAGAGAGCGCGATTCTACATCGTAGGCCCGGCGTACAAGTCATCACGAATTACCTTCGTCGGCGTGTGTTAGCCTTGTTACAAAGCCGCCCTATCCCGGCGGACACATAACTTACGGAGATTGCGTGGTGAGCCAGGGAGGTCGTGAGCCGCAGGAGCCGATCATTGCCCGGGCCGAGACGGCGCGCGCAATGGTCGGTGGCGGGGCGAATTACGCGAGGCTTTCCGAGTTGCTCGGTGAAATCAGGGCGCTGCAACGCGAACTGGCGACGCTCTCCCGAATGGAAGCGCTCGATGCTGCGAGTGACCGCCGCGTCCTTGGGCGCATCGACGATGCCGTCATCGCGTGCATCGGGCGCGTCCGCGAAACGCTCGCGACTCTTGAGGACACGCGCGACTGCCGCCCGCTGCTCCACGCGGTGCGCGACCTCGCCGGCGTTCTGCTGGATCGGCTCCAGCACAGCCTCGCCGCATGCGATGGAGAAGGCGAGGGCGCCAGGCAGGCCGATGGCGCTGACGCGCTCCGGTTGCGGCTAGTTCGAGCCGGTGCCGAGCGCGTGATATGGGAGCGATGCAGCGGAGGGCCGCCGCATCCCCATTTGTGGCGCTGGCTGGGGGACGCCTTCCTGCACGCGGTGCGCGAGGGCAACACCGTAATCGCAGGCCCGACGCTGGCGGCAAAGGGGGCGGAAGCGTCCGTTGAATTCCACTACGTTAGGGCGCTTGCCGCCTGCGCCGCGTCGCTCGATCTCCTTCCGGCGCCATTGCTGGGCGCCGTGGATCGATTGCTGCAACTGGCCGTGCCCGTCGTGAGATTCGAGTCCGCCGCCTTCCAGGAAGCAACCCATTGGGTTTCCCCGCAGGAGGGAAGTGCCCCATGCCGACTCGTCGGCCAGCCGGAGGCTGTGGTGGGGGCCTGGTTCCTGTCGCCCGGCCTTGCGCCGGAAATGTTCCGTGAAGCACACGATCGCGCCCTCGACGACGCACGACCCTCGGCCTCCCCGTCGGACGCAAGAACCGCGTCGCTGCGCGTTCAGGCACTGGATCATCTCGTGCGGCATTGGTCCGCGACCCAGCCGGTCAGGCGTCACCGGCGCCATGTGATCGAAGGGGTGCTTGCGGCTGTCGCCGGCATCGACGACCTGCGCAAAGTGTTCGCGGGCGAAAACGGGATTCGCAGGGAGGAATGGCGACTTCGGGATCTCAGTCGTGGCGGGGTGGGGGCAATCGCTGCCAGCGGCTCGGTCAGCATTGGCCAGCTCGTCGGGATTCATCCGGTCGACGGGGAGGGGTGGCAGCTTGCCCTGGTACGGCGATCCTGGGCCCAGGACGACGACAGTGCGCACGTGGGGCTGGAGATCCTGTCGCGCGGACCGAGTCTCGCCCATGTCGACGACGGGCGCCGGCCCGCGGACGTGCTGCTGTGCGACCCGTTGCGGCGCGGTGAGGCCGTGCGGGTGATCGCACCTCCACGTGCGTTCGGCGCCCCGGATCTGCCTCTCTTTGTCACGGGCAATGGCGGTGTGCAGAAACTCAAACCCCTCGATGCCTGCTACGCGGGCGAAGGATTCGAGCTGCGTGTCTATCAGGTCCTCTGATGGTGTCGCACGAGCGCCACCGACGTGCCGCCTGAAGGGAATGTTCGTCGCAGCCATCAGCGTGCAGGCGAGATCGACGCGCGGCGCGATGCCCATTAAACTCGGACTGTTCCCCCGACAGACAAACGCATCGCAAACCTGCGACGACAGGTGAGGCCATGAGCATCCCCGAAAAAATCCGGCAGTGCCATCCTGGGTTGACCGCGCTGCGGCGCGACATCCACGCGCATCCCGAACTCGCATTCGAAGAGCACCGCACCGCGGAGCTCGTCGCTCGCCGCCTGGAGGCCTTGGGTATCGAGGTGCATCGCGGCCTGGGCGGCACCGGGGTCGTCGGCGTGCTCAAGGCCGGACGCAGCCTGCGTGCCATCGGCCTGCGTGCCGACATGGATGCGCTGCCGATCCAGGAACGCAACGACTTCGCCCACGTATCGCAACACGCCGGCTGCATGCATGCCTGCGGCCACGACGGCCACACGACGATGCTGCTCGGTGCCGCCGAGGTGCTCGCAGCGCACCCCGACTTCGACGGGACCGCTTATTTCATCTTCCAGCCGGCGGAAGAGGGCGAGGGCGGCGCCGATTCGATGGTCGACGACGGCCTGTTCGAACGTTTCCCCATGGCCTCCATCTTTGGCATGCACAACTGGCCCGGCCTCCCCGCCGGCCACTTCGCCGTGCATGACGGGCCCGTGATGGCGAGCGCCGACCGCTTCGACATCGAGATCCGCGGCCAGGGCGCACATGGTGCGATGCCGCACCTCGGTACGGATTCCATCATCGCCGGTGCCGCGCTGGTGCAGGCGCTTCAAACCGTCGTCAGCCGCACCCTCGACCCCCTCGATTCGGCTGTCGTGTCCGTGACGCAGTTCCATGCCGGCGAAGCGTACAACGTCATCCCGGATCGGGCGAAGCTGTGTGGCACTGTGCGCGCCTTCGGCGCTGCCGTGCAGGACCGCATCGAGGCGGCCATCGCGCGTATCGGCCAGGGTGTGGCCGCGAGCCACGGCGTCAATGTCGAGGTCGATTATCGCCGCGGCTACCCGCCGACGATCAACACTTCCGATGAGGCCGCGCTCTGTGCCGCGGTGGCGGGCAGCCTCCCCGGGGCGAGCGTCCTGACCGACCTGCCTCCAAGCATGGGGGCCGAAGACTTTGCCTTCTACCTGCGTCACAAGCCGGGTTGCTATGTCTGGATAGGCAACGGTCCCGGCGAGGGCGGATGCACGCTGCACAATCCGCACTACGATTTCAACGACGCCATCATTCCGTTCGGCGTCGCCTACTGGGTCGAACTCGTAAGGCGCCTGCTGCCCAAGGCCTGAACCTTTGGCGGCAGGCGCCGTCAACCCGCGCATGAATACCTTACGCCTCGCCCTGCGCATGATGATGCGCGACCTACGGGCGGGGGAGCTCCATCTGCTGGGACTTGCCATCGTGATTGCGGTGGCCTGCCTGACTAGCGTGGGCTTCCTCGCCGACCGTGTCGGCCGCGGACTCGATCGCGAAGCGAACCAGTTGTTGGGCGGCGATCTGCTGCTGAGGGCCGATCACCCGTGGGACGACAGTTATCGCAGCGAGGCAGGGCGCCTGGGGCTGAGGCATACCGGCACCGTGCTGTTCACCAGCATGGTAAGCACCGGCACCGCGGCGCAACTGGCTGGCGTGAAGGTCGTAGGCGCAGGCTATCCACTGCGCGGCCACATCCGGATCGCGACGGAGCCCACCCGCGGCGACGCCATCGCCGATCACATCCCTGCACGCGGCGAGGTCTGGCTCGACGAGCGCCTGCAGGCGGCACTCGGCGTAGCGGTCGGCGATCGCGTTGGGCTGGGGCGCCTGGAGTTCAGGGTCGGTGCGACCGTCACCTTCGAGTCCGACCGCGGGGCCAATTTCTTCAGCCTGCTTCCCCGAGCGATTTTCAACGTCGAAGATCTTGCCGAGTCGGGCCTGCTGATTCAGGGTAGCCGGGCTACGTGGCGATTGCATGTCGCCGGCGAGCCCGACGCTGTCGCTGCATTCGAGCGCTGGGCGAAAGCCCGGCTGGGGCGCGGCGAGACGCTCGAAAGCATCGAGAATGCGCGGCCCGAAGTACGCAATGCCCTCGATCAGGCGCAACGGTTCCTGCGTCTGGCGGCGCTGCTGACTGTGATTCTCGCCGCCGTTGCGATCGGGATTTCCGCCCGCCGTTTCATGCAGAGACACCTTGATGCCTGCGCGGTGATGCGTTGCCTGGGGGCCAGGCAGACGCAGGTCGTCTCGATCGTCGTGGGAGAATTCGCCTTGTTCGGACTGGCCGCAGCGGCGCTGGGGGCTCTGCTCGGTTGGGCAGTGCAACTGGGGCTTGCACGGATCCTCGTCCAGATCATGAACACCCCCCTGCCTCCGCCCTCGTTCTTGCCATTCGCTCACGGGATCGCTGTCGGTGTGGTGCTGCTTGTTGGATTCGTGCTTCCCCAGCTCCTGCGCCTCGGGCGCGTCTCGACTCTTCGTGTTCTCCGACGCGAGATCGTGCTGGTGGAAGGACGCAGTGCTTCCGCGTGGGCGGCGGGAACCCTGGCCTTGCTGGCCCTCGTGTTCTGGATAGCCGGCGACCTGCGGCTCGGTATCCAGGTTGCGGGCGGCTTCGTTATTGCCCTTGTCCTGTACGCCGTCGCCGCCGCGGGCTGCCTGCACCTGCTCGGGCGCATGAGGGGCGCCACATCGCTCGGCGGAAACGGCTGGCGCTATGGCATCGCCTCCCTCGTGCGCAGGACCGGCGCGAGCGTCATTCAGATCGTCGCGCTTGGCGTGGGTATGACGACCCTGTTGCTGCTCAGCATCGTGCGCGCCGACCTGCTCGACGACTGGCGTGCGCTGACCCCGCCCGACGCACCCAATCGTTTCGTGATCAACATCCAGCCGGATCAGCGTGAAGCATTGTCGGCGGCGTTTCTCGCCCGAGGACTGCAGGACCCGGATATCCGCCCGATGATTCGTGGTCGACTGGAGTCGATCAACGGAAAATCGGTTCGACCGGAGGACTATGAAAACGAGCGCACACGGCGCCTGGCGGAACGGGAGTTCAATCTCAGCTATGGAAGCCGGCTGCCGGACGGGAACGTTGTTGTCGGCGGGCGCTGGCATGGGACGGATACAGCTGCGCAGTTCTCGGTCGAGCGCGGTTTGGCGGAGACGTTCTCCCTGAAGGTGGGCGACCGCGTGCGCTTCAACGTCGCCGGGCGCCTGGTCGAGGCTCCCATCACGAGCATCCGGGATCTCAAGTGGGATTCGATGCGCGTGAATTTCTTCTTCATCGCATCGCCTGGGCTGCTGGAGGGCGACCCGGCAAGCCTCATCACCAGCTTCCGCTTGTCTCCGGGTGACCAAGGATTCCCGACCGACCTGGTCAGGCAATTCCCGAATCTGTCGGTCATCGACATCGATGCGGTGATCGCCCAGATGCGTGCGATGACTGACAAGCTGATCGTCATCGTCGAGAGCGTTTTCGCGTTCGCGCTCTTGTCGGGCTTCCTCGTGCTGTTCTCGGCGCTGCAGTCGACGCATGACGAGCGTGATTACGAGCTTGGAATGCTGCGAACCTTGGGGGCCCGCAACGCGCAATTGCGCAGGGCGCTCGTGACAGAGTTCGTCGTGCTTGCCGGGCTCGCCTGCGGGCTCGCCGGAGGCGGGGCTGCCACCCTTGGGTGGATCCTCGCGCGCTACGGATTTGGCATGGTTTACGTGCCCGACCTCGGCCCGCTGATGGGCGCCATGCTTGCCGGAGTCTTTGCAGTGGTCACTGCGGGATGGTTGGGTACTCGAAACCTGCTCGGACGAGCGCCCAACGAAAGTCTGCGGCGCCTGGCATGACCAGGAGGCGCAACATTTCGATAAAGATGTTTCTCAATTCAAAGACAATGTTACGTAAATGGTTTCTAAAAACGAGAAAGGCGCCTTTCGGCGCCTTCTCTATTTTGATCCCGGAGATGACTGGTTACTTCACGTGACAGGTCAGGCAGATCTGACTGCCATCCACCGAGACGCGCAGGAAGGTGGGGAGGAACTTTGCGGTCGCTCCCGGCACGCCATGAGGGTCATGGCAGGACGCGCATTCGACTTCGAAACCTTGCCCCGAGTCATAGAAGCGCAATTCATTCTTGTCCGGACGGTTATCGCCATCGGTGTCAAAGAAGCGCACGTTCTGATACGTGCCGGAGGGGACATTCCATTCCGCGCCGGTGGGCAGTTTCACGCCCACGGGGTGATCGTTGCGGAGGTCGGTGCCGAGTGCATACGCGCTAAAGTCCTGCGCGCCGCCTTGGCCGCTTGGTGAATGGCAGCTCAAGCATTCGGTGTTGTTGTCCTTAAGCGCGTAGTGGTCGAATGCGTCGTCGGTGGTGCTCCAGGCATCGAGGAGGGTCTTCGTGGTCGCGGCGTCGGGGTTCAGCGCGAGTGCCGCGTTGTACTTGCCGCTGCCTGGCATGTTGATGATCGAGTCAACCGCCGTCTGGCCGTCATGACAGGACAGACAGGTCAGTGAGCTGGGGCCCGGCTGCGTCGCATCCTGGGACAGCGACAGCTGGCTGTAGAGGGTGTAGGTGGTGGTGCGGACCGTGCGGTTCCAGAGGGGGGCCTTGATATTCTGGTTGGCCCCGTGAGGCGTGTGGCAATAGACGCACACTTGCTCGTAGTTGTTACGAACGGCATCCATTTGCGTGCCGGTCGGGCCTCCGCCGGCGGTCTGACGCTGCGTCAGGTTATGCCGGGTATTGCCGATCGTGCCTTGCTGCAGGAACTCGGAATCCGAGCGTGTCCCCGACCATGCAACATCAGAGGCAAGCACGCCGATCGTGACGATGGTTGCAGTGGCGATTTTGTTTAGCATGATGTGGATGTGGTTGTTTGTTTGTATGGGCGCGGATATGCAATAAAGATGCCAGTGTGGCGGCGCGCCTGATTATGCTTGATGAGTGTTCAGGGGGCTCGCCCCGCGGCGCCTGCCCGCCCCGATGCGCCCGTGACCGAGCCAGTCCCGGCCGGACGGAAGACTTCGACCTTGAGGTGGTACTGATCCGCAACATACAGCCGTCCGGTCTCGTCTACCGTGATGGCGCCGATCAGTGCGTATTGACCGGGGAGGTTCGCTATCCCGGCCTTGCCGACCCACATGAGCAGGCTTCCGTCGGGTGTGAAGATCTGCACGTTGTTGAACGATGCATCGGAAACGTAGATGTTGCCTTCGGCGTCGCTCGTGATCCGGCGTGGCCGTGAGAAACTTCCTAGTCCGTTGCCGACCGACCCGAAACTCGAGAGGAACTTTCCCGTTTCGTCGAAGGACTGAATGCGGAAATTCCCGGAGTCGAGAATGTGCAGTGTGCCGTCTTCGGCGATGGTCGCGTCGAGGGGTATGTTCAACTGGCCCGGATCCGTGCCGCGAGGGCCGATTCTGAACAGCTCCTTGCCGTCCGGTGCGTAGGCGATGACCTTATGGTCGTCCACATCAACGCTGCCGCGGTCAACAATGACTATCCGGGAGCCGTCGCGACTGACCGCCACTCCCGCTGGTTTTACCAGATCGCCTGGGTTGCCGACGGAGAACATGAACAGACCCAGCGAGTCGAATACCATCACCTTTTTCGCGCTCGAATCAAGGACATACAGCCGGCTCTGGGCGTCGATCGCCATCGAGATCGGCGAGCGCGTCCGATTAGGCTCCCGCTGGCCGATCTGGAAGACCTTCCGGCGCGGCATGTCGAACACATAGATCGATGCGCTGTGCGGGTCGGCGACGTAAAGCCGCCCCTTTCGAGCCGCCAGGGCGGACGGCTTGCGGTAAACGGGTTGCTCGGAGTTCTTGTCGTGCCCCGTGAGGATTCGCTTCAGACGGTCTTCGTCCGATTCGTCGCGTATGTCAGACTGGTTCCTGAGTTCCGCTTCGAAAACGAAACGGGGTTCCTCGGGGGGGGCCGGCCATGCCAGCTGATACTGCAGATCTTCTTCCGCCGATCCGGCAGGGGTCGAGCTGCAACCAGTGAGGCTCGTCAGCGAAACGAGGGCGCATAGCGCTACAGCAGTACTCAGGCCGCGGAAGAAGGAATTCGCTGGACGGGATTTGCGATGCATGTGGCTGAACATTCCGCACGAGCCCTACCCGCCGAATAGGGCGGGAGGAAGCGTTTGGGCATACCATTTCGGGATGCCCGGGAGTTCGCCATAAGCAGGAAGTGGGCCAGTAACTCAGCCGCCGATATAGGACATCTCGATTTTTCGCAGTCCCGCCGTGTTGGCCGTGCGGATTTCGGAGTAGCGGTCCTCGCGGTTTTGCCAGACCGCTGCAATCGCGCGATCGAGCTCCGCATCGCCGCCTCCGGAGCGCAAGAGGGTGCGGAGGTCGTGGCCGCTCTGTGCAAAGAGGCAGGTGTAGAGCTTGCCCTCGGTCGACAGGCGGATGCGGGTACAGGTCGAGCAGAAGGCTTGTGTCACGGACGAGATGACTCCGATCTCGCCGCCGCCGTCGCGGTAACGCCAGCGCTCGGCAACCTCGCCTGTGTAGTTCGGCTCGATCTGTTCGAGGGGGAACACCTGGTGAATCCGTTCTATGATCTCCCGCGACGGGACTACGGCACTCATCTCCCATCCGTTCGAACTGCCCACGTCCATGAACTCGATGAAGCGCAGGATGTGGCCGGTTCCGCGGAAATGGCGCGCCATGTCGATCACCCCGTGGTCGTTGACGCCGCGCTTGACGACCATGTTGACCTTGATGGGGCCGAATCCGGCATCTTCGGCTGCCGCGATGCCCTTGAGGACCGCCGCAACCGGGTAGTCGGCGTCGTTCATCTTGCGGAAGGTCGCGTCGTCGATCGCATCCAGGCTCACGGTGATGCGGTGCAGTCCGGCATCCCGCAATACGCCCGCCATCCTAGGTAGCAGCACCCCGTTGGTAGTCAGCGTGAGTTCGACGTCGGGGATCTCTGCCAGTTGGGCGATGAGGTTCTCGACATGCTTGCGCAGCAGGGGCTCGCCACCGGTGATGCGGATCTTGCGCACGCCGCGGGCGGCGAAGAGCCGGGCAATCCTGGTGATTTCCTCGAACGACAAGAGCTCCTTGCGTGCGAGGAAGGCGTGGTCGGCGCCGAACACTTCACGCGGCATGCAGTAGATGCAGCGGAAGTTGCAGCGGTCCGTGACCGAGATGCGCAGGTCGTGAACAGCGCGACCGCGCTTGTCCAATAGGGTGGTCCCGGCCGGAGGGGGCGCGTCGGTTGGGAGTGGTAGCTGCCCGCTGGCAGGATAGATCGGAATCGATTTCATCGGATGACTGGCTGAATGTGCCTCATGAGCTGCATGTTGCGGTAGTTGGGCAACCTGTGGCCGGGTGCGGTTGTCTATTTGGATGATAGTTAACAGCCCGTTCGGGCTGAAGGCAAGACCGGAAATCACTTCCCGCTCAATGCCGGGGTCGGTCCTTGTTGCCGGCAGCCTCCGTAGTTGGCACAGTAGCGTGTATCCGGGCCCGTTGATATGAGCCAAAAGTATTAGCCTTCCGGCGATTGCATGTAGCCCTTTCGGGGGATTTGCCATGACGACACGCGTCACAGAAACTTCGACCGAAAAGCTCTACGAGCGTTTTCCTCATCTTCGCAAGATCGACGGGATGTGGGGGACGGCCGAGTGCCGCAAGTTCATCTTCCTGTTGATGACGGACACACGAGGCGGGAAGCGGCAGGGATTTCCGCCAGAGCATGCAGGGACGATCATGTCGCTCCTGATGGAGCATGACCGGCGCTTTCCTCAGTTCGAGAATGACGTTGCCCACCACGACACGCGCTGGGGCGATCTCTCGCGTCGGGGGATTCGCTGACCGCCCTTGCCGGAGGGGTAGGCGAGGGGATGGTGATGAGGCGTCGGGCGTCCGGACCCCCCGTTTTCATCGCAGCATCGGGAGAACAACAAGATGGTCGACCTGCGCCCACTGGCGGCGGACCGCCTTCGGGTTCGCTGTGCACCCGATATATTCGAGTTTGCCGATACCGCTAAGCTTCCGGATCTGCCTGGCGGGATAGGGCAGGGGCGGGCAGAGGAGGCGTTGCGGTTCGGTCTTGCAATGCGCCAGCCCGGTTACCACGTCTACGTGCTTGGCGAGCCGGGAACCGGGCGACATGCCACGGTTTTTCGCTTGCTGCGAGAAGTTGCGGCCGGCGGTCCGGTTCCCCCCGATCTGTGCTATCTGCACAATTTCGACGATCCGCAGCGACCCCGCCTTCTGACCCTGAGTGCAGGCCGGGGGGCGCAACTGCGCGGCGACATGCTCGCGCTCATCGCCGATCTCGGTCCGGCAATCGAGGCGGCGCTCGCAAGCGAGACTTACGGCAACCGCGTCGAATCCCTGCAGGATGCGCACAAGACGCGGGAAGACGGGGCGCTGCACGAGCTCGGGGAGGCATGTGCGGCCGATGGGGTGTCGCTACTGCAGACGCCGGACGGTTTCGTGTTTGCGCCGACGAAGGACGGGGAGGCGATGTCCCCCGAGGCTTTCGACGCACTTCCTCCCGAAACGCGGGCGGAGGTCGAGAAGAAGGTGGGGGCGTGGAGCGATCGCCTGGCGGATCTGCTCGAACAGTTCCCCGGCTGGCGCAAGGAGCTGCACGAGGCGATGAAGCGGGCCGCCTGCGATGCCCTGACGCCCGCAGTTACGCACTTGATGCGCGGGTTGCGCGAGCGCTACGCGGATCTTCCAGCCGTGCTGGGCTTCTTCGATTCGATCCGGAAGGAGATCCTCGCCAGCGGCAGCGACTGGGCTGCACAGGAAGGCGGCGAGGACGAAGGGGCGGAGGACGAGGCACGAACGAAATTCCACCGATATCAGGTCAAGCTGCTGGTCGATCACTCTGCCACATGCGGTGCTCCGGTCGTCTGCGAGGATAATCCGACCTTCGGCAATCTGATCGGGCGCATCGAGCACATCTCCCAGCTGGGAACGCTCGTGACCAATTTCAGCCTGATTCGTGCCGGAGCCCTCCATCGGGCGTGCGGGGGATATCTGGTGTTGGATGTCGAGCGGCTCCTTGGGCAGCCCTTTGCGTGGGAAGGGTTGAAACGTGCGTTGCGTGCGCGAGAGATCCGTATCGAGCCTCCGGCGGAAGCGCAGGGCTGGAGCAACATGCTCACTCTGGAACCGGAGTCCATCCCGTGCGACGTCAAAGTGATACTTGTCGGTGACCGCGAGCTGTTCTACCTGCTTACGGAGAACGATCCGGACTTTCCGGAGTTGTTCAAGGTGGCAGCCGACTTCGACGAGGATATGCCTCGCAACGATGCCAATGTTGCGCATTACGCTGCCTTGCTCGCGATGCTCGGGCGAGCGTCGGACCTGTTGCCCTTCGACCGGACCGGCATTGCGCGCCTGGTGGAGCATGGCGCGCGACTCGCAGAAGATTCCGGGCGGCTCAGTCTGGAGACGCGCTTGCTGACGGACGTGATGCGTGAAGCGGATTTCCATGCACGCGCCGCACAGTTGCCCGCGGTAGGCTGTGTGCAGGTGGATGCGGCGATCGCATCCCGCTCGCGGCGATTCGGGCGATACGCCGAGCGGGTGCTCGAATCGATGGTGGAAGGTACAACGCTTATTTCCACCACGGGCGCGCGCTGCGGCCAGATAAATGCCCTGGTCGTCGTCGAACTCGCCGGCGAGCAATTCGGCCATCCTGTGCGCATTACGGCCACGGCGCGGCTCGGAGAGGGGGATGTCGTCGACATCGAACGTGAAACCGAGCTTGGCGGGGCGATTCATTCCAAGGGCGTTCTGATCCTCTCCGCTTTTCTCGGCGCCCGCTATGCGCGCCATCAGCCGCTGTCGCTGTCGGCCAGCCTGGTATTCGAGCAATCCTATTCCCCGGTCGAGGGGGATTCCGCGTCACTGGCCGAACTCTGTGCCTTGTTGTCTGCGCTGGCCCAGGTTCCCATCCGCCAGTCCTTCGCGGTGACCGGTTCGGTCAACCAGTTCGGCGAGGTCCAGGCGATCGGCGGTGTGAACGAGAAGATCGAGGGATTCTTCGACCTTTGCGTCGCTCGCGGCCTGACAGGCGAGCAGGGGGTGGTCATACCGCGGGCGAGCGTTCGCCATCTCATGCTGCGCGAAGATGTCGTTGCGGCGGCACGCGAGGGGCTTTTCCGCGTCCATGCCGTCGCGACCGTGGATGAGGCCATGGAGATCCTCACCGGTTTGCCGGTCGGGATTGCAGACGCGAAGGGCGTGATGCCGCGGGAAACCGTCAACTACAAGGTCGCGGCGGCCTTGACGGCGATGACCACGGCAAAGCACGCGTTCGATCATGGCAGCGACGGGCGCCACGCACGCTTGCGACGGCGGCATGACAGCAGTCAGGAATGAGGTTCCGATGCGGCCGCTGCTGCCGCGTTGGGGTGGTAGCCGCGGGAATGTCGGGAGTGCCGAAAGCAAATGGGCCACCTCGAGAGGTGGCCCATTTGCTTGGCTTTACTGGCTCCCCGACCTGGGCTCGAACCAGGGACACACGGATTAACAGTCCGTGAGAGTGGTTACGATACTCGGCCACCAAACTAGGCATCGAAATGGCTTTCGTGGACGCAGGGCTTCGCTTGCGAGGCCCGAGGTGGGACCAGATGGGCACCAGATACGCTCGTATGGACCGGAAGCGCAGTGTCGGGACGCTGTTCTGCGACTTGGTCGGGGAGCGGTGTTACGGTAGGGCTAATGCGGCCGTCAGGATTGGAGCGGTCGCCGCTCCACCGTGCAAGATGAACATGCGAGCTTGCCTGACTTGTTCAGGGGTCACATTCCCGGCCTTCTTCTTCCCCTGCTCATTGACCGCGATGCCCGCTTCACGGTTGAGCGCCTCATCTAACCCGGCGCGGGTTAGCGTGTAGCCGCTGCCATTCCACTCGATCCAATCCATGTCCCGCCAGTAGCCGATCGCGCGATCCCGGTTAAGGAATCGAAGTGCGGCGCCATTCATGCTTCGGTCCGTTGTCAGATCCGAAACCGAGGCCACATGCTGGACTACGAGAAAGCTTGCGAGCGTGTTGGCGCTCAGCTTCTTACCGCGGAGTTCGCAATCTTCACGATGCAACGTTAGTTGAGCCATGTCGTTTCTCCCGTGGATCTTCATCATCGAAGTGGGCGTGGAACATCACCCGCGAGTAATCCCCCTAGGGCACGCCGTAAGAGGGAATCGGTGTGCGAAGGTGAACGCTACTCGGCCACTGCTGCGAGTCGGTGCAAGGAGTCGATAGCCTCAAGTCCGGGTAGGGACTCTTGTGCGATCGCCTGCAACTCACCGATAACCGCGGACATCGAGGTGGCCACCCGAACTAACTCAGCGTCTCGCTTCGACCAAATTTTCTGAATGGCGCGTTTCTCAGCTTCGAGGTCCATCCTCATGCGTGAGAAAGAGTCCATCGTTGCGGCCACTTGCTGAACAAACCGCGGACTCGCCAAGTACTGGAAGAGCAACTCCACCCTTTCCCCCCGACATGTGTTCATCTGCGCCACGCGACTGACCTCCAGAAGGATCACTCGTAGGGTCTCGGCGAGGGGCAGTACAAGATGAGGAGGTGTGATCCACACCTCGCTTACCCGGCCGAAGGGCTGTTCAAGTCCTCGCGGCATCGTCGTCGTCACAAGCACGGAAATCTCCGCTCCAGTCTGCTTTCGATCGTCCTTGAGCTTCTGCAACCACTTCTCCGACCAGTTTCCTGCGCGCTTCGCTTCCCAGACGATCCGCCCGCACTCGCGGCCAGAGGGTGTTCGCACCGTCTGCAGAACGTCGGCACCTCGCTGTCCTTTCTTCACTCCCGCGACAGAGTCGTGTGGAAAGGCCCCCGCCAACACATCTTCGAGCTCCAGCTCCAATACCTCGCCCTGAAGTTGCTGAGACCCTTGCTCAAGCTTGCGCCGCAAATCTTCGTTCGCGCGCTGTGCGTCCTCGATCTTCTTCTTGTACTCACCCTCAATCATCGCGATGCGCTGTGCCTGCCTCTGCCCAATCTCTTCGCGGATACGGGCGCGCTCGAGATCAAGTTTTCGGTTCAGCTCAAGTGCTAGCGCCTCTCGAGCGTCCTCTAGCTGTTTGCGTTCTTGCCGAAGCGAAAGCTCTTGCGCGCGGAACTCCTTTAGCTTCTCGTCTTTTGCAGCCAACTCACGGGTAAGCAGGAGCCTTTCCGTATCAAAGTCAGCAAGAGCTCTTGCCTTTCCCTCCTCGTGGGCTTCAGCCACCCGTCGCCGCGCCGCTTCTTCCGACCGTTGTGCTGCGAGCAACTGGTCTGAGATAGTCTTGAGCTGTTTGTCATACGTGAGCTTTGCTCTCCTGTCAGCTTCCTTGAACAGGGATTTCTCAAGCTCTTGGCGACGCAAACCCAATGCCGCATCAAATTCCGCTGCGTAGCGCTCGATGGTTTGACGGGTAATGCCGAGCTCCAAGGGATAGTGGTGCCCACACTTTGGGCAAACAATCTCCTCGCTCGCGGCGATGATTATATTGTCAGGCATTTCTTGACTCCCGCTATTACGACCAACAGAGCTCCTGCTGCCTTGCAGGAGGCGTGATAGGACAGCGCGCGACGTTCCTATCCGAGCGTCGGGGGAGAGGCTGCTAGCCGGGCGCCAGCGGACAGCCCTTCGGGTACGACGATCTCGCGAATGATGTCGGTGATTGCTGATTCGGTTGCCGGCTCCAGGGCAATCTGGGCGGCGGAGTACTGGCTAGTCGTGAACCACCCATCATCAACGGGAATTCGCTTGCTCGATCCCACTGAATGGAGCGCGCGGTCCAGTGCCATCGCGTGAAGATTCCAAAAGTTGGCAGGGAAGGAAATCACTCCGGGACGCATAGCTAGCAGTCCCAATTCACGCCCGTCCGCCGTTCTGCTGAAATACATCAGCGTCTCACCGCGGTCTTTCCACTTGAAGCCGTGAGCAAGCAGGGTTTCATGCGTGCGTAGCGCCGCGCCTGACCTATCGCGTGCGATGAATTTGGTAAGCAGCTGCTGTTTCTTGGTCATGATGGCCTTCTCCTGGGTCACTGCGGAAAGGGGTCAAACGATCTGTTCGATTTCAAATAGATACTTTTCCAAGGCTCCAGTGTCGTACATCCAAAGATATGCAATCTCACACTGTCGCCATTGAGGGGGCGACGGTTTCTCCAAGGAGTAAGGGAGATGAACGATCGCGTCCGCGGACATGTCGTACTCGCGCGCGACAGCCTTCAGCGCGACAAGCACGCGCAGCGTTTCCTTCAGTCGGACATGCGAGGTCTTGGCGATGAGGTCGTGGAGGCGCAGATGCGGTAGGCCACCGATTGCTGCCGAATGCAACTTTGTCACTTGGGCCATTGCAGTCTCCTCATGCAACATAAGAAAAAACGGAAGCAATCGCCTCTCGAAGCCGAGCAGGGATCACTTCCGTTCCGGATGCCACAATAAAAAGCGAACCGGGCGGGACAGCCGCCGGGTTCGCTTTGTGTGGCACATTATACCGATGTAAGGCGCGGTATTATGCGGCAGAAATGAAGCTTGAAAGTTGCTGATCTATAAGGGTAAATTGTAAGTTCTTCAGGTGTTGGCGTTAAAACCCTAACGCTTATAGGGAGCGGAGATCGAGTCATGTCCCGACCAATCGCACCTCTTCTCAGCGATTCTCCAAGCCGCCGCAGCGTAGATCGTTGCAATCGCACCGTGAAGTGGGTGAGCCGTCGCCTGCGGCAGGATGAACGTGATGAACAGGAAGCACCGCTTACCCGCTCCAATCGAGGGGCCATCAGTGCCTTTCCTGCGGGAAGGTTTCGAGCCCTTTCAGTTGTTAAAATCTATGAGAATTCAACTAGAAACACTGCGGTAAATGTTGCCGCTGAGCGGCGAAAGGTCATTGCGGAATGGCTTGCGCTGGAAGGAGAGTGGTGGTCTTTGTTCGAGCCACCGGGTCCTATTCCTCATACCTTGACACGCATGATCGCCAAGATCTCGCGGTGGCTGGATGAGACCCTCGACCCTCTCGAGCGAAGACGATTGCTTGGCTACCTTCGACAGTGCAAGCTAGAACCTGCACGCTCAAAGACAGTTCGAGTTACGTTGAAACCTGAGCTCTACGAGGAAGTCACTCAAGGGGTACCGCCAAAACAACGCCATCAATTTGTCGCTGCCTTGTTGTCGTGGGCAGCCGCATCGTCGGAGGCAAGAGCGGCAGTTTTCGCAAAGCTCGGGCTCAGACAGAAGGGTGGGTACGGTCAAGGCATGCTAGCCGATCCGTTGGATGGGCGAACTGAGAGCCCTTGAGGTTAGTGAATCGCAAGGGCTTCCTTGGGCGCTCGATTTTGCTTGCAGTGCCCAAAGTGAGACCAGACAGATGCGCTTGTATGGACCGGAGGCGCAGGTGTCCGGACGCTGCCCTGCGACGTGGTCGGGAAGCGGTGGCCCGGCAGGGCAGGGGGCAGTCCGCGCGGGAAGGGTTCTTCGGAGAGCTATCGCACCTTATGAACGGTGGAAAACCCAATCAACGCCCCAAGAGCGACGCCAACTAAGTCGTAAACGACATAACGATTACTACCAAAAGCAAGCGCGACAAAGAGCATTGCGAGAGTAGCAACTATTACGCCAAGGCGGCTGTTGGCTACCCCGCCGACAATAATCGCCGGAACGCAGTGAGCAAATCCAATAAGTAATATAGCGAGACTCATAGTCTACCTAGAAAGAGTTCCCGATGAACTGGACTGCAAGCCTTCTCAGCGACGAAAAATCATTTCGCGTCGACACCTCATGCCCAGCTCGAGCTGCCGCAATAATAATGGGTTCGTAAGTCGGTTCTTCAACGATTCTCGAAAGCCGGGCTAGCTGCTCATCGCCATCTGACATGTTGCCGAAGTACATATCTAATGCATTTTCGACAATTTTATCTGAAACGTTCATGTGCTTTGCGCCGGCGACTGCGAACCCGTAAATTACTGCTAAATTTCTTTCGTCATATACTGGAGGGGTTGTCGCGCCGCCCTCTGCTACGAGCCCGACCTCCGCGGCAAACCTTTCGTTTAAACCGAAGATGATGCCTGCAAGATGGGCAGATTTTTTCTTATCAGCTCCGAAGCCAAACATCACGGGTCCTTTAAGTAAGTCAGAGTATATCTGTCGTAGGAAAAAGCAGTTGGTTATGCTCCACCGCTGATAATTAAAGTCACCTCCCAGCGATGAAGCTCCGGTGCGCCTTTTAAACGAGTGCCCCTGTCAGGAATGCTCGATAGCCCGATCCTCCTAAGCCTCCAATATCTTAAGCTGAGTGCACGCCGCGACATTAATCTCGACGAACGCATTCCAATTGATTAGGCTCTGATACTTCGCTCGAAACTGCTCTTCAATTCGACATACGTCGGGGCGTGCGTCGTAAATCGAACACAAATTGGTTGACTCATCGAGGTGACGGCAAACGCCATCACCTCGATCAAGATGGAGCGTTTCCTCCGCAAGTCTGATGTGCCTGCAGCAAGCGCCGCAGGCGTCACAAGGGAATGCTGGAAGGGTCTTCACAATATGAACGACTGATCATCGTCGGCCATAAAGGCGTCGAACTCGGTGAGTGATTTGAACGGGAGAGATGCGCCGAAGGCGTTGTTCACTAGCTCCAGCTTGGCAGTAAATCCGTCTGCATCCCATTCGATCATGCTGCTTTCCAAACCATCAAAAGCCGTGGTGAGTAGTTGGTGACGCTCAGCGAAATGCTCACACATCAACGCTTCGAGTTCCAGACGGTGGGCCCGCATAAGCGGAATTGCGGTCATGCAGAGAGATTCAACGTGTTCTCGTCTTTCTCTAGCAGCTTTAACTGAGACTGATTCGCCGAGGCTGATCAAAGCAGACTGGTGCAGCATGTTGCCTACGAAGTAGCCGAAGGTCGAACCCACAAACGCACCAACGATTGGGATGGGGATGATGGCTTGTCCGAGCGCGCCGTAATAGAAAGCACTGGCGCCGGTGATGGCTGTGTGACTGACCTCAGATGAAAGTTGCTCGCCGTTAATCTCACCCCGCAAGTAGCGAACGATAGACTTGCCACTTTGCACAACGCCGGCAGCGATCGCTACATGAGCATTGCTCCTGGTGAGAAGGGTGGTGGCGCTTTGAGATGCGCCTCCTTGGATTAGCAGATGTGGAACCCCCTTGCTGATAGCTGTTGTCGCGTAGCTGCTTGCGTAACCTTTGGCCGCATCAACAGCAACTTGCGCCACCACTTCGCCTGGATTCGCCTCGCCGCGACTGAGTCGAAGCAATCCGCCAACAGTGGAAACGCCGCCCGCAACGATCGCCCCTGTCTTACCTGCTTCCAAGCCGGATCTGTGCATTTCCGCCTTGATCGTTTGGCGCTCAAATCCATTTGCCATTTTGTCGGCAACTTGGCGGTTCGTCGCGCTCAAGGCCTCCGCATGGGTAGTATCGCCAGAGGCAACTCCGTCAAGGGAGAGTTCGCGTCGCAGGTTCTTCAGTGTGTCCTCATACTGAGCTTGCTTGAGCGAGCCCGATCTGACGCGCTTTTCGAGCAGGGACTTGATCTTCTCGTATTGTTCCGAGGGGGCGAGCCGGCCCATCCCTCGATACTTGCTTTCGTCGAGCTTATCCGTGAGGGAGGTAAGGCTAGCAACAGGGTTATCACAAGACTTTGCTTGAAAGGGAATTTTCTTCCGGGCCTGCTGAATGTATATGTCGACGGGGTCGGTTGGCCTGCCGACAGAGTCTGTCGTGAATGCGCGGACATCCAACCGCCCCTTTTGCAGAGCATCGAGGTTGAATTTGACGACAAATATCTGTTCGAACGAGCGGCCTTGCGCTATTTCGGGAGCCACATTCTTCCATTTCTCCGCGAGGTGGCGCAGGCGATCGGCATCCCCCAATAAACGGGTCGACGCCTCGGTGATTCGCGCGGTTTGCTGATCGGCGATTAGTGCCGCAGCCTGGGACTCGAGATCGTCTTGTGTTTTATCTTTCATCGGAAGGATTGCCCGGGGACGCGGCTCCATCGCCCGGGCTGCATTCGTGTTCAGCCTAGCTCAACAAGCTTCTCTCTAGCTTCGGTCAATACTTGCCTCGATGCTGAAGTCAAGGCCCCGTTTTGGTCGAGTAGCGGCGCCTCCATTACATTTTTCAATGTCTTTGCCATGGCAGCGGCCATCATCACTCCCTTCCGATCTTCAAGAGAGTAACTGCTGTAATCGGTGTTGGCAGCGACAAGCCGCGTCAGGCCGTCGAGCAGAGGTTGAAAATGCTTGTCCAGCCGGTGAAGTGCGTCGTGAATCTCGGAAAAGCGATCGCGAATTCCACGTGTGACCGTTTCGGCTGTTCGCATTTGCTCGGCAGCGGCACGTGCCTTGTCTCGATTTGCGTATGCGTTGTGCCGAGCCTCTTCCGCCTTGGAGGCAAGCATCATGCCGCCAATCGCGAGAACGGGTCCCGCAACAATGCCACCCAGAACAGCCGTTCCGCCAGCTACGCCAAAGCCGCCAGCGCTGAGCGCCCCCCCTCCCAACCATGCGAGGGTGGCATTGGTTGCGGCAACGCCGCCGAGACCCGAGATCGCTGCGCCAGTTGAAGCGGTGCCAAGTAGCCCAACCCCACCGTAGGCAGCTAAACCAGCGAGACCACCAGCCCCCAAGGCAGTTACGCCGCCGCCGACGACATCCTGCATGCTCAGGGCCGATCGTTGGACGGCCAGCATGTCTTCCTTGCTCAGCCCACCGAGATTAAATTCGTCTTTGAGGTTCCGGTCTTGAAAATCAACATTCTTGATTTTCGAGAATGCTTTGACAAAGGGGATCAGGCGATGTTCGTAAATGTCAAATTTCAGCTGGCCAAGACGGTTCATTGACGACTGGGCCGCATCTCGCGAGACTTCCAACCTGTTACAAGCCTCGTCGTAGATTTCCTTCGCTTCGGCGTTCAGTTCTTTGGCGCGATTGAAGTCTTCCTTCGCATCGAGGCCCTTCTTTACGCCAAACCCACCGGCCAAGACGGCGGCACCGACTAGCAATAAGGGAAGTGGCATGATTAGTCCCTCATGAATTCTTCAGCCTCGCGCGCCAGTGAAAGCTGGCGGACAACCCAAGCTTCCATATCTGCGAGGAGTTCCTGGTTAATCCCGACCTTGTCGGCCACCGTCAGAACGAAGTCTCTTTCTCGACTGTGGTACTTTTCGTCGGCATATGCGAGACCAAGCAGTTCGAGCATGAATGCAGCCTTACTGGCCGAGGTAGGGAAGTCCGCGCTTAGATCCGAGCTGCTATGCGGTGTGATCGACGATGCCATCTGCGCCCTGAAGGACGCTAGCAATTCCTCTTCTCGGGCATCAACTTTTCCGTCTGCGGAGATAAGCTTCTCACAGTAGTACAGGAAGATACCCTGCTGTTTTTCGTCCAGTCGCGACAAGAACATATATAACTCCGATATCTATTTGGATTTCAGATGCGTTGTCTCAGGCACGGCCAGAGCAGATCGGTAGCAGGGACGATCTATCGGGTCGCTTCTGATCGGACGAACGGCACTCTCACACCGCTATTGCCGACTCGAGAATTGGATGGAGGAGGGGAAAGCGACACGGACAGACGCCGCGTCGATGGAGGCAACCCAGCCGCCGGCCGTGTTCATGGTTTGGGCCTGAGGTTTTGCGTCCGAAGCTTCCACTCCGTTTGCCGTTTCTCTGTTTGTAAATCTATATTGAATGATTCGCGTGGCGGTTGACGTATGTCAATTGCGAATGCAGAACGCAAAAAAGCGTTGGTCGAGTGGCCACCTGTTGGACCGGTCCGAGCGAACGCCCGCACACAGCGAGCCGGTGACCAGCCCCGGAGAGCTTTAAGGGCATAAAAAGGCGATAAAAACACTCATATAGGCGGAATTGCATCGAACGATCGGCCTGCCTTCATCTCAGATTCTGGAGCTACAACCATGAGTACCACCGCCTCGGTAACGGTGATCACGTCACAGCCTCCACATATGCCGACTGCCTCCCTCGAAGACATCTGCGGCTGCACCGCTGCCATCTTCTGGTGTCTGCGGACGTTGAAGCCGGGGTTGAGCGTGTTTGACCATCCGTATGACATCTTCGCGAAGGACGTGGCGGCCGACGACGAGTATGCGGCGGACCTCGTCGAACTCTACAAGGGGATTGTCCTCGACCAAATCTATCAGGAGCGGCGTGCCGCGATGGCCGATCGGGTGGTGGCGCGGATTGGAGCCGCGCTTGCGGCCCGTCATGATCCCGCGACGGATGCGGCATTGCGGCAACCGATCGACGTGGAACGGTTGCCGCGGTTTCCCGATATTCCGGCTTGGCGAGTAAACGAGACGCGCCCGGCGTTGCCGTGGCCGATCGATTTCTGAGCGCGACGTTTCTGGAGTTATCCCAACGGGCAAAGCCCGTTGGGGCCCCAAAAGGCATGGATGCGCGGGCGCGCATCCATGCCAACCTTAGGCGCCCGCTGAAATCGCGCCGCTGAGGAAGCGTTCCACCTCAAGACCAGGGAAGCGCTGTTTGACGACGGCGAGGAATGCCTGGACGTCAGGGATGGGCGGCAGGACATACTCGTGCAGGTGGGAACGACCGGCGTTCTTCACATCGTGGAGCTTCGTCGGGAAGCCCATCTGCGTGAGCCATTCGGCGAGCTTCGCCTGCGAAAGATCCACATTTTCCAGTCCCCAAGCTCGCTGAACGTAGGCCGCCAGGAACAGACGGCGCGCGATTCCGACCTCTGACGTCTTCTCGGTCGCGTACAGCATTCCCGTTTTTCCCCGTGATGCAGGACTGCCGCCATTGCCGTTGTCGGATGTCTCGGATTGCTCGAAGTCATCATGTTCCCTTCGCACTTCGTGGCGCCGCCTGCGCTCGCGGTTCCCGGCACGGAGCGTGTAAAAGGCCTGCCAGGCGTTCCAGTCCTCAAGGGTCTTCAGGCAATTCCCCGGACGGATGACCTCACCGTCCTTGCCTGCCCGCCCCCTCCGCCATTCGTCGAAGACAACGCGCGCCAGCTCGCCTTCCTCGACGGTGTCCCAAGGTACCGTGTCACACGCGAGATGCTCTATCCCGGTCGACTCGATTCGGACCATGCGCGGATTAACGAGACAGCGCTTATGGTCATATTCAAGATTGAGTCGCACCACGGAATTGACGGTCTGCAAGTCCCAGTCCTTGATCAACATGTCGCGCATTGACATCAGGGACGGTCGAACGATGGTCTGGTGGGGGACCCGGTTGGAAAACAGATCGAGCATGTAGGCGTTTTGTCCCGCGGGCGACATGAGCCACTTCTCGCGTTCCTCGTCGCCCTCCGCAAGGTCCAGTGGAATCTTTACACCGCCCTTCGCAACAACAGGATCTTCGCCGTTTATCGCTAGGCCGGTGAGTTGGAGGCGCGTCTTGCCAGCTACCGCTTGAGCGATGACGTGCTTGACCTCCGTCATGCTTGTGCCCGGCGCGACCCTGTCCACGAGCGCCTGGAAATGCCGGCACATCGTTCCAGACAGATCCAGCTGATCCGTATTCACGAGCAGGCCATCGGTCGTCGCCGAGACAAGCAGCGCGTCGGCGGGGAGCTTCCACAGGATCTCGCTGAGGACGGCACGGGCAAAACCGGACACCAGCGCGGCGATGGCCGGTTCAGTGATCCTCGACAGGCCGATGGGCACGGACGCGAGCGTCTCTGGGGAGAAGCCGTTCCGTCCCTTGCAACCTTGTCCCGTCTTCCCGTACCCACCGTTTCCGACCAATTTCATAAATTCATGGGGTAGGGACTTCCTGGCGAACTCGAGGCGCATCAGCCGAGTGTAGATGGACGACGACTCGAAGGGACGGTAGCCAGCATCTCCGCGATCAGGGGGCGGGAATTGCATCTGCGGGCTTAGCACGCATGCCTCCCCACCCCCTGCCGGATCAATGTTCGACGCCTTCTCGTGCTTATTGCGCCTCTGCCGCCGGCCCAGCCGAGCCGCACTGTCCGCAAAGACCTTGGCGCGATCCTTCCATGGGATGACGATGCCGAAGCGAACATCGAGCTTCGCTCCCATCTCGTGGGCCAGTTCGATCTCGGGTGCGGTGGCGAGGGACACCCCCTTTCGGGGGAACCAAAGGCCATACTTTTCCATCACCACGGGCAAGCAAGGACGAGCAATCTCCGGGGGGAACTCAAACGTGACCTCCGCGTATCCGGCCACATGCCCGCAAAGTTGGGAGACGTCGCGGACAATCTCGATCCGCTCGTAGTCCAGGGCCATCGGGCCAACGAGGCTCATTACGTAACACGCCGCCAGATCGTGGTCGTAAAACGGCTGTGCTCCGGCCGGGCGGGGGGTCGGGCCGAACCAGTACGCCTCGTTTCGACCGCCTAGGTACGCATCGGACAGGAGTGCCTCGAACCATCGGCGCAGCCGGCTTGGGACCCGCCGCTTCCTGCTGATCGGCCGACCACTGCCCTCATCCCAATGCCAGTCGCGCATGTACTCATAGTTCAGCGCGACGTCAGGATGTACGCCATCGCGCAGCATACACTGCTCGATGAGGCGTACAGAGATCCCGCTGGCGGTTGCACTTAGCCCCTTCAGACCGAGATACCGTTCGCAGAACCAAAGCACCCACAGCACGTACATGACTGCGATCTCCGCGTCGCGCAAGCCATACGCGCGGAAGAACTCGGGCTGCTCGCGCTGCAGGCGGCGCATGTCCTTCTTTGCGTAGCCGGCCGGGAGCGTCAGCTTGGGGATCCCGAGCCAGTCACCAAGCGTGGTGACAGATTTCCCGGGTGGAGCAAGACGCGAAGCGTCGATGATGCGCACCGATAAGAGCCGCGGATCGAATGGGTCATTCAGCGCGTAGGCGTAGCGCGCCTTCAAGCGGAGGGCCCGCGATTCGCTCATCGGAAGATTGAACTGCGCAGGATCGCCAACAGTCGCAAGCGTGCCATTGATCCCCCGCAGTTGGCCGCGAAATTCCTTGAAGTCGCGGAATACGGTGATGTCGGCAAGCGTGAAGAAGCCGCACAGGATGACTTCGCTCGGCCACTCCTCGAAGACGTCGGCGTCTTCCGCCTCCTCAAGCAGATCGCACAGCGTCTCACGCAGGGCGGGGCGCGACTCGATGACCTCGCCTCCCACGATGTCAATGACCTTCGAAAGGACCTCGCCATTGGGCCCGACAAGATGGAACTGGACGGAGAGAATCTCGTTCCTACCCTCCCTGGCCTCATTCCATTCGGCATCGAAACCGATGAAGACCGGGGCACCAGGGCCAGGGCGAAGCGCGGCGCCTACGTTGCCGGGCACGACCTGCAACGGCGACGGATCGCTAGCGAGTTCAGCGAGAAAGGCATCGCGCGCGTCGAGTTCCTGGGCGCTCGGGCCAGCAATGGGCAGTTCTGGCGGCAGCATGCGTGCCATCTCGGGTTCGGGCTGGGGGCCGGCGACGCCTTGTGGGACGGGTCTCACTCGCGCTTGCGCCATGAGCGGCTCGAAGAGACGATCGAGATGCACCAGCAACTGGGAGAAATCCGGTAGCCGTGATCGCTTGACCGCGAGCTTGGTGCGTGTCGCCGCATCGTCGAACAAGACATCGACCGCGGTGTCATCGGCAGCGGCAGGCGAGTTCCCCGGCATCGAGGAAGTGTCGGTGTCAATTGGCATACTTATGTAACCCCCGTGGACAGATTGACACCAGTCGAAGGTGCGAGAGGTCGAAGCGACCCACGAAATCCTCAGGCACCCAGGACAGGTAACAAAAATAAAGCCGCGAGCCAGCACGGCTAGCGGCTCAACTACAGCGGTGCCTATTAGCACCACCGACCTGTACGACTTCAGTAGATGTGGTCAGGCAGCGCGTCGATCGCTATCTTCGGCGAGTTCGAGCATCGACCAATCGATCTTGGAACGGCCCCGCGTATTGATGAACCCGGTCAGCATTTCGACGACGAGAACGCCTACCGTCTCATTTCCGATTGGGATCCACGCGATCATCCGCCCACGCAGATCGTAGATAGCGACACCGTTGGGGAATACCTGCATTCGACCGACGCTGCCGCGAGCGATCGAAGTCTTCCCGTCAGGGGTGGTAAAAGTATCGTTGAAGGCCATAGCTATCAGCTCCATTGGTTAAAATGGCCGTGCATCACAGTGGGGGCGCGTCGATCTCTGCCGGCAAGCGTTTCGACGCTGCCACCCACACCAAGTACAGCAAGCCTGTTCCGGGGAGAATCCCTCTTTGGGCTTGATTGCCGAAGTCAGAACTCCTCCTCTCGATCGTCATCGAAGCAGCCACGGTTGGGCGTTTCCCATTCTTCGTCGACAAGATCACCCTCGTAGAACGCACCACCAATCTCGTAGTCGCGTTCGTCGTAGTACAAGTCACCACTCATGATTCACTCCTCGTGTTAGGCCGCTTCTCGCGGCAGTTCGTCGAAAATCTCGCGCAGGTCGCCGCCATTGCCCGGCCGGGTGGATGGCTGCGACTGAGGGCTCGAGATATGCAATTCGGGAGATCCGTTGCGGGCCCCATCTAGGCCGAGCCCGGCGTAGATGGTCCGACTAGCCTGGTTTGCTGCCTGGCGCAGGCGGTCGTTGTCCGCGATGAGGTAATGCGTCTCGGTCACCGAGGTGCGCGAATGCCTCAGCAGTCTGCTGACGTCGAGCACCGAGACGCCTTGAGCCTGTATGCCGGCTGTTGCGAAGCCGCGGCGCAGATCGTGCAGGGAAAGGCCGCTGATGCCAGCATGCTTCTGCAGAGCCTGGAATGCGCGGTGCGGGTGCGACATCGGGCGCAGGCCGTCGCGCGAGGGGAAGAGGAAGTCGCTGCTGTGGCGGTAAGCCTTCCTGCGATCGACAATTCTCATTGCCTCAGGCGAGAGGGGGATGGATTGCGGTACGCCGCTTTTCGTCACGGGAAGACTGAGGACGCCGCGTGCCTCATCAACGTCACTAAACTTGGCGCGACGCGCCTCGCCGGAGCGCAGGCCCGTGACCATCAGGAATTGGACGAAATCGATGGTTTGCGATGGGGGCATCGCCGCCATTGCTGCGCCGAGACGTGCAAGCTGGTCGGGCGACGCGAGCGTTGTACGTGCGCGAACCACGTTCGCAATTCGGAGGCTTGACGCCGGGTTGGTCGTGAGCAGGTTCAGGTCGACCAGGTCACGGCAAATTGCGCGCAGGAGAGCGACGCATCGGTCGGCAGTAGCAGGCGTCAATGACACACGTAGGTCGCGGGCAATTCGTTCCAGAACGCCGCGGTTCAACTGTCCAAGCGAAAGATCGCCGAGCCGCCCCTTGAGGTGGTTTCGGTAACGGCTTACGTCGTCCCGTAGCGAGCGTTTTCCGCGAGCGATCGCAGCCGTGAAAACCTGTTCGACGGCCGCATCGAATTTCATCTGGCGGGAGCGCGGGCTTCGACCTTCCGTGACGTCGGCCTGGAGTTGCAAGTGGGCGGCGATTGCCGCCGACATGGTAGTGGCGCCGAACCTGCCGAGAACAACGCAGGTCCATTTACCCGTGAGCGGATTGCGATAGTCCGAGCGCCAAGCCAATGCGCCGGTCCTATAGCCGAGCAGGTAGAGATCGGGAATCCCCGGCACGGGAACTTGGATTTGTTTCGGCGGCGGCACGGCCGACGGAGATTCGAGATAACGATCCCAAGCGTCGAGATAGGCACTGACGCCTTCACGTGCGAAGGCCGGAAGCTCCTTCAGGCGGATCTGTGGATCCCGGCGTTTCAAGCCACCACCCCGCTGTGCGGACGACCGGCCCCCGTCGCACTGTCGGTGGCCCCGGACTTGGAGTCCATCGAGCCCGCGACGGCCGACGACAAGGGGCGGACGAGAGCGTGCCCCGATGTGAGAGGGTTATTTTGTTGGTCAGTACACGTCATGCAGACCATACGAGTCAGCTCCTATATATGAATAATGTCTTCTGTTTTTGCACTGTTTGTGCGGCGCCGATTTGCAACGCCGAGTGGAGCATAGAAGGGCATGAATCGCGATACAAGTCCCTGCGAAAGGCGCTGTAAGTGCGCGAAAAATAAAGAGAAAAGTGCATTTCTACTGGGGTCCTGGGGGGGCGACTGACATCCCTTGAGGATAAGTAATTGTGCTGACGGGATTCTTGGGCGTCGCTCGGCACACAAGAGAAAAAATACTTGTCCGCGAGGGACGACAACCGTCCATGCGAATGCGAGAATAATCAGCATGAAACCTGGCCAAAATGACCGATCCCACCGTCTGCACATTGACGGGGAAGAGAGCATCGACGACCGTCTGTCGAAGCGTTCGCGATGGAACAGTGAAGAGCGTCGCGCCCGCGAAGCATGGCTCCGGGTGCAGTTGGACCCGAGCGCGACCGGGAGCGGTGCGGGAGGCCTGGCGGGAGAGTCGTCGCGGGTGATAGCCAGGCACCTAGGCGAGCAGTTCGGCCGGGAGATCAGCGAGCGATCAGCTCGACGTTATGTCCAGGAGGCGCAGGTCGGATACACGAACGAACTGCGCGTTCATCGGGGCGGGCGACCGAAGAAGGCTGTAGAGTCGGGCGCTGATCCCGGGGCAGCGAAGCGCGGACGAGGCCGCCCACGGAAGGCAGTTGATACGTCCCACGCGAAGGGATCGAAGCTCGAGAAGGACTGCACGTCGAGGCACGTTCGAGGCGGGGGGACCACTAATGAGCATTCCCAGGACCTGACTGAACTGTTCGACCCTCTCTCCGAGCGGGAATTGTTTCTGGGCGTTTGCGCTGATCTTATGCATTTGTGCGGGGTGTCGGCCTCCCATCTCCATCGCCTTTTAAAGCAGCTTGAGCGGCACTTCCCGACGTTGCACGCCTTGGCTGGTTGCCGATCCGGTTTCCTGAGGGATCTCTCGGCGGCACACGGGCGACCGCGCCGGGTCTTCTTTCCGATCGGCCCCGGCAGGAAGCTCTTGAATGGCGCGATTAGCCTGCGTCAGATCGTCTTGTTTTCACCACGGGGCTTCCGCGTGGTGGCTCTGGCGTGTGAATTGCGCACGTTGTTCATCAATGCACACATTTTCGAGGTCTCGGTGCCGGAACAGCTTCGAGCACTTGCGCCCCGGCTTTTCCCTCCACGGCGAGGAAACCCGGCAGAGGGAGTCGATCGAGGGAAAGTGCGACTGTTGGAGTGCGATGCCGAAACGGGGGAACTCACCGGCCTTCGAGTGGCACTCCCGACCGGCGCGATCGAGGCGCTAGTTCACGATACATGCGATAGGGTGGGCTTCCCCGTCACAGACGTGATGCTGGGTCCAGATATGAACGTAGGCGCGAACGCTGAGACCGCATGGAGGCGCTACCTGCGATCGGACGTGCCGCTGCAACAGAATACCTGGCCTCTGCTCGGCGATGACATGCCGACCGATGCGTTCCGCCGGCAACTGGCGGGATTGCTGAACGAGCATAACCGTTGGAACGCGCTGGACGAAGTGAAGTGGCGCCGGAGCGCCTCAACCGCGTTAAAGCACGCGGCGGATCGCAATAATCGACAGGGCCGAGGCGGTCGCAAGCGAGGGAGTGCGACAGCGGCCAGCAGCGGCCAAACGATCCTGGAGATCGAGAAGGCTCACCCTGTAGACCCCAGGGGGGGAACGCGAGTCAGGTGCGCGGTTTTCTGGGCCGAGGGCTTAGCGACGCGGGACGACACCAGCAACGTCGGCGCACAACGGGTCGAACAAATTGATAATCGATATGAGGGAGATTCCGATGAGTGCCCTAACGAATCGTCCTTGCGGCGCGACGGCGATGAGACTGGATTGGTGGGAAAATGCGACAGCCGTACCAGGTAAGGCGGTCCATTTGGCGGTTGGTCTATGGATCCTAATGGCCAGCAAGAAATGCCACACGGTACGCCTGACCCGAAGAACTATGGCTCGAGTGAACATTTCGCGCTATGGCCTGCTCCCGATTCTCCGGACACATTGCATGGCAACATGTGTCTAGGAGGAATCGATGCGAACAAGAAGGAAGTTCTCGGACGAGTTCAAGCGCGAGGCGGTGCGTTTGGCAACGCAGCCGGGT
>NZ_WTVK01000043.1 GCF_012910805.1 Aromatoleum evansii
GACCGGGGAGGGGTTGGGGGAGAAGTCCCCGCCTGCACGAAACCGGTGTGGTGCTCAGTTTTTCTTTGCGGCCGGTACGCAGATCAGCACCGAGACGATCGCAATCACGCAGGCGACGACGCCGGTCATGATCCCGCCGAATGCGGCGCTTGCGAGCCCGTCGGGGTTGGTCGAGATCATCGTGCCGTACACCACCGTGGCGATCGCCAGTCCGAAGCTGCCACCGAGCGAGCTCGCCATCTTGTAGATGCCGGATGCCGAACCGGCCTTTTCCGGGGGTGCTTCGCCGACCGCGATGTTGGTCGAAGGGGTGGCCGAGACGCCGAAGCCCAGACCCATCAGCGCAAGGCCGACCGCCACCAGCACGAGATACAGGGTGCCGTCGATGAAGGTCAGCGCCTGCAGGCCGATACCGATTGCCGCGAGCGTGCAGCCGACAAGCATCGGGCTGCGTGCGCCGAACTTGCGGCCGATCTTCTCGCCGACGCGGATCATCACGAGCGTCGCAGCGGTGTAGCCGAGGGTCAGCATGCCGGCATCGAAGGGAGTGAGACCGCGGCCCTGCTGCAGGTAGGTCATCAGGATCATCAGGCTACCCAGCGTCGAGTTCAGCATGAAGTTCGAGATCACGGCACCGTTGTAGGAGCGGCGGTTGAGCAGCGAGAGATCGACCAACGGCGACTTGCGGCGTTTTTCGTAGATGGTGAAGGCGAGCAGCACGACGAAGGCGATGACGAAGCCGCTGACGATCAGCATGTCGGTCCAGCCCAGAGAACGGCCCTTGGTGATGCTCAGATTCAGGGTCAGCAGGCCCACGACCAGCAGGGCGAGGCCGATGAAGTCGAAGCGCTGGTCGCGAGGCCCGTGCTCGTTCTTGCTTTCCGGCGTCTCGGCCATCGCGTACAGGGCGATCAGCGCGACGGGGATCACGAGCCAGAAGGACCAGCGCCAGCCGAGGTAGGACGCGACCGCGCCACCGAAGATGTTGCACAGGCCACCGCCGCCCCACGACGAGATCGACCAGAAGCTCAGCGCGCGCAGGCGTTCCGGGCCGGTGTAATAGGCATTTACCAGCGCCAGCGTGGAAGGCATGATCATCGCGGCGGCGATGCCCTGTAGCGCGCGGCCGATCGTCAGGATGGTGGTGTTTTCGGCGAGGCCGCACACTGCGGCGCCGATCATCGCAACCACCAGGCCCGCGCGGGCGACCTTAACGCGTCCGATCTTGTCGGCGATACTGCCGGCCGGGACGATGAAGACGCCCGACATCAGGGCGGTGATGCTGATCGGCAGGCCCAGTTCGTCGGCCGTGATGCCGAAGGCGCTGCTGATCGTCGGCACCAGGGCCGTGATAGCGAGTGCAAAGAGCCAATAAGTCGATACGCCGAGACACATGCCCAGGATCAGGCGATTGGTACCCCGGTAACCGGATGCCAGGGCATCTACTGACGCCCGGGTCGTGGCTAGTGCATTGGACATGATGCTCACCTTTAGTTTTGGCTGACTCGATTCGCTGCCGATGCGTGCGGCGCTTGATGCGCTGGTGCAGTCGGCGCTCGGGTGTCGAGGCTTAAGTTGCATGCTTCAACAGTTGCAAAACTAAACCAACAAGTTGCACGAAGCAACTAATAGTGAGTATGTGTTGACAATTGTCAAAAGAGCGTGCGGCGGCGTGGGGGCACGAACGGGTGGCGCAGGTCGTGGATAGGCGTCGAGCCGTCCCTGACCGCAGCGAGAAGAGGCTCGGCATTCGTGCCCGAAAGGCGTGGGACCTGGCGGCGCTTGAGGGCTTGCCGGCGGAAGAGGGAACCGCGTGCGGGAATGAAACGCGCGGGTGGTGCAGGCGCCGGAGCGGGCGCCTGCAAGGTGGGCTCAGGCCGCTTCGAAATGCTCCAGCATCAGCTGCAGGCTGGTGACGCCGTTGTATTCGTTCGGCGCCAGGCGGAAGGCCGCGCGGATCTGCTGCGGCGCGCCCTCGGCGAAGTTGAAGCGGATGCCGTCGAAGCGCACGTTGTTCTTCGACAGCTGAAGCTTGAGGTGCTTGTCCTTCAGCAGGCGCTGGTTGTCGACGCGGAACACGTCGTCGAACAGCGGTGCCGGGAAGCCCTGGCCCCAGATGTCCTGCTCGATCAGCCGTGCGGCTTCCAGGCTCATGTAACCGGTTTCGAGCGGCCCGTCGGTGTCCAGCGTGCGCGTCAGGTTGGCGGGTGCCACGAGGGACTGCACCGTCTCCTCGAACACGCGCTGGAAGCGGTCGTAGTCCGTCTCGCGGATCGTCAGGCCTGCCGCCATCGAATGCCCGCCGAAGCGCAGGATCAGATCGGGATATTGCTTGCTCACCAGATCGAGGGCGTCGCGCAGATGCAGGTTCTGGATCGAGCGGCCGGAGCCCTTCAACTGCCCCTCGTCGCCGCGGGCGAAGGCGATCACCGGGCGGTGCAGCCGTTCCTTGATCCGGCCGGCGACGATGCCGATCACCCCCTGGTGCCAATCCGGCTCGAACAGGCTGACGGTGGCGCAGTTGCCCGGGTCGAACTCCGCCAGGCGCAGCAGGGCGCCTTCCTGCATGTCCTGCTCGATGCTGCGGCGTTCGCGGTTGAGCCGATCGAGCTCCTGTGCGATGTTGAGCGCGCGGCCCATGTCGTCGGTGACCAGGCACTCGATGCCGAGGCTCATGTCCGACAGGCGGCCAGCGGCGTTCAGGCGCGGACCGAGCCCGAAGCCCATGTCGAAGGTGCTCGCACGCAAGGCGTCGCGGCCCGCCACCGAGAACAGCGCGCGGATGCCGGGCTGCATGCGGTCGGCACGCATCCGCGCGAGGCCTTGCGACACGAGGATACGGTTGTTGTGGTCGAGCTTGACGACGTCCGCGACCGTGCCGAGGGCCACGAGATCCAGCAGTTCGCCGAGGTTAGGCTCCTGGCGCCCGGCAAACGCGCCACGTTCCCGCAATTCGGCGCGCAGCGCGAGCATGGTGTAGAACATCACGCCGACGCCGGCGAGCGACTTGCTCGGAAAATCGCAACCCGGTTGGTTCGGGTTCACGATCACGTCGGCGTCGGGCAGCGTGTCGCCCGGCAGGTGGTGATCGGTGATCACCGTCGCCATGCCGTAGCTGCGCGCCGCAGCGACGCCCTCCACGCTGGCGATGCCGTTGTCGACGGTGATCAGCACGTCGGGCTCCATGCGTGCGGCCAGCTCGACGATGGCGGGCGTCAGCCCGTAACCGTACTCGAAGCGGTTCGGCACCAGGTAGCCGACGTCCGCACCGAAGGCCCGCAGGGCCCGCACACCCACTGCGCAGGCGGTTGCCCCGTCGCAGTCGTAGTCGGCGACGATCACCATGCGTGCGCCGGCCTCGATTGCATCGGCCAGCAGCTCGGCCGCTTCGCGCGCCCCCTTCAGGGCCGCGGGCGGGAGGAGCGCCTTGAGCGAGTAGTCGAGCTCTTCGCGGCGCGAAATGCCGCGCGCGGCGTAGATGCGGGCCAGCAAGGGGTGGGTGCCGGCGTCGATCAGGCGCTGCATGGAGCGGGGCGGGATCGCCCGCGGCTGGATTCGGGTCATCGTGTGCCTGGGGCGTGAGGAGGGGCGAGGTCGGCCGTGCCACCCGGCAGCGCCGCGGCTGCGGGTGCGATCGACTTCAGCAGGGTGTCGAGCGAGAGGGGCTTGCGCCAGAATTTCCATGCGTCGGTGGCGCGCAGCTCGAGCGTGAGCGTTCCGCGGTCGCCCGGCGCCGTGAGCTTCAGCGCGCGCAGGCGCTTGCCGCGCAGGGCCGCTGCGAGCGGCGCGAACCAGTCCTGCTCCAGCATCGTCAGCCGCTTGCGCCAGCTGTCGATGTCGAGATGCCGCGCGGGGAGCAGCAGGTCTTCCAGTACGACCAGCGAGTCGCCTTCCAGGGCCTTGGCGCAGTCGGGCGCGCCAACGGCGGTTCCGGCGGCGAGGGCGAAGCCGCGCACGAGCGGGTCGGCGGTCTGGACCATGCTCGCGCCCGGTTGCGCGGCGGCGCGAAGCGTGCCCGCTCCCCAGAACCACAGGCTGTTCGCCGGCCTGCGACCGGCCGCCTCGCGCGCCTGATTGACCGGATGGTTGTGCAGCACGATCTGCAGTTCGTTCATCGTGCGCTGCCACAGGCGCGCGTCGTCGCCTTCCGGAAGGAAGTCGCGGATGGGGCGGCCGACAACGTCGTGCAGCGGAAAGAAGCGCGCACGGGTCGTTGCTCTCAGGCGCAGGTACCAGCGGTTCGGCGTCGCGGCCTCGAAGCTCCCGAGGTCGCCGAAGGTGTCGTTCAGTGCCGCGACGAGCACGGCAACCTCTTCCGGCCGCAGCTCGTCGGCCGGAAATTCGCCGAGCAGCAGGTGCTCGCGTGCGAACGAGAGGTTGACCGGGTCGGCGCACAGCCAGTCCGTGTCGGCTGCAGCTGCGGGGAGCGCGGGTTCGCCGAGCCGGCGCAGGGCGGCGAGGGGAAGCGCTCCGGCATCGGCGGGGTAGCCCATCAGACGCGCGAGCTGCGCATCGAGCGGCTCGAAGGGCGCGAAGCTGCGCCGTCCCAGGCCGAGCAGCCATGCGAGCGAAGTCAGTTGGAGGCCCGAGGCGGGCCCGAGGGCGGAGACCGCCGGCCAGATCAGGCCGGGGACGACAAGATGAATCTGCATGGGACGCCGGGTGAAAATCCGCGGCGCAGAGTCTAGCACACCGGCCCGTCCCGCCCGAGCGCGGCACGCCGCGCGCAGGCGGAGTCCGGGGGGCTTAAGCCTTCTTCGCCCAGGCCATGCAATAGCCGTTCGGAGAGATCTCGGTGTCGTTGGGGAAGACCTTACAGCCACCCGGGGCGGTCGGCGAGGCGCCCGGGACGAACAGGTTGCAGTTTTCACACTTCTTGTCGCCTTCGGGCGTGTCCTTGTATTTCATCGAAGTGCGAATGCCTTCGTTCTTCGCTGCCAGGGCGACGATCGGAATCATTGCGAGGGTCATGCCACCCATCTTCAGCATGTTGCGGCGGGACTGATTCATCGGACTCTCCTGTTATCGCCCAGGTCGGGCGACATGTATTATCCATATGGGATTTATATATTCCAATTGAATTGAATGTCGAGTCGCCCGCATGCGCGTGGTGCAGCGCTATCAGCCGGGTGATCTGCCCCGGAAACGATGCGGGCGCCGCGGGACCATCGGTGCTGGTCCGGGGCGCCCGTCAGGTATCGGGATGCGCTTGCGGCATCCGCCGCGGCTTACTTCCCGCGAACGAGGACCAGCGAGGTGGTCGCGAGGCGAACCAGGTCCTCCGCGACGTTGCCGACGAACAGGCGCGCGAAGCCGCGGCGCCCGTGCGTTCCGGCGACGATCACGTCAGCCTGCCAGGCATTGGCGCCCTCGACGATCCACTCGGCAACGCGCTTGTGCGCCAGTTCGATCTTGTCGTCGCTTTCGAGCAGCGCCGAGTCGGCCAGCACGCCGGCGTCGGCGGCCTTCTTTACCGCGGCTTCGAGCAGGGCGTTGCCGGCCTTGCGCATCGCTTCCTCGACCTGCGCGACATCGAGCAGGGCCTCCAGCCCGACCGTGCTGCGCACCGGGGCTTCGTCGGCGACGTGCACGATGCGCAGGGCAGCTCCCAGAGCCTTGGCGAGCGTGATTGCTTCGTCCAGGGCGGCATTGGAGGTCGCGCTGTCATCGACCGCGACCAGAATCCTCTTGTACATGTGATGCTCCGATGAATACGGGATGATGGGTTTTCGCGCAGGGCCGGCGCCGCCCGCTAACGGGGCGCCGGCCGCTGTCGCCGACCTTTACGGCGTGGGTACCAGCAGGGTGAAGGGCGGCACGTACGCCTGCAGGGTCACCAGCAGCCCGACGAGGATGGCCAGCGCGATCGAGTGGAAGAACACATAGCGCAGGATGTCGCCTTCATGTCCGAACCAGCGGGTGGCGGTACTCGCCACGACGATCGACTGGGCATCGATCATCTTGCCCATCACGCCGCCGGAGCTGTTCGCCGACGCCATTAGGATCGGGTTCAGCCCGAGTTGTTCCGCCGTGACCTTCTGCAGGCCGCCGAACAGCACGTTCGCCGCGGTGTCCGAACCGGTCAGCGCCACGCCCAGCCAGCCGAGGAGGGTGCCGAACAGCGGGTACAGCGCGCCGGTGTTGGCGAAGGCGAGGCCCAGCGTCGCGTCGAGGCCCGAGTAGCGGGTGAGGTAGCCGAGGCCCAGCATGATCACGATGGTCAGCAGCGACATCTTCACCAGCTTGATCGTGCGCCAGTAGACACCGAAGAGCTGGCCCAGGCTGAACTTCATCAGCAGGCCGGAGACGATCGCGGCGATGAAGATGCCGCTACCGGTCGCCGACAGCCAGTTGAAGGTGTACACCGCCGCCTCCTTGTGCGGGGCGGCCACGACCGGCGGAACCTTCTCGATCAGGTTGTGCAGGCCGGCGAAGGGGATCTTGAACACCGAGAGCGTGTCAAGCCACTTCTTGAAGTCCGGGATGCCCCAGATGAACACGAAGACGGTGAGAACAACCCAAGGCATCCATGCGGCGATGATGGCGCGGCGGTCGGGGCGCACGTTCGACGCGGGCGTGGCGGGCTCCTGCGGCACCTGGCTCGCCGAGTCGTCCTTGCGGCCCTGCAGCGCGGTCGAGGTCCACACCTTCTTCGGCTTCCACACCTTCAGGAAGAGGATCAGCGTCACCATCGATACGATCGCCGCCACCACGTCCACCAGCCAGGGACCGTGGAAATTCGACACGAGGAATTGCGGGATCGCGAACGACACGCCGGTCACGAGGATTGCGGGCCAGATCTGGATCATGCCGCGGAAACCGGCGAATGCCCAGATCAACCAGAACGGCACCAGCACCGAGAAGAACGGCAGCTGACGGCCGATCATCGCGGAAAGCTGATGGAGGTCGAGGCCCGTGACGGCGGCCAGCGCGATCACCGGCGTGCCGAGTGCGCCATAGGCCACCGGTGCGGTGTTGGCGATGAGGGCGAGGCCCGAAGCGGCCAGCGGCGAAAAGCCGAGGCCGATCAGGATCGCGCCGGTCACGGCGACGGGGGTGCCGAAGCCCGCGGCGCCTTCGAAGAACGCGCCGAAGCTGAACGCGATCAGCAGCAGCTGCAGGCGGCGGTCATCGGTGATGCCGGTGAGGCTTTGCTGCAGCACCTTGAACGAACCGTTCTCGGTCGTGAGCTGATGCAGGAAGATGATGTTGAGCACGATCCAGCCGATCGGCAGCAAGCCGAACATGGCGCCGTACAGCGTGGCATTGCCTGCCATTGCGGCCGGCATCCCGAACACGAAGATCGCGATCAGGAGTGCGCTGCCGAGGCCCAGTGCGGCGGCGACGTGGGCTTTCATGTGCAGGAAACCGAGGCCGACGAGCATCACGACGACGGGAATCGACGCGACTGCGCTGGAGAGCCAGATGTTGTTGAATGGATCGTAAAGCTGTTGCCAGACCACGTTGGTGTGCCCCCTTAATTGTTTGAAGGACCGTGAACGTCGTTCCCGGTGCGCGGCAAACGATACGAAGAAGTTGTCTGACAAGCTACGGGGGTATTCCCTGTCGGGGGAAACCCCAATGGAATTCCGGCCTGCTCGTGGGGCGGCGGACACGCGAGTTCCCAATTCCGCCGCGCACAGGGCACAATGCCGGGTTTCCCGAAAAAGCAGACGGTTTCCGCCCCAAGCTATGCGATACGAATTACTGGTTGGGCTGCGTTACACGCGGTCGCGAAAACGTGCGCAGGGCCGCAATCGCTTCATCTCCTTCATTTCGCTCGTGTCGATGCTGGGCACTGGCCTGGGCGTTGCGGCGCTGATCGTCGTGCTGTCGGTGATGAACGGTTTCCAGGAAGAGTTGCGCACGCGCATCCTGGGGGTCGCGTCGCACATCCAGATATCGGGCCCCGGCGGCGAGCTGGAATCGTGGCAGCAGGTGGCGGACGACGCGAGCCGCCATCCGGACGTGCGGGCAGCGGCGCCGTATGTGCAGGAACAGGCCATGCTGTCCTTCGAGCAGGCGGTGCGCGGCACGCTCGTGCGCGGGGTGCTGCCGGACGCCGAGGACAAGGTCGCCGACTTCGCCCGCCACATGCGCGCGGGCAGCTTCCGCGCGCTGCAGCCCGGGCGCTTCGGCATCATCCTCGGGCGCGACCTGGCGTTCGCGCTGCGCGTGCAGGTCGGAGACAAGGTGACCCTGATCGCACCGCAGGGGCTCGTAACCCCCGCCGCAGTGCTGCCGCGCGTCAAACAGTTCGAAGTGGTGGGCATCTTCGAAGCGGGAATGTACGAATACGATTCCGGACTGGCGCTGGTGCACATGCAGGACGCACAGGTGCTGTACCGGCTGGACGAGCGCGTGAGCGGCGTGCGTCTCAAGCTCGACGATCTCTTCGCCGCGCCGCGCGTGGCGCGGGAACTGGTCGGATCGATGGAGGCGGACCTCGCCGTGAGCGACTGGACGCGCAGCCACGCCAACTTCTTCCGTGCCGTGGCGCTGGAGAAGACGATGATGACGATCATCCTCTTCCTGATCGTCGCGGTCGCGGCCTTCAACATCGTCTCGACGCTGGTGATGGCGGTGCAGGAAAAGTACGCGGACATCGCCATCCTGCGCACGCTGGGCGCGAGCCCGGGCTCGATCATGGGGATCTTCGTGCTGCAGGGCGCGATCATCGGACTCGTGGGCCTCGCGGGCGGCGTGATCGGCGGCCTGCTGCTGGCCAACAACCTCGACGTGATCATCCCCGCGCTCGAGACCCTGACCGGCGCGACGCTGTGGAACAAGGAAATCTATTACATCAGCGAGCTGCCGTCGAAGGTGCTGACGTCGGACGTCGTCACTATCGTGTCCGTGTCCTTCGTCCTGACCCTGGTTGCGACCCTGTATCCGAGCTGGCGCGCGAGCCGCGTGAACCCCGCGGAGGCGCTGCGCTATGAATGAGCCGATGAACGAAACCGTGCTGGCCTGCCGCGGCCTGACCAAGAGCTTCCGCGAGGGCGCCGATGCCGTGCGGGTGTTGCAAGACGTCACACTGGAGGTGAAGCGGGGCGAGCGGTTGTCCATCGTCGGGGCCTCCGGTTCGGGCAAGAGCACGCTGCTGCATCTGCTGGGCGGGCTGGACGTGCCGGGCGCGGGCTCCGTCGAGCTGATGGGGCGCGAGTTCTCGCGCATGTCGGACGCCGAGCGGGGGGCGGCACGCAACGAGAGGCTGGGCTTCGTGTACCAGTTCCATCATCTGCTGCCCGAGTTCTCGGCGCTCGAGAACGTGGCGATGCCGCTCTACATCCGGCGCCTGGACCGTGCCGACGCGGAAGCGCGCGCCGAAGCCATGCTCAAGGAAGTCGGGCTCGGCCACCGCCTAGACCACGCACCGGGCGAACTCTCGGGGGGCGAGCGCCAGCGCGCCGCGATCGCGCGGGCTCTGGTGACGCAACCGGCCTGCGTGCTGGCGGACGAGCCCACCGGAAACCTGGATCGCAAGACTGCCGAGGTGATCTTCGACCTGATGCTGAGCCTCAACGAGCGGCACGCGACCAGCTTCGTCATCGTCACGCACGACGAGGGGCTTGCACGCCGCACGCAGCGCACCCTGCGCCTCGAGGACGGACGCCTGCTCTGATCGCGTGCGGCGGCTGCCTGGCGGCTTTCAGGAGCCGGAGCTGCGCCGCGCGCGGCGGCCGTGCCAGGCGCGGATCAGCCACACGCGCCAGGCCGCCTTGACGCCGATGTAGCCGACGAGCGAAAAGACCGCCGCGAGCACGATCAGCCCCAGCGCCAGGGGCTTGCCCAATCCCACCATCCAGTCCGCCAGCGCGCCCAGCCATTGGGCGAACTGCAGTTCGCCCATGTCCGGCGGCTGCACGAAGCCGTTGGTGCTCATGCCCATCACGCGGCTGCCGACGCCATATGCGAGCACATACAGGGGCACGATGGTGAGGGGATTGGAGTACAGCGTGGTCACCACCGCGAGTGGCAGATTGACGCGAAACATCACGCATCCTGCTGCTGCCGCGAGTGCCTGGAAGGGGCCTGGAATCAAGCCGCAGAACAGGCCCAAAGCGATCGCTCCCGCAGCGGAGTGGCGATTCAGGTGCCACAGGCGCGGGTGGAGCAGGGAGTTGGCGAAGGGGCGCAGCCAGCGGTTGCTGTGCACCGATTCGTGATTCGGCAGGAAGCGTTTGATCGTGTTGCGCATTCTCGCTGTGGGCGTCGAAGTCCTGTTTGTCGTGGCGACGGCCGTCCGGATCGCTCGGCGCGCGGCCCTTGCCCGCGCTCGCTTCTGCGCGCATGATCCGGGTTTATGCAAATGGCAATTTTCGCGTTCGCTGCGGGCGTCTGGGCCGGGCAGTACCAGGCGCAGTTGCCGTCGCATTCCTGGCTCGCCGCACTATCGGGCGGTTTGACCGTCATCTGCGTCGTCGCGTTTCAATGGTACAAGTCCGGTGTCGCGCGCGCGAACCTGTTTCGCGCACTGATCGTGGCGATTGCGCTGGCCATCGGGTTCGCGTGGTCGAGCTGGCGTGCAGTGTGGCGGCTCGCCGACGAACTGCCAAGAGCCGTCGAAATGCGCGACGTGGAGCTGACGGGTTTCGTGGCCGAGTTGCCGGAGCCGGGCGGGCAGGGGGTGCGCTTCGTCCTTCAGGTCGAAAAGGCGTCCGCCGCTGTGCCCGAACGCGTGCTTCTGTCGTGGTACGCAGGCGAACGGGGTGAGGGCGCGCTGCCGTCGCTGCGGCCCGGCGAGCGCTGGCGCTTTACCGCCCGTCTCAAGCGGCCCCACGGCCTCGCGAATCCCGAACTTTTCGATTACGAGGCGGCGTTGCTCGAACGCGGAATTCGCGCCACCGGCAGCGTGCGCGCCTCGCCCGCGCCGGTCCGTATCGACGAATTCGTGGTACGGCCGGCAACGCTCGTGCACCGCCTGCGCGACGCCATCCGCGCGCGTTTCAACGCCGCGCTGCCGGGTGCCGACTATGGCGGGGTGCTCGTCGCGCTGGCCGTGGGGGATCAGCGTGCCATCCCCGACGAGCAGTGGGCGGTATTCCGCAACACCGGGATCAGTCATCTCATAAGCATATCCGGGTTGCATGTATCGATGATCGGCCTGCTCGTCGGCTGGCTGGCCGGAAAGGCATGGCGCCGGTCGCAGCGGCGGATGTTGCGGGTTCCGGCCATGAAGGTGGCCGCGGCCAGCGGGCTTGCCGCAGCGGCCGTCTATGCGGTCCTTGCCGGCATGGGCATCCCCACTCAGCGCTCGCTGATCATGATCGCCGTAGTCGCGGTGGCGATCCTCGGCGGGCGGGCGCCATCCGGCGGTATCGTGCTCGCGCTCGCATTGCTGTGCGTGCTCCTGTTCGATCCGTGGGCGGTGCTGGCGGCGGGGTTCTGGTTGTCCTTCGGCGCCGTCGCTATCCTGATGTTTCTCCTCGGCGGCCGCGTCCGTGCGGAGAAGGGTTGGCGCGCGGCGGTGGCGGGCCAGCTCGGCATCACCCTCGCGATGATCCCAGGGTTGGTCATCCTGTTCAATGGCTTCTCCATGGTTTCGCCGCTCGCCAATGCACTGGCGATCCCGCTGGTGAGCTTCGTCATCACGCCGCTCACGCTGCTGGCCATCGTCCTGCCCTTCACGAGCCTGCTGGAGCTGGCGCACTGGTTCTTCGGCGTGCTGATGGTGGTCCTCGAATGGCTGTCGGCCCGGCCCTTCGCGATGTGGTCGCAGGCCGCGCCGCCCGGCTTCCTCGCGGCAACGGCGCTCATCGGCGTCGGGTGGCTGATGCTCCCGCGCGGCACGCCGGGACGTGCGGCGGGGGCGCTGGCCATGCTGCCGATGCTCGCATGGGTGCCCGAGCGACCCGCTTACGGGGCGTTCCGCATGACCGTGCTGGATGTCGGTCAGGGGACGGCGGTGCACGTCCGCACGGCACGTCACGAACTCGTCTACGACACCGGGCCGGCCTACCGTCAGGGTGGAGACGCGGGGATGCGGGTCCTGCTTCCGTATTTCGGTGCCGCAGGTGTCAGGCGCATCGACCGCCTCGTCGTCTCGCACGACGACCTGGACCACTCGGGCGGCCTCGCGACCCTGCTCGCCGCCGGCGTCGTGAGCGGGGTGATGGCCAACTTCGATCTGCCTGCGCCTTCGGACGGTCGGCTGCAACCGCCCCGGCGCCCATGTCTGGCGGGCGACGGCTGGTCCTGGGACGGTGTGGACTTCCGTGTCCTTCATCCCGACGAGAGGGAACTCGACACGGGCTCGGACAACGACGCCTCCTGCGTGCTGCGAATTTCCGCGCATGGCGGCTCCGTGCTGCTGGCAGGCGACATCGAGCGTGCCGCCGAGCGGCGTCTGCTCGCCCGGGCGGGCGAATCTCTGGGCAGCACCGTCGTGGTCGTGCCGCACCACGGGAGCAAGTCCTCGTCCGGCGAGCCGTTTATCGCGGCCGTCGCCCCGCGTGCAGCGATCCACTCGGCGGGCTACCTCAATCAGTTCCATCACCCGCATCCGGGCGTGCTGGAGCGCTGGTCGGCGGCGGGTGCGACGAACTGGCGCACCGACGGGCAGGGCGCGATCCTTGTCGATGTCGGTGCGCGCGAAATCGAGATCACCTCCTGGCGCGATGTTGCGAGGCGCTACTGGTACGGGAGGTAGGCGTTCGTTCTGTTACACTTGAGAGCCCTGCCGAGCACACCGGGATTCCGATTCAATGAGTCTGCTAGATACCCTGCGCCGTCTGCTGAGGCCCGAACCGCCCCCTTCGCGCGCCGTGCAGCCCGTGGTGGACCGGCCGTGGCATGGCGTGCGAGAACGGTCGGTGCAGTGCATCGGTCCGCACGGGTTTCATCGCATGGCGTATGTGGAATGGGGCGACCCGGCCAACCGCAAGGTGCTGGTCTGCGCGCACGGTCTCACGCGCAACGGGCGCGACTTCGATTTTCTCGCCCGGGCACTGGCGGACGACTACCGCGTGGTGTGCCCCGACGTGGTGGGGCGCGGTCGCAGCGACTGGCTCGGCGTGAAGTCCGACTACGGCTTCCCGCTGTACGTTGCGGATATGGTGACGCTGCTGGCGCGGCTGGATGCCGACACGGTGCATTGGGTCGGAACATCAATGGGCGGGATCATCGGCATGCTGCTCGCCAGCAGGCCGCACACGCCGATTTCGCGGCTCGTCCTCAACGACGTCGGGCCGGTGATCACGGCGGCCTCGCTGCGACGCATCGGCGAATACGTCGGGAATGCGCCGAAATTCGGCAGCATGGCCGAGGCCGAGGCCTGGATCCGCGTCGTGAGTGCCCCCTTCGGTCCGCTCACCGACGATCAGTGGCAACACCTCACGCGTTATTCGGTGCGTCCCGTCGAGGGAGGTTTCGCGATGGTGTACGACCCCGGGCTGGGCGATGTCTTCCGCGCGGCACCCGTCGTGGTCGATATCGATCTGTGGGATGTGTACAAGGCGATCCAGTGTCCGACGCTTGCGATTCGCGGCGCCGAATCGGATCTGCTGACCCCCGAGACCTTCAGCCGGATGGGCGACACCGGGCCGCGGGCGCGCCTGGCCGAGATACAAGGGGTGGGGCACGCGCCGGTGCTGATGGACCATGAACAGATCGCGCTGGTGCGCGATTTCCTGCTCGAACGATGAGGCGCACGGTGCAGGAGGCGGGCACACGATGAGCAGCATCTCGACGCTCGACTGGGTTGCGCTCGGCTGGTTTCTCGCGGCCTGGGCGGGCTATGGGTGGCTATCGGAAAACAGCCGCTGGTCGCAGCGCGGCCTGATGGGCGTAAGCCATCGCTTCCGGCTCGACTGGGCGCGCGAGATGCTCGCACGCGACATGCGCGTCAGCGATGCGGCATTGGTGGGCAACCTCATGCAGAGCGTGTCCTTCTACGCGAACACCACGATCTACATCATCGCCGGTCTGCTCGCCGTGCTCGGGGCGCTCGACCAGGCGATGCGCTTCACCGCCGACCTGCCTTTTGCGCGCGCCACCTCGCGCGAGCTGGCCGAACTGAAGCTGCTGCTGTTGCTGACCGTGTTCGTCGTCGCCTACTTCAAGTTTACGTGGTCGCTGCGCCAGTTCAACATGCTCTCCATCCTCATCGGCGCGAGTCCGACGAATCCCGACGGGGCAGGGCATGAGCGCATGGTGCAGCGGGTCGCGATGGTGAACTCGCTGGCCGGCGACGAGTTCAATCGCGGTATCCGCGCCTACTATTTCGGGCTTGCGGCAGTTGCCTGGTTCATCCAGCCCTGGCTCTTCCTGTTCCTGACCGCGCTGGTGGTCGTGGTGCTGTACCGTCGTGACTTTGCTTCGTCGGTACTGGTGGTGCTCGACCGCGACGGCGCCTGAGGCGGCCGCGCCCGGCCCGGACGAATCAGTCGTCGCTTGCCGGGCGCGCCAGTCTCAGTGCAGGTGGCGGGGCGCCTGTTCGCCGTGCTCGTCAGGCATCTCCGCGTGCACGATCTCGCCCTCCGGTGAGGGGTAGAGCGGTGCACCGCAGTCATCGCAGTATTCGAGCGGGAAACGGTGCTCGAGGTTCACGATTTCGGTGACGCCGCAATCGCGCAGCACCGCCTCGATTTCGGCGTGCGAGTCGGTCGTCTCGTCTTCCGCGCCGAGCAGCGGCCACACGACGCCGTGAACGACTTCTTCCTTGCCGCGCAGGGTCAGCCCGACGCGGTACTCCTCGAGTTCGCGGTCGTAGAAGGGCGCGATCACGGCGCGGACGTTCGCGGCCGGCGTATCCAGCTCGGCGCCGAGGAAGGCCACCGAGGCGCGGATCGCATACGGGCGGCTGTCCTTGTCGGCCTGGCGGCTGGCAGCGAAATACGCTTCCGGCAATACGACTTCCATTGCACAGCCCGGCAGCAGGGGGGTGAGGCAGGCACCACCCTGCATGCGCCACTGCGTCATGCATTGCTCGCGCGTACGGTCGGACTGTTGCCAGGCGAACAGCGCCTCGCCCTTGGGTACGGCGATTGCGGCGAGCAGGTAACGCGTGTCGGACAGGAACTGCGCCGTTTCGGGCATACCTTCGGTGTCGATGCGCAGGTCCTTCCCGGCGACGGCAGCACGCCCTAGCTCGGCGGCGAACGCGGCAGTGGCGCAGTAGCCCTGTGGCAGCTGGTCGGGGCTGAAGAGGAAGTCGGCCAGCGCCAGTTTCACTTTGTCGGCGAGGACGTGGGCCTGCAGGTGCACCCGCAAATTCGCCAGAACGGCCGCGGAAACGGTGCTGGACGGGATGCGATAGCGCGACCATGCCAGCACCGGTGCGGCGATGAGCAGGATGTCGTGATCCGGGGAGATGCCGGACGCGCTCTCCGCACGCGACTCGATGTAGTCGGCGAGTTCGTCGTAGGCGCGCGGGTCGGCGGCGTACAGATGGTCGAGCGCAGCATTCAGGGTGTCTTCGCCGCCTTCCTCGAGAATGCGGTCGAGGCTCTCGCACAGCAGCCGGTCCCAGTAGCGGTCTTCCGCGCGGCTGCCGGATTCGGCCAGGCCCGTTGCGAGCCAGATCAGGTTTTCGGCGTCGCGGCCCAAACCACCGCGGCGTTTTTGACGGGGTCTCTTCATGGAAATTCCTGTTTGGGGGATCTTGCAGCGCCTGCGCAGTTCAGTACGCAGGTTTGTTGAGCCTTACGGCCTGTAGGATGGTAGCCGAAATCTCCTCGATCGATTTCGTCGTCGAGTCGAGCCAGGGGATGTTCTCGCGGCGCATCAGCTTCTGCGCAGCCTCGATCTCGAAGCGGCAGTTCTCGATTGCGGCGTATCGGCTGTTCGGGCGGCGCTCCTGGCGGATCTGCGAAAGCCGCTCGGGCGCGATCGTGAGGCCGAACAGCTTGCCACGGTGGCGGTGCAGTTCGCCGGGCAGCTTGTTGCGCTCGAAGTCCTCGGGGATGAGGGGGTAGTTCGCGGCCTTCACGCCGAACTGCATCGCCAGATAGAGGCTGGTGGGCGTCTTGCCCGAGCGCGACACGCCGACGAGGATCACGTCCGCGTCGGCGAGTTCTCCGTCCGTCGAGATCCCGTCGTCATGCGACATGGCGAAGTTGATCGCCTCGATCCGCGCCTTGTAGTCCTGGCTCTCGGCGATGCCGTGGAAGCGTCCCACCGTGTGGGTCGAGCGCTGGCCGAGTTCGGCCTCCAGCGGCACGATGAACTGCTCGAAGAGGTCAACGAACAGGGCATCGACGTCGCGCAACCCGCTTTCGGGGTGCGGATTCACGAGGGTGCTGAAGACGATCGGGCGGACGCCGTCGGCCGCCCGTGCCTCGCGGATCTGGCGGGCAGCGTCGAGTGCCTTGTCGAGGTCGTCGACGAAGGGGATGCGGACCTGGCGCAACCCGGAATTCGGGAACTGCGCGAGCAGGCTGTGGCCCAGCGTTTCGGCCGTGATGCCGGTGCCGTCGGAGATGAAGAATACGGTCCGGGGAGGATTTTCGCTCATGGTGGGGGCCAAAGATCGTTACATACGGGAAAACCTGTCATGCGGCAAAGCAGCAAAATTCGCTAAAATCACATTTTGCTTTCTCCCCAACGAAACCGGAAGGCCATTCATGACCCGTTATGTCATCCCCTTCACTGAACTGCGCATGTCGGACGTAGAGCAGGTCGGTGGCAAGAACGCCTCGCTCGGCGAGATGATCAGCCAGTTGCCCGCCAGTGTGCGGGTTCCTGGCGGATTCGCCACCACTGCCGATGCGTTCCGCGAGTTCCTCGCCCACCAGGGGCTCGCGGAGAAAATCCGTGCGGCGCTCGATGCGCTGGATGTGGATGACGTCGAAAAGCTGGCGAAGACCGGCGCGCAGATCCGCCAGTGGGTTGTCGATACCCCCTTCCCGGCCAAGTTGGAAGAGGAGATTCGCGCAGCGTACACCGCACTGACCGCTGAAGGCGAGGGCAGTTTCGCGGTGCGCTCGTCGGCGACCGCCGAGGACCTGCCGGACGCGTCGTTCGCCGGCCAGCAGGAAACCTTCCTGAACATCCACGGCTACGAGAACATCCTGCACGCGATGAAGGAAGTGTTCGCGTCGCTGTATAACGACCGTGCGATCGCCTACCGCGTGCACAAGGGCTTCGCGCACGCCGACGTGGCGCTGTCGGCCGGCGTGCAGCGCATGGTGCGCTCGGATACCGGTGCCTCGGGCGTGATGTTCACCATCGACACCGAATCGGGCTTCGACAACGTCGTGTTCATCACGGCCTCCTACGGCCTTGGCGAGACCGTCGTGCAGGGCGCGGTGAATCCGGACGAGTTCTATGTGCACAAGCAGACGCTGGCGCAGGGCAAGCCCGCGGTGATCCGCCGCAACCTCGGCTCCAAGCTGATCAAGATGGTCTTCGCCGACAAGAAGGAAGCCGGCAAGTCGGTGCGCACCGTCGACGTGCCCGAGGCCGACCGCGTCAAGTTCTCGCTGACGAACGAGGACGTGCTCGAACTGGCGCGCTACGCCGTGGTGATCGAGCAGCACTATGGCCGCCCGATGGACATCGAATGGGGCAAGGACGGCCAGGACGGCAAGCTCTACATTCTCCAGGCGCGCCCCGAGACGGTGAAGAGCCAGTCCAACGGGCTGGTGATGGAGAAGTACCGCCTCAAGCAGTACGGCAAGGCGCTGACGCACGGCCGCGCGATCGGCCAGAAGATCGGCGTCGGCACCGTGCGCGTGGTTGCCGATGCGTCCGAGATGAGCCGTGTGCAGGCGGGCGACATCCTCGTCACCGACATGACCGACCCGAACTGGGAGCCGGTGATGAAGCGCGCCAGCGCGATCGTCACCAACCGCGGCGGCCGCACTTGCCACGCCGCGATCATCGCGCGCGAGCTGGGCATCCCGGCCATCGTCGGTTGCGGCAACGCGACCGAAGTGCTGTCGGAAGGCGACTCGGTGACCGTGTCGTGCGCCGAGGGTGACACCGGCTACGTCTATCGCGGCAAGCTCGATTTCGAGGTGATCACGACGGACATGGGCAACCTGCCCGAGATCCCGGTCAAGATCATGATGAACGTGGGCAACCCGGAGCTCGCCTTCGAGTTCGCGCAGATCCCGAACGGCGGCGTCGGCCTTGCGCGCCTCGAGTTCGTCATCAACAACATGATCGGGATCCACCCGAAGGCGATCCTCGAACTGAACCAGGTCCCGGCCAGCCTGCGCGACGAGATCCTGCGCCGGTCGCGCGGCTACGCGACGCCCAAGCAGTTCTTCATCGAGAAGCTGGTGGAAGGCGTGGCGACGATCGCTGCGGCCTTCTATCCGAAGCCCGTCATCGTCCGCATGTCCGACTTCAAGTCGAACGAGTACCGCAAGCTCCTGGGTGGCGAGATCTACGAGCCGGAGGAAGAAAACCCGATGCTGGGCTTCCGCGGCGCCTCGCGCTACATCGCGCACAGCTTCCGCGACTGCTTCGAACTCGAGTGCATCGCGATGAAGAAGGTGCGCAATGAACTGGGGCTGACCAACGTCCAGATCATGGTGCCCTTCGTGCGCAACGTCGAGGAGGCCGCCGGCGTCGTCGACCTGCTCGCGCGGCACGACCTCAAGCGCGGCGTGAACGATCTCAAGCTCATCATGATGTGCGAGATTCCGTCCAACGCCCTGCTGGCCGACCAGTTCCTCGAGCACTTCGACGGCTTCTCGATCGGCTCGAACGACCTGACCCAGCTCACGCTGGGCCTGGACCGCGACTCGGGCCTGGTCGCCCATGCGTTCGACGAGCGCGATCCCGCCGTGAAGCAGCTGCTGTCGATGGCGATCAAGTCCGCCAACCGGCTCGGCAAGTATGTCGGCATCTGCGGCCAGGGGCCGTCGGACCACGCCGATTTCGCCGAGTGGCTGATGGACGAGGGCATCCAGACGATCTCGCTGAACCCGGATACGGTCGTCGATACCTGGCTCAAGCTGTCCGAGCACGCGGGCAAGTAAGACCGCTCCCGGCGGAAACAGGAACGGCGGCCGCGGCCGCCGTTTTCATTCTTGCGCCGCGCGCGTCAGAGCGCGGCGGCGATGCGCGTGCCCTGGTCGATCGCTCGCTTTGCATCCAGCTCCGCCGCAACGTCGGCGCCGCCCGCCAGATGGACCTCGACTCCCACAGCCTGCAGCGGTCCCTGCAGCTCACGCAGCGGATCCTGGCCGGCGCACACGACAATCGTGTCGACGGGCAGGAGCTTGTCCTCGTCGCCCAGCCGCACATGCAGGCCGGCGTCGTCGATCTTCGTGTAGCTGACGCCGGCAAGCATCTTCACGCCCCGCCGTCCAAGCAGTGTGCGCCGGATCCAGCCGGTCGTCTTCGCGAGGCCGTCGCCGACCTTGCTCGGCTTGCGCTGCAGCAACCACAGCTCGCGCGTACGCGCTTCCTCCACGGGCGGGCATAGGCCGCCACGCGCCGCGTAAGTGGCGTCGATTCCCCATTCGCGGCGGTAGTGCTCGATGGGGTCGTCGGCGAGATCGGCATGCGTGAGCAGTTCGCTGACGTCGAAGCCTATCCCGCCCGCGCCGATCACCGCCACCTTGCGCCCCACCGGCTTGCGGCCGGTGATCACGTCGATGTAGCTGGCGACCATGGGATGGTCGATGCCGGGAATGTCCGGCGTGCGCGGCGTGATCCCGGTGGCAAGCACCACGCTGTCGAAGCGGCCGGCGAGCTCCTCCGCGGTGACGCGGTGGTTGAGACGGATCTCCACCCCTGCCTTCTCCAGGCGCCGGCCGAAGTAGCGCAGCGTCTCGGCAAACTCCTCCTTGCCGGGAATCCGCTTTGCGAGGTTAAACTGGCCCCCGATCCGCTCCGTTGCCTCGAACAGCGTCACGGCGTGGCCGCGTTCGGCCGCAGTGGCGGCAGCTGCCATGCCCGCGGGGCCGGCGCCGACGACGGCGACGCGCTTCCGCGCCGGCGCCGGGGCGATCACCAGCTCCGTTTCGCGGCAGGCGACCGGGTTCACGAGGCAGGTGCAGGGCCTGGCCTCGAAGATGTGGTCGAGACAGGCCTGATTGCACGCGATGCAGGTGTTGATCTCGTCGCCACGTCCGGCGGCCGCCTTGGCGACGAAATCCGGGTCGGCGAGGAAGGGGCGCGCCATCGACACCATGTCGGCGTCGCCGCGGGCGAGAACCTGCTCGGCGACCTCGGGGGTGTTGATGCGGTTCGAGGTGATCAGCGGGATGCCGACCTCACCCTTCATGCGGCGCGTGACCCAGCTGAAGGCGGCTCGCGGCACCATCGTCGCGATCGTCGGAATGCGCGCCTCATGCCAGCCCACGCCGGTGTTGATGAGCGTCGCTCCGGCGGCCTCGATGGCCTTTGCGAGCGAGACGATCTCCTGCCACGGTGCGCCGCCGTCGACCAGGTCGAGCATCGAGATGCGGTAGATGATGATGAAGTCGGGGCCAACGCGTTCCCGCACGCGCCGCACAATCTCGACCGGGAAGCGATGGCGGTTCTCCATGCTGCCGCCCCAGCGGTCGGTGCGGTGGTTGGTGTGCAGAACCGTGAACTCGTTGATCAGATAACCTTCGGAGCCCATCACCTCGACGCCGTCGTAGCCGGCATCTCGCGCCAGCGCAGCGCAGCGGGCGTAATCCTCGATGGTGCGTTCGATGTCCTCTTCGCTCATCTCGCGCGGCGTCACCGGCGAAATGGGCGCCTTAAGGGCCGACGGTGCCACCGAGCCGCGGTGATACGCGTAGCGGCCCGTGTGGAGGATCTGCATGCAGATGCGTCCGCCCTCGGCATGCACGCTCTGCGTGATCAGGCGATGCTGCGCGACTTCCTCGTCGTTCGTCAGTGCGCTTGCGCCGGGGAAGATCAGGCCGTCCGAATTGGGCGAGATACCGCCTGTCACGATCAGGCCGACTCCGCCGCGTGCGCGCGCCGCGTAGAACGCGGCGAGCTTCTGGAAACCGTTGCCGGACTCCTCCAGCCCGGTGTGCATCGAACCCATCAGTACGCGATTCTTGAGCGTGCAGAAGCCCAGATCGAGCGGCTGGAGCAGGGTCGGGTAGGCGTTCGCGGCGGTCATTCGGGTCTCCTCGGAATTCGATTCTTGGGTGTCGGAACGTACGGTTCCGTATTGTGCCGTCCGCGTGATGATAGTGCCTGCAGTGGGGGCGGACCAGTGGGTCGCGCTTGAAGCATCGTGAGCCGCAAAGCCGCGTGAATGGCCGATCGGGCTGATTCGGGAGTGATCGGGGTGGTTCCGGCTTGACGCATCGTATTGATTTGGTGATAGAATTCGCCGCCTTTGTTCCGGCGTTTTGGATTTGCACGAATGGATTTGGCCGGGATCCGTTTTCGCCCATCGCACGCGTAGCGTGTGCGATGCCTGGTCAATGTCTCTGCTTGGAGGAGACGGATGGCTTTTGTCATTCTTTCCGCCGGAACGCTAACGCAGTCGAAAGTGCGCACGATCAGCGCACGGGCGTTCCTGGCTGGTGCGAGCATCGCGGTCCTGGCCGCGCTCGGTGGCGGGTTCGCCCTCGGGTACGGCTTCCAGTCGCCCGCGAACTCCGCCGCATCTCAGGAAGGTGCTGCCGACCCTTCCGCGAGCCCTGAAGCACGTCTGCTCATCGGCCGCTTCGGCGAGCTCGCGGGGCGGATGGTGCAGCTCGAGGCTGAAGCCAAAGGGCTCGCCAACCGCATCGGTGTCCTGAGGGATTTCGAAAGCCGCCTCAGCGAGAGCGCCGACGCGGAAAGCAAGTCGGGCCGCATTGCCAAGACGCCCCCGGCGTCGTCCGGTGGCCCGCTGCTCGATCCGAGCTCCGCGTTCGTGCCTCGCGTCACCGATCCGGTCACTGCGCTGCTGCGCTCGCCGCTGATGTCCGACTCGGACGGCGCCGGCAAGCTCTCCGACGAACTCGAGCGAATGGAGCGCGACATCGAACGCGTCAGCGAGACCTTCGCCCATCTCGACGGCCTTGCAACCTCGTTCAGCCTCGCGCAGATGGCGTTCCCCGGGCGCGCGCCGGTTCCCGATGTCGAGGTGAACTCCAATTTCGGCAACCGGCTCGACCCGTTCCGCAACCGTCTCGCGTTCCACAGCGGTGTCGATTACCCGGCCCCGCGCGGCACGGCCATCGTCGCCAGCGGTGGCGGACGCGTCGTCTACGCGGGCCATCGCGTCGAATATGGCAAGACCGTCGAGATCGATCACGGTGGCGGCCTCGTGACGCGTTATGCCCATGCATCCAAGGTCCTGGTCACGCCCGGGCAGATCGTGATGCCGGGGCAAAAGATCGCGGAGGTCGGGTCGACCGGCCGCTCGACCGGTTCGCATCTGCATTTTGAAGTCATCAAGGATGGCCTCGTGGTCGATCCCGCTGCCTATCTGGCGCGATTCTGAGTGGAGCCGATGAAGCCGTCGCGGCGTTCGCCGAATCACGACCTGACGCGTAATGAATATGCACTGAGTCCGGCAAGCCGCGGTGTCGGCCGCATGGCGTTCGTGCTCGGGGCCATGCTGGTGGTGGTGCTGATGGCGGTCGTCGGGCTGCGATTCTTCGAAAATAATCTTGCGCCGACATCCTATCTTTCCGATGTGCGTGCGGAAAACCTCGAACTAAGGAAGGAGCTTGCCAAGCTTCGCCTCGAGCTCGAGGTGGAGCTGGCGACGCGCAGCGAGCTGGAGCGACAGGTCGCAACGCTCAACGAACAACTGAAGCAGGTTGGCGACGAACTGGCGTTCCTTAAATCCGCCGGGGCGCGCAAGCCTGAAAAATGACCCGCCGCGCCGGCGTGGGACTGGAAAGGGGAGACAGGAACGATGTTCTTCGGACGCAAGGGCAAGCGCACGATCGAGATGACCAAGCTTTCGAGTCTGGTTGCGGACAATCTCGAGATCGTCGGTGATGTGATCTTCTCTGCCGGGCTGAGGGTCGACGGCCGCATCCAGGGTAACGTGATCAACAAGGAAGGCGAGCGCAGCCTGCTCGTGCTCAGCGAGAAAGGCTCGATCAACGGGCGCGTGCGGGCCTACGACGCCGTGATCAACGGCGTGATCGAGGGAGATCTCGAGGTCGAGCATTTCCTCGAACTGCAGGCGAACGCGCGGATCTCCGGCAACATCATCTACCGTCAGCTGCAGATGGAATGCGGCGCGGTCGTCGATGGCAAGCTGGAAAAGCTCGAGGATGGTGCCTCGGGCGCGAAGAATGTGATCGAGCTCACCAGCTCCACGCCGGCATCGGCCGCTCGCTAGTCGGGGCACACGCCACCGGCGAATCAGGCAGCGCTTCCGCGCTTGTCGTCGCGTGCCGCAAACTGGTCCGCGGTTGACGTGTACTCCTGCAGCCAGCCCAGCCGCAGGAAGATCATCCACGCCGCCCAGGCTGCGAACCACGTTGCATAGAAGCTGAAGACGATATCGCTCAGGAAATGCCCGCCCTGGGCAATCCTGCCAAGGCCGAAGAGTGTTCCGACTGCGAGGCCGATCAGGGTCCAGCGCCGCCGGGCCGCGACCCCCCCGAGAAATCCGAGGCTCACCAGGTAATAGCCGGCGGAGGCGTGACCGCTGACGAAGGAGCAATTGTTGTCGCACTGGTCCGACGGTTGCGTCGCGGGCGTGAACGCCTTGGTTCCGCCGAACTGTTCAACCTTGTAAGGGCGTGCGCGGCCCCAGTAGTCCTTCAGGGCGACGTCGATCAGCAGGCCCGGGCCGAGAAGCAGCGCGGCGATCAGGTAGGCAACCTGGATGCGACGTTTCTGCCCGGTCGCCCCGCGCTGCATCGAGTAGGCGAAGAGTGCGATGAACAGGCCGATGATGGTCGCCTTGGACATCAGCGGGATGCCGCGGTAGAGCGATTGCACGAGCGGGTTGTAGTCGCCCGAGAAGCCGCGCGCGGAGTCGTAGAACGCGCGCGATACCGCGAGATCGAGCTCGGGCCACACCGTGAACACCACGGCGCAGACGGCCATGGTCAGGGCCATCCAGACGGTCAGCCGATTCATGCGGAGGCGCCCCGGCGGCGCAGGCGAGTCGTTCGCGGGGGTTGCAGCGGCGGGCGTTCTGGGAGCATGCGGTACTTCCTTCGTCGATGCCGGTTCTGGCATGGCGCTCAATCGGGCAGCTTGCGCACGAGTGCGACGCCGCCCTTGCGGTAGAGGATGTCGACGCCGCTGACCGGAACACGGTCGGTGCGCGTGATCGCGAGTTCGCCCGCAGTGGGGGCGCGGTCAGGTGTCACGGCCTGTCGATAGACGCTGAAGCTCGGGGCGTAGTAGCGCCATGCGACGACGGGCTCTCCGGTCTTGCGTGCGAGCAGTCCGGCTTCCTTGACGGGGCCTTGCAAGACCGCGCCGGCCCAGGGGACGACCACCCCCGCGAGGACGATGACCTGGATGACGGCGGCGGCGCCGACCTTCATCCACGCTGCGGCGTTCCAGCGCAAGGCCAGCCAGATCCACGCAAGCAGCCCGCCGACGGCGACCAGGTAGTATTCGGGGGTGGCCTCGGTCAGCGCGAGCGCGAGCTGGGCACGGTAATACTCGTTGCCGGCCGCGCTGGCGGCGAGCGCGTCGAAGATCAGGGGCAGGAACGGCAGCAGCGCGAGAAACAGGGTCGGGGCGAGCAGATGCAGCGGGGCCCGGCGCAGCTCGTTGCGGTGGACGGCGATCAGCAGGAACAGCGGCGTCGAGCCGTAGAGCACGTAGTGCGGGAGCTTGGTGCCGGACAGGGAAAAGAAGGCGACGACGAAACCGGCCCAGATCCACAGGAAGCGGCGCACCCCGGTATCCAGGTCGCCGCGCATCTGGCGCAGGGTGCCGAACAGTGGTCCCGTCCACGGCAGCAGGAGCAACGGCACGGCAATCACGTAGTAGAAGAGGCTGCCGGCGTGGCCTTCCAGCGTGCCGGTGAAGCGCTCGACGTTGTGCTTGAGGATGAAGCCGTCGATGAAGGCCTGTCCGTGAATCGCCAGGGCGGCGGCATACCAGGGCACGACGATCGTCGCGAGGATGACCAGTCCGACGGGGTCGAACACGGCGCGCGCCCAGCGTTTCCATTCCCCGCGGCTTGCGCAGTACAGCAGGCTCACGGTGCCGGGGACGATAAGCGCAATCGGGCCCTTGGTCAGTGCGCCCAGTCCGATCCACACGAAGCTGCGCAGCAGCGGGGCGCGGCGGCCGGATTCGAGGTGCCGCCAGGCATCGAACAGCGCGAGGGCTAGGAGCAGGTTGAGCAGGGCGTCGGCCGTCGCGGCGCGAGCGATGGCGAAGGGGCCCAGCGCGCTCGACGCGACCGCGAGTGCAGCAAGGGCGGTGCTCGCACCGAAGCGCTCGCGCGCGAAATGCCAGGTCGCATAGCTCCACAGCACCCCGGCTACCGCTGAGGGCAGGCGGAAGCCCCATTCGGTGGGGCCGAACACCAGGTAGCCGAGCGCCTGCAACCAATACACGAGGATCGGCTTGTCGAAACGGTTCTCGCCATTGAGGTAGGTGGAGAGGAAGTCTCCGCGCTCGAACATCTCGCGCGTGGCTTCGGAGAAGGCCCCTTCGTCGACGTCGAACAGCGGCGCGCCGCCCAGTCGCAGGAAGAAGGCGGCGAACGGAAGCAGGAAGATCGCAAGGGCCAGCGACGCGCGCGGCTGGGGCAGGGAAGCCGCGGGTGTGATCATCGGTCGCCTTTCCTGTGCCATCCGTCTACGTCGTCGAGCGCAGTGCGCGGCCGCGCTAGATAGGCGCGGGAGCTGCCCGATTCGTAATACACGCGCGCCAGCAGTTCCGCGAGCACGCCAGAGGTCACCATCTGCACGCCCGCGATGACGAGGAAGAAGCCGCCGAAGAGCAGCGGCCGGGTGCCGATGTCCTCGCCGAGGAAAAGCTTGAGGGCGAGGAGGTAGCTGAGGATGAGTGTGCCAAGCGCACCGAGGCCGATGCCGATGCCGCCGAAGAAGTGCCCCGGGCGCGTGCGGTAGCGCATGAAGAAGTAAACGAACACCAGATCGAGCACTACCCGGAAGGTGCGCGAGATGCCGTACTTAGACTGACCGAAGACGCGCGCATGGTGCGTCACGACTTCCTGGGCGATGCGGCGCGGGGTCGTCACGGTCGCCAGCCAGGCGGGAATGAAGCGGTGCATCTCGCCATACAGGCGCACGCTCTTGATCGCGCTGGCGCGGAAGACCTTGAGGCTGCAGCCATAGTCCTTGAGGTGCACGCCGGTCATGCGCGCGATGAGGCGATTGGCGATGCGCGAGGGGATCTTGCGCAGCAGCAGTCCGTCCTGGCGATCCTTGCGCCATCCTGCCACGAGGTCGAGATCCTCGCTCAGCAGTCGCTTGACCATGCGCGGGATGTCGATCGGGTCGTTCTGCAGGTCGCCGTCCATGGTGACGATGACGCTGCCGCGGGCGGCGTCCAGTCCGGCCTGCATCGCCGCGGTCTGCTTGAAGTTGCGCATCAGTTCGACGATACGCACATGCGGGCCGTACTTGGCGGCGCAACGCGCGAGTTCTGCGGGTGTCGCGTCGGAACTGCCGTCATCGACGAGCACCACTTCCCAGGGGCAGGGATAGGGGCCCAGCGCGAGGTGGATGCGTTCGAGCAGCGGCTCGACGTTTTCAGCCTCGTTGTACATCGGCACGACGACCGAAAGGGTGTGCTCGGGCATATCCGCGGGAATCTGCGGTTCGGCAGGCGGCAAGGGCGACTTGTTCATGCGGATCAGTGTCTTCAGGAAAGATGCGGGCGATCGGGGTCTCTGGCGGAAGCGGCGCGCGCCGGCACGAGCCAGGCGAGGGCGCCGGATGCTACCGCACAGGCGATGACGAAAAGGTGAAGGGCGAGAGCGGCCTGCAGGCCGCTCGCGAACGGGACGCCGTTCGGCAGCATCGCCGCCGCGGAGCCCGCCTCGTAGGTGCCGAATCCGGCGACCCCCTGGACCGGGAGGATGGCGGCAAGTTCCGCGCCCAGCGCACCGGCCGCGCCGACGGAAAGGGTCGCCGGGACCAGGGAGGCGAGGAGCCAGGCTTGGGTGGCGAGCTTCACGGACCAGTTCGCGAGCGTCCAGATCCAGCCGAAACGCGCGTGCCGTGTCGAATCGGCGAAGGCATTGCGCAGCTTGGCGAGTTTCGCCGCCGCGCCGCCGCGCTCGGCCCAGGCGTGCGGGGCACGCGCCCAGCGCGGCAAGTACCACGCGAAGGCGACCAGGGCCGTGATGCCGGTGAGGCGCAGGGGCAAGGGCAGGCCCGGCCAGACGGTGACGGCCACGACGGCGACGACGAGGGCGTCCTGTAGTCGAAACCAGAACAGCGAGGCGAGGGCGCGGGCCAGCGGTGTGCCGAAGTTGCGTCCGAGCAGGACGGGGAAGGCGGCTTCGCCGCCGCGGAAGGGCACGACGTTCACCATCGCGTTGTGGATCAGCACGATGCGCAGGCAGGTTCCGAAACGGCCTCGCGCATCGGAGCGGAACTCGTCGTACACGCGGCCCGCGCGCAGGGCATAGCTGGCCGCAAAACCGGCCAGTGCCAGCGTCGCGGCGAGCGGGTCGAGGCGCCGGAACGCATCGCCGAGACCTTGCCAGCGGCCGTCCCATGCGAGCCATGCCAGCAGCGCGAGGCTCGCGGCGATCGCAAGCAGGCGCTTCATGCGTCGGCCCTTTGTGGTTGGGGGCCGCGTGCGAGCGCGACGGCGATGCCGCCGAGGCCCCAGGCGCAGAGCACGTACTGAATCCAGCGCCCCTCGGGATAGCCCAGCTCCTCGAAGAATATCGAGATCGAGAAGGCGGCAAGCAGGGCGGCGAGCACGCGCCAGCCCGTGCGCCTCTCCCAGAAGCGCCAGTGCGAGGACCACCACACTCCGAACGCGCCGCAGAGCCAGCCGCCGGCCGCGCCGGCGAAGATGTCGAGCGGCCAGTGCGCCCCGACTGCAACGCGGGAGAAGGCGACGGCCGAGGCAAGCGCCAGCGCGGACAGGGCAACCAGTCGCCGGCCCGATTGCACCGCGCACAAGGCCGCCACGGCTGCGAAACCGAAGGCCGTGGCAGAGTGGCCGGACGGGAATGAGCCGGTGCGCAGCACTTCGCCGATCACGTTGAAGTTCTCCGGGCCCAATACGGCCGCAGGCCGTGCTTCGTCGAAAAATTCCTTGGCGCCATGCGTGTAGAGCGCGCCGGCCGGAACCGCCAGCAGGGCGGAAGCCGCCCAGCGCGGATACCAGGCGAGGAAACCGGCGAGCACCGCGAAAGCGCCGGAGGTTGCGCCGAGATTGGTCAGTCCGGCCCACACGAAGGCAGGCAGCGCCGCCGCCGCGCCGTTCCAGCCCAGGAACCACTCGCTGTTGCGTCCGCTTGCCAGCGTCGCCAGCGCACACAGCGCGAGGATGGCGGCGGGAACCGCGATCCAGCAGGCGCTTTCGCGCGAGCGACTGGGCGAAGGCAAGGGGCGTGTGCTCATCAGGCTGCGTCGGACAAAACACATAATTCTACCCGATCTGCGCGCGCAAGCCTTGAACGGGTCGGCTGTGCACGCGGGCGGGGCGCCGTGGCGAGGGTTGCGGGGGAGGGAAACTACCTGCGGGAGCGGGCGCGACCGTCGGGTATAATTCCGCTCTTTCCGTACGTCGAACACCTGTTCGCGTCCTTCCCGATCCTTCGCACCGACTCAAATGGCCGAAATTCTCAAGCTGCGCGGCGCTCCGGCGCTCTCTTCCTCCCGCCTGGAGCGTCTCTCGCGTACCGTTGCCGAAGCGCTGCCCAAACTGAAGGGGCTCGCAGCCGAACACTGGTACCTCATCGAGATCAAGGAGCCGTTGAACGCCGCGGAACTCGAGCGGCTGGTCGATCTGCTGGGCGCGGTGCCCGCGACGCCGCAGGCGCCGGCGGGAACACCCGTCGTGGTCGTGCCGCGCCTTGGCACCATCTCGCCGTGGTCGTCAAAGGCCAGCGACATCGCCCGCCAGTGCGGTTTCGACAAGGTCGTGCGCATCGAGCGCGGTATCGCCTATTCTCTGGACGTGCGGGGCGGCCTCGACGACCGGCAGTTCGCCGCGGCGCTCCCCCTGCTGCATGACCGCATGACCGAATCGGTGCTGCAAAACGTCGAGGCGGCCGAGGCGCTGTTCCATCACTACGAGCCCAGGCCGCTGACGACCGTCGACGTCATCGGCGGCGGCCGTGCCGCGCTCGTCGCGGCCAACGGCGAGTTGGGTCTTGCGCTGTCCGACGACGAGATCGACTACCTCGTCGACAACTTCACCCGCATGGGGCGCAACCCGACCGACGTCGAGCTGATGATGTTCGCCCAGGCGAACTCGGAACACTGCCGCCACAAGATCTTCAACGCGGACTGGGTCATCGACGCACGCACGATGGACAAGACCCTGTTCGGCATGATCCGCGAGACGCACAAGGCCCATCCCGAAGGGACGGTCGTCGCCTATTCGGACAACGCCTCGGTCATCGAAGGCGCCGTCATCGACCGTTTCTACGCGGACGCGGACGGCCAGTGGCGCTTCCGCGCGGAAGAAACCCACATCCTCGCCAAGGTCGAGACGCACAACCATCCGACCGCAATCTCGCCCTTCCCGGGCGCGGCGACCGGCGCGGGCGGCGAGATCCGCGACGAAGGCGCGACGGGCCGAGGCTCCAAGCCCAAGGCCGGCCTGACCGGCTTCTCGGTGTCGAACCTGAACATCCCCGAATTCGTCCAGCCCTGGGAAAAGCCCTACGGCAAGCCCGAGCGCATCGCTTCCGCGCTCGACATCATGATCGAGGGACCGATCGGCGGCGCGGCGTTCAACAACGAGTTCGGGCGTCCCAACCTCGCGGGCTACTTCCGCGCCTTCGAGCAGGAAGTGCAGAGCGAGGTGCGCGGCTACCACAAGCCGATCATGATCGCCGGCGGCGTCGGCAGCATCCAGGCTCAGCAGTCGCACAAGGTGCAGTTCGCGCCCGGCACGCTGCTGATTCAGCTCGGCGGTCCGGGCATGCTGATCGGTCTCGGCGGTGGTGCGGCGTCCAGTATGACGACCGGCACGAACACCGCGGATCTCGACTTCGCGTCGGTCCAGCGTGGCAATCCGGAAATCGAGCGCCGCTGCCAGGAGGTCATAGACGCGTGCTGGCAGCGCGGTGAGGCGAATCCCATCCTCGCGATTCACGACGTCGGGGCCGGCGGTCTGTCGAACGCGATGCCGGAACTGGCCGATTCCGCGAGTCTCGGTGCGCATTTCGAGCTGCGCGAAGTACACATCGAGGAGCCGGGCATGAGCCCGCGCGAGATCTGGAGCAACGAGTCGCAGGAGCGCTACGTGCTCGCGATCGCGCCGGAGAGCCTGGACGAATTCCGTGCCATCTGCGAGCGCGAGCGCTGCCCCTTCGCGGTGCTCGGCAAGGCGACGGCCGACGGTCACCTCACCGTGAGCGACCGCCATTTCGACAATAAGCCGGTCGACATGGAAATGCAGGTGCTGCTCGGCAAGCCGCCGAAGATGACGCGCAACGTGTCGCGCCGCGCCGTGCACGTGCCGCCCTTCGACGTCACCGACGTCGACCTGAAGGAGGCCTGCCTGCGCGTGCTGCGCCTGCCGACCGTGGCCTCCAAGAACTTCCTCATCACGATCGGCGACCGCTCGGTCGGCGGCATGACCGCGCGCGACCAGATGGTCGGCCCGTGGCAGGTGCCGGTGGCAGACGTTGCGGTCACCGCCATGAGCTTCCACGGCTACAAGGGTGAAGCCTTTGCGATGGGCGAGCGTACGCCGGTTGCCTGTCTGGACGCCGTGGCGTCCGGGCGGATGGCGGTGGGCGAGGCGATCACGAACATCGCCGCGGCGGACATTTCCGACCTCGGCAAGGTGAAGTTGTCCGCGAACTGGATGGCGGCTGCGGGGCATCGCGGCGAGGACGCGAAGCTCTACGACACCGTCAGTGCCGTGTCGCAGTTCTGCCAGGCGGCGGGGCTGTCGATTCCGGTCGGCAAGGATTCGCTGTCGATGAAGACGGCGTGGAGCGAGGAGAGCCAGGACAAGCAGGTGGTCGCGCCGCTGTCGCTGATCGTCACCTCCTTCGCGCCGGTCGAGGACGTCCGCCGCACGCTTACGCCGCAACTTAAGTTCCCCGAAGGCGTCGAGACCGAGCTCATGCTCATCGACCTCGGCAATGATCGCAACCGCCTCGGCGGCTCGGCGCTGGCGCAGGTGTTCGGTTCCGTCGGCGAACATGCGCCGGACGTCGATGCGGAACAACTGGCGAAGTTCTTCGCGCTGATCCAGCAGTTCCGCCGTGACGGGCTGCTGCTCGCTTACCACGACCGCAGCGACGGCGGCCTGTTCGCGACGCTGTGCGAAATGGCCTTCGCGTCGAAGTGCGGCCTGTCGGTCGTGCTCGACACGGTGTGCTACGACCTGTACATGAACGACGTGGATGGCCTAGACAAGAAGCCGGACACGATCAAGGGCCGCCTCAACGACCGTCTGTTCGGCGGGCTGTTTGCGGAGGAGCTCGGCGCGGTGATCCAGATCCGCCGCGAGGATCGCGCGCGCCTCACCACGCCGCTGCGCGAGGCGGGGCTCACCTACCACTTCCTCGGCGAACCGAACGAGCGTGATGAGCTGCGCTTCTGGCGCAACGCCAAGCTCGTGTTCAGTGCGCCGCGCGCGGAACTCCATCAAACCTGGTCGGAAACGAGCTACCGCATCGCGCGCCTGCGTGACGACGCCGATTGCGCGCGCGAGGAGTTCGAAGCCCTTGCGGACCTCTCCAATCCCGGCCTGAGTGTCGTCACCAGCTTCGACCCGACCGAGGACATCGTCGCGCCCATGATCGCGACAGGCGCCCGTCCCAAGATCGCGATCCTGCGCGAGCAGGGCGTGAACTCGCAGGCCGAGATGGCCGCCGCTTTCGAGCGCGCAGGCTTCGCTCCGTTCGACGTGCACATGTCCGACCTGCAGGCGGGCCGCCGTCACCTGTCCGACTTCCACGGCCTCGCGGCCTGCGGCGGCTTCTCCTACGGCGACGTCCTCGGTGCGGGCCAGGGCTGGGCGAAGTCGATCCTGTTCAACGCGGCGCTGCGCGAGCAGTTCGAAGCCTTCTTCGGGCGCAGCGACACCTTCGCGCTGGGCGTGTGCAACGGCTGCCAGATGATGGCCAACCTGGCCGCCATCATCCCCGGTGCCGAGCACTGGCCGACCTTCCACCGCAACCGCAGCGAGCAGTTCGAGGCGCGTTTCGTGATGGCCGAGATTCCCGAGAGCCCGTCCATCCTCTTCGGCGGCATGGCGGGCAGCCGCATGCCCATCGTGGTCAGCCACGGCGAGGGCAGGGCGGTGTTCGCCCGGGAGGCGGATCGCGGCAGCGTGATCACCGCTGTCCGCTATGTCGACAATCACGGCAAGCCGGCCGCGACTTACCCGTTCAACCCGAACGGGTCGCCCGACGGCCTGGCGGGCGTCACGACCGCGGACGGCCGCTTCACGATAATGATGCCGCACCCGGAGCGCACGGCACGCACGGTGCAGATGAGCTGGCATCCCGAGTCCTTGGGCGAGGATTCGCCGTGGATGCGCATGTTCCGCAACGCGCGGCGTTGGCTGGGCTGATCGGCCGGACGGATAGTCGGGCCCATGGGCTGCCGAAGCGTGATGCAGTTGGCAGCCAACTTCTTTTTTGCGCTTGACTGCAGTCAAGGGAAACGGGAGCCTCGTGGCTAGAATGCCTGCGACACGAGGCCTCCATACGCCCATGCATATCAAGCGCTCGACCCGCACCCTGACGGCATGGATCGCGTTGTTCGCGATCCTGCTTGGTGCCGTCATGCCGGCCATGAGCCACGCGCTGTCGCGGCTCACCGGCGACGAAACGCGCTGGACCGAGGTGTGTACCGTTGCCGGTACCAAGCTGGTGGCGGTTGATGATTCCTCCGGCAACAGCAAGGGCGGCAATGCTGATTTGTTTCCGGCCGAGCGTTGCGCCTTCTGCGCCACGCATGGCGGGATGCCTGCGCTGCCGACGCCCGACTCGGTGCCCTTCGCGCGCGAATCCGGCATCGATGAATTCCCCCGGCTCTACTACGACTCCCCGCGCCCACTGTTCGCGTGGATTACGGCGCCTCCGCGCGCACCACCACTCCTCGCCTGAGCGTTCTTCGCCCCGATCCGCCTGACCGAAAAGGAAGCATGGCGGCGTTCATGGGGCGTATTCCCGGTAGTTCATCAGCTACGTCTGCGGCGCTTCGATCCCGTTGACGGGTTTCTCGCCGTATTTCCTTCGTCCGTACCGGCGCAGGCTCGTCGCGCCCTTGCCGGACGGATCGCCAGACACGCAGGAGTGGAAACATGAAGCATTACATCGCAGCAGCCCTGTCCCTGATCGCGTTTTCGCTGCCCGCACAGGCAGACCTCAAGATCGAGGATCCGTGGGTGCGCGCAACCGTGCCGCACCAGAAAGTCACCGGGGCCTTCATGCGGCTCACCGCATCCGCTGATGCGAAGTTGGTCGCCGCGGGCTCGCCGGTCGCCGGTATCGTCGAGATCCATGAAATGGCGATGGAAAAGGACGTGATGAAGATGCGCCCGGTCGCAGCGGTGCCGCTTCCTGCCGGTCAAACCGTCGAGCTCAAGCCCGGCGCGCACCACGTGATGCTGCTCGATCTGCGGAAACCGCTGCAACCGGGCGATACCGTGCCGCTGGTCATTACCGTCGAAGGGCGCGACGGCAAGCGTGAAACGCTCGAGGTCAAAGCTACGGTGCGCCCGCTCGGCACGATGGGAGGCGCTGGCCATGAGCGCTGAACGAATCCGCGCGCTGGTCGCGTTTTCGTGCGCCTGCGCAATCGGTGGGGTATCGGCGGCAGATGGCGAGACCATCCTCGAACAGGTGACCGTCACCGGCACGCGGGAAAAGGAGCGCCTGGTCGAGACCCCGGCGTCGGTCGGAGCCGTCAAGGCGGAGGCGATTGCGGCGGACAAACCGGCCCACCCCGCCCAGGTCATGAACCAGATCCCCGGTGCCGCGGTCGCCGTCACCAACGGCGAAGGACACACGACCTCCATCCGTCAGCCCTTCACGACGAGTCCGGTGTACTTGTTCCTCGAGGACGGCATTCCCTCGCGGTCTCCGGGTTTCTTCAATCACAACGCGCTGTACGAGATCAACGTGCCGCAGGCGGGCGGCATCGAGGTGAACCGCGGTCCGTCGTCCGCGCTGTACGGATCGGATGCGATCGGTGGCGTCGTGAACGTGCTGACGCGCGTTCCGCCGACGAAGCCCGAACTCGGAGGCTCGGTGGAGATCGGCGAGCACGGCTGGCGGCGGGCGCTCCTGAGCGGCGGCTCGGGTTATGCGAACGGCGGCTTCCGTGCCGACCTCAATCTCTCCGCGACGGACGGCTGGCGCGACGACACCGCCTATGACCGCAAGAGCGGGACGCTGCGCTGGGACCACTTCATAGGCGACAACACTTCGCTGAAAACCGTGCTCGGCTTCTCGGAGATCGACCAGGACACCGGGGCGAATTCGCCGCTTGTGCGCGAGGACTACAAGCACGATCCGACGCGCAACTACCTGCCGATCGCCTTCCGCAAGGTCAGCGCGCTACGCGTCTCGACGAGTCTGGAGCACGAGACCGCGGATTCCCTGCTGTCGATCACGCCCTACTTGCGCGACAACAGCATGGACCTGCTGGCGAGTTTCGCCCTCCGTTTCGACCCCAGCCTCGCCGAGACGCGGAATCAGTCCTACGGCCTGATGGCCAAGTGGCGCCAGGATTTCGTGCCGATGCGCGCGCGCCTGATCGCGGGTGTCGATCTCGACGTCAGTCCCGGGTCACGGCGCGAGAATCGGGTCAATGCGACGACGCGTGGCAGTGGTGCGAACCAGGAGTTCATCGACTACACGGTGGGGCCGCGCATCTATGATTACGACGTGGAGTACCGCGGCATCTCGCCCTACCTGCATGGCGAGTTCTCGCCCACGGAAAGGTTGCGCCTGACTGCGGGCCTGCGTTACGACGACATGCGCTACACCTTGCGCAATGACTTCACCGCGGGTGCCGTTCAGGTTGGAAGCAGCTTCTATGGGCAATCTGCCGACAGTACGGTGAGTTTCCGCCGCGCGACGCCGAAGTTCGGCGCTACCTACGCGCTCGATCGCGACACCCACCTCTTCGCCTCGTATAACCAGGGTTTCCGCGCGCCGTCCGAATCGCAGCTGTTCCGCCCATCGCGTGCGACGAGTCGTGCATCGGCGCTGGCGCTCGCGCAGTCCGCGCTCGAGCTGGAGGCCATCCGGGCCGAACAGTTCGAGCTCGGCATCCGCGGGGTGGTCGCCGGCGTGTCCTGCGATCTGGTCGCCTATGATCTCACCAAGCACGACGACATCGTGAGCCAGCGCGATCCGGAGACGACGCAGACGATCACGACCAATGCCGGCAAGACGCGGCACCGGGGTATCGAACTCGGGCTCGGTACGCCCCTGCACCGCACCGTCAGACTCGACGTTTCGATGTCGTACGCGTGGCACGAGTTCGAGGACTGGGAGACGTCGCAGGGCGATTTCGGTGGGAACGAACAGGCCAGCGCGCCGCGCTTCATGTCGAATACCCGCCTGACCTGGACCCCGACGACTGCAGTCCGGGCTCAGGTCGAATGGTCGAGGATCGGCTCCTACTGGCTCGATGACGCGAACACCGTTAAGTATGGCGGGCACAACCTCTTCAATCTGCGGGGGAACTACGCGCTCAATCCGACGTGGTCGCTGTTCGGCAGCATCCAGAACCTGACCGACAAGCGTTACGCCGAAAGCGCGCAACTGTCGACGCGGAGTACGCCGGTCTATTCGCCAGGCCTGCCCCGGACCGTGATCGCAGGGGTGGAGGCGAAATGGTGAGCGTCGCAACCCCAAGGACTGCGGCCCGGAAGGCGTTGCTGGCGTTGCTGGGGATCCTGGCCATCGCCAATGTCGACGTGGCCCACGCTCAACCGGCTCAGCACATGCATGGAGTGGCTGGCACCAAGCCTGCGAGACCGGAGCTGGGAACGAGCGCGGCCTTCGCTCCCGATGGCGCGCTGTACGCGGTGACCAAGGATGGTCAGCATGTGTTGCTGCATCGCAGTCCGGATGACGGCCGCAGCTGGGATGCGCCGGTCGTCGTCAACACGGAGCCGGAGCCGATCTCGGCCGACGGGGAAAATCGTCCCAAGCTCGCCTTCGATGCGGATGGCGCGGCGCTGGTGTCCTGGACCCGGCCACTGGCGAAGCGCTTCACCGGCGAGATCCGCTTCGCCCGTGCCGATGACCGTCGTCACTTCACGGCGCCCGTCACGGTGCATCGCGATCGCCAGGAGATCACCCATCGCTTCGAGTCGCTCGCCGTGACCGGTGCCGGCAAGGTCGTCCTGGCATGGATCGACAAGCGCGACCTCGAGCTAGCCCAGGCGGCGAATCGTGACTACCGCGGCGCGGCGATCTACGCGGCGGTGTCGGACGACGGCGGGCGCAGTTTCCGGCCCGAGCAGAAGATCGCCGACCATTCCTGCGAATGCTGCCGCATCGCAATCACCGGGGATGCGGATGGTCTCCCGCTGCTGATGTGGCGCCATGTCTTCGAGCCCAACGAGCGCGATCACGCGATAGTGAAACTGGGTGCGGACGGGGCGCCGGGAAGTGTCGCGCGCGCCACCTTCGACCGTTGGCGCATCGACGCCTGCCCGCATCACGGCCCCTCGCTCGCCGTGGCGCCGGATGGCACGCGCCACGCGGTGTGGTTCAACGAGAAGGACGGGGAAGGGCGGGTCTTCTACGGCCGTCTGGGGGATGGCCGTGTGGAGGGGCAGCGCGCGCTCGGCGGCGAACGGGCGGCGCATGCCGATCTTGCGGTCGTGGGGCGGCGCGTCGCCGTCACCTGGAAGGAGTTCGACGGCGAGCGCACCGCCCTGCGGGCAGAGGTGTCGGCGGATGGTGGAGCCACGTTCAGTCCGCGGGCGCTTGCGGCGACCGAGGGCGCGTCGGACCAGCCGCGCCTGATCCGTCGCGGCGACGCGCTGCTCGTGTTCTGGCGGACGGAGACCGAGGGCATGCGGGGGTATTGGCTGGAATGAAGATCCGAAACCTCATTGCGGCGCTGTCGTGGTGCCTCGCCGCGGCAGCTTCCGCGGCAGAATTCCAGCCCCTCGATCGGGTCGCAGCGGCCCGCATCGTGGATCCGGCGAGCCACACGGTTCCGACGATCGTTGCCCTGTGGTCGTCGGAGTGTGTTCACTGCAAGAAGAACCTCAAGCTCTTTTCCGAGATGGCCAGGGGAGATCGCCGGTTCAGGCTGGTCACGGTGGCAGTGGAGCCGCAGTTTGCCGGCCTGGCCGAACTGCTGGACCTGCTTTCCGTGCCCGGGCAGCGTTTTGCCTACGGGGTTGATTCGCCCGAGGCGCTCGGTTACGCGCTCGATCCGAAGTGGCGCGGCGAGTTGCCGAGAACGATCTTTTTCGACGGGAAGGGTGGCAAGTCAGCCCTGTCCGGCGTCGTCACCGAGGCGAAGGTCCGCTCGGCCCTCGGTCTGTAGGCGGCCCCGTAATGACGCCGGCCGGAAAGTAAAAAGGGCGGACGAAACCGCCCTTTGCCGTCGCTGGCCCGGGGCCGGGGATCACATTCCCTGGTAGATCGGTCCCTCGCCGCCCTGCGGCACGACCCAGTTGATGTTTTGCGTCGGGTCCTTGATGTCGCAGGTCTTGCAGTGCACGCAGTTCTGCGCGTTGATCTGCAGGCGCGGGTTCTGACCCGACTCGTCGCGCACGATCTCGTACACGCCCGCCGGGCAGTAGCGCTGCTCGGGTGCATCGTACTTGGCGAGATTCACCGCGATCGGCACCGACGCATCCTTCAGCTGCAGGTGGCAGGGCTGGTCTTCCTCGTGATTGGTGTTCGACAGGAACACCGAGGAGAGGCGGTCGAAGGTGAGCACGCCATCGGGTTTCGGGTAGTCGATCTTCGGGCACTCGGACGCGGGCTTGAGCTTGTCGTGGTCGGAGCTGTTGTGCAGCGTCCACGGCGCCTTCCCGCCGAACACCTTCTGGTCGATGCCGAAGAGCAGCGAACCCATCCACAAGCCCTTCTTCATGTAGGGCTTGAAGTTGCGCGTCTTGTGCAGTTCCTCGAACAGCCAGCTGCTCTTGAACGCCTCGGGGAACGCCTTCAGCTCGTCGCGGCTGCGCTCGGCCGTCACGGCCTCGAAGGCCGCCTCGGCGGCAAGAGCGCCGCTCTTGATCGCGGCGTGGCTGCCCTTGATGCGCGCGGCGTTGAGGAAGCCCGCGTCGTCGCCGATCAGCGCGCCGCCCGGGAACACGAGCTTCGGCTGGCTCTGCAGGCCGCCCGCGGCGATCGCGCGCGCGCCGTACGCCAGACGCTTGCCGCCTTCGAGATACTTGCGGATCTCGGGGTGCGTCTTGTAGCGCTGAAACTCCTCGAAGGGCGAGAGATGCGGGTTGGTGTAGTTGAGGCCCACCACGTAGCCGATCGCGACCAGGTTGTCCTCGAGGTGATAGACGAAGCCGCCGCCGTAGGTGTCCGAGGGCAGCGGCCAGCCGGTGGTATGCACGACCACGCCCGGCTCGTGACGTTCGGCGGGGACTTCCCACAGCTCCTTCAGGCCGATGCCGTAGGTTTGCGGATCGACGCCGTTGCGCAGATTGAATTTCGCTTCGAGCTGCTTGCCCAGGTGCCCGCGACAGCCTTCGGCGAAGAGCGTGTATTTGGCGTGCAGTTCCATCCCCGGCTGGTAGGCGGGGCCCTGTTCGCCTTCGCGCGTGACGCCCATGTCGCCGGTGGCGACACCCTTAACGGCGCCGTTCTCGTCATAGAGGATCTCCGCCCCGGCGAAACCGGGATAGACCTCGACGCCCAGCGCTTCGGCCTGTTCGCCGAGCCACTTGGCGACGTTGCCCAGGCGCACGATGTAGTTGCCGTGGTTCAGGAAACAGTCTGGCAGCAGGCCGTTCGGGACCTTGCGCCCGCCCGTCTCGTTGAGGAAGATCACGCGATCTTCGGTGACCGCGGTGGTCACCGGCGCGCCCTGTTCCTTCCAGTCGGGGATCAATTCGTTCAGCGCGCGCGGATCCATCACCGCGCCCGAGAGGATGTGCGCGCCGATCTCGGCGGCCTTTTCGATCAGGCACACGGAGACGTCATTGCCCTTCTCGGCGGCCAGTTGCTTCAGCCTGATCGCCGCCGCGAGCCCCGCAGGGCCGCCGCCGACGATCAGGACGTCGAATTCCATCGATTCGCGTTCCATTCAGTTCTCCATTTGAATACGCGGATATTGGTTTTGTGCATCGCGGAGATGCAGTTTAATACATGCGCAGCCCCGCACGGGCATGCCATTCGCCGCCGCGATGCGTGTATAACATACGGTACCGTATGTTAGAGTGTCTTGTCGAGCCAAACCAGAGGAACCCACTCAATGGAAGAGAAACGGAAGTTGGTCCATACCACCCGCATTCCGGTGCGCTGGGGCGACATGGACTACTACGGGCACGTCAATAACACGGTGTATTTCCGCTACTGCGAGCAGGCGCGCGTCGAATGGATCGAGCTGCTCGGCTTCGGCGTCGATCCCAATTGCGGGTCGGGTCCGGTCGTGATCAACGCCAGCTGCACCTTCCTGCTGCCGATCAACTATCCGGCCACCGTCATCGTGAAGATGTATGCGGGCGAACCCGGCCGGAGCAGTGTGATGACCTGGTATGAACTCTTCGTCGAGGGCGAGGAGCGCCTCTACGCGGACGGCGCGTCCAAGGTCGTGTGGATGGACATGGCCACGAACAAGTCGGTGCCCCTGCCGGAAGGGCTGCGCGCTTTTCTCTGACGCGTCCTTGTCGGCCGGTTCGGGTAGAGTCGGGGGTGAGGATGATGCATGCGTGGCCGATCCGGGTCGAAGGGTATCTGGCTGCCGGTTTAACAGGGAGATCGGATGATGCTGATGAACTGCGAAAAATCCGTCCTGCTGATTGTGGACGTGCAGGAGCGGCTCGCGCCGGCAATCGCCGAGAGCGAGGTCATTGTGCGCAATTGCGCGTGGCTCGCCGGCGTCGCCGCGCGCGTGGGGGTGCCGGTGGTCGTCACGGAGCACTTTCCGGACAAGATCGGCGGCACGGTTGCGGAAGTGAAGGGCGCCGCAGTGGCCGCAGGCGCGCAGTTCGTCACCAAGCAGCATTTTTCGGCTGAGGCCGACGGATGCCTCAGGGGTACGACCATCGACGACAGACGGCAGGTCGTGGTGTGCGGAACGGAAGCCCATGTGTGCGTCCAGCAGACCGCGCTGGGCTTGCGCTGGGCGGGCCGCGACGTCTTCGTGGTGGCGGATGCCGCCGGCTCGCGGCGAGCGAGCGACCGCGATCTGGCTTTTGCACGCATGCGCGGTCACGGCATCGAGATCGTGTCGCGGGAAATGGTCGCCTTCGAATGGTTGCGCCGCGGCGGCACCGAGCTCTTCCGCAGCGTGAATCGCGACTTCATCCGCTGATCTCCGGCGGAAACAGCGGCTCGTCGTCCGGCGTGCGCCACTGGCGCGGCACCTTGCACCAGGTATCCGTGTAGCGCGCCGCCTTGTCTGCCGCGCTTCGCACGAGGCAGCGCGCAGGCACCCCGAACGCGTTCGCGACGATCCAGCCATGCAGGCTGGTACCAACGTACGCGTGAGCCCCCGCGAGCAGGGCGCAGATGTCCAGAACGCGGGGCGACTCGAGGATCGCCAGGGGAGCGTTCGCCCCGAGCCGGTCGGCAAGACGCCGCAGTGTATCGCGGTCGTCATGCCACGGCGCCAGCCCGGCGCGGAACAGTGCGATGCCGCCGTCGCGTGCGTCCGATGCGCTGTGCAGGGAGCGCGCGACGCGGTCGAGCGTCGCATCGTCTCCCCATTCCGCGCCGAGTTGCACCGCGATCCATGATCGCAGGCGGGCATGCAGCGCCGCGATCTCGCCGCCCCGTCCGCGCTGCCGTATCGTCGTACGGAAAAGTCCGGATGTCGCCGCGGCCGGATCCGGCTGGAGATCGGGGGCGAGTCCGGCATGGCGAAGTGCGTTCAGGGTCGTGCTGTCGCGGACGCCGAGCGTGGTCGCGCCCTGGAGCGCCCCGAGGACTTCATTGCGCTCCGCGGCCGTCAGCGCGTCGAATGCGACGCCGCCCACGGCGCGGAAGTGGGTGCGCCAACGGGCGGGGAGTGCTTCCCGTGCGACGACGTAGGGTATGCGGCGCGCGGTCCCGAGGACGGACTGCGCCCACGCCGCGCGCGCATCCGCGTTACGGTCATGCAGGGCCACGATGCGTGGCACGTGTGCCGGCGGCTGGAGCATCACGGCCGCTTCCCAGGCGGTGGTGGTGAGCAACTCGCCGCCGACGTGCACGAAGTCGGCGTCCTCGTTCCCGTAGGCGGCGATGGCGTCGGCCAGCGCCAGGGTGCGGAACCCATCGGCTGCGTGCAGGTCGCGTGCGGCAAGTCCTACGAACACGATTTCGCTGCGAGCGCCCGCTGCCGCACACCGGGCGAGCAGCAGGTCGCCGAAATTGTGGCGGTCGAAGGCTCCGAACAGGATCAGGCGCCGTCCGTTCGCCGGCGCAGCCTGGCGTGTCGCGCTCGTCATGGTGGTCACGATCCCACCGTTTTCGGCCGTTGGAAAGGGCAGGTGCCGCACATCGCTTCCGGCCCGCGGGCCTCTTCGGTTATCATCGCGCTTTCCCGCAGCAACGTTCCCATGACCAAATACGTCTTCGTTACCGGCGGTGTCGTGTCCTCTTTGGGCAAAGGCATTGCAGCGGCCTCGCTGGGGGCCATTCTCGAATCCCGCGGCATCAAGGTTACCCACCTCAAGCTGGATCCGTACATCAACGTCGATCCGGGCACGATGAGCCCGTTCCAGCATGGCGAGGTCTTTGTGACCGAGGACGGCGCCGAGACCGACCTCGACCTGGGCCACTACGAGCGCTTCACCAGCGCGCGCATGAGCAAGCGCAACAACTTCACCACCGGCCAGATCTACGAGTCGGTGATCAAGAAGGAGCGCCGTGGCGAATATCTCGGCAAGACCGTCCAGGTCATCCCGCACATCACGGACGAGATCAAGCAGTACGTCAAGCGCGGCGCAGAAGGTGCCGACGTGGCGATCGTCGAGGTCGGCGGCACCGTGGGCGACATCGAGTCGCTGCCCTTCCTCGAGGCGATCCGCCAGATGGGCATCGAGGAGGGCCGCAACAGCACCTGCTTCATCCATCTGACGCTGCTTCCCTACATCCCGACCGCAGGCGAGCTGAAGACCAAGCCGACACAGCATTCGGTGAAGGAGTTGCGCGAGATCGGCATCCAGCCCGATATCCTGCTGTGTCGCGCCGACCGCTCGATCCCGGCCGACGAGCGCCGCAAGATCGCGCTGTTCTGCAACGTGATGCCCGAAGCGGTCATCGAGTGCCTGGACGCCAACTCGATCTACAAGATTCCCGGGCAGCTGCACGACCAGATGCTCGACGAGATCGTCTGCCACAAGCTCAACATCCTCGCTCGCGCGGCGGACCTGAGCGTGTGGGACAAGCTCGTCCATGCGCTCGAGAATCCCAAGGAGACCGTCGACGTCGCCTTCGTCGGCAAGTACGTCGACCTCACCGAGTCCTACAAGTCGCTCATCGAGGCGCTGAGCCACGCCGGGATGCACACCGAGAGCAAGGTGACGATCCACTACCTCGACTCCGAGGACATCGAGCGCGATGGCTGCAAGGCGCTCGAGAAGATGGACGCCATCCTGGTGCCGGGCGGCTTCGGCAAGCGCGGCACCGAGGGCAAGATCGCGGCCATCCGCTACGCGCGCGAGAACAAGGTTCCCTACCTGGGCATCTGCCTGGGCATGCAGCTCGCCGTGGTCGAGTTCGCCCGCGACGTGGCCGGCATGGCCGGGGCGCATTCGACCGAGTTCGAGCGCGACACCCAGTATCCGGTGATCGGCCTGATCACGGAATGGCAGGATCGCACCGGCAAGGTCGAGAAGCGCAGCGAAAGCTCCGACCTCGGCGGCACGATGCGCCTGGGTGCACAACTGTGCCACCTTGCGGACGGATCCCTGGCGCGCGATGTCTATGGCTCTGCCGACGTCGTCGAGCGCCATCGCCACCGCTACGAAGTGAACAACAAGCTGCTCTCGCAACTGGAAGAAAAAGGCCTGGTCGTCTCCGGCCGTGCGCCCGGAACCGACCTGTGCGAGATGATCGAACTGCCGGCCGACGTGCATCCCTGGTTCGTCGGCTGCCAGTTCCATCCGGAATTCACCTCCAACCCGCGCAAGGGGCATCCGCTGTTCACGGCCTACGTGAAGGCGGCGCTGGCGCGCAAGGCGGCCGCTGCGGCGGCCTGAGGGAGTCGCGATGAAACTCTGCGGATTCGAGGCCGGGCTCGACAAGCCCTTTTTCCTGATCGCTGGTCCCTGCGTGATCGAGTCGCGCGACATGGCCTTCGAGACGGCCGGCGCGCTCAAGGAGATCTGCGCTGAGCTGGCGATCCCCTTCATCTACAAGTCGTCGTACGACAAGGCCAACCGCAGTTCGGGCAAGTCCTACCGTGGCACGGGCATGGAGAAGGGCCTCGAGATCCTCGCCGACGTGCGCAAGCAACTCGGCGTGCCGGTGCTGACCGATGTGCATGCGATCGAGGAAATCCCGGCCGTGGCGGCCGTCGTCGACGTGTTGCAGACGCCGGCCTTCCTGTGCCGCCAGACCGACTTCATCCATGCGGTCGCCGCGAGCGGCAAGCCGGTGAACATCAAGAAGGGCCAGTTCCTCGCGCCGGGCGACATGAAGAACGTCGTGGACAAGGCGCGCGAGGCCAACGGCGGCGCGGACACCATCATGGTGTGCGAGCGCGGTGCATCCTTCGGTTACAACAATCTCGTGTCGGACATGCGCAGCCTTGCGATCATGCGCGAAACGGGTTGCCCGGTCGTGTTCGATGCGACGCACTCGGTGCAGCTCCCCGGCGGCCAGGGTACGGCTTCGGGCGGGCAGCGCGAGTTCGTGCCGGTGTTGGCGCGTGCGGCCATGGCAGTGGGTGTGGCGGGGCTCTTCATGGAGACCCACCCCGATCCCGCAAAGGCCCTCTCGGACGGCCCGAACGCATGGCCGCTGCCGAAGATGAAGGCGCTGCTGGCGACGCTGAAGGATATCGACAGCCTGGTGAAGCGCCACGGCTTCATGGAGCTGGCCGGCTGAAGCAGTTGCCGGTGTTGCGATCAACTTATTTTTGACCCCTTGAAGGACAGGAATACCAATGAGTGCAATCGTTGATGTCATTGCCCGCGAAATTCTCGATTCGCGCGGCAACCCGACCGTCGAAGCGGACGTTCTGCTCGAATCCGGTGTGATGGGCCGTGCGGCTGTGCCGTCGGGCGCCTCCACCGGTTCGCGCGAAGCCATCGAACTGCGTGACGGCGACGCCGCGCGCTACCTGGGCAAGGGGGTTCTGCGCGCGGTCGAGAACGTCAACACCGAGATCTCCGAGTCGATCATCGGCCTCGACGCCGAAGAGCAGGCCTTCATCGACCGCACCCTGATCGAGCTCGACGGTACCGAGAACAAGTCGCGCCTGGGCGCCAACGCGATGCTGGCCGTGTCGATGGCCGTCGCCAAGGCCGCGGCCGAAGAGGCCGGCCTGCCGCTGTACCGCTACTTCGGCGGTTCGGGCCCGATGGCGATGCCGGTGCCGATGATGAACGTCATCAACGGCGGCGCCCATGCGAATAACAGCCTGGACATCCAGGAATGCATGATCATGCCGGTGGGCGCGACCAGCTTCCGCGAAGCGCTGCGTTGCGGCGCCGAGATCTTCCATCACCTGAAGAAGCTCACCGACAAGAATGGCTATCCGACGACCGTGGGCGATGAGGGTGGTTTCGCGCCGAACGTCGGCAGCACCGAGGAAGCGCTGAACATGATCCAGGACGCCATCTCCGCCGCCGGCTACGAGCCGGGCCGCGAAGTGGTGCTGGCGCTCGACTGCGCAGCCTCCGAGTTCTACAAGGACGGCAAGTATGTGCTGTCCGGCGAAGGCCTGACCCTGAGCTCGGAAGGCTTTGCCGACTACCTCGCAACGCTGGCCGACCGCTTCCCGATCGTGTCGATCGAGGACGGCATGGCGGAGAACGACTGGGCCGGCTGGAAGACGCTGACCGACAAGCTCGGCCGCAAGATCCAGCTCGTCGGCGACGACCTGTTCGTGACCAACACGAAGATTCTCGAGCAGGGCATCGACCAGGGCATCGCCAACTCGATCCTCATCAAGATCAACCAGATCGGCACGCTGTCGGAGACCTTCGCCGCGGTCGAGATGGCCAAGCGCGCGGGCTACACCGCCGTGATCTCGCACCGTTCGGGCGAGACCGAGGACTCGACCATCGCCGACATCGCGGTGGGCCTCAACGCGATGCAGATCAAGACCGGTTCGCTGTCGCGTTCGGACCGCATCTCGAAGTACAACCAGTTGCTGCGTATCGAGGAAGATCTCGGCGATACCGTCAGCTACCCGGGCCGTCGCGCCTTCTACAACCTGCGCGTGCGCTGAGCGTCCCGCGTTCTGCGGCGGCCCGTAGGGGCCGGCCGCAATGATTCAATGCACAAGGCCGGCGATGAATTCGCCGGCCTTCTTTTGATTACGAGCAGATCTTCGTCCCTTTATGCGCTGGCCTCTGGTCATCCTCGTCCTGCTGGTTGCACTCCTGCAGTATCCGCTCTGGCTGGGCAAGGGCGGCTGGTTGCGGGTGTGGGACGTCGACCGGCAACTGCAGGAGCAGCGCGAGAAGAATCGCGAGCTGGAGCAGCGCAACGCGGGCCTGGAAGCCGAAGTGCGCGATCTCAAGTCCGGCAACGAGGCGATCGAGGAGCGCGCACGCTTCGAGCTCGGGCTGACCAAGCCCGGCGAAGTTTTCGTTCACACCCCCCGGCAGAAGCCCTGACGGCGGCTGCCCCGGGGGGAGTGCCATCTGCTCAGAGCACTTCGGCGATCGCCTCGCGTTGCAGCAGTTCGCCCTCGAATTCCACGAGCTCGGGGCCGAGCGCGTCACGCGCAGACACCATTCCGACAGGCCGGCCGTCACTCACGACGGGTACGTGCCGGAATCCGCCTTCGAACATCAGGTGCAATGCGTGGCCAAGTGGCATTTCGGGCGTTGCGGTCATCACATGCGTGGTCATCGCGTGCGCAACAGGGGTCACCTGGGGGTCCAGTCCCGCGGCCAGCACCCGCACGAGGGCGTCGCGTTCGGTAAAGATCCCGATGAGGCGGCCGCCTTCGGTGAGCATGATGGATCCGACCTTGGCGGCGGCCATCAGGCGTGCGGCTTCGCTCACGGTCAGGTCCGCCGGGCCCGTGAGGATGGGGCGCCCGGCGATGACCTCGCTGATCTTTCGTGTATGCATGATTCTGCTCCTGCTGAAGGGTGGGTGAGATGCTTCCTGTCAGCGTCGGCGGGTGTAGCGCCGCCCCGGGTTGTAGGCGCCCGGGCCGCCTTGTTCAACTGTCCGCCAGGAGCGTCCTGGCACCGTCGAATCTGGATCTGAAATAGGGGCTGTCGAGCCGTTCGACGCGCACTCGCCCGCGGCTCGATGGTGCGTGAACGAACCTGCCTTCGCCCATGTAGATGCCCATGTGGGAGTAAGGTCGGTTCATGGTGTTGAAGAACACGAGGTCGCCCGGCTGCAGCAGCGCGAGGCTGACCGGCCGTGTCCGGTCGGCGATCTGCGCCGCGTTGTGCGGCAGGCGGCGCCCGGAAACCTGTTCGACGATGTAGGACACCATGCCGCTGCAGTCGAGGCCCGCGTCGGGGTTGCGGCCGCCGAAGCGGTAGCCGGTGTCGAGCAGCCCCAGCGCAAAGATGACCATTTCGCGCGAATGCTCGGGGTCTTCGAGGACGAAGTAGTCGGCGCTGACCGGCCCGGAAGGGATGCGCGGCGCGGTGGAGGTTTCGGGGCGCGGGGCCGGGACGCTGCTGCAGGCAGCCACGAGGGCTGCGATCGTCGATGCCGTCAGGGCATGAAGCAGCTTGCGAACGACCATGGAGCCCCCTTGCACGTTATTCCCGAACGATAGGGGAATTTGCCTGCGGGTGTCCAGTGGGTGTTCGGGCTGCGGCGGTTCGCGGCGCGGTGTCAGAGCGAGGTCTTGCCGGTGGCCCGGCATGCCTGGCTGTCGGGAAGGCCCGGTCGTTCGAGCGTGGCCTGGTCTCCGCTGGCCGAGAGCAGCGTATAGCCGTCTGAATACTTCCCTCCGCCGGCCGTCTTCTCGCCGGTGAGGGCGAAGATGCCCGCGCCGGTGCGCAGGCGCACGTGACCGTCCAGGTACTCGACGGTGAATTGCTCGCCGCCGGGACAGGTGTAGCTGACAACCCGCGATCCTTCGCTGGTCCAGGCGGTACCGGCGAGGGCGCCGGCGCCGATGAGAAGTGCGGATAGGGCTGCCAGATGGCGATTGAGGTGCATGAAGTGTCTTTCAGAAGCGTGCGGCGGGTGGTGCCGCGTTAGTCCGTCAGTTCGATGGTTCCGCTGACGGTGACGATGATCTCCGTCTCGCCGGCTTCGACGGGCATCGGCGTGGCCTCGGCGGCGAATGCCACCGCAGCGCGTGCGGCGGGGAAGGGCTGGCTCTTATACACATCTTA
>NZ_WTVK01000044.1 GCF_012910805.1 Aromatoleum evansii
CCGTCAGGCGCATCCCGTTGGGGTGGTAGGGGAGCGTCTGGCGGCGCAGGAAGACGAGGTCGGTCTTCTCGCAGTAGTCCACCGGGTGGAGGCCCAGCAGCGTCAGGCGCTTGCCCTCGCGGATGCGCACGAGGCGCGCCTCGATGGTGTCGGGGTCGACGAGATCGGGCGCCTCCCCTTCCAGGCCAAGCAGCACCGCCTTGTCGCTGCCGTGGCCCTTGCCGGTGGCCCCCAGCGAGCCGTACAGCTCTGCCTTCACCCGCCGCACGCGCGGCAAGAGCCCCGCGTCCTTGAGGCCGGACGCGAAGGTGAGCGCGGCACGCATGGGACCCACGGTGTGGGAACTGGACGGGCCGACGCCGACCTTGAACATCTCGAATACGCTGATCGCCATGACGGGTCGCTCCGGAGGCCGGTTCAGCGGGTGGCCGGATAGACCGGGAAGCGCGCGCACAAGGCCTTCGCCTTCTCGCGCACCGCGGCGATCACGGATTGGTCGTCGATGTGGTCGAGCACGTCGCAGATCCAGTTCGTGAGCTCCTTGGCTTCGGCTTCCTTGAAGCCGCGCGTGGTGATCGCCGGCGTGCCGATGCGGATGCCGCTGGTGACGAAGGGCGACTGCGGGTCGTTGGGCACGGCGTTCTTGTTCACCGTGATGTGCGCCGCGCCCAGGGCCGCGTCGGCCTGCTTGCCGGTGAGGCCCTTGGCGACGAGATCGACGAGGAAGAGGTGGTCGTCCGTGCCGCCGGAGACGATCTTGTAGCCGCGCTCGATGAAGACGCCCGCCATCGCGCGGGCGTTCTTGAGCACCTGCTGCTGGTAGGCGCGAAACTCGGGCTGCAGCGCTTCCTTGAGCGCGACCGCCTTGCCCGCGATGACGTGCATGAGCGGGCCGCCCTGGATGCCGGGGAACACCACGGCGTTGAGCTTCTTCTCCAGATCCGGGTTGGCGCGCGCGAGGATCAGGCCGCCGCGCGGGCCGCGCAGGGTCTTGTGGGTGGTGGTGGTGACGACGTCGGCGAAGGGGATGGGGTTGGGATACAGGCCCGCGGCGACGAGGCCGGCGACGTGGGCCATGTCGACGAAGAGATACGCACCCACGGCATCGGCGATCGCGCGGAAGCGCTGCCAGTCGACCACGCGCGAGTAGGCCGAGAAGCCCGCGACGATCATCTTCGGCTTGTGTTCCTTCGCGAGCTGTTCGACCTGGGCGTAGTCGATCTCGCCGGTCGCTTCATCGAGGCCGTACTGGATGGCGTTGTAGAGCTTGCCGGAGAAGTTCACCTTGGCGCCGTGCGTGAGGTGACCGCCGTGGGCGAGGCTCATGCCCAGCACGGTGTCGTGCGGCTCGAGCAGCGCCATGTACACCGCGGCGTTGGCCTGCGAGCCCGAGTGCGGCTGGACATTGGCGAAGTCGGCGCCGAAGAGGAGCTTGGCGCGGTCGATCGCGAGCTGCTCGACCACATCGACGTGCTCGCAGCCGCCGTAGTAGCGCTTCGCCGGGTAGCCCTCGGCGTACTTGTTGGTGAGCACGCTGCCCTGCGCTTCGAGCACGCGCGGGCTGGTGTAGTTCTCGGAGGCGATCAGCTCGATGTGCGATTCCTGGCGCTCGAACTCGCCCTCCATCGCCGCCTGCAGCTCGTCGTCGAAATCGGCAATGCGGTCGGTCAGTGCAAACATTCGTATTGTCTCCTCGGTCTTGGACTGTCGTTGCCGACAGCGGCCGCAGCGGATGGCGGCTTCATGGGAAGAGATGTTAGGAAGTTCGCCCGGGGCGCTTTTGCCTGTATCCGTCACGCGTTTGCTTGATATGGACCGAAGGCGAGGAACGGAATCCCCGCCCCAGGCGCCCTGCCGTTTCAGCCCGCCGCGAATTCCTGGGGTGGATGTGCCGAAGGCGACATGCGTCGCATGTGGCAATGCAAGGGGGGCGGAAGCATTCGGGAATGGCTCCAGGCACAAGGAATGCTGTATCGTCCGGGCCACCCGACACAGCCCCCTGAATGCCGACATGCATTGTCTGTCACCCCCCGGCACGATCCACCTGCTCCGCCGTGCTGGACAGAGAGCCGGCACCGATGGCCATACACGTTCATGACCTGGATTACGGCCCTGAGCAGCCTCTTCGCATTGATCGGCGCGGCGATGCTGATTGCCGCCGGGCGACAGTTCGCACGGACGCGCGTATTCGTCCGGCAGTCGGTGGTCGCCCCGGGTACGATCGTCGCGCTGACCGAAAACCGTGAGCGGGATGAGGTCAGCTACTTCCCGACCGTGAAGTTCAGGATTGTCACGGGGCGTGAAATCACTTTCCAGTCAGCAATGGGCAGCAGCCAGGATGCCGGACGCATCGGCGACAGCGTCGTGGTGCGCTACCGCGCCGACCAGCCGCACATTGCCGAGATCGACCGCTTCATGCCGCTGTGGGGGCAGGCGCTGCTGTTCGGGGGACTTGGCCTTGTGTTCCTCGTGGTGGGCCTTGGGATCCTCACCGGCCTGTTGCCCGTCTGAAAGCCGGCCGGGTGGCAGCGGCCCGCCTTCGCGCCTCCACCCAGGACCGACATTCAATCGCGTCCGCGAATCCTTATTCCTGCGGTGACCGACCGTACAGGCGCCGGTTCGACTCCGGATGCGCCGACCCGTGGCGAAACTGCAAGGTAATCACCGCCCCCACCGCCAGCAAGCCTGCGATCAGATACAACCCATTGTCCAGGCTTCCCGTCGTCGTCTTCACCCAGCCGAGCATGGTCGGGCTGGCGAAACCGCCGATCAGGCCCAGGCTGTTGATGAAGGCGATGGTGCCCGCCGCGGCCTTCGTGCCGCCGAGGAAATCCGTCGCGATCGCCCAGAAGAGCGGTTGCAGCGTGAAGATGCCGGCCGTGGCGATGCTCATCACCAGCAGCGATAGCGGCAGGTTTCCCGCGGTCTGCGAGATGGTGGCGAGCGCGGCGGCGCCGATCAACGCGCAGGCAACGGTGTGGCGACGGCGCTCGCCGCTGCGGTCGGAGTGGCGGCACACGAGGATCATCGTCAGCACCGCGACGCCGTAGGGGATGGCCGAGTACAGGCCGATCGAGAGCACGTCGGTGACGCCTGCGCCCTTGATCAGGGTCGGCAACCAGAAGCTGATCGCATACACGCCGCAGATGAAGGTGAACCACGCGAGCGCCATCGCATACACGCGCGGCGACTTCACGGCGTCGCCGAAGGAATGGTTGTGGAAGAAGGGGCGCGCGGCGTGGTCGCGCTTCAGTTCGGCGACGACGACGGCCTTCTCCTCGGCGCTGAGCCACCTCGCCTGCTGCGGCCGATCGTCGAGGTAGAAGTACGCGATCACGCCGAGCAGGCAGGACGGCAGGCCCTCGATGAGGAACATCCACTGCCAGCCACCCAGCCCGTTGAACCCGTCGAATGTCCGCATGACCCAGCCCGACAGCGGGCCGCCAACCACGCCCGCCGTCGCGACAGCGGTGAGGAACAGCGCCATCACGCGCGCCCGCCGGTTGGCGGGGTACCAGCAGGTGAGGTAGAAGATCATGCCGGGGAAGAAGCCGGCCTCGAACACGCCGAGCAGGAAGCGCAGCACGTAGAAGACGGCCGGCGAGGTGATGAACATCATCGCCGCGGACGTGAGCCCCCACAGCACCATGATGCGCACGAGCGTCTTGCGCGCGCCGATCCTCTCCAGGATCAGGTTGCTCGGAACCTCGAACAGGAAGTAGCCCACGAAGAAGATGCCGGCGCCCAGGCCGTACACCGCGTCGCTAAAGCCCAGCGCGTCCTTCATCTGCAGCTGGGCGAAGCCGACGTTGATGCGGTCGAGGTAGGCGGCGACGTAGCAGATGAACAGGAAGGGCATCAGGCGCCAGGTTATCTTGCGATAGGTCGCGTCCACCCTCTGCTCCTGCACGCCCTCACGAGGCCCCGCGGCGAAGGGCATCTCCAGTACTGTTGTAGTCATTCGTGTCTCCTCGTTCGAATATTTTTTCGAATCGGTGTGGATCGACGGTGCGCCGGTGATGCCGGCGCGTCCGCCGGTGCTGCGGTTCAGTTCAGTTCGGTTCCGCCCTCCCTTCAGTCCTTGACGGCGCCGAACAGCAGCGCCGCGTTGGTACCGCCGAAGCCGAAGGAATTCGACAGCGCGGTCCGCACCGGGCGGCGCTTGGCGACGCGGGGCACGAAGTCCATGCCGGCGAACTCCACCGGTGGTTCGGCGAGGTTGAGCGTCGGCGGCACGATCTGGTCGCGGAGCGCGAGCATGCACACGATGGCCTCGACGGCGCCCGCGGCACCGAGCAGATGCCCCATCGCCGATTTGGTCGAGGATACCGACAACCCGCCCTCCCCGCCGCGCATGGCATGTTCGCCGAAGACCTCGCGCAGCGCGCGCAGCTCGACGAGATCGCCGAGCGGGGTCGAGGTCGCGTGGGCGTTCACGTAGTCCACGTCCGCCGGAGCAACGCCCGCCCACGCGAGCGCGGCGCGCATCGCACGCAGGGCCCCGCTGCCGTCCTCAGGCGGCGCGGCAATGTGATAGCCGTCGCCCGACAGGCCGTAGCCCAGCACCTCGGCGTGGATGCGCGCGCCGCGCGCCCGTGCGTGCTCGTAGTCCTCGAGCACGACGATGCCGCTACCCTCGCCGATCACGAAGCCGTCGCGCGCGGCGTCCCACGGGCGCGAGGCGGCCTGCGGGGTGTCGTTGAAGCCGGTCGACAGCGCGCGGGCGGCGCAGAAGCCGGCGATGCCCAGGCGCGACACCGCAGCCTCGGTGCCGCCGGCCACCATCACGTCGGCATCGCCCAGCATCACCATGCGCGCGGCGTCGCCGATCGCGTGGGCGCCGCTCGCGCAGGCGGTCGCGACGCCGTGCGTGGGCCCCTGCAGGCCGTGACGGATCCCGACCTGGCCGGCGGCCAGATTCACCAGCGCGGACGGAATGAAGAAGGGCGAGATGCGCCGCGCGCCCTGGCGTTCCAGCGTCAGTGCACCCTCGGCGAGCGCCGGCAGGCCGCCGATGCCCGAGCCTATCAGCACGCCGGTGCGCTCGCGGGCGCGCTGGGTCGTCGGATGCCAGTCCGCATCCTGCAGCGCCTGCTCGGCCGCGCACAGCGCGTACATCGCGAAGCGGTCCATCTTGCGCTGGTCCTTCGGCGGCACCCATTCGTCGGCATTGAAACCGCCGTCGGCACTTGGACCTTCGGGCAGCAGGCCGGCGATGCGCGAGGGCAGATCCGCGACCTCGAAGCGGTCGATCGCGCGAATGCCCGACTCGCCCGCGAGGAGCCGCGCCCATGTGTGCTCCACGCCGACACCGAGCGGGGTCGCAAGCCCCCAGCCCGTCACGACCACGCGCCGCAGCGCCCTGCTCCCTGCCCCTGCTCCCGCCATCTTACTTCCTCATGCAAGTCTGCCGAGCGACCGCAACTGCAGCCGCCCCGATGTGTGAATCCTAGTCGACACTATTTCCAATATTATTTACAGTTGATGCGCGATTATTGCCTTCAGCAATCACTATCCACTCACCCGAGCCCCGCCCATGCGCTTCGAAATCCGCCACATGCGCGCCTTCATCGCCGTCGCCGAGGAGTTGCAGTTCCGCCCCGCCGCCGAGCGCCTGCACATGACGCAGTCGGCGCTCACGCGCACGATCCAGCACCTGGAGGAAGCCGTCGGCGCGGAGCTGCTGTCGCGCACGACGCGCGTCGTGCAGCTCACCGAGGCCGGGCGCACCTTCCTCTACGAATGCCGCCTCGCGCTCGGCCACATCGAGAAGGCCTCGCTGCTCGCGCAGGCCGCCGCCGACGGCAAGGTGGGTTACCTGCGCATCGCGTACATGGACTTCGCGATCAACGGCAAGCTGCCGATGATCATCGAGAAATTCCTGCACACGCATCCGGGCATCAAGGTCGAGCTGTTTCACTTCCCGAGCTCGAAGCAGAAGGAGGCGCTGCTCGAGTCGCGCATCGACATCGGCTTCCTGATCGGCCCCTTCGAATCACCCACCGTGAGCCAGCTCCTGCTCGCGCGCGAGGAACTGGTCGTGCTGCTTCCGGCCGCGCATCCACTCGCCGACAAGCCGTCGATTTCGATCCGCGACCTCGCTAACGAAAAATTCATCCTCGGCTCGAAGGAGTCGTGGGAAGCCTTCCGCTCGCACTTCTTCGCCCTGTGCCACGCTGCCAACTTCTCGCCCCTCGTCGCGCAGGAGGCCTCGACCAGCGACGGCATCTTCGGGCTGGTCGCTGCGAACATCGGCGTCGCGCTGTACGCGCGCTGCGCGGAGAACATCCAGCGCAAGGGGCTGGTGATCCGTCCGCTCGCCGGTCGGCAAAAGCCGCTGGAGACCCTGGTGTGCTGGCGCAAGGACATTCCGACTCCCACCGTGGACCGCTTCGCGCAGTTCCTGCACGACAACGCCGAGGAATTCGGCATCGCGAGCGAAGCACGAGAATAGCCGCGCACCGCGCCGGAACTGTTGCCGCTTGCAGGGCGATTGTTGTTTTGGTGCGCAATAATCGCCATCGATCCTCACCCGCAGGAAAAAAGCGACCCGCAGGCCTGGAGTGCCTGCGGATCGCCAAGGGGGAGGACGGTGAGCGAGATCAGAAGAAGCGGTTGGGGACGAAGGTCACGATCTCCGGGAACACCGTGAACAGCCCGATCACGCCGAGCATGATCAGCCAGTAGGGCACGGTGGCCCACGACGCCTCGCCCAGGCTCACCTTGCGCCTGGAGATCGTCACGAGCACGAAGAGGTTGAGCCCCACCGGCGGCGTGATCATGCCGACCTCCATCAGGATCGTGACGACGATGCCGAACCAGATGGGGTCGAACTGCATCGACATCATCAGCGGGAAGGCGATCGGCAGCGTCATCAGCAGCAGCGAGATGCCGTCGAAGAAGCAGCCCAGCACCAGATACACGAGCACGATCGCGAACAGCACCTCGTAGCGGCTCAGGCCCATCTTCGCGACCCAGTCGACGAGTTCCTTCGGCAGGCCAAGGACGCTGATCGCCTGCGCGAGGATCAGCGTGCCGAGCAGCACCATCGCGATCGTGCCGAACATCAGCACCGAGGTCTTGAACGACTGCCACAGCTTCGGCAGCGTCAGGTCGCCCCACACGAAGCCCAGCACCGTCGCCGCGACCACGCCCAGTGCGGCGGCCTCGGTGGTCGTCGCGAGGCCCATGTAGATCGTGCCGAGCACGAAGAAGATCAGGATCGGCAGCGGCCAGATCGCGCGCAGCCCGGTGAAGATCTCGCCCCAGGTCGGGCGTTCGTCCTCCTTCGGCGCCAGATCCTTGCGGAAGTAGCACAGGCCCGCGATGTAGGCCGAGAACAGGCCGGCGATGAGCAGCCCCGGCACGATGCCGGCGAGGAAGAGCTTGCCGATCGACACGTCCTGCGTGGCGCCATAGATCAGCAGCGACAGACTGGGCGGGATCAGCAGGCCGAGCGTGCCGCCGGCCGCGAGCGAGGCGATGACGGTCGCCGGGTCGTAGCCGCGCTTCACCAGTTCGGGATAGCCGACCGAACCGATCGCCGCCGCTGTCGACGAACTCGAGCCGCTGACCGCGCCGAACACCGTGCACACCGCGATGTTGGTGTGCAGCAGCTTGCCCGAGAAGCGATGGAACAGCGGCGTGAGGCCGTTGTAGATGCGCCCGGAGATGCCGCTCGCCATCAGGATATCGCCGAGGAAGATGAACAGCGGCACGGCGCTCAGGGTGAAGTCGGTGAAGGTGTTCCACACCGCCTGCACCGCGAGCGAGGTCGCGTCCCCCACCTGGAACTGCAGCAGGATCAGGCCGGTGAGCCCGAGCGCTGCGCCCAGCACCGCGCCGGTCACCATCAGCACGAGCATACTGGTCGAAAGGATGCCCCAGGTCATAGCGCTTCCTCCTCGCCAGCGAGGGAGAACAGCGACGGGCGGCCGGCAAGCTGGCGCAGGCTGTCGAAGAGCTGGCCGAGGCTGACGAGCACCATCACCACGGTGCACAGCGGCAGCATCGCCATCCACGGCCACAGCAGCATCGAGCCGATGTCCGAGCGCGCGTCGAGCAGGCGCGAGAAGTCGGCGAAATCGTAGGAGAGCGCGAAGAACCACACGCAGAAGGTGGTGAGGATCACGGTGGCGCCGATGTCGACGAAGTGGCGCAGCGGCCCCTGCAGGCCGCGCGTGACGATGTCGAGGATGATGTGACGGCGCATCACGAGGCCCAGCGGCATGGCGAGAAAGGCCATCGTGGCGAACAGCAGGCCGATGAATTCATCGGAGAAGGCGAAGGGTGCGCCGACGAAGTAGCGCATCACGACGCCCAGGAACACGAACAGGCTCATCAGCACGGCCGCCACGGCAGCGAGCCGGTTCATGCCGAGCGCGAGCCTTTCCAGGCAGCGGATCAGGAAGTGCATCTTGGTCTCCAGCGATGGGTTGCGACACGATCCGGGCGGCCGTCATGGGTCAAGACAGGCCGCCCCTGCGACGCCGCTCAGGGCGTCAGCTTGGCGATCGCCTCCCTCATGCGCTGGTAGTACTCGGTGCCCTTCGGCCCCGCTGACTTCGCCATATCCGCCCAGGCCTTGTCGGATGCTGCGACAAAGCTGCTGACGTCACCCTGCGAGAAGGGCTCCAGCATCGTGATGCCGAGCGCCTTGCGCTCCTCGATCGCGGCGTTCTCGCGCTCCGGGCTCACGGCCGCGTCGCGTGTCTTCGCCCACATCGCCTCGCCCGCCTCGACCAGCACCGTCTGCAGGTCCTTGGGCAGGCGCGACCAGGCCTTGTCGCTGACGCCGAACATCCACGGCACGGCCGCCCACGGGTGCATGTAGGCCTCGTACTTCGCCACCTCCTGGATCGACACGGTCTTGGCGACCGTCGACAGGTAGTAGGCGCAGTCGACCACGCCGGTCTGCAGCGCCATGTACATGCTGTTCTGCGGGATCACCTGCGCGGCGACGTCCAGGCCCTGGAAGGTGCCGACGAGGTGGCTGCCCCACACGCGCAGCTTCTTGCCCTTCAGTTGCGCGAGGCTGTTCACCGGCTCCTTGCAATGCACGCCGACGTTGAACACGGGGCTGACGACGCCGCCGACGGTGTGGATGCGCCACTTCGAGTAGCCCTCCTCGTAGATCGCGCGCATCGTTGGCAGTAGCTGCAGGTGCTGCTGCGGGTTGCGGATCGCGCCCTGCACGTACACGACGCCCAGCTCGGGCGCGTCGCGCGTGAAGTACTCGCCGTACAGCATCGCCATGTCGACGGCGCCCGCCTGCATGATGCGCAGGAGATCCGCATCCTTCAGCCCCAGCGAGCCGGCATGGAAGACGTTGATCTTGAGCCGGCCGTTCGAGCGTGCCGCAACGTCGTCCGCGAACTGCTGCAGGTACTTCGCCTCCGGGCGGGACTCGACGATCTGGCTATGCATCTTCAGCTCGATCGTCTCGCTCGCCGCCGCGCCGCCGGCCACGACGCACAGCGCGCCAAGCAGCAGCTTCCTGAAAATCGACAAACCACTCATGACAAACACTCCTTTGGTGATGGGCGCGCGCCGATCGCGCGCACCTGCCGCCACGCGTCGGTCGTCGCTTGTTTTCGTTATTGCGGGTCCCGGCTCGCGGGCGGGTGAAGCACGGTGGGCCGGCGGAGGCAGCGATGCCCCCGCCGGCCCCGGGGATCAGCCCTTCATCGAGTACAGGTAGTCGACGCAGCGGTCGACCGACTCGACGTCGGCAAACTTGGCGTCGATGTCGAACAGGTTCCACTCGACCGCGCCGGGCACGCGGTCGCCGATGCACTCGCGCACGGCGATGGTGCGGAAACCTTCGGCGAGGCCGTCGCACAGGGTCGTGCGCACGCAGGCCGAGGCGGTCACGCCGGTCACAAGGATGGTGTCGACACCGGCCGCACGCAGGAAGCCCGCGAGGTAGGTACCGTGGAAGGAGCTCGCGCGCTTCTTGATCAGGACCTGCTCACCGGCGATCGGCGCGATGCGCGAGTCGATCGCCCAGATGTTCTCGTCTTCCTGATTCACGACGTCGACCGGGATCTTGTTGTGCCACAGACCCATGTCGGTGTGCGGATTCTTGCGGTCCGTGACCTGGTAGCAGGTCGTCACGTGGATCACCGGATGGTTGTTCTCGCGGCAGGCTTTCAGCAGGCGCTGCACGCCGGGGATGATCTCGTCGTCGATCTTCTCGCAGGTGAAGGGGTTGCCGGGACGGGTCCAGGCATTCGCGAGGTCGACGTTGATCAGCGCCGGCTTCTTGCCGAAGCCCACGCGGCGCTGGAAGCCGCGTTCCTGGTACAGCTTGGTGGCTTCGGCGAAGGCTTGCTTGAGCATGTCGTTGAGTTGGCTTTCCATGTGATTCGTCTCCAGACAATGGTGGTTTCGGTTGGCGACAAAGGCGTCTTTGTCTGGAGGAATACTAGCCAATACTGTTGATCTTAATATTTACAATTAACATTATATTATTGACTTTGACGCATATAAAGCGATAGACACGGCCTCGTATGCCCCTGCCCGGAACGGAACGAGCACCGGGCGTCGCGACGAGTCGGCACGGAACAGCGCCGATCACATTGCAGAGCGCGCTGCAGCCGAGATGTAAAGCGGGAAGTGACAAGCCATCACAATTCTGCACAAACGCTCGAAACCCCGTTTACAAGTGCTTGCTAGCCTCCGTATCGACAGCGAAAAAATCCAGCTGTCCTCGACGGTCCCGGACGATCGTCGGGTCATATATTCGGAGACAAAACAATGAGTGATCTGCGCACCGAGAGGCCCTCGCTCGGCCTCGCCCTGCTGCCCATCGTCCTCACGCTCGGCGTACTGGGCGTGCAACTCTTCTACTACAAGGACTTCACCCCCCACGTGCCGCTGGCGATCGGTCTTGCGATCACCGCGGCGATCGGCTGGCTGCAGGGCCATCGCTGGCAGCAGATGGAACAAGGGGTGCTGCACATCGTCAGCATCGGGCTGCAGTCGATTGCGATCCTGATTGTCGTCGGCATGATCATCGGTACGTGGATCGCGAGCGGCACGGTGCCCTACATCATCCACGCGGGACTCAACCTCCTGACCCCGCAGTGGTTCCTTGCCGCGGGGATGCTGCTGTGCTCCCTGGTGTCGGTATCTCTGGGGACGTCCTGGGGTACGACCGGCACGGTCGGTCTCGCACTGATGGGCATCGGGGCGGGTTTCGACATTCCGCCATACTGGACTGCCGGCGCCGTGGTGTCGGGCGCGTTCTTCGGCGACAAGGTATCGCCGCTATCGGACACGACAAACCTCGCTCCCGCCGTAACCGGCGTAGGCCTGTTCGATCACATCCGCAACATGATGCCCACGACGGTCCCGTCGATGCTGATCGCATTCGCGCTCTACCTCGTCGCGGGCTTCAGCCTGATCGGGGGCGAAGGAGCGGATTTCAGCAAGATCGAGACGATCACGTCCGGTATCGAGAAGCACTTCACGCTGTCGTGGACGGTCCTGCTGCCGGCCGTCCTGGTGCTGTTCCTCGCACTGCGCAAGATGCCCGCGATCCCGTCCTTGTTCGCAGGCGCCGTCGCCGGAGCATTGGTTGCCATCCTGGTACAGGGTGCGAGCGTGCACGACGTGTTCGCCTACATGCAGAACGGCTACAAGTTCGAATCCGGCGTGAAGGATCTCGACAGCCTGCTCAACCGCGGCGGCATCCAGTCGATGACCTGGGTCATCACGCTGGTCATGATCGCGCTGGGTTTCGGCGGCGCACTCGAACACACACGCTGCCTCGAAGTGATCGTCGACGCGATGCTCAAGCGTACGCGCCGCTTCGGCTCGATGCAGGCCGCTGCAACGGGCACCGCGATCGCGACGAACCTGGTTGCGGGCGACCCCTACCTTTCGATCGCCCTGCCCGGCCGCATGTACGCCCCCGCATATCGCGGCAAGGGTTATTCGACGCTGAACCTGTCACGCGCGCTCGAGGAGGGCGGCACCCTCGTGTCCCCGCTGGTGCCCTGGAACGCGGGCGGCGCCATCGTCATCACCGCGCTCGGCCTGGGCGTGGCCGAAGGCAACTTCGAGAACCTGCTGTATATTCCTCTGTCGTTTGCATGCTGGATGTCGCCGGTGATCGGCATCTTCTACGGCTACATGGGCTGGTTCTCGCCGCGCGCCAGCGAGGCGGAAAAAGCGCGCTGGCACGCTGAAGGCGAAGCGATCCAGACCTTCGACCACGATGAATCGATGGGCGGCCTGAAGCCGAGTCCGGCGGCGGCCTGACGTCTATCTGTCAAGGCGGCGCCCCGATGCACCGCGAAGCCCCGGGCACGGCCCCTCCTCGAGGGGCCGTGCCCTTATAATTTGATCTTCCAGCAGACAAAAGCCTCGACACGACGGGACCGGCATGGCTGACAAACCGCTTCAGAATCAGCGCAAGTTCGACAGTCGCCTGCGTCACAGCAATCAACCCCACCTGCCCGGACAGCCGGCCGAAGGCATACCCACCTCGATCTGCAGGCGCATCGGCTTCCTGCTGCTCGAGCATTTCTCGATGATGGCGTTTACCGGCGCCGTTGACGCGATCGTTACCGCCAACCTCGTCAGCGGCAAGCCGCTATACAGCTTCGAGACGTACAGCCTGGAAGGATCGACGGTTCGCAGCGACCTCGCGATCAATATCTCGGTCGATGGCGACTTGTCGTCCATCCCCGTGAAGACCCTCGACGTCCTCATCGTATGCGGCGGTTACCGCTCTAAGCTCGAGCCCGCGCGTCCGACCGTCGAAAAACTCCGCGAGGCGGCGCGCCATCGCGTCATGCTGGGCGGCCTGTGGAACGGCAGCTATCTGCTCGCGCACGCGGGGCTCCTCGACGGCTACGCCTGCACGGTGCACCCCGACAGCCGCGCCGGGCTCGAGGAGGTCTGCCCGCAGGTCAAGCTCCTCGCGCAACCTTTCGTCATCGATCGCGACCGGATTTCATCGGCCGGCGCCAACAGCGCCCTGAGCATGATGCTGGCCGTGATCCGCAACCATCACGGCGAGGAGGTGGTGCGCGGCGTGGAGGAGATCCTCTCCTGCGACCGCACCCTCGATGACCTGCCCGACCTTCCGATGACGGCGCTGGCGGACGACCCCACGCTGCCCGCTGCGCTCAGCACGGTGCTGCAGCTGATGAAGAACAACATCGAGGAACCCCTCAGCATCGACGACCTGGCGCAGCACGCACAGGTGTCGCGCCGCCAGATCGACAGGATGTTCCAGCGCTACATGAATACCACGCCGGCACGCTACTACCTCGAGACCCGCATCACGCGCGCCCGGCGCCTCCTGCAGCAGACGAACGAGCCGATCACCAGCATCGCGATCGCCTGCGGCTTCAGCGGCGCGCCGCACTTCAGCCGTTGCTACCGGGAATTCTTCGGCGTCTCCCCGTCCCAGGTCGGCACGCGGCGGCGTCGCCCCTGACGGGATCTATGCTGCCCGGCCCTGCATCTCGTCCGGGCCGGAGGCAGCGGGGGCGGGTTCGTCGGGCTGCAGGCAATCCCCGGCCTCATCCAGCTCACGCGCCAGGATGATCCCGATCCCGTCGTGCGTGCTACGGCAGCCCGCGACGTCGTCTGCGCCCGCCTTCCCCTCCAGCGCGCGCAAGCGCTCGCTGCTGTCCCGCAGGCCCAGCATTTCGCATGCGCCCGCAAGTTTGTGCGCCAGTTCCTGCACCTCAAACAGATCCCCCTGCTCGAGTGCCTCGGTGATCTGCGGCAGCGTGGTTTTAGCCTGCTCGCGCAGCAACTCCACCAGGCTCAGGACGCGGGCGCAGCCGAACACCCGCGCGTGAGCCACCAACAAGCGCCTGTCCACCGTGACAGTGCGCTCAGCCTCATTTGCACGCATCGGGGCCGGGATGTATGGCTCCTTCGGCCCGAGCACTTCGGCAAGTGTCTGCAGCAAGTGCTCGATCCGGACGGGCTTGGCCACGACGGCGTCCATGCCGTGGTCGAGACAGTGCCGGATGTCTTCGGGGCTCACGCTGGCGGTCAGCGCAATGATCGGCGTGGTCCCGTTCAGATTTCCCGGGTCGCCCCGGATCTCCCGGCTCACTTCGCTGCCGCTCATGATCGGCAGGTGCATGTCCATGAGGATCGCGTCGAATCCCTGCTGCCTGCAGATCTCGAGCGCCTGCCGGCCGTCCACGGCCGTGCACACCAGATGTCCGGCATGTTCGAGCAGGCCGCACAGGACCACACGATTCACCTCGACATCCTCCACGAGGAGCAGGCTCAGGCTCGGCAGGTCCGCCGGGGCCACCGACCGTGTGACGGATGCCTCCGGCGGCAAGGCCCGTACCGGCACTTCGACCCGGAAGCGACTCCCCTCCCCCGGCACGCTCGTCACGCCGATCGTTCCGCCCAGGCCCTCGACCAGCTTCCGGGATATCGCCAATCCGAGGCCGGATCCGCCGAAACGCCGCGTGATCGTGTCGTCGGCCTGGGTGAAGCGCTCGAAGATGCGCGCCTGCTGGGTTTCGTCGATGCCGATGCCGGTGTCGCAAACCTCGAAGCGCAGGCGGGTCGCGGCTCCCGCCTTGTCATCGGCGTCGACGCACAGCCTGACCTCGCCCTCGAGCGTGAACTTGATCGCATTCGACAGCAGGTTGGCGAGGATCTGCCGCAGGCTCCCCGCGCCGCCGATATACCGCCCCGCCAGCCCCGGCGCGATCTCGGCCGCCAGCCTCAATCCCTTTGCACCGGCCGAGCCGGCGACGAGCAGGAGCTGATTGTCGACCAGCTCCTGAAGGTCGAAGGCCTCCTCCTCCGGTATCTCCCCACCTTCCTCGATGCGGGCGTAATCGAGGACGTGGTTGAGCGTCGCGAGCAGCAATTCGCCCGACCGCTGCAGGACATCGAGCTGGTTCCGCGACGTTTCCGGCATCTCGCTGTGACGCAGGAGCTGCAGCATCCCGAGCATGCCGTTCATCGGCGTGCGGATCTCGTGGCTCATCGTGGCGAGGAAGGCCGATTTCGCGCGGTTCGCCGCCTCGGCCGCATCCTTGGCCGCCTGCAGGCTGCGTGTGCGCTTCTCGACCATTTCCTTGAACTGGTCGCGGCTGTACAGCAGCCGATCGTGAGCAAGCTGGCGCCGGCTGATGTCCTGGCGGATCGCCAGCTGCATGTCGTTGAGGGCCGCGACCACTGCGTCGAGCTCGTCGGGCACGGCCGAAGGCGGACGCGCCAGCTTCAGCGGCGCATCCAGGCGTCCTTCGCCGAGCAGCCGGGCGAAGCGCGCCATGCCCTCGAGGTGGCGCGTGACGAACCACTGGAACACCACGACCAGCGCCGCCGCGATCAGCAGGACGGTGAGCGTCTGGCTCAACAGGATGATGAGCCCGCTCCAGCCGAGCCGCGCGAACAGCGCCCCGCGGTCGGTCTGCACGACCAGCCGCCCCAGGCTCCGGTCGCCTTCGGGCGCGGGATAGATGAGCTCGAAGCTGTGCTCGATCGGCGCGATGACCTGCCGACGGGCGGGGATCTGGAACGGAGTCAGGAAGCCGGCACCATCCAGTCGCAGGCCGCCGATGTCGGGAAAATCGGAGATCCCCTGCAATTGCAGGCGCAACTGCTCCTCGTCGAGGTCCCACACGCTGCGCGCGAGACTCGCGAGATAGCTGCTGTGGATCAACTCGATCCGTTCCTCGATCGAACGCATCTCGCGCCGGTACTCGATCGCGACCTGCAGGGCGGTCGACAGCAGCGCGAAGCCCAGGCTGCAGGCCAGCACGTAGATCGTCACGCGATGCGCGAGGGGATGCTCGCGCCGGTAGCCGGGAAGGCGCCGCAGCCAGCGTTCAGCGGCGCGCAGCATCCGACTCCGTTCCTTCGAGTTCTGCCAGGTAGGCATCCGCGTGCGCACGCTCGTGGCGCTGCAGGCTGCCGTCCGCATGCATTTCGGCGAGTCGCCGGTCGATGTACGGGAGCAGCGGTTCGAGCGGCGAGCCCCGGCGCACGGCGACGTAGTAGTGCTCGGTGACCAGAGGTTCGGGCAGGCGCATGATCTCGTCACCGTAGCCCAGACGCTGACCCTGCAGATGCCAGGTGCGGAGCCCGACGGGCATGAAGTCGATACGTCCGAGCGCGAGCTTGCGCACGTTCTGCTCGCTGCGCGACACCCGCTCGACCTTCAGGCGGGCCTCGGCGAAACGATCGAAGCGCTCGCCGAAGCTGTCGCCCAGCAGCAGGCCGACGGTCTTGCCCTCCAGGTCGCTCCAGCGCGAGAAGGCGAATTGCCGGTCGCGCCGGACGAATAGGACGATAGGGTCGGCGACGAGGTATTGCGTCGAGAACGCGAGCCGCCGCTCCCGCTCCGATGTGCGGTAGGCCGCGACGACGACGTCGATGCGCCCCTCCTGCGCTTCCAGCAGGCAGCGCTTCCAGTTGCCCAGCGGCTCGGTGCGCAGCTCGTGCCCCATCTCGCGGAAGATCTCGCCAACCACCTCGGGCGCGAGTCCCCGCAACTGGCCCTGCGTGACCCACGACACCGGCGGATAGGCGGGATGGCCGCAGGCGCTGAACGTTGCCCCCTGCGCACCGGCGGCGAGCCCGCACAGGGCCAGCGCCACGCTCGCGCGCCTCATGGGCGTTCGCGTGGAACCGGAGTGAAGCGGTATCCGGCCCCGTGCACGGTCAGGATCACTTTCGGGCTTGCGGGGTCGTCCTTCAGCTTGCGGCGCAGGCGGCCGACCAGCACGTCCACGGTGCGGTCGCTCGGCACCCATTCGCGGTTGCGGATCTGGTCGAGCAGCTGATCGCGGCTCATCGTCCGGCCGGGATGACGGAGAAAGGCTTTCAGGAGCTGGAACTCACCCTCGGTGAGCTCGGCCTCGACGCCCGACGCATCGACGAGCTGGCGGCGGTCGGGGTGCAGCGTCCAGGCGCCGAACGCCACCTCCTTCGCGCGCGCGGTGCCGGGAGACATCGACCTGGACTGTTTCACGCGCCGGATAAGGTTCTTCGCCCGCGCAAGGATCTCCCGCGGGTTGAAGGGCTTGGTCACGTACTCGTCCGCCCCGCACTCGAGGCCGACGATGCGTTCGATCTCGTCCTGCTTGCCCGACACGAGGATGATGCCGACTTCGCTATTCACGCGGAGCTCGCGCGTCAGGGTCAGCCCGTCCTTGCCCGGCAGCCGGATGTCGAGCAACACGAGGTCGATGTTCTCCCCCGCGATAAGGTCCTCCGCCTCCTCTGCGGTCGCCGCGCACAGGACACCAAAGTCCTCGGCCGCGAAGTACTCCGCCAGGCAGTTTCTGGTCACGGGGTCGTCATCGACCACCAGCACGATTGCTTCACCGGCCACGCCTTCGCGCTCCTACATTCGCGATGTCCTGCGTGCGTTCATGACGACATCCACCGGACGGCAACGTCAACCAAGGACCGCAATCGCCTCGATCTCGACGCGCACATCACGCGGCAGCTTCGCCACCTGCACCGTCGAACGCGCCGGACGATGCTCGCCGAACGCCTCGGCGTAGACCGCGTTCATGTCGGCAAAATCGCCCAGATCCTTCAGGAACACGGTCGTCTTGACGATGTTTGGAAGATCTGCGCCGGCCTGCGCAAGCACCGCCTTGAGGTTCGTAAACACCTGACGGGTCTGCGTGCCAATGTCCTCGCCGGCAATCGATCCGTCGGCCGCGAGCGGGATCTGGCCGGAAACGAACAGGAGGTTACCGCTCTGGACGGCAGGAGAGTACGGTCCGGCCGGGGAGGCTGCGGACGAAGCAGTGATGAACTTCATGAACAGATGTCTCTTTATGATTCGAGTATCACCGTCTGTTGACCGGTGACTTGTATCGAGAATAGGCACAAAGGTGGCGCGTCATTTGCCGGACGGCGCCAATTCCTTATCTGTACGCGCCAATCCTGGCGCACCGCTCGGGCACGCCACGAAAGAATCCCGACCAGCGAAGCCGCACTCGCGCACGCTGGTCGGGACGGTATCGCTGAGACCGAAGAGCAGTGGCCTGCCGCTGACGCGGCTGGCCTGTCACCGACGAATTAGCGACGGATGATGTTGTGCTCCGGCCCGTACTTGAAGCCGGTGATGTTCTCTGCGCCGTCCTTGGTCACGACCAGGATGTCGTGCTCGCGGTAACCGCCCGCACCCGGCATACCTTCGGGCAGCATGATCATCGGCTCGATCGACACGACCATGTTCGGCTCGAGCACCGTCTCGATGTCCTCGCGGAATTCGAGGCCGGCCTCGCGGCCGTAGTAGTGCGACAACACGCCGAACGAGTGGCCGTAGCCGAAGGTGCGGTACTGCAGCAGGCCGTGCTCGGCGAAGATCTCGTTGAGCTGGGCCGCGACGTCGCAGCAGCGAATGCCCGGCTTCACGAGCTTGAGGCCGGCTTCGTGCACCTTGACGTTGACCTCCCACAGCTTGAGCGAGGCGTCGTCGCAGTGGTCGAAGAACATCGTGCGCTCGAGCGCCGTGTAGTAGCCGGAGATCATCGAGAAGCAGTTCAGCGACAGGATGTCGCCCTTCTGCACCTTGCGCGTGGTCACCGGGTTGTGCGCGCCGTCGGTGTTGATGCCCGACTGAAACCAGGTCCAGGTGTCCATCAGCTCCGAATCCGGGAAGCGCTTGGCGATCTCGCGGATCATCGCCTGCGTCGAGGCCAGCGCCACCTCGTGCTCGGGCGCGCCCTCATGCACCGCCGCCGCGAGCGCCGCACCGCCGACGTCGCACACCTGCGCGCCGTGCTTGATCAGCGCGATTTCCTCGTCCGACTTGATCATGCGCATGCGCATCGTCGGCGCGCCGATGTCGGTCAGCGTGACGTTGGGCAGCGCGGCCTTGAGCTTTTCCAGGCGCTCGACAGGGATGTGGTCGTATTCGACGCCCACACGGCCCTTGTTGGCGATCTCCTGCTGGATCGCGCGGAAGTAATTGTCACGGCGCCAGTCGGTGTAGACGATGTTGTAGTCGCCCACGGTGCGGCGCCACGGCTGCCCGCCGTCGATGTTGGCGCTGATCGACACGACCTTGTCCTGCGTCACCACCAGGCCGTAGGGGCGGCCGAAGGAGCAGTACAGGAAGTCGCTGTAGTAGTTGATGTTGTGCATCGACGTGAACAGCACCGCATCGATATTGTTGTCGGCCATGTACTTGCGCAGCTTGGCCTGGCGGTTGTGATACTCCTGCTCCGAGAAGGTGTGCTTCACCTTCTCGCCGTTCTCGATGCGCAGCAGGTCCTTCATCTCCGAAATCGACTGAATGCCGGTAACCAGATTCGTCATGTCCATCCGCTCCTGTTTGTTGTGGGGTGTTCCGAAAACCATCGCCGACCGCTTGAAGATTCGCGCAGCAGCAACGTGAGTCCATGCTAGAGAAGGGGCCGGGGCGCCGGTTTCCGCACTTCGACGGGCGTTTTCGTGAAAACGACGACCGCCGAAATCGCAGGTGAAGGCGCCCCGACGAGGTCAGGCCGCGCCCCCGAAAAAATGCGCGGCAGCCGCCGGCCAGGACGCCACGACCGAGTCGCCGGGCTGCAGGCCGAGGCAGTCGTAAGTCCTTTCGGGCAGGATCACCTTGAGATCGTCGTCGATGCCGGGAACCTCGAGGAACAGCGTGACCATGTTGCCGATGAACTTGTGGCTCAGGAAACGCGCACGCACGTGGTTCTCGTGCCGCGGTTCGTCGCCGATCGCGATCTGGTCGGCATTGACGTAGAAATCCGCCTGGGCACCGTGCGAACCGGCGAAGTTGCCGCGCGACACACTCATGCCCCCGTTGGCCGTGTTGAGCCGCACGGACTGCTCCCCGACTTCCGCCACGCTGCCCCGCAGGATCGTCACGTTGCCGATGAACTCGGCGACGAAACGGTTCGCTGGATGACGGTAGATCGCCTGCGGCGAACCGATCTGCTCCACCTTGCCGCGGCTCATGATCACCACGCGGTCCGCCATCGAGAAAGCCTCGGTCTGGCTGTGCGTGACGTACACGAAGGTGATCCCCAGTTCGCGCTGCAGCGAGCGCAGCAAGGCCTGCATGCGCACGCTGAGGTGAGCATCGAGTGCACTCAGGGGCTCGTCGAGCAGCAATACCTTGGGTTCGGTGACGAGCGCCCGCGCCAACGCGACCCGCTGCCGCTGGCCGCCCGAGAGTTGCATCACGTTGCGGCTCGCGAACTCGCCCAGCTCCAGTTTTTGCAGCCAGGCAAGCGAGCGCCGGTCCCGCTCCGGCTTCGCGACACCGCGCATCTTCAGTCCGAAGCCGACGTTGTCGAGCACACTCAGGAAGGGGAACAGCGCGAGGCTCTGCCACACCAGCGGCAAATCACGCCCCCACGGCGGCAGCCCCTTCTGCGAACGGCCTTCGAGACGGATCTCCCCGGCGCTCGGCTCCTCCAGCCCGGCGAGCATGCGCAGCATGGTCGTCTTGCCGCAGCCGCTCGAACCCATGATCGCCAGGAACTCGCCCTGCCCGATGCTGAACGAGGTCTCGGTCACCGCCGTGTAGTCGCCGAACCTCTTCGATACGCGATCGATCTCTACCAGTGCTTCACTCATGGTCGTTCTCACAAGGACAAACCGTTGTTGGATACCAGCGTGCCGCACGCTGGCTGCGCGGGAGCGTCGGCGGCAGCGCGTTTCGCCTTGCCCATGCCGGAAAACGCCATCCCGATCGCGACGAGGAGGATCGAGGAGGTGAATACCGCCGTGCCGATGGCATTGATCACCGGACTGACCTGCCCCTGCAGGAACACCAGCACGCGCACCGGCACCGTCTCGTTGAGGCCCGACACGAACCACGCGACCGCGAACTCGTCGAACGACACCGCGGCGGTGATCAGGAACGCGGCCACCAGGCTCTGCTTGCAGAATGGAAGGACCACGTACCACAGCGTCTGTACGGGCGTGGCGCGGAGATTCCACGACGCCTCCTCCAATGCGCTGTCCATCTGCGCGAGACGCAGCCGGATCATCGCCATCGCGAAGGGCAAGGCGATGACCACATGGCTGATCAGCACGGCCCAGATCTCGCCGGCGAGGCCGATGCGCGAAAGGTAGGACAGCATCCCCAGGCCCATGATGACGGCGGGGATCGTCGGCGGCAGCAGCATCAGCAGGCTGAACAGCGACTTGCCGCGAAAATTGAAGCGGAAGTCGCAGTAGGCCGCGCAGAAGCCGAGAATGGTCGATATCAGTGCCACCGGGATCGACACCATCACGCTGCGCTGGAACGACTCGATCACCAGCGGATCGGTGAAGGTGCCGCCGTACCAGTCCGTCGTGAACCCTTGCAGCGGCAAGGACGGGAAGCGGTCCGCGTTGAACGAGAAGACCAGGCTGGCGACGATGGGCGCCATGATGAAAATGAAGGTGTAGCCCGTGTAGGCCCACCCGAACCAACGACCAAGTCTGAGCATCATTTGCGCCTCCCGTAGGCAAGCCGCACCGCCGCGAGGGACGTGAGGACGAGGGTCAGGATCATCATGATCGCGACCACCGCGGCCCTCGGCCATTGCTGGCCGGACTTCGTGGTATCGATGATCAGGTTGCTCAGGGTCGGCGGAGCGCCGCCGCCGAGATAGGTCGGCGCGACGAAGTCGCCGAAGGCGAGGATGAACGCGAACAACGCGCCGACGACCAGCGAAGGCTTGGCCAGCGGGATGATCACCTCGAACAGGGTGCGCACCGGCCCCGCGCGCAGGTTATGCGCCGCCTCGATCAGGTTGCGGTCGATCTGCGCAAAACCCATCGTCTGCACCAGCGTCACGAGCGGCAGCGCCAGGGTCACGTAGCCGACCAGAGAGCCGAAGTCCGAATTGAGCATCGGCAGACCGTCCAGGCCGAAGAGCCCGAGCAAGGCATTGACGATGCCGTTATCGGACAGGAAGGCCTGCCACGAATACACGCGCACGAGATAGCTGGTGAAGAACGGCACCACCAGGAACATCAACGCCAGCTTGCGCGTGCGCTCCGACACGGTGAACGCCAGGCTGCAGGCGGCAGGAAAGGAACAGCAGGTCGTGACGACCGCCGCCCCCAGGGCCAGCGCCCAGGTGTGGCTGTATGCCGACCAGAAAGAGCTGCGACTGAGCATGAAGTCCCAGTTCTTCAGGGTCATGTCCGGCTCGAGGCGGAAATTGACGACGCTCCAGAACGAAATGACGAAAAGGAAGAGCAGTGGCAGCAGGAAGAATGTGAGCTGCCACAGCAAGGGAGGCAGCAGCAGGGGCCACCTCCTACGGCTGGTGTTCGACGACATGGCGATGGCTCCGGGATGTCGCCGGACGGACGCGGGTCCGCCCGGCGTTGCGGGAAGGCTTAGGCCTTTTCCTTGTACTCGGACCAGAAGTCGTTCCAGTCCTCGATGCTCTGCTGCACGGGCAGCTGGCGGAACGTGATCTTCCCGGAGCGGATGTCATCCATGACGTTGTGCCCTTGCAGCACCATCCCCTGGCGGCGCGCCTCGGCCGGGTCGCTCTGCCCCAGCAGCTCCCAGCCCTTGCGGTTCGGGATCAGCGCCGGATACGCCGCCATCTTCGCGGACTTCACCTGCCCCTGCGCGGAGGTGACGTACTGGATGAAGGCCTTGGCAAGATCAGCGTTGCGCGTGCCCTTGCCGATCGACAGCGACTCGGTCCATTGCAGGCCGCCCTCGTCCGGAACAACCGAACTGACCTTGGCCCCCGAGCGCGCCAGCGTGCCGGTGATCCAGTCGCCGATGCCGCACACCAGTTGCAGTTGCCCGTTCTTCAGGCCGCTGAAGGTGCCGCCGTAGTCGAAGAAACCCGCGACCTGCGGACGCAGGGACTTCATGACGCTCTGGAGCTTGGCGAACTGCTCCTTCTCCAGCTTGTAGGGCGCCTTGTGGCCGGCGTAGAGGCTGATCTCCCCCATGTTCGGCAGGTACCAGTCGAAGTGCCCGACCTTGCCCTTGTACGCCGGATCCCAATACACCTTGAACGAGCGCGCCTTGCTCTCCGGCACCGCATCCGTGTTGTACGCGACCCCGAGGAAGCCGAAGCGGACCATCACCGCGTAGAGGTCGTTGCCGTCCCAGTGCCCGGGGAACTTCTGGAACTCGGGGAAATAATCGTCGAACGCATAGTCCTTCGCGTCGAGGCGCTCGAGGTAGCCCGCCTTGCGCAGCTGCGGCACGTACTCCGCGTCGGACAGGATCAGGTCGTAGGTGCCGGCTGGCGACTGCGAGATCAGCGCCAGCATGTTGTCGCCGCCGGTGTAGTACTTCGGCTTCACCTTGACATTGTGCTTCGCCTCGAACTCGGCAACGATGTCCGGTTCCGCGTGGCCGTACCACGCAAGCATCGTCAGGGTGCGCGGCTGGCCTCCCGCTTGCGCAAGGCTGTTCGCGGAAACGAGCGACAGCGGCAATGCGCCGCCCACTGCGAGGGCGCCGCTGCCCTGCAGGAAGCGGCGGCGGAGCGGCGACTGCAGGTTCTTGTCTTCCTCTTTCATTTTGGTCTCCTTTGGCACGAACGGTTCGGCGGCCATGGCTGCTATTGCAGCTCTCTTGATCCGCCGGAAATGTTTGCAACACGATCGCGACCAGCCGCGCACGCCCTTGCGGGCGGGCGCCGATCACGAATTGCGGGAAGTCAGAAATTCCAGCGCACCAGCAGCGTCGGAGTCGTGCGCGAATAGGTGCCGCCGCCCTCGCCTGCAGTCTTGCTGTAGGTCGCGTATTCGTGGCGGTAACCGACGTCAAAATGCTTGTTGAGCTTCAGCCATAGGTCAGGCTGAACGAAGACGGTGTTGTCGCGCTGCTTGTTGTTGAAATTGACAAGCAACAAGGGGGACCAGGTGAACTTGAGGCCGCCGATCTCGAACGGCAGCATTGCGAAGGTGCGCCAGAACAGGGTGTGGATATCCTTTCCGCCATCGCCGGTAAACCTCGCGCTGCGAGCGTAGAGATCGGTTTCGAAGAAGCTGAAACCGGGCACTTTCAGGTCAACCGCAATACCGAAATTATTGGCGCGGAAATTCGCATAGGAGCCCCGCTCGAGTCGCGCCGCGAGATACACATCCTGGATGAAACCGAACGAGAGATTCGCGCCGGTGATCTTGGAGAGGCTCAAGCGCGGATTGAACACCCCGAAGTACTGATCCTTCGTCTGCTCGCCGAAGGAACCGGCACCGAACCCGAAGAAGCTGCCCACCTCCTTGCCGTGATAGGTATCGAAGAAGAAATAATTGTCGCCGTATTCATGCACACCGAAATGCTCGAGGCGAACGGTGGTCAGTTTCTTGTCTGCAGTTCCGGTGCCGAACACGGGATCGAATTTGGATTCGGTCGTATAGCCGACGGTGAGGTTGGTGTTCTGCCAGCTTTCCGTGGCGAATGCGCTTTTCCCCGCTGTCATTCCAAGGGCGACGCAACAACCCGCAATGAATGCGGCGCCGGATTTCCGTCCAATGGCCTTGCTCATCATTCGCTTTCCTTTGGTGTGAATTTCATTGTTTTGATTACCGGGACATGACCGCTATTGCAGTTCTCATATGGCATCCCGGAATATCTGATACCGCTCGACGCGCGAATCGATCTGCGAGAATCCCTCCTCCTTGAACGAGAGTCGCATTGCGCCAGCGGCGCCCCCCCCCTGATCCGACTTGTTTGTTGCTGTACTTTTTCCGGATCCGGTGGAGCCAAGTATGGAAATGCACGGCCTCCAGGCATTTCCTGATATCGACAGCTGTTATCGTGTTGCCGACATGGATCTATTGCCGAAACATGCGTAGAAATCGATCTCCAACAGCAAAGCCGACAGCAAACGGGCGGTGCTGATTGCGATCGAATCGGAACCGGAGGACGAGCCGAAAACAAGGGTCGTAAACGCAAATCGGCCCTGCCGCGTTATCAAACGCAGGCAGGGCCGATTCGTTCATGGCGGCCAGGCCGCCATGGGTGTTTCAGTCGAATGCGGTCATCAACTCCTTGCTTATGCCATCCACGCAGACCTTCAGCAGGGTCTCGCCATGCTGGGCGCTGGCGCGCTTCGCCGATGACAGGCAACCCGAAGCCGGCGTCCATTCCGGCTTGATCGGGAAGAAGTCATAGGGCGGGAATTGCGCCGGCGCGTGGTCGCACACCTTGTGCATATCGACCAGATGCGGATGCAGATGCAGCATCAGAGAGGTCTCGAGCACACCGCCGTGCTCGACCGCCCAGCCCGGAAATTCGCCTTGATAGATCGCATCGATCGCGTCCTGGGTCACGAAATCCCAATACGACAGGACGACGGTGGAAAAATCGCGGATACCGTCCCAGCGCAATTCGCGCTGCGCCAGATCCACCCCTTCGACGATGAATGCGGAGTTCTCGTAATGGCCATTGACCAGCACCGTGTGGCGCACGCCGTGACGCGCAAGCTCCTTGAGCACGTCGCGAATCGTGCACGTCACCGTCATGCCGTCGAGGCTCGTCGTCCCCGGCATGTGATTGCCGCCCCCGCTCTTCTGCTGCGACTTGTAGCCATACGCGATCGGCGGGGCGACGAGTGCGCCGATACGATCGGCGACGCGCTCCGAAATTGCCGTCGGCAGCAACACATCGGGGTTCATCGACATGTGGGGGCCGTGCTGTTCGAGTGCGCCGACCGGGATCAACACCGGGGTCCGCCCGTCGCGGACCCGGGCATCGTATTCCGGCCAGGCGAGCTCGGAAATATGCACACTCTTCATGAAATCGTCTCCTTGTTCCGGCCCGACCACCCGCCCTTGCGGCGAGCGGGTATCGGGCCGTTCTTGTCAATCAATGCCGCTCACGCGCGTTTCAGCATCCGTGATTGTGCCGGCACGCCCTTCACGGCAACCAGCAACAGGTAGGTCACCGCGGTGACTGCAATGGCGGGCAGCGAGGCCGTGGTCACGATGGCTATTTCCTTGAACCCGTAGTGCAGCAGGTAGAACACCGCCAGCCCGACGATCATGGCCACCCAGCCGCAGATGTTCCAGTCGCCCAGCGCGCTCTTGGTGCGACCAAGGCTGTCCTCGCCGGCAAACAGATCCTCGTCGCGGACACGCGCACGGCGCACCACGAAATAGTCGAGCACGACCAGGGTCCACAAGGGGATGAAGATACCGCCCACGATCCCGAGGAAGAACTCGAAGTAGTGGATGAAGCTGTCGAACACGAGCGGCAGGAAGCACATGACCAGCTGCAGGATCGCGATGAAGTACAGGAACTTGCGCGGATTCGACGTGCGCGAGGCACCGACCAGCCCCATGCCTGCACCATACAGGACGGTCACGTTGGTACTCACCGTGGCGAAGAAGACCACCAGGAAGGCCACCACGCCGAGGCCGAGCGAAGCGATCGTCGAGCTCGGATCGGCATTGTTCGGATCGAAGACACCCGTCTGGAGTACGACGCCGATGACGCCGATGGCACCGACGATCATGAACCAGCCCTGACCGAGGTTAACACCGATCCAGCTGCCAATGGTCGCCGAAGCGGAGTTCTTCGAGAAACGCGAGAAATCGCAGATCTGCGCCCAGCCCCAGCAGAAACCGAAGGCGAGGTCGATGTAGAACGCCGGCGAATGCTGCGCGGCAGGCAGCGTGAAGTTGGCGATCTTGTCGTAGTCCCAGTGCTCGAGCACGACCTTCGTTTCCCAGACGCCGAGGACGAGCAGCAGAACGACCGCCAGCCATTCCAGGTACTTGATCGCGCTGTGTCCGATGCACACGATGATGCCCTGCAGCAGCGCCGTCACGAGGATGCCGGCCACGAGCGGCCAGGTCGAGCCGGGCGAACCGTAGGCCGGCCAGTCGAACATCGCGTGGAACACGTGCGTCAGCGAGATCGCGGCAATGAAGGTGTTGATGCTGGGCCAGCCGATCAGCCCGAAAAATTCGCCGATCCCCATGAAGCGCGCACCCTTCACCCCAAGCGCGGGAATGGTCGATGTCACGGTGGAGGCCCCGTGCTTCCATCCGATCCACGCCACCATCGCCCACGGGATCATCATCAGCGGCAGGTACACCGCGCTGTACCACCACACGAACGACATCCCCAGGGCCGCCGCCATGCCGCCGAACACCCACGATCCCGTATTGACCCCGGAACCGAACCACGTGAATACCGTGTCGACGAACCCGTATTCCCGCTTGTCGTGCGGGATCCTTGCCGTACCGTACTCCATCGTACTGCCTCCTTTGTAGTGGTCCTGCTGTCTTGTATTTGTTATGCGACTCCCCGCCCGCAGGGGGAGCCGGGCATGCCGGGAGTCTTGAGTCGCCCCGGTCATGCTCCGCGCCCGTCGTCTTCATCGGCGGGCCGTATTTGAGACTATCGTAGATGCGACCACTGCGTGTCGATATCCGACGCCCGACACGGATTTTCGCGAAACCGACGCAAGAAAAACCTCCGACCGAGACCGGCCGGAGGCTTGCAACCCGGTCGCGGAACGACCGTGGGAGAGGGGGATCAGGAAGCGGCGCGACGCGTGCCGGTCATTTCGACCCGGCCGCGTCCGTCGTCTGGCGCCGCCGCTCGGCGCTCGGCGAGATGCCGAAACCGGCGTGGTAGCGATGCGAGAAGTGCGCGAAGGAGACGAAGCCGCAAGCCATCACGATGTCGGCGATGGGGCGGTTGGTGCGCGTCAGGAGTTGGCGCGCGCGCTCCAGGCGAATCTGCAGGTAGTACTGACGCGGCGTGCAGTTCAGGGTCTCGCGGAACAGGCGTTCGAGCTGGCGCGCCGAGAACTGCATGTGCGCGGCGAGCTCTTCCATCGAGAGTGGCTCCTCGATGTTGCACTCCATGATCTTGATCGCCTCGACGAGCTTGGGATGCGATGCGCTGGAGACGTCGCGCAGCGAGGTCTTCTGCTTCTCGTCCGGGCCGCGGGTCTCGTAGATCAGCAGTTCGGCCACCGCCTTGGCGACCTTGCGGCCGCCCCCGCCGAGGCCGATCAGGTGGATCATCATCTCCACCGGCGCGATGCCGCCACTGCACGAACAGCGGCTGCGGTCGACCTCGTAGATCTTGTTCGACACGACCAGGCGCGGGAAGCGGTCGAGCAGCGCGTCCATGTCCTCCCAGTGGATGGTGGCGCGATAGCCGTCCAGCAGTCCCGCGCAGGCGAGGAAGTAGCTGCCGGTATCCACCCCGCCGAGCGCGACACCCCGCCCGGCGAGCGTGCGCAACCAGCGCTGGATGGGCTCGGTGCCGGTAATCGGCAAGGGATTCGGCCCCACCACGAAGACGCCATCGAGCTCGACCGCATCGGCGGCTGCGCAGTCCGGCTGCACGCACACACCGGCGCTCGATCGCACCGGCTGGCCGTCCATCGTGATCGTCACGAACTCGTACAGCTTCCTGCGCGCCACCATGTTCGCAAGGCGCAGGGGATCGATTGCGGCGCCAAAGCCGATCAGCGTGAAATCGGGAACAAGAAGAAAACCGAAACGGATCGGCGCATCGCCGCCTCGTCCGGCCCAGTGGCCCGGCCCCTGGCCGGGAGTCGCATTGCTCATCAAGATACCCTGAAAGTCGTAATTCCTTTTCCAAGTCTATAGCACTGCCGCCGCCATCAAGACGCCGGCAGGCGGGAATCGGTACGCTCAGGGCAGGACGACCGTCCGGGTGCCGTTGAGGAATATACGGCGCTCGATATGGAAGCGCACGGCGCGCGCCAGCGCCTGGCACTCCATGTCGCGGCCGACCGTGAGCAGTTGCTCGGCGCTGTGCGCATGCGTCACGCGCTCCACGACCTGCTCGATGATCGGCCCCTCGTCGAGATCGCCGGTCACATAGTGGGCCGTCGCCCCGATCAGCTTCACGCCGCGCTCATGCGCCTGGTGATAGGGCTTCGCCCCCTTGAATCCCGGCAGGAAGGAGTGATGGATGTTGATCGCGCGGCCATGCAGACGCCGGCACAGATCGTCGGTCAGCACCTGCATGTAGCGCGCCAGCACCACCAGCTCGGCCCCCGTTTCCTCGACGATCGCCATCAGCTTCGCTTCCTGCTGCGCCTTGGTTTCCGCGGTCACGGGAAGATGGTGGAAGGGCAACCCCTCGGCCACCGCGAGGTGCTCGAGATCGGGGTGATTCGAAACCACGGCGACGATGTCGATGGGCAGTTCGCCAATACGCCAGCGGTAAAGCAGGTCGCGCAGGCAGTGATCGAGCTTCGACACCATGATCAGGACCTTTGGGCGCTCGCACAGCGCGTGCATCGCCCAGTCCATGCCGAAACGTTCCGCCAGCGGCGCGAACTCGCGACGCAGGGTCGCGACGTCGATCGCTCCCTCGGTTTCATGGCTGAAGACGCAGCGGACGAAGAAACGGTCGTTCAGCTCGTCGTCGAAACACGAGTACTCGTTGATGTAGCACCCCTGACGATCGAGGAAGCCCGAAATCGCGGCGACCTGGCCTGCGGCGCTGGGGACCGAAACGGTCAGCGTCCAGCGCTTCTCTTGTGAGTTGTGCATGTCTCTCCTCCTGTTATGCGTCGTAAAGTTACGTCAGACATACGACACCGACTTGTCTGCACGCGACAACTGATCCACGATTTTTACCGCGCAGCAGGCGGGGGGGGCCGAGCGCCTCGGACTACTTCTTGATACTGCCTGGCATTGGCAAAGAGCTCGTCGTCATTCGCCCGGACGGTGGGGCGGAATCCCGCGTTGAATGCGGCCGCTCCGTCTCGAAGTCATTGAAGCGCTGCTGGCGTGTTGAGGTCGCCGTGGTGGTCGAGGCCTCGCATGGACCTGGCGAGAATTATTCACTAGAATAAGGAGACAATAGCTCATCCTGGAGAATGCGATGCGAAAGCAATCCGCGCCCTCCCCGGCCGATCGCGCGCAGGTATTGGGACAGGCGGTGAGTGAAGCCGCAAGACGGCTCCACATCGGCCCCACCGACCTGGGACAGATCATCGGCGTCAGCCAGCCGACCGCCTCGCGCCTGCTGAAGGGCGAGTACGGGCTGCGCACATCGACCAAGGAGTGGGAGCTCTCCGCGTTCGTCGTGCGGCTCTACCGATCGCTTTTTTCCTTGGTCGGCGGCGACGACAACCTCGCTCGCGGCTGGCTGCACGCTCCGAACCGGGCTTTTCCGGGTCAGCGCCCGATCGACCTGATCAAACGCGTGGACGGTCTGATCCATGTCTGCGAGTACCTGGACGCCTACCGCGCTCGCGTCTGAAGCCTGGCCGTGGTCCGGCTCGGGCTGGCGCGCGGTCGAGGCCCAGCACAAGGTCGCCACGATGGCCCTCGTCGGCGGGGATCTTGCATGCCAAGCCTTGCTCGAAGACATCCTCGAAGAAGCCAAGCCCCGGTCTCCCGAGTCGACAGAGGGGCTGCACTGGCTTCTCGCGACACCTTTCCGCCACTGGCCGCTGCCGGGCGGCTCACGCTTTCGCCGGCGACACGATCCCGGCGTGTTCTATGGCGCGGAGGAACGTCAAACCGCGTGCGCCGAAAGCAGCTATTGGCGCCTGCGCTTCTGGACGGACAGCGAGTTTCTTCAGGGACAGTCGAAATCGGTGTCCATCACACTCTTCGAATTCTTCGGCGCGACGCTGCGGGCTCTGGACCTCTCGAAGTCTCCGCTGGTCGAAGACCGCGCGGCCTGGATGCACCCTTCCGACTATTCCGCCACCCAGCAACTCGCCGAAACGGCGCGCGAGGCCGAGGTCGAGGCCATCCGTTACGAATCCGTGCGCAATCCCGGCGGATACTGCCTCGCGCTGCTTGCCCCGGACGTCTTCAAGGCCATTGCCGAACCGTATCGCAACACGCAGCAGAGCTGGATGCTTCTGATCAATCCGCCTCACCGCGTCGTATGGCAACGGGAACTGTCGGGTGAAAACTGGCTGTTCGACTTTGCCGGTTAGGACTGCTTCCGGAGCTGGCACTGCGCATGATCATCGACGGCTCGGCCGGGTTGATGATGCACAGCGCCTTGCCGCGACGTGCGCCGCCGACCGCGCAGATCGCGTTCGAGGTCGTATAGGTGAATTCGTCTAGGTTGGCGCGGGCGCCGGGGCCGACCGACTTCGACGCGAGGCTCGCGACGATCTCGACATACATCAAGAGCGTGCGCAGGTCGAGTTCCTCGGCATAGCGGGCGCTGCCGCCTCCGACGAAGCGCGCCGACGAGCCGTTTTCGGCGATCACGCTGGCGAGGTCGAACTTGAAGCCGAGTAGCACGAATCGACGATCTCGAACGCGCGCAGCACGGCTTCGCCTTCGACACAGGCGGCGTGCAGTGCTCACCGAACCCCCTGCTCCGCCCCCCTTGAAGGGGGAGAACCACCGTGCCTCAGCAGACTTCATAGGTTCGATTGCCGGTTTATTAGCTGACTGCCAAGCATGGGTCGGCGATAATGGCCGCCAACTTTTTGTACGCAATTTCAGGATTCCGCATGGAAATCAAGGTCAATTTTCTCGACAAGCTTCGTCTTGAGGCCAAGTTCGATGACTTCACGGTAATCGCCGACCAGCCAATCCGCTACAAGGGCGATGGCTCTGCGCCGGGGCCGTTCGATTACTTTCTGGCTTCGTCGGCCTTGTGTGCGGCTTACTTCGTGAAGTTGTACTGCGACACCCGCAATATCCCGACCGATAACATCCGCCTGTCGCAGAACAATATTGTCGATCCGGAAAACCGCTACCAGCAGACGTTCAAGATTCAGGTCGAGTTGCCGCCGGATATCTCCGAGAAGGACCGCCAAGGCATCCTGCGCTCCATCGACCGTTGCACGGTGAAAAAGGTGGTGCAAACCGGGCCAGAATTCGTGATCGAGGAAGTGGAAAACCTAGATTCCGATGCCCAGGCCTTGCTGACACTGAATCGGGCTTCGGAAGCAAGCACCTATATCGCCGGCAAGGATCTGCCGCTGGAGCAGACCATCGCCAATATGTCCGGAGTGTTGGCCGGCCTGGGCATGAAGATCGAGATCGCTTCGTGGCGCAATCTGGTGCCCAACGTGTGGTCGCTGCATATCCGCGACGCGCACTCGCCGATGTGTTTCACCAACGGCAAGGGCGCGACCAAGGAAAGCGCCTTGGCCTCGGCCCTGGGCGAATTCATCGAGCGGATGAATTGCAATCACTTCTACAACGACCAGTTCTGGGGCGAAGACATCGCCAACGCGCCCTTCGTGCATTACCCCGATGAGCGCTGGTTCAAGCCCGGCCGCAAGGATGCGCTGCCGCGTGAAATACTCGACGACTACTGCCTGCAGATCTACAACGCCGATGGCGAGCTGCGTGGCTCGCATCTCTACGACACCAACTCCGGCAATGTGGAGCGCGGCATCTGCACGCTGCCCTATGTACGCCAGTCGGACGGCGCGGTGGTGTATTTCCCGACCAACCTGATCGACAACCTGTTCCTCAGCAACGGCATGAGTGCCGGCAACACACTGGCCGAGGCCCAGGTGCAATGCCTGTCGGAAATTTTCGAACGGGCGGTCAAACGCGAGATCCTGGAAGGCGAAATCGCCCTGCCCGATGTGCCGCACGAAGTGCTGGCGAAATATCCCGGCATTCTGGCCGGCATCGAGGAGCTGGAAAAACAGGGCTTTCCGGTTTTGGTGAAGGATGCGTCGCTGGGCGGGGAGTTCCCGGTGATGTGCGTCACCCTGATGAACCCGCGTACGGGCGGTGTGTTTGCGTCATTCGGCGCGCACCCGAGCCTGGAGGTGGCGCTGGAACGCAGTCTCACGGAGTTGCTGCAGGGGCGCAGTTTTGAAGGCCTGAACGATCTGCCTCGGCCCACATTTGAAAGCAACGCCGTCACCGAGCCGAACAACTTCGTCGAGCATTTCATCGATTCCAGCGGCGTGGTGTCGTGGCGCTTTTTCAGCGCCAAAGCCGATTACGACTTTGTCGAGTGGGATTTCTCCGGTCACGGTGAAAACTCCAATTCCGACGAAGCCGCGGCCTTGTTCGGCATTCTCGAAGACATGGGCAAAGAAGTGTACATGGCGGTGTATGACCAACTCGGCGCCACGGCCTGCCGCATATTGGTGCCGGGTTATTCGGAAATCTACCCGGTCGAGGATCTGATCTGGGATAACACCAACAAAGCGCTCCAGTTCCGCGCCGATATCCTGAACCTGCATCGCCTGGACGATGCCGGCCTGCAAGCACTGCTCGAACGTCTGGAAGACAGCCAGCTCGATGACTACACCGACATCATCACCTTGATCGGCATCGAGTTTGACGAGAATACCGAATGGGGTCAGCTGACGATTCTGGAGTTGAAGTTGCTGATTCAACTCGCCTTGCAGCAATTTGAAGCGGCGAAAGAACTGGTGGAAGCCTACCTGCAGTACAACGAAAACACGGTCGAGCGCGGATTGTTCTATCAGGCCTTGAACGTGGTGCTGGAGGTACTGCTGGACGACGACCTGGAACTGGACGATTACGTGGTCAATTTCCGCCGGATGTTTGGCAACCCGCGAATGGACGCCGTGCTGGGGTCAGTGGACGGCAGCGTGCGCTTCTTCGGCTTGACGCCAACGAGCATGAAGCTGGAAGGACTCGACAGGCACCAGCGTCTGATCGACAGCTACAAGAAACTCCACACGGCGCGGGTCAAGGTGGCGGCTTGATCCAGCGATGATCCGGCATGGCCGATGGCACGCGTCGAACAAACCTGGACCGTAAGCGCTCGCCCCCCGGGTTGTCTTCGAAGACAATAGCGCCTTTGTCATCCACGCCGACTGGTTTGCGTTCCCGTCGCAACCGCTTGATCAGACAGAGATCGGACATGGATGAAGACAAATGACGGCAATTGCGCGCAAACGGCGACATCAAGAATTATCAAGGCATTGAATGAAAAGAATTTCCGCAGCTGAATCGGGGGGCGGACAGGTGACCGCAGAGCACACCCCGATGATGCAGCAGTACCTCGGAATCAAGCAGCAGCACCCCGACACGCTGCTTTTCTACCGAATGGGCGACTTCTACGAGCTGTTCTTCGAGGACGCCGAGAAGGCCGCCCGACTGCTCGACATCACATTGACCACGCGCGGACAATCCGCGGGACAACCGATCAAGATGGCCGGGGTGCCCTTCCACGCGGTCGAGCAATACCTCGCGCGGCTGGTTAAACTCGGCGAATCGGTCGTGATCGCCGAACAGGTGGGCGAACCGGGAACGACCAAGGGGCCGATGGAACGCGCGGTCAGCCGCATCGTCACCCCCGGCACGCTCACCGACGCGGCCCTCCTCGACGACCGCTCCGATTCGCTCCTGCTCGCCGCCAACCTGCACCGCGGCGTGCTCGGCCTCGCGTGGCTGAACCTCGCCAACGGCGACCTGCGCGTGATGGAATGCCCCGCCGAGCAGCTGCAGGCCCAGTTCCAGCGCCTGCGCCCCGCCGAGGTGCTGGTGCCCGACGGCCTCGCCCTGCCGCTGGTCGAGGCGCTCTCGCCGGTGCTGCGCCGCCTGGCCGACTGGCAGTTCGAAGGCGACACCGGCGAACGACTGCTCACGGCCCACTTCGGCACGCGCGACCTCACGGGCTTCGGCGTCGAAGACATGCCGGTCGCGCTGGGGGCCGCCGCAGCCCTTTTCGACTACGCACGCAGCACCCAGCGCCAGAGCCTCGAGCACGTCACCGGCCTCAAGGTCGAACGCGAATCCGAATACCTGCGCCTGGATGCGGCGACGCGGCGCAACCTCGAGCTCACCGAGACGCTACGCGGCGAACCCGCGCCCACCCTGCTGTCGCTGCTCGACTCCTGCATCACCAGCATGGGCTCGCGCTGGTTGCGCCACGCCCTGCACCACCCGCTGCGTGACCGTCACCACGCCGCCGCGCGCCAAGGCGCCGTCGCCGAGCTGATCGGCAACGACACCGGCGACGCACGCATGCTCGCGAACGCCCGCCAGGCCCTGCGCGGCGTCGCGGACGTCGACCGCATCACCGCGCGCATCGCGCTGCGCAGTGCCCGCCCGCGCGATCTCGCCGCGCTGCGCGACAGCCTCGCGCGCCTGCCCGAACTGCACGATGCGCTCGGCCGTCCGCAGTCCGCGCTCCTCGCCCAGCTCGCAAGCGGGCTCGGCGTGCCGGAAGCGGCCCTCGACCTGCTCGTGCGCGCGGTCGCCCCCGAACCGGCCGCCGCGGTGCGCGACGGCGGCGTGATCGCCACCGGCTACGACGCCGAACTCGACGAGCTGCGCGGCATCCAGACCAACTGCGGCGAATTCCTGCTGGCGCTGGAGGCGCGCGAGCGCGAACGCAGCGGCATCGCCAACCTCAAGGTCGAGTTCAACAAGGTGCATGGCTTCTACATCGAAGTCAGCCACGCAAATGCCGCCAAGGTGCCCGACGACTACCGCCGCCGCCAAACGCTGAAGAACGCCGAACGCTACATCACCCCCGAATTGAAGGCCTTCGAGGACAAGGCGCTGTCCGCGCAGGAGCGCGCGCTGGCGCGCGAGAAGATGCTCTACGAGGCCCTGCTCGAAGAGCTCGCCGCCCACATCCCGAAACTGCAGCACATCGCCCGCTCGCTCGCCTGCCTCGACGGCCTCGGCGCCTTCGGCGAGGCGGCCGTGCGCTACGGCTACGTCTGCCCGCAGTTCTCGGACCAGCCCGGCATGGACATCGTCGGCGGCCGCCATCCGGTGGTCGAGCGCCAGGTCGAGAACTTCATCGGCAACGACTGCAGCCTCGCCCCGACGCGCCGCATGCTGATGATCACCGGCCCGAACATGGGCGGTAAATCGACCTTCATGCGCCAGGTCGCGCTGATCGCGCTGCTCGCCCACGTCGGCGCCTTCGTGCCCGCGCAGGCCGCGCGCATCGGCCCGCTCGACGCCATCTTCACCCGCATCGGCGCCTCCGACGACCTCGCCTCGGGACGTTCGACCTTCATGGTCGAAATGACCGAGGCGTCCGCGATCCTGCACGGCGCCACCGACCAGAGCCTGGTGCTGATGGACGAGATCGGCCGCGGCACCTCGACCTTCGACGGCCTCGCGCTGGCGTTCGCGATCGCTCGCCATCTGCTCGAAAAGAACCGCTGCCTGACGCTCTTCTCGACCCACTACTTCGAGCTCACGCGCCTCAACGCCGACTACCCCGAGTGCGCGAACGTCCATCTCGACGCGGTCGAGCACGCGCACCGCATCGTCTTCCTGCACGCCGTCGAGGAAGGCCCCGCGAGCCAGAGCTATGGGATCGAGGTCGCGGCGCTGGCCGGCATTCCCGGCTCGGTGATCCGCGACGCCAAGCGCCGCCTGCGCGCACTGGAAAACCGCGAAGTCGGCGCCGGCCCGCAGCCGGACCTCTTCGCCATGCTGCCGGAGCCGGACAACGAGCCGCTGTCGCACCCGGCGCTCACCGCACTGTCGGAGATCGACCCCGACAGCCTCACCCCGCGCGAAGCGCTGGAACAGCTGTACGCGCTGAAGAAGCTGGCGGCATGAGCACGCCCATCGACATCAGCGAGGACGGCGGCGTCCGCTACCTGCATTTCGGCTCGGAGTGGGTGCAGGGCGCGATGCGCATCCGCCGCCCCAACGCGCTCGAACTCGCCTACACGCGCGAGATGATGGCGGGGCTGTTGCTGCGCGACGCCGACGAATGGCCGCGCACGGCACTCGTGATCGGACTCGGTGCGGCATCCCTCACCCGATTCCTGCATCACCATTGCCCGCAAACCCGCATCCAGGTCATCGAAATCGAACCCCGCGTCGTCGCCGCAGCACGCCAGTTCTTCAAGCTGCCGGAAGAAGACGAGCGGCTCGCGATCCACGTCGGCGACGGCGTGCGCTACGTGATGGAGACGGAGCGGAAATTCGATCTGATCCTCGTCGACGGCTTCGATCGCAATGCCCGCGCCGGCGCGCTGGACACCGCCCCGTTCTATGCGGCGGCCCGGGCACGGCTGTCGGAACAGGGACTGATGTCCGTGAACCTCTTCGGACGCTCGCGCGGCTTCCGCGCCAGCGTCGAGCGCATCATCACCGCCTTCGACGACCGCGCGATCGCCTTTCCGTCCTGCGACAGCGGCAACGTCGTCGCCTTCGGCGCGGAAGGCGAACGCATCGACATTACCGTGACCGAGCTGCGCGAACGCGCCCGTGTGTTGAAGGAGAAGACCGGCCTCGACCTCGGCCCCACCGTCACCCGACTGGAGCAGGCCGGAAGCCTGCCGGGCGGGCGCTTGATTCTTTAAGGCCCTTCGCAGGGCGGATGAGCCGCAAGCGTTATCCGCCGCATGATCGGCCGCTCCGACTCAAGCGCTGTCCGGCGGGATGCGCTGCGCTCCTCCCGCCCTACGGGTCCTGCGAATTCCCCGCCACCATTCAGGCCGCGGGCACTTCCTCGGCCGGCGCCGGTGGAATCCACATGCAGGCGCCCTTGTTGGCCTTGCTGATGTCCTGCAACACCTTGTCGTGCTCGGCGAGTTCGTCGGCCGTGGGACGCAGCACGCGCAGCGGCGGCCGCTCGATCGGGCTGCCGCTCGCGTCGAGGCCGCCCATCGCCGGCTCGTCGTCGAGCAGCATCATCAGGCTTTCCTGCCCGCGGGTCATCGCCAGGTAAACCTCGGCCAGCAATTCCGCATCGAGCAGCGCGCCGTGCAGGGTACGCGCGGCGTTGTCGATCTCGAAGCGGTCGCACAGCGCGTCGAGCGAAGCCTTCTTGCCCGGGTTCTGCTCCTTGGCCATCTTGAGGGTGTCGATCACGCCCGCGCACAGCGCGCCCAGCTTCGGATGCCCCAGCAGCGACAGTTCGTGGTCGAGAAAGCCGACGTCGAAGCTCGCGTTGTGGATCACGAGTTCCGAATCGCGCACGAAATCCATGAAGTCGGCCACGATGTCGCGGAACTTCGGCTTGTCAGCGAGGAATTCCTCGGTGATGCCATGAACTGCGATCGCTTCCGCGTCGATCCCCCGTTCCGGGTTGATATAGACGTGATAGTGCCGCCCCGTCAGGTTGCGGTTGAGCAGCTCCACGCAGCCGATCTCGATCACGCGGTCGCCATTGCGCCAGTCGAGTCCGGTGGTTTCCGTATCCAGGACAATCTGTCTCAAGGGTTCATCCCCGGTAGTTCGTTCGCGCCCTTGCGGGTCGGTTGATCAGATTTCCGCGACAGCCTTGCCGCGCGTGCGCACCGCCTCGACGCCGCGCCGGGCGAGCTCGTCCGCGCGCTCGTTCTCCGCGTGCCCCGCGTGGCCGCGCACCCAGATCCACGCCACCTTGTGCCGGCTCGCCGCTTCGTCGAGCGCGCGCCACAGATCCTCGTTCTTCACCGGCTCGCGCGAGGCGGTCTTCCAACCGCGCTTCTTCCAGCCGTGGATCCACTCCGAAATGCCTTTCTGCACGTACTGGCTATCCGTATGCACGCGCGCCGCGACGGGACGCTTGAGCGTCTCCAGCGCACGGATCACGGCGAGCAGTTCCATGCGGTTGTTGGTGGTCTGCGGCTCGCCGCCCCAGATTTCCTTCTCGTGCGGGCCGCTGCGCAGGATCGCGCCCCAGCCGCCGGGGCCCGGATTGCCGCTGCACGCCCCGTCGGTAAATATCTCGACTTCTTCCATTCATTCCACTTTCTGTACGCCGCCCGTCACCTGCCGCCCGCGATGGGTCACCGGTGAAAGGCGCTTTGCCGCGGCGCGCGCATCGCGCCAGTTCGGCGTTATCAGGCGCATTCCCTGCACCCGCTTGATGCCCTGGATGATGTAGGCGCCGCCGCAGATCGGCCACCAGCGATCGCCCGCCTTGTCCATGAAGCCCCAACGTTCCAGCCACTTCGTGCTCGCGAACGCCGGCGCGTAGCAGCCGAAGCTGCCCGCCTGGGTCTCGAAACCGAGCAGCGCCAGCCAGTCCTTCGTGCGCCGCACCGACAGGTACTGCCCCCGCCACGGATAGCTCCCCGAGCGCCGCGCCACCAGACGCCGCAATCCCCACAGGCTCAGGGGATTGAATCCCGCGATGATCACGCTACCCTCGGGCACCAGCACCCGCTCCACCTCGCGCAGCACCTGGTGCGGATTGCGCGAGAACTCCAGCACGTGCGGCAGCAGCACCAGATCGATGCTCGCCGACGCGAACGGCAAGGCCGCACCTTCGGCGACGACAGCGATATCGCCCGAGCGCGCGCAATGGAAGCGGAACGGAATACGGTTGCCACGCAGGAAATCATATTCCGGCAATCCGATCTGCACCGCGTTGTAGCCGAAAATGTCGGCTACCATGAGATCGAACTTGGCCTGTTCCCACCGCAGCAGATAACTTCCCTGCGGGGTTTCAAGCCAGTCCGACAGACTGAGGATGGACATGGACGATCAGCACTCAAAAATCCGCAGCGCCGACATTATCCCTCTTCCGGCCTTCCGCGATAACTATATCTGGTTGCTTCGCCACGGCCCCTGCGCCGCCGTCGTGGACCCCGGCGACGCCGCCGTCGTCGAGGCGGCCCTGCAGGCGCACGGCCTGCGGCTCGTCGCGATCCTGCTCACCCATCACCACGACGACCACATCGGTGGCGTGGCCGAACTCGCTGCGCGCCACCACCCCGTGGTGTTCGGTCCCGCCGGCGAGAACATCCCCGGACTCACGCGCCGTGTCGGCGAAGGCGACGAGGTCGCCCTCAATGCGCTGGAGCAGCGCTTCACCGTGCTGGCGATCCCCGGCCATACCACGACTCACATCGCCTACCACGCGCCCGGAATCCTGTTCGCAGGCGACACCCTGTTCAGCGCCGGCTGCGGCCGCCTCTTCGGCGGCACGGCAGCGCAGCTCCACGCCTCGCTGCAGCGCCTGGCGCAGCTACCGGGCGACACTGCGGTCTATGCCGCCCATGAATACACGCTGGCCAACCTCGCCTTCGCGCGGACAGCCGAACCGTCGAACCCCGCGCGCGATGCATGGCTCGTCGAATGCGAAGCCCTGCGCGCCGCAGGCCGACCGACGCTGCCCACCAGCATCGCGCGCGAATGCGGCATCAATCCCTTCCTGCGCACCGATTCGCCCGGCGTGATCGACACGGTCACGGCACACAGCGGGCAGCGCCCGGCCAATTCCGCCGAGTGCTTCGCCGCCCTGCGCCGCTGGAAGGACGTGTTCTGAACGCCCCTATTGCACCACGGAGAGCGCCGTCGTCGCGGCAAGGTGCCAACGGTTGCGGCCATCGCGCTTGGCACGGTACAGCGCCTCGTCGGCGCGCGCGACCAGCGTGGCAAAGCCGCCGTCGTCGCTGCGCTCGGGCCGCGTCACAGCGATGCCTATGCTCACCGTGACGACGCGCGCCGCCGTCGAGTGCCGGTGCGTGATCGCCAGCGCCTCGACCGCCCTGCGCATCGACTCGGCGACGATCGCGGCGCCCTGTGCATCGGTGTCGGGCAGCACGACGGCGAACTCCTCGCCGCCATAGCGCGCCACCAGGTCGACCGGCCGTCGGGTGTTGCCCGCGAGCGCGCGTGCAACCGCCTTCAGGCACTCGTCGCCGACCTGATGGCCGTAAGCGTCGTTGAACTGCTTGAAGCAGTCGACATCGACCACCATCAGCGCGATCGACGCGCCGCTGCGTGCGCCGCGCCGCCATTCGCGCGACAGCGTAGCGTCGAAGGTGCGGCGGTTGGCGATCCCCGTCAGCCCGTCGAAGGCCGACAGGCGCGTCAGCTCCCGATTCGCCTCGTCGAGCTTGCGCGTGAGCGCCACGAGCGAGGCACGCATGTGGGCGATGCGCTGCATGGCCCGCACCTTGGCCTTGAGCACCGCCTCGGAAACCGGCTTGACGAGATAATCGTCGCCGCCCACGGCGATGCCGCGTTCGATGTCCTCGTCGCGCGTCCGCGCCGAGAGGAAGATGATCGGCGTCCATTCGCCGTCGGACTCGAGCTGCCGTATCCGCCGCGCGACCTCGAAGCCATCCATTCCGGGCATCACGACATCGAGCATGATGAGATCCGGGCGTGACTGCCGGAAGGCCTCGATGCCCCCCTCACCGTCGCGCCGGTGCACGGTTTCCAGCCCCATTCCGCCGAGCATCCGGCAGATCAGGGCAGCACTCGTCACGGTGTCTTCTATTACGAGGACCTTCATCCCGGTCGATATTCCATCGCAACCATAAAGCCTTGTTATCGTATCAACTATATTCCGATATGTCGCCAGCGATTTCCGGTTTGACGCACTTTCTCCCCTGCCCTAGAGTCCACCCTCTTTTGTCGAACGAGGCGCCGGATTCATGGCGATTCCTCTCCTGCGAATCATCCTGCTGGTCATCGCGCTGACCGCGACGGCATCCTCGGCCATTGCGGAAGACACCCAGGCCGGCGATGCCCCGCCCGCCGATACCCTTGCGCCCGTGGATTCCGCGCCGGCCGAAAGCGGCCCGCGTTCGCTCGGGAGCCTGCGCCCGCCCTCCGCCGCCCGCGGATCGGAAGGCCTCGCCGCGTCCCCCAGCCAGGTGCTGGAGCTGCGCGACCCTGCCCCACGCGTGCTCACACTGGATCTCACGCGCGACGCGAACGACATCTGGGACCGCATCCGCCGCGGCTTCGGCATGCCCGACCTCGATACCGAGACGGTCGCCGAACAGCAGCTCTTCTACCTCAACCGTCCGGGATTCCTGAAGCGGGTGTTCGAGCGCGGCGGGCGCTACCTCTATCACATCGTCGACGAACTCGAACGCCGCGGCATGCCCACCGAGCTCGCCCTGCTGCCGATGGTCGAGAGCAGCTACAACCCCATGGCCTATTCGCGCGCCCGCGCCTCGGGCCTGTGGCAGTTCATCCCCTCGACGGGACGCAACTACAACCTGACGCAGGACAAGTGGGTGGACGAACGGCGCGACGTGATCGCGTCGACCAATGCCGCGCTCGACTACCTGCAGACCATCTACGAGATGCACGGCGACTGGCACCTCGCCCTCGCCTCCTACAACTGGGGCGAAGGCGCCGTCGGGCGGGCCGTGCAGCGCAACCTCGCCGAGGGGCTGCCCGCGGAATACAGCCGGCTGCGGATGCCCGAGGAAACCCGCAACTACGTCCCCAAGCTGCAGGCGCTGAAGAACATCGTCGCGCAACCCGAGCTCTTCCACTTCGAGTTGCCCTACGTTCCGAACACCCGCCACTTCGTCACCGTCGACGCCCCTGCCGGCATCGACCTCGCGACCGCCGCGCGCCTCGCCGAAATGCCGCTCGACGAGTTCCTCGCGCTCAACCCCTCCTACAACCGTCCCGCCACCACGCGAGCCGATTCGCTGGTGATTCCGGTGGACCGCGCCGAACGCTTCCGCGCACGCCTGGCCGAACACGAGAACTCGGGCAAGCAGTGGCGCACCTACGAGATGCGACGCGGCGACACCCTCGCGTCGGTGGCCCGCGACTTCGGCCTGTCGCTGAGCGAACTGCACCAGATCAACGGCCTCGATGCGCGCAGCCGCGTGAGCCCCGGTTACACCCTGCTCGTGCCCAACGGCGTCGAACCCGACGGCGCGATCGCCGCGGCCCGGATGATCCCGCGCAACGCCGCACTCGACACCAGCACGATCCCGTCGAAGGCGGACACGAAGGGCGGCCGCAAGGGCGCTCAGGCGAAGGGTGGAAAGAAATCGGGGGCTGGCAAGGCGTCGGCCGGCAAGCGCGCAGCCGGCAAGAAGGCTTCGTCGGGGAGCGCCAAGGCGCCCGCGAAATCGGCCGCCAAGACCGCGCCGAAGTCGTCCGGCAAGACGACCACCTCCGCACAGAAGAACCAGAAGCGCTGAACGCGGCGGCGAGCCGCCTCAGGCGGGCCAGTGGCAGCGCACGCTGCGCCCGCCGCGCAGGTCGGTTGGCGCCGGATACTGCGCACGGCAAATATCGGTCGCCCGCTCGCAGCGGGGGTGGAAGTGGCAGCCCGGCGGAGGCGCCAGCGGCGACGGCAGGTCGCCAGCCACAACCGGCCGCGTTGTGCGCTCCGCAGCGCCCGCATGCGCCACGGTTGCGCGCGCGATATCGGGAACCGCCGCGAGTAGCGCATGGGTATAGGGATGCGCCGGCGAAGCCAGCACCTTCGCCACCGGCCCCTGCTCGACAATGCGTCCCAGGTACATTACCGCGACCTCGTCCGCGAGCCAGCTCACCACGCCGATGTTGTGCGTGATGAAGAGGTAGGCGAGATCGAACTCCCGCTGCAGCTCGCGCATCAGGTTGAGGATCTGCGCCTGCACCGACACGTCCAGCGCGCTCGTCGGCTCATCGCACACGATCAGCTTCGGGCGCACCGCGAGCGCCCGGGCAATGGCGATGCGCTGGCGCTGGCCGCCGGAGAATTCGTGCGGATAGCGCAGCTTCATTTCCGGCGTGAGCCCCACGCGCGCAAGCAGCGCATCGATGTGCCCTGCGCGCCTTGACGGTTCCTTCTCGACGCCCAGCGCGAGCATGCCTTCCTCGATGATCTCGCCGACGCGCATGCGCGGGTTCAGGGACGCAAAGGGATCCTGGAACACCATCTGGAAGTCGCGCCGCAGCGCGCGCAAGGCCGCGCGGGACAGCCCCGCGAGCGGCGTACCGTCGAGGTACACCTCGCCGCCCGTCGGCGTCACCAACTGCAGAATCGCCTTGCCGGCGGTCGTCTTGCCGCAGCCGGACTCGCCTACCAGCGCCAGGGTGCGGCCCGGCGCGAGCGCCAGGCTCACGCCATCGACGGCGCGCACGCGCGCCACCTCGCGCCGCAGGAGGCCCTTGCGCACCGGGAAATGCACCTGCAGGTCCCGCACATCGAGCAGGGGCACCGTCCTTGTGGCGGCACGTTCGCCGGCCGCACCGGCCGAGGCCGCCGCGGCGGAGACCGCGGGCCTTTCGGCGTGATCTTCCGCGTACAGATGACAGCGCACTGCCTGTACTCCGACGGACTGCCACGCCGGGGCCTCGTGATGGCAACGCTCGAACACGTCGGGGCAGCGCCCGGCGAAGCGGCAACCGGTGAAGACCTGGTCGAGCGGCGGCACATGCCCGCCCAGGGCCGCCAGCGGATGGCCGCGCTGGGCGTCGGTCGGCAGCGCGGCGAAGAGCTTGCGGGAATACGGGTGCAGCGGCGCGCGGAAGAAATCCTCGCGCGCACCGGTCTCGACCAGCTCGCCCGCGTACATCACGCCAATGCGATGCGCCATGCGCGCGACGACGCCCAGGTCGTGCGTGATCAGCAGCATGCCCATGCCGCGCTCGGCCTGCAGGCGCGCAAGCAGGTCGAGCACCTGGGCCTGGATGGTCACGTCGAGCGCGGTCGTCGGCTCGTCCGCGATCAATAGTTCCGGCTCGCCGGCGAGCGCCATCGCGATCATCACGCGCTGCTTCATGCCGCCAGAGAACTGGAAGGGGTAATCGTCCAGCCGCCGCGCAGCGTCGGGGATCCCCACCGCGTCGAGCAGGCGCTGCGCCTCCGCACGCGCCGCCGCGCCGCGCAGGCCGCGATGGCGTGCCAGCACCTCGCCGATCTGCGTCATCACGGTCATCACCGGATTCAGGCTGGTGGAGGGTTCCTGGAAGATCATCGCGATCCGGCCGCCGCGCACCTCGCGCATGTCCGCCTCGCTGCGCGCGAGCAGCTCGTCGCCGGCAAAGCGCACAGCGCCGCCGACGATGCGTCCGGCGTCGGGCAGCAGGCGCAGCAGGGCCAGCGCCGTCATCGACTTGCCGCAGCCGGATTCGCCCAGCAGCGCGAAGGTCTCCGCCGCCGCAATCGAGAACCCGACGCCGTCGACGGGCCGCACTGGCCGCGCGGCGGCACCGATATGCACGCGCAAGTCCCGCACCTCCAGGAGCGGCGCATCCAGCGGTCGGCCCTGCTGCGCGGGCGGGTGGTCGGTTCCGGCAAGTACGGTCATCGGACGGATATGGATGGGGAGCTGAGCGACAGAAGGATGGAAAAAGGGCCGCTTGCGCGGCCCTGTGGCAATGCTGCGACCGATCGGCCGATCAGTGGTGGTGGCCGCCCACGCCGTGCACGTGGCCGTGCGCCAGCTCCTCGGCGGTCGCCGGGCGCACTTCCGCAACGGTGACGTCGAACACCAGCGCGGTGCCGGCCAGCGGGTGGTTGCCGTCCACCACGACCTTGCCGTCGGCGATGTCGGTGATGCGGTAGATCATCTCCTCTTCGCCGTCGTCGGTGACGCGCTCGAAGGACATGCCGACCTCGATGTTCTCGGGGAACTGGCTGATGTCCTCCACCAGCACCAGCTCCTCGTCGTAATCGCCGAAGGCGTCTTCGGGCTGCAGCTTGACCTTCAGCTGCTCGCCGACCTTCTTGCCGTGCAGCGCCTCCTCGATGGCGGGGAAGATGCCATCGTAGCCGCCGTGCAGGTAGACCAGCGGCTGCTGACCGTCATCGATCATGTTGCCGTCCGGGTCGACGACGGTGTACTTAAGCGTTACGACGCTGTTCTTGACGATTTCCATTAGCTTTCTCTGTTTCCAGTTTCCTGACCAGTTCGAAAACCCCCGCCGCATGGCCGCGGGGGGTGACGTCGCGGAGTGCGTGACGGATGATGCCTTCCTTGTCGATCACGAAGGTCGTCCGTGCCACGCCCATCTTCTTCACACCATCGACTTCCTTGGGCTGCCAGACATCGTAGAGCCGGCACACCTCGGTCTCGACGTCGGAAAGCAGACGTATCGACAGGCCGTGCTGGTCGCGAAATTCGGCGTGGGTCAGGCAATCGTCGGGACTGACGCCAACGACGATGCAACCATGGCGGGCGAAGTCATCTTCATGATCGGAGAAATCGGCCGCCTGCAGGGTGCATCCCGGCGTGTTGTCACGAGGGTAAAAGTAGAGGACCACATGGTGCCTGCCGCGTTCTGCGGCGAGGTCGAAATCCTCCATGTCCGCATCCGGCAGCGAAAACGTTGGCGCGATATCACCGATCTGCAACATGTGATCTCCCTGACGTCGTTGGATTCTAGCCGAGACACGAAGCGAACTCTACCTGCGTCTCCCCCGCTTGCGCTACACCGATTTAATGCTTGCGGATCGGCATAAGCTGTTTAAAATTACAGTTACTCCGGAGAATCCCATGAGCAACCGCGACCATAACCTGACCGCCCGCCAGAGTGAAATCCTCGATTTCATCCGCCAGACGGTCGAATCCGAGGGGCGTCCGCCCACCCGCGCCGAAGTGTGCAGCGCATTCGGCTTCCGTTCGCCGAACGCGGCCGAAAGCCATCTGCGCGCGCTCGCCGCGAAGGGCGCGATCCTGCTCGAGGAGGGGCGCGCGCGCGGCATCCGCCTCGCCGAGGGGCTCGGCCTGCCGCTGATCGGCCGGGTCGCGGCCGGCAGCCCCATCCTCGCGGTCGAGCACATCGAATCGCGCCACCAGATCGACCCGGCCCTGTTCTCGCCGCGTGCGGATTACCTGCTGCGCGTGCGCGGCATGAGCATGCGCGACGCGGGCATCCTCGACGGCGACCTGCTCGCCGTGCACCGGAGCCAGGAGGCGCGCTCCGGACAGGTCGTGGTCGCCCGCGTCGAGGATGAAGTGACCGTGAAGACCTTCACCAGCAAGGGTCCGATCGTCAGCCTGCTGCCGGCCAATCCCGATTTCGCGCCCATCGTCGTCGATACCCGCAGCACCCCCCTGACGATCGAGGGCATCGCCGTCGGCCTGGTACGTAACGGCTCGCTGTGAAGCCTGCCGCCGTGATCCTCCTCCCGCCCCCCGCTTCCGATGCCGTCTCTTATCC
>NZ_WTVK01000045.1 GCF_012910805.1 Aromatoleum evansii
GCCGACGCCTGAGCGCCGCGCACCCACGCCCCCATCGCAACGGCCACCACCATGTCGACCAAACACCCCATCATCGCCGTCACCGGCTCGTCGGGCGCCGGCACCACGACGGTCAAACACACCTTCGAGGCGATCTTCCATCGCGAGAACGTGAATGCGGCCATCGTCGAGGGCGACAGCTTCCATCGCTACACGCGCGAGGAGATGACCAAGCTGATCGAGGAAGCCGAGCGGGCGGGCCGGCGGGGCATCAGCCATTTCGGCCCCGAAGCGAACCTCGTCGAAGAGCTCGAAGCCTTGTTCCGCGCCTACGGCAAGTCCGCCACGGGACGGCACCGCAGCTACATCCATGATGCCGAACGCGCCGCACGCACCGGCCTTCCGATGGGGAGCTTTTCCGAGTGGGAGGATCTCCCGGTCGGCACCGACTGCCTGTTCTACGAGGGATTGCACGGCGCCCTCGTAACGGACAAGGTCGATGTCGCCCGCCACGTCGATCTCCTGATCGGTGTCGCACCGACGATCAACCTCGAATGGATCCAGAAGCTGCACCGCGACACGCGCGAGCGTGGCTACTCGCCCGAGGCGGTGCAGGACACGATCCTGCGGCGCATGCACGACTACGTGCATTACATCGTCCCGCAGTTCTCGCGCACGCACATCAACTTCCAGCGCGTTCCGGTCGTCGACACCTCCAACCCCTTCATCGCGCGCGAAGTGCCCACGCTCGACGAGTCGATGGTGGTGATCCGCTTCAAGGACCCGCGCGGCGTCGACTTCCCCTACCTGCTGCGCATGATCCACGATGCCTTCATGTCGCGCGCGAACAGCATCGTGATTCCCGGCGGCAAGCTCGACCTGGCGATGCAGCTCATCCTCACGCCGCTGATCTGGAAACTCATGGAGCGCCGGCGCGAAGCGATCTGACGCCTTGCGGGACGCGCCCCGGAGCGACATTTGACCTGAACGCACAGGGGTTTGTGTGCGTTTTGCAGTGCAGCAGGCGCTACCCAAGCGCCCCCTTTTTCGGCGATAATCCGCGCTTTTCCCAGCCGGCCACCAGGCCCGAGAGATCCATGCAGGCAGCCCGCAACGAGAACCCGCGCAACGTGCGGCCCCCGGTCTTCAATCCCGTCACCGGCGCGATCCGCGCCCTGGCAATGGATGCCGTCCAGCAGGCCAACTCCGGCCACCCGGGCGCCCCGCTGGGCATGGCCGAGATCGCCGAAGTGCTGTGGCGCCATCATCTGCGCCACAACCCCGCGAATCCGAAGTGGGCCGACCGCGACCGCTTCGTGCTCTCGAACGGCCACGGCTCGATGCTGATCTACGCACTGCTGCACCTCACCGGCTACGACCTGCCGATCGAGGAGCTCAAGCGCTTCCGCCAGCTGCACAGCAAGACCCCGGGCCACCCCGAATACGGCTACACCCCCGGCGTAGAGACGACCACCGGCCCGCTCGGCCAGGGCATCACCAACGCCGTGGGCATGGCGCTCGCAGAGAAGATGCTCGCCGCCGAGTTCAACCGCCCCGGCCACGCGATCGTCGACCACCACACTTACGTCTTCCTCGGCGACGGTTGCCTCATGGAAGGCATCTCGCACGAAGCCTGCTCGCTCGCCGGCACGCTGGGCCTGGGCAAGCTGATCGCCTTCTACGACGACAACAACATCTCCATCGACGGCCACGTCGAAGGCTGGTTCACCGACGACACGCCCAAGCGCTTCGAAGCCTACGGCTGGCAGGTCATCGCCGACGTGCAGGGTCATGATGCGGCCGAGATCGACGCCGCCATCCGCGCTGCCCAGGCCAACACCACGCAACCGACGCTGATCTGCTGCAAGACCGTGATCGGCGCGGGTGCCCCCAACAAGCAGGGCAGCCACGACGTGCATGGCGCGCCGCTGGGCGCTGCCGAGATCGCCGCGACGCGCGAGCACATCGGCTGGACCCACGCGCCGTTCGAGATCCCGGCCGAGGTCTACGCGGCGTGGAATGCGCGCGACAAGGGCGCTGCCCTCGAGGCGGGCTGGGACCAGCGCTTCGCCGCCTACGCCCAGGCCTTCCCCGCCGAAGCCGCAGAATTCAAGCGCCGCATGGCTGGCGAGCTGCCTGCCGACTGGTCGGCGCACATCGACGCGGTGATCGCGAAAATCGTCGACAAGGCCGAGACCATCGCCACGCGCAAGGCGAGCCAGAACAGCATCGAGGCCTTCGCGCCCAAGCTGCCCGAACTCGTCGGCGGCTCGGCCGACCTCGCCGGCTCCAACCTGACGCTGTGGTCGGGCGCGAAGGGCGTCACCAGGGAAGCCGGCGGCAACTACATCTACTACGGCGTGCGCGAATTCGGCATGGCCGCGATCGCAAACGGCATCAGCCTGCACGGCGGCCTGATCCCCTACACCGCCACCTTCCTGATGTTCAGCGAATATGCGCGCAACGCCCTGCGCATGGCCGCGCTGATGAAGGTGCGTCAGCTGTTCGTGTTCACGCACGACTCGATCGGCCTCGGCGAGGACGGCCCGACGCACCAGCCGGTCGAGCAGACCGCGACGCTGCGCCTGATCCCCAACATGGACGTGTGGCGCCCCTGCGACACGACCGAATCGGCCGTGGCCTGGGCACACGCGATCGAGCGCAAGGACGGCCCGAGCTCGCTGCTCTTCTCGCGCCAGAACCTGCCCTTCCAGGCGCGCTCGGCCGAACAGATCGCGGCGATCCGTCGCGGCGGCTACGTCTTGTCGGAAGCCGTGGGCGGCGCGCCCAGAGCCGTGATCATCGCGACGGGCTCCGAAGTCGCGCTCGCCGTCGCGGCACAGAAGTCGCTCGCCGAAGCCGGCATCGCCGTGCGCGTCGTGTCGATGCCCTCGACCAACGTCTTCGACCGCCAGGAGCGCGCGTATCAGGTTGAAGTGCTGCCCGCGGGCGTGCCGCGCGTCGCCGTCGAAGCAGGCGTCACCGACGGCTGGCGCAAGTACGTCGGCCTCGAAGGCGCGGTGATCGGCCTCGACCGTTTCGGCGAGTCCGCCCCTGCCGGCGAGCTGTTCAAGTATTTCGGCATCACTGCCGACGCGGTCGCTGAGGCCGTGAAGCAGATCGTGAAGTAAGACGTCGTCGCCGCGCTCCCGGCGCAGTCGGCGCCGGCAGTCCGCGGCGCCGACCATCGGATTGTGCTGTTCGTATCATTGCTCCGGGAGAACCCTCGATGACCATCAAACTCGCCATCAACGGCTACGGCCGCATCGGTCGCTGCACGCTGCGCGCGCTCTACGAACTCGGTCTGCGCGACCAGTTCGAGATCGTCGCGATCAACGCCTCCGGCGACCTGGCGACCAACGCCCACCTGACGAAGTACGACACGACCCACGGTCGTTTCGCCTTCCCGGTCGAGACCGAAGGCGACAACCTCATGATCGTCAATGGCGACCGCATCCCCTTCTTCTCGACCAAGGATCCGCTGGGCGTGAACTGGGGCGACCTGGGTGTCGACGTGCTGCTCGAGTGCACCGGTGCCTACACCGCCAAGGCCAAGGCCGAAGTGCTGCTCAAGCAGGGCGCGAAGAAGGTGCTGATCTCCGCCCCGGGCGGCGACGACGTCGATGCGACCATCGTCTACGGCGTGAACGACGAGGTGCTGACCTCGGCGATGACCGTCGTGTCCAACGCCTCGTGCACGACCAACTGCCTCGCCCCGGTCGCGAAGGTGCTGCAGGACAACATCGGCATCGAGAAGGGCCTGATGACCACCGTGCACGCCTACACCAACGACCAGGTACTGGTCGACGTGCGCCACAAGGACCTGCGCCGCGCCCGTGCCGCCGCGCAGAACATCATCCCGACCAAGACCGGTGCCGCCAAGGCCGTGGGCCTGGTGCTGCCCGCGCTGAAGGGCAAGTTCGACGGCTTCGCGCTGCGCGTGCCGACGATGAACGTCTCGCTGGTCGACCTCACCTTCACCGCCAGCCGTGCGACCTCCAAGGAAGAGATCAACGCGCTGATGAAGGAAGCCGCCAAGGGCCCGCTGAAGGGCGTGCTGGCCGTCAATGAGGATCCGCTGGTGTCGATGGACTTCAACCACGACTCGCACTCCTCGATCTTCGATGCGACGCAGACGCGCGTGATGGACGGCAACCTCGTCAAGGTGCTGGCCTGGTACGACAACGAGTGGGGCTATTCCTGCCGCATGCTCGACGCAGCCCGCGTGTTCCACAACGCGAAGTAATACACCCGCGCCAAAGCAATCCGACGCCCTGCCCTGCGGGGCGTTTTCACATCGGGAAGGAATCCATGCAAGTCAAGAAACTCGTCGACCTCAACGTCGCCGGCAAGCGCGTCTTCATCCGCGCCGACCTCAACGTGCCGCAGGACGAGGCGGGCAACATCGTCGAGGACACCCGCATCCGCGCCTCGCTGCCCTCGATCAAGTACTGCCTCGATAACGGTGCCGCGGTGATGGTGACCTCGCACCTGGGCCGCCCGACCGAAGGCGAAGTGCGCGCCGAGGACACGCTCGCCCCCATCGCCGTGCGCCTGGGCGAGTTGCTCAGCAAGCCCGTGCGCCTGATCCGCGACTGGGTCGACGGCGGCTTCGAAGTGAAGCCGGGCGAGGTCGTCCTGCTCGAGAACTGCCGATGCAACAAGGGCGAGAAGAAGGACAACGAGGAGCTGGCGAAGAAGATGGCCGCGCTGTGCGACATCTACGTCAATGACGCCTTCGGCACCGCCCACCGCGCCGAGGCAACGACGCACGGCATCGCCCGCTTCGCCCCGGTCGCCTGCGCCGGCATGCTGATGGGCGCCGAGATCGACGCGCTCTCCAAGGCCACCGAAAACCCCGCCCGTCCGCTCGTCGCCATCGTCGGCGGCGCGAAGGTGTCGAGCAAGCTGACCATCCTGAAGACCTTGGCCCAGAAGGTCGACCAGCTCATCGTCGGCGGCGGCATCGCCAACACCTTCCTGCTCGCTTCGGGCCACCGCATCGGCGACTCGCTCGCCGAGCCCGAGCTGGTCAAGGAAGCGCAGGCCGTCATGGACATCATGAAGGCACGCGGCGCCGAAGTGCCGCTGCCGGTCGACGTCGTCGTCGCCGACGAAGTCTCCGCGCTGGCGCGCGCGAACCGCATCCCGGTCGAGGAAGTCGGCCCGCACGACCGCATCCTCGACGTCGGTCCGAAGACCTCGGCAAAGCTCGCCGACATCATCGCCCACGCCGGCACCATCGTGTGGAACGGCCCGGTCGGGGTGTTCGAACATAACCAGTTCGCCGGCGGCACGAAGATGATGGCCTCGGCCATCGCCCACTCCGACGCCTTCTGCATCGCAGGCGGCGGCGACACGCTGGCGGCGATTGCGAAGTTCCATATCGCCCAGGACGTCGGCTACATCTCGACCGGCGGCGGCGCCTTCCTCGAGTTCCTCGAAGGCAAGACGCTGCCGGCGATCGCGGCGCTCGAGGCGCGCTTCAACGACTGAGGACGCCTTCGTGCAAGTTGGGCCCGGGCGATCCGGGCCCAACAAGGAAACGGCCACCCGCGGGTGGCCGTTTCGCTTCCTGCGCCGCGCCTGCGCTCAGCCGCAGCTGCAGCTCCCGCAGCCGCCGCACTTCTGCTTGCGTGTGACGAGGTAGTTGGCAATCTGGTCGCGGTCGAACTCGAAATCGTCACTGCTCTCGTAACCGATCCCCGGCTGGAAACTCTGGCCGTCGATCACGATGGTCAGCGCATGCATGTCGCTCGCGGGATCGTGAGCGACCGAAAGGTCGTAGCTGCCGCCGCGCGGCAGGCTGTCGAGCAGGGAGCGGGTAACGTCGTCGATCATGGGCGCTTCATCCTTCAGGAGTGATCATTCGCCGGGCGGCAATGCATCCGGCGGAGGTGCATTCTCGCGGATCGCCCGGTGTCGGATATTGTCGGAAGTCAACCGGATGCGTCAGCGCGTGTAGTAGCCGACACCGACCAGCATGCCGTCCACCCGCCGGATGAACGAGTGCTTGCTCTCCAGCTTGTCGGTGACCGGATTGCGCCACGCGTAGTCGAGTTCCCCCTCGCCCTTGCGGCTGACGATGTTGACCATGTCGGCGACGATCGCCTTGCCCTTTGGATCGCGCAGATCGTGGCCATCACTGCCGACCAGCTTGGGCATCGCGCCATGCGCGAGGAAACGCTGCGAGTTCAGGTCGATCGCGAACACGTAGAGGTCGTCCTGCATGAATCCGCCGTCGAGCGCATTGAAGGCTGCGAGCGCGGCCTGTTGCCCCTTTTCCTTCACCGCCGCAACGGCACGCTCCAGCAGGTCCTTCGCCTGCGCGGGGGTCGCTCGCGGGATGTAGTAGCCGACGGCGATGATGCGCTCGCCGACCTTGCGGAACAGCGTCACCTTCAGCTCCTCGCGCTTGTCGGCACGATTCATCCAGCGATACTCGACGCGGCCCTCGCCGCTTTTCGCCGCCGTGTCGAGCATCTCGCGGAAGAAGGGCTTGCCGGCGGCATCCTGCATGGTCGCGACGTTGCGCCCGACCAGCGCCACCGAAGAGCCGCCGCTCGCGAGCATGGTGCCATCCATGCCCAGGACGTACACATACAGCTCGCGGTCCTTGAACTGCGGCGCGTTGTTGAACTCGTCGAACGCCGCGTCGCCGGCCTCGCGGAAACGCGCCACGGCCTTGTTGAGCAGGCGCATGCTGCGATTCTCGTCGGCGCGCTGCACGAGTCCTCCCACCGCCGTCGCAGGAACCGGTTCGGCCGCCGGAACCGGCAGCGCCAACATGACGAGTGCACACAAGGAAGCGACAGGGGCGAGTTTCATGGCGTTCGCGGGTCCACGGATTAAATTGATGAAGACAAAACTATAGGAAGCTACAGCTTCTGTCGAGTACCTGAAGTGCGCACAAGGCATATGCATCCTGCGCGACGCAAATCCTCACCCGCCGGTCCCGTCGCCCGGCCGCGCGCAGGTAGAATCGTGTTCTTGGATGCATATCGACACGGAGACAACATGCCGCGCCACACGAAGATCGTCGCCACCCTGGGTCCGGCCTCGTCCGATCCGCAAGTCCTGGAACGCATGGTGCATGCGGGGATCGATGTCGTGCGCATGAATTTTTCGCACGGCAAGGCCGACGACCACATCGCGCGTGCCACCGCGATCCGCGAGGCCTCGGCACGTGCGGGCCGGCCTGTGGGCATCCTCGCCGACCTGCAGGGTCCCAAGATCCGCGTCGGCAGGTTCGCCGGCGACCGGGTGCATCTGCACAAGGATGCGGACTTCATCCTCGACGCGCACTGCGAGCTGGGCGACACCACGCGCGTCGGCCTCGACTACAAGAACCTGCCCAGGGACGTGAAGCCGGGCGACGTCCTGCTGCTCGACGACGGCCGCATCAAGCTGGTGGTCAATCGCGTCGTCGGCGCGGAGATCCACACCGCCGTGCGCGTCGGCGGCGAGCTGTCCAACAACAAGGGCATCAACCGCCAGGGCGGCGGCCTCACCGCACCGGCGCTGACCGCGAAGGACATGGACGACATCAAGACCGCCGCCCTCATCGGCGTCGACTTCGTGGCCGTCTCCTTCCCCAAGAGCGCCGCCGACATGTACATGGCGCAGCAGCTCCTGCGCGCCGCGGGCAGCGAGGCCCTGCTGATCGCGAAGATCGAGCGCACCGAGGCGGTCGCCAACCTCGACGAGATCCTCGACGCCTCCGACGGCATCATGGTCGCCCGCGGCGACCTCGCGGTCGAGGTGGGTGACGCGGCCGTCCCGGCGCTGCAGAAGAAGATGATCCGCGCCGCGCGAGACCGCAACAAGCTCACCATCACCGCGACGCAGATGATGGAATCCATGATCGGCAGCCCCGTGCCGACACGCGCGGAAGTGTCGGACGTCGCCAACGCGGTGCTGGACGGCACCGACGCCGTGATGCTGTCGGCGGAGACCGCATCGGGCAAATATCCGGTCGATGTCGTCGAGGCGATGAGCCGCGTGTGCCTGGAGGCGGAAAAGTCCGCCGAGGTCACGCTCGACCGCGAGGTGCTCGACCGCGTATTCACCCGCATCGACCAGTCGATCGCGATGGCGGCGATCTGGACGGCCTGGCACCTCAAGGTCAAGGCCATCGCCTCGCTCACTCAGACGGGCTCGACCGCGCTGTGGATGAGCCGCCTCAACAGCGGCGTGCCGATCTACGCGCTGACACCGGAAACCGCGGCCCGCAACCAGATGACGCTGTACCGCGAGGTATTCCCGCTGCTGATGTCGCAGACGCACCAGGATCGTGACCTGCTGCTATGGGAAGCCGAACAGATCCTGCTCGACCAGGGCGTCGTCGAGCACGGCGACCTGATCGTGCTGACGATCGGAGAACCGATCGGCGCCTCCGGCGGCACGAACACGCTCAAGATCGTGCGCGTAGGCGAGCATCCCGCGCCGCACCTGAACGAGCAGTGAGCGTGCAGCGCTCGCGCCACGACTGCTAGACTGGCAGGCTTTCCATGACGCCTCCCGGTGCCCGCGATCCGCGGGAGAATCGGGAATGCGGTGAGGCGGTGCTGCCGGCAGCACCGCGATTCCGCAACGTGCCCAGCGCTGTGAGGGGGACCGCCGCCGCAAGATGCCACTGACCCGCGGGTCGGGAAGGCGCGGCGCGGGACGAACCCGAGTCAGAAGACCGGCCGGGAGGCAGAACAACGGCGGACTGGTCCGTTCGCCGTCCACTGCGCTTCACAAGGGGAATCGATGAAGACCGCCACGCCCGGCCACCAGGCCCACCACCAGTTCGACGACGCCGAGCGCGCCGCCGTGTATCGCAACATCCTCGCGCGGCGCGACGTGCGCGGACAGTTCCTGCCCGAGCCGGTCGCCGACGACATGCTCGCCCGCATTCTCACCGCCGCACACTTCGCCCCGTCGGTGGGCTTCATGCAGCCGTGGAGCTTCGTCCTCGTGCGCGACCAAGCCGTGAAGCAGCGCGTGCACGACGCCTTCACGCTCGCCAACGCCGAAGCCGCACAGATGTTCGAGGGCAAGCAGCGCGAGGTGTATTCCGGCCTGCGCCTGCAGGGCATCCTCGAAGCGCCGATCAACCTGTGCATCACCTGCGACCGCGACCGCGCCGGCCCTGTCGTGATCGGCCGCACGCACATCAAGGCGATGGATCTCTACAGCTCGGTGTGCGCGGTGCAGAACCTGTGGCTCGCTGCCCGTGCAGAAGGACTGGGCGTGGGCTGGGTGAGCATCTTCCGTCAGTCGGCGATCCGCGAGATCCTGTCGCTGCCCGAGCGCGTGATGCCGGTCGCCTACCTGTGCATCGGCCACGTCAGTCACTTTTTCGACCAGCCCGAACTGCAGACAGCCGGCTGGCGTCAGCGCCTGCCGCTCGACGAGCTGGTGCATTTCGACGGCTGGGGCGGCGAGCACGCGGACGCCGAGTCGCTGCGCGCGGAGCTGCGCGCTGCCCAGGCGCTCGCCGCGCGGGGCCTGCCGCCGCTCTGACGACACGACGCGGCGGCGGGTATTTGCATGCCGTTTCCTTCGCCGGACCCGCTGCCGCCCAACAAACGCTAAAATGCGAGCCAATTCGCAACCCGGCACGCTTCGCGTGCCCGCACTTGATACCGGAGAAGGACAATGCCCCTCGTTTCCATGCGCCAGCTGCTCGATCACGCCGCCGAAAACGGCTACGGTTTGCCGGCGTTCAACGTCAATAACCTCGAGCAGGTCCAGGCGATCATGGAAGCCGCGGCCGAGTGCGACAGCCCGGTGATCATGCAGGCGTCGGCCGGCGCACGGAAGTACGCCGGCGAGGCCTTCCTGCGCCACCTGATCGATGCCGCCGTCGAGGCCTATCCGCAGATCCCCGTCGTGATGCACCAGGATCACGGCCAGTCGCCGGCGATCTGCATGGGCGCGATTCGTTCGGGCTTCTCCAGCGTGATGATGGACGGGTCGCTGCTGGAAGACGGCAAGACGCCGTCCTCCTATGAGTACAACGTCGCGGTGAGCCGCGAGGTGGTGAAGTTCTCGCACGCCATCGGCGTGACCGTGGAGGCCGAACTGGGCTGCCTCGGCTCGCTCGAGACCGGTCAGGCCGGCGAAGAGGACGGCGTCGGTGCGGAAGGAACGCTGGACCACTCGATGCTGCTCACCGATCCGGACCAGGCGGCCGACTTCGTCAAGCAGACCGACTGCGACGCGCTGGCGATCGCGATCGGCACGAGCCACGGCGCCTACAAATTCACGCGCAAACCCACCGGCGACATCCTCGCGATCGACCGCATCAAGGCGATCCACGCACGCCTGCCGAACACCCACCTCGTGATGCACGGCTCGTCGAGCGTGCCGCAGGAACTGCTCGAGATCATCCGCCAGTACGGCGGCGACATGAAGGAAACCTACGGCGTGCCAGTCGAGGAGATCCAGACCGCGATCAAGTTCGGCGTGCGCAAGATCAACATCGACACCGACATCCGCCTCGCGATGACGGGCGCCGTGCGCAAGTTCCTGTTCGAGAACCCGTCCAAGTTCGATCCGCGCGAATTCCTCAAGCCGGCCCGCGAAGCCGCGAAGCTGGTGTGCAAGGCCCGCTTCGAGGCCTTCGGCTGCGCCGGCCAGGCCAGCCGCATCAAGCCCATGTCGCTGGAAAAGATCGCCGCGCGCTACAAGTCCGGCGAGCTCACCCAGGTCGTCCGCTAAGCCCCGGACGGGCCCGCGCCTTCGGGCGCGGCGCCCACCCGCGCAACCATGTCCAAGCCCAACCTGAAGCTCACGGTCAGCTTCGAGTTCGAACTCGAGGCGCCCGCCGCTTTCGTTGACGCCAGTCACGAGAAGCTGTGCAAGGCCGTGCAGGAACTCCTCGGCGCCATGGTGCTGCAGGGAATGCCGACGGTGACGGCAAAGCAGCTCGCGAAGGCGGGCGTCGCGGTGCTTTCCCACCACCATCACCTCGACGTGCTGAACACCGCCGCGACGTCGGTTCCGCGCGCGGAGCTCGTCGCCGCCGGCCCGCATCTCACCGACGACGAACTCGATCAGCTTGCGCGCCGCTCGGCCGGGCGCGTGCCCCTCGCCGACGCCGAGCGCGGGCGCTTCCTGCGGCGCCATGCCCTCGCGCTCGCGGGTGAATTCCGCATGGTGCCCTGCGTGGTCGGGGCGCGCCTGAGTTCCGGCAAGGACGCCACCCTCGCCGCACGGCTGAACCTCACCAACGGCAGCGTGCTGGTCAGCGAGCAAGACCGCCAGAGCCGCTTGCAGGCCAATCAGGACGGGCTGGTGGTGGCCATCCAGGGTTCGGAAGTCCGCCTGCGCGGCGCCTGTGCCGGACACACGCTGAGCGGCCCTGTGATCGAGGTGGCGCTCGGAGAGCTCGCGGCGCACCGCGACGCCCTGGTCGCCCTCTGGCAGAAGGGCGGCTGATCCCGCCCTGCAGTTGAGGGCCCGCCCGCCGCGCGGCGGGCGATCCCGGGCAATTCTGCCGCTTGGCGCCGCTCAGTACGAGTCGGCGTGCCCTTCCCACATCTCGGGCCTGAAGCGCACGACGCGGTTGCGCCCGTCTTCCTTCGCGCGGTAGAGGGCCACGTCGGCAAACTTCACGGCCTGCCAGAAGGTCTGGCTGTCCTCGGGGAACATCGCGACGCCGATCGAGATCGTCTTCTGCAGTACGGCGCCGCCGATCTGGATCTTCAGGCCCTCGACCGTGGCGCGGATGTTCTCGGCGACACGCAGCGCGTTCTCGGCCTCGGTTTCCTGCAGGACGATGAGGAACTCCTCGCCACCGAAACGGATGACCATGTCGGACGCCCGCACCGAGGTCCGCAGCACGGCAGCCAGGGATTTCAGCACGGCGTCGCCGGCATCGTGGCCGTAGGTGTCGTTGACCATCTTGAAGTAGTCGATGTCCAGCACCAGGATGGCCAGCTCGGTCTTGCGCCGACGCGCGGTGGCGACCAGGGTGTCGACGTATTCCTCGAGGAAGCGCCGGTTGTTCAGTCCGGTCATCGCATCGCGCAGCGAAGACTCGCGCAGCGTCTCGGTGAGGCGCTTGGCCTCGAGCACGGGCGCCATCTCGCGCACGTAGACGTTCACGTACGGGACCTGCGCGTGGAAGCGCGCGGCCTCGGATTCGCGCACCACGAGCTGGACGATGCTGCCCACCGAGCCGGACTGCATGATCGGCACGCAGTAGTGGCGCCGCGTCTCGCCCGCTTCCTCGGGCTGCTTGAACGCATAGCAGATGCCCGGCTGGGTGAGCCCGTCGACGGTATGGCCGGAGCGCTTGGCGCGGCACATGTCGCTGCGCACGAGGATCTGCGGATCGCACCAGCGGCACGGACTGCCCTGCACGCCATCGACCATGAAGGGTTCCAGCTGCTTCGGCCCGGACGTCTCGTAGATGGAGAATTCGCGCACGCCGAACTGGTCGGTCAGCACGCGCCCGAAGCGGTCGAAGATCTCGGACTTGGTCTCGTCCTCCTCGATCGCCTGCTTGAAGCTGGAGGCGTCGGCGAGGCCATTGACCATGTCGATCGCGACCTCGAGCTGGTTGTCGTCCTGCCTCAGGGTGCGGCCGGTGAGCTGCACGACGCGCTGGCTGATGCGCGCGAGGCCGTCGTCGAGGAAGGCGAGCAGGCTGTTTGTTTCGCTCGCGATCTGGCCGATCTCGTCGTCGGTGCGCTTCTCCACGCGCCCCTTGAAATCGCCCTTCAGGGCGCGCTGCACCGCGCGCTCCACGGCCTGTGCGGTGGACCCCACGGGCAGGATCAGGCGCCGCGCGAGCACGATGGACAGCGCCGCGAACATGGCCATCGTGATGCTGATCCAGGTCACGGTCATGAGCGCCTTCGCCTTGAGTTCGGTGAGCGACAGCTCCATGGTCACCGCGCCGAGCACCGTGCCCTCGTTGACCTTGTGGCACTGCAGGCAGTTGGGCTTGCCGCTCGAGGAGGCGGCGAACGGGATGGTGCCGCGGAACACCGAATCGCCGGCCTCGTCGCGGATCTCGTAGCGGGGCTGGCCGTCGGCGAGCACGAGTTTCTCGATTTCGTCGGCGTTCATTTCGCGGTTCATGCCGGCGCCGAACTGCTCATTCACATGCGACGAGCGCACGACTCGCGCGGTGCGCAAGCCCTGGACCTCGACCAGGCGATTGAGGAACTGCTCGCGCTTGTCGATGACGCCCTGGATCATCGCCTCGGTCAGATGGACGCGCACGATTTCCGCGGCCGTGCGCACATGCGCGGTCGAGGAGGCAATCGAATAGCTGCGGAAGGCATAGAGGCTGATCAGGATGAGCAGCACGAGTGTTCCCACCGCGATGCCGCCGAACAGCAGGGTCATCTTACGATTCAGATTCATTCGGACTCCGAGGGTACGCGACGCCCCCGCTTGTTTATTTCGCCGGGGTGCAATTATGCCCGGAAAAGCTTTGTAACACCCGACGAAAGGGGTAGTCGGGCTTGCTCGTGGCATTGCCCGGACCGATGCGCGGCGAACTCGAAGCCGCCTTGGCGGTCACACTCGCACCCCAGCCCCAGACAGCGAGAAGAAGATGATCCGCGCATTCCTCGCGGCGGCGTGTGCCGCCCTGTTCCTCCCCCTCGGCGCGACTGCGGCCGGCCCGGCCGACGGACTTGCCTACCTGGATCACTCCCTGCGCCGACTGCATTCCGACGAAGTCGTCAACCTGCGCCAGCGTTATGGGGGCAAGCCGCTGCTGATCGTCAACACCGCCAGCCACTGCGGCTTCACGGGACAGTTCAAGGCCCTCGAAGCGGTGCACAAGGCATACACGGACCGCGGCCTGAAGGTCGTCGGCTTCGCTTCGAACGACTTTCGCCAGGAAGCCGCCAACGAGGCGGAGGCCGCGCAGGTGTGCTTCGTGAACTACGGGGTGAGCTTCGACATGTTCGCGCCGATCGGCGTCCGCGGCGACGGCGCCCACCCGGTGTTCCGTGAACTGGCGCGACAATCCGGCGCCCCGCGCTGGAACTTCCACAAGTACGTGGTGGATCGCAACGGCAAGGTGATCGCAGCGTTCCCGAGCCGGGTCGAGCCGGACTCGCGCGAGGTGCGCGAGGCGATCGAGCGCGCGCTTTAGGCGGAAAGGATCCTGCGGCGCCCTGCCCGGCGGCCGATGACCGGGGCGGGCATTCGTGACATCATCCCGCTCGCCGCGGGATCCGCCCGCATGAGACACCGCCGGGGCCGCCCATGTCACCTTCCGCCGTGCAGCTCGCCACCCTCGTCGCCGCGTGGGCGCTGTACGGCGTGATCCATTCGCTGCTCGCCTCGTTCACGGCGAAGGAATTCGTCGCACGGCGCTGGCCCGCCGCAGCGCGCGCCTACCGGCTGGCCTTCAACGCGATCGCGGGCCTGCTGCTCGTGCCCCCCGCGTGGCTCACCTTCGAGCTGCGCGGTCCTCTGCTGTGGGAATGGTCGGGCATCGGCGCGTGGCTTGCGAATGCCGTCGCGCTGGGCGCCCTGGCGGGTTTCCTGTGGACCACGCGCCATTACGACATGAACAGCTTTTCCGGTCTCGCGCAGTGGCACGCGGGCGGCAATCCGCCGCTGCACGACGAAGGGCGCCTGCAGTTGTCGCCGCTGCACCGCGTCGTGCGCCACCCGTGGTACTTCCTGGGCCTGCTGATCCTGTGGACGCGCGACATGGATGCGGCGCGGCTCACGTCCTCGCTGTGCATCACCGCCTACCTGTGGATCGGCTCGCTGCTCGAGGAGCGCAAGCTCCTCGCCCTGCACGGCACGGCCTACGCCCGCTACCGAGCCGCGGTCGCCGGGCTGGTCCCGCTGCCCGGCCGCTTCCTCACCCGCGAGCAGGCCGATACGCTGCTCGCGGGGACTGATTCCCCTCCCCGGGACAAGGCTTTCCGTAACGGGGGCGGGGGAGTATAGTCCGCGGAAATTTCCTTTTTGTTACGCGTTCTTACACTTCGCCTCGGGCGTCGGACCGGTCCCCGGCAGTGACCGCGTGCGGCGCCTGTGCAAGTCCCGGATCGCCTCACGCAATGACTCCGATCAAGACCATCCGCGGACTCCTGCTGACTGCTGCCGTCGTGTTCTCGACGGCGCTCGCGCTCGCCACCCAGTACGTCGTGTCCGGCCTCCACGAGCGCTCGATCCGCGAGGAAGCGATGCGCGACGCGCACACCTTCTCGGAAATGACCTTCCAGTCGATGTTCCAGCTGATGCGCACCGGCTGGACGCGCACGCAGCTCGAGGAATTCATCCGCGCGATCGAGCGTTCGGTGGACAAGACCAAGCACCAGATCGCCATCTATCGTGCGCCGCGCGTCACCGAACTGTTCGGCGAGATCCGGCAGCGCGAGATGGATGCCGCGATCCTCGAGGTGATCGCGACCGGCGAGAGCCGGCGCGTGGATGACGGCCCGGAGGTGCGCTTCATCAATCCCCTGCGCGCCGAGGCAGAATGCCGCCAATGCCACACCAACGCGAAGCCGGGCGAGGTGCTGGGGGTGATCGACGTGCGGCAGGACATCCGGCCGCTCCTCGACGCCGGCAAGCGCCAGTTCATGTTCGCCTTCGCCCCGGTGGTGCCGGTGGCGATCGTGGCGACGCTGCTGATGGTGATTTATATCCGCCGCCGGCTGGACAAGGCGATTGCGGGCTTTGCGAAGAACATACGCTCCATCAGCCGACTGTCCGACCTCAAGCAGATCGAAAAGGCCTCGCTTGATTTCGGCTTCAGCGAATTCAGCCCGGTCGCCACCGAAGTGAAGCAGCTCACCGAGCGGGTGCGCAGCGTGGCCGTCGACAAGGAGATGCTCGAGTTCGAGATCCGCCTGCTGGAGAAATTCATCCTCACCTCCGATGTCGTCAAGGACTGGCGTGAGTACGTGAATCGCCTGCTCATCGACATCGACGGGGTGATGCCCGCCTATGCGCTGTTCTCGATCTTCAAGACCGGCGACGACATCTTCGACCTCGAGGTGTTCTGGCGCTACACGCCGTCGACCGAGAGCCGGCAGCTGTTCGAGGAGACGGTGCGCGAATCGCTGCGCCGCAATCCCTACTTCGCCGACGGCTACGCGGTGCGCATCGAGCACAACATCGCCGACAGCTCGCGCAATTCGCCCGAACTGGTGCGCAGCGATATCGAAGTGCAGACGAAGTCACTGCTGGTCGAGGCCCCCAAGATCGGCGGCATCGTCGGCATCGGCATGCAGGCCCAGGCCGGCGCGGACACGACGCGCTGGCTGGTGGTCGAGAGCATCCTGTCGACCTTGCTGAACGTGGTCGGCTCGGTGAAGGCGATCGACAAGTACACCAAGGATCTCGAGTACTACGCGACGCGCGATCCCCTGACCAATCTCTACAACCAGCGCGTCTTCTGGGAACTGCTGGACAGCGAGGCGACGCGCTCGGGCCGTCACGGCTACAAGTTCGGCCTGCTGATGATCGACGCCGACAACTTCAAGTCGGTGAACGACACCTACGGCCACGGCTTCGGCGACGTGTTCCTGCAGGAGGTCGCGACGACCATCCGGCGTGCGATCCGCGAGGACGACCTGCTGGCGCGCTATGGCGGCGACGAGTTCGTCGCGATCCTGCCCGAGACCGACCTTGCGGGCACCATCGAGGTCGCCCAGCGCATCATCGACGCCGTCACCTCGCTGGCGATCGAGACGCCGGACAATACACGCGTGAACGGCTCGCTGTCGGTCGGCATGGCGGTCTATCCGGACCACGCCATCGAGACCAAGGACCTCTTCCTCTTCGCCGACAGCATGATGTATCGCGCCAAGGCCGATGGCAAAGGCCGCGTGGCGATCCCGACTGAACAAGACGTGGTCGAGGTGTTCCGCTCGCTGTCCGAGAAGAGCATGCTGATCCTCGCCGCCGTCGAGGCGCGCGGGGTGATCCCCTACTACCAGCCCATCATCGACCCCAGGACGGGCAAGGTGGAGGCGCTCGAAGTGCTCGCGCGCATCCGCCTCGACGACGGCTCCATCCTCGTCGCCGACGCCTTCGTCGCGATCGCCGAGAAGATGGGCCTGATGCACAAGCTCGACTACATCCTGATGGAGCGCGCGCTCGAGGCCGCCGTCGCGGCCGATTACCAGGGCCTGCTGTTCCTCAACATGTCTCCGCGCGCGCTGGTGCTCACCGATTTCGTGCAGGAGACGCGGCGCATTGCCGGCGCATCGGGCTTCGATCCCGCGCGCATCGTGTTCGAGATCACCGAGCGCGAGACGATCAAGAACATGGCGCTACTGGAACGCTTCATCAACACCCTGCGCAGCGAAGGCTTCCGTCTCGCGATCGACGACTTCGGCTCGGGCTTCTCGTCCTTCCACTACGTGAAGCGCTTCCCGATCGATTTCCTCAAGATCGAGGGCGACTTCATCGTCGGCATGAAGCACAACGACAAGGACCGCGCCCTGGTGCGCAGCATCGTCGCGCTCGCGCGTGACCTGGGCATCCGCACGGTGGCCGAATATGTGGAGGATGCCGAAGTGCTGGACAAGGTGATCGACCAGTCGATCGACCTCGCCCAGGGCTATCACATCCAGCGCCCGACACCGTCCATCGAGCAGGCCATCGGCATCGGCAGCTAAGCCCGGCACTTACAATTCGTTATGCTTCCCGGAACCCCGGATAGGCGGACACGCTCAAAATATCTGCGTTTCCCCATTCAACTCAGGAGGCAATAATGAAAAAAACATTGGTTGTCACGGCCCTGTCGGTCCTGACGATCGCCGGCTGCGCACAGAATCCCTTCTACGGCGAGAACGCGCAGACGGCGCGCGGGGCCGCCATCGGCGCCGGCGCGGGGGCGATCCTCGGCAACGTCGTTGCCGGTTCGGGCAACCGCACGACGGGCGGCCTGGTGGGCGCGGCGATCGGCGCGACCGTCGGCGGTCTGGTCGGACGCCAGATGGACAAGCAGGAAGCCGAATTGCGCCAGCAGATGGCCGGCACCGGCGTGCAAGTGCAACGCCAGGGCGACACGATCCGCCTGCAGGCACCCGAGAACATCACTTTCGACACCGGCCGCGCCGACGTGAAGCCGCAATTCCAGCCGGTACTGACGCGCGTTTCCCACAGCATCCAGCAGTATCCCGACACCGTCGTGCAGATCGAGGGCCACACGGACTCGACCGGCTCGGCGAGCTTCAACCAGACGCTGTCCGAGAACCGCGCCGAGGCCGTGCGCAGCTACATGGCCCAGCGCGGCGTGGAATCGAACCGGCTGATCGCCGTCGGCTACGGCGCATCGCGCCCCGTCGCCGACAACGGCACGCCCCAGGGCCGCGCGCAGAACCGTCGCGTGGAAGTGCTGATCGTACCGGCACAGGCCCAACAGCAGCCGGGCATGATGCAGCCGGCCCCTGCGCCGCGCTATTGAGCACTTCCCTTCCCAACCGCCCCGCCCCGCCGCGGCAGCACGCCCGGCGCGACGGGGCTTTCGCAATCGCTCCGCGGCCGTTAACCTAGCGCGCTCGACCTCGTTGCCGCGCCATGCCCCTCTTCGACGAATATCCGCTACGCCAGAAACTGAACGACGAAGTCCACGCGCGCCCCCCGGTGACGCTGGAGACACCGGAGTTCGTCACCTATCTTGCCTTCCTGCACGTCGACGGCAGCGCCGAACGTGAGGCGGATCATCTGCGCCAGCTCGCCGAGCAGTTCGAACTGCCGCCGCCGGACACGTCCTCGGGCCACGTCTTCCTCGACGCCGGCGGGTTCCGCCTGAAGTGGGAACGCCACAACGAGTTCACCAGCTACACCTTCGTGCGCCGCATCGACTTCAGCGGCGCAAGCGACGACAACCCCTTGCTCGACGTGCCTGCCGCATGGCGACGCGAGATCCCCGGCCAGCTGCTGGTCGCCACGCACGTCGAGTTGCGCGGCGTCGACGAGGTCGCCCCCGAGACGGTGCTCGCGCAGCTCTCGCCGACGGGCACGACCTCGGTGGCGTCGCAGGTCGCGGACGGCGCGGGCTGGGTCTTCACGGACTTCCTCATCGCCGACGGCTTTTCGCGCTTCCTCGTCCTCGACGCCTCGCTGACCCCGCGCCAGGCCGGTCGCACGGTGCAGCGCCTGCTCGAGATCGAGACCTACCGCGTGATGGCCCTGCTCGCCTTCCCGGTCGCGAAGGAAGTGGGGCGCCTGCTCGCGCTCGCCGAGGACGAGCTCGCCGACCTGATGGACGCGATGGGCACGGCGACCTCGCCGGAGGACGAGCGCCAGGTGCTCGGCCGCCTGACGCGGCTCGCCGCGCACGTCGAACGCTCGGTGGCGCGCACGACCTTCCGCTTCGGCGCGGCGGCCGCCTATTACCGGCTGGTGCGCCAGCGCATCGACGACCTGCGCGAGGTGCGCGTCAAGGGCTACCCGCCGGTACGCGAATTCATGGAGCGGCGCCTGACCCCGGCGATCGACACCTGCGCGACGGTGGCGCGGCGGCAGGAAGACCTGTCGAGCCGCATCGTGCGCAACTCGCAGCTGCTGCGCACGCGCGTGGAGATCGAGCTCGAGCGCCAGAACCAGGAGCTGCTCGCCCAAATGAACCGCCGTGCGAAGCTGCAGCTGCGCCTGCAGGAGACGGTGGAGGGGCTGTCGGTGGTCGCGATCACGTATTACGGCTCGCAGCTGGTGCAGTACCTCGCCAAGGGCGTGAAGGACTACATTCATCCGGCCACGCCGGAGATCGTCACCGCGGTGTCGATTCCGGTCATTGCGGGGATCGTGGCGCTGGGGCTGCGCCGCATGCGCCGCCAGCTCGCCGCCGAGGAAGGCGGGCACTGAGGGGCGCGCGGGAGCGCTTTCGGTGTGGGAGCGGCTTCAGCCGCGAATCCACCGGCGGGGCGCTCCCTGGGCCGATTCGCGGCTGAAGCCGCTCCCACAGATGCCCCCCAGTGCCGCGTGCGCGCGATCGCCTCGGCTTCGCTGCGGCCGGAGAGACGAGTAGCTTGCAAGCTGTCCTATAATCGCGTTTTGCCCTGAAAGAGCTTTCCATCGTGGCCACTCCCCTGTTCGAATCCTCCATCAAGAGCCTGCAGCTGCTCGGGCGCGGCAAGGTGCGCGACATCTATGCCGTCGACGCCGACAAGCTGCTGATCGTCACCAGCGACCGGCTCTCCGCCTTCGACGTGATCCTGCCGGACCCGATCCCGGACAAGGGCCGCGTGCTGACCGCGATGGCGAACTTCTGGTTCTCGCGCCTCGGCCACATCGTGCCGAACCAGCTCACGGGCATCGATCCGGAGTCGGTTGTTGCTGCCGACGAGCGCGAGCAGGTGCGCGGCCGCGCGCTGGTCGTGAAACGCCTGAAGCCGCTGCCGATCGAGGCGGTGGTGCGCGGTTACGTGATCGGCTCGGGCTGGAAGGACTACCAGGACACGGGCGCGATCTGCGGCATCAAGCTGCCGGCGGGCCTCAAGCAGGCGGCGAAGCTGCCCTCGCCGATCTTCACGCCGGCCTCGAAGGCCGACGTCGGCGACCACGACGAGAACATCTCCTTCGAGCAGGCGCAGACGCGCTGCGCCGCCGCGCTCGTCAATGAGCTCGCGGGCACCGGCAAGAACGGCGCCCAGCTCGCCAGCCAGGCGCGCGATGCGGCGATCGCGCTGTACACGGAAGCGTCCAACTATGCCGCCGGGCGCGGCATCATCATCGCCGACACGAAGTTCGAGTTCGGTATCGACGCGGCCGGCACCCTTCACCTCATCGACGAAGCCCTGACGCCCGACTCATCGCGCTTCTGGCCCGCCGACAGCTACCGCGAGGGCATCAGCCCGCCGAGCTACGACAAGCAGTACGTGCGCGACTACCTCGAGACGCTGACCTGGAACAAGAAGGCGCCGGGCCCATCGCTGCCCGCGGAAGTGATCGCGCGCACCGCCGCGAAGTACCGCGAGGCCTACGAGCGCCTGACCGGCCAGACCCTGGCCTGAGCGCACCGCGCCCTGCCAAGGCCCGCCCTGCCCGGCATCACGCCGGGGACGGCGGGCTTTTTCACATCCGCCGCCCGGCGATCGTGGGAACGAGCTCGCAAACCCGCCGCAAAACGGGTGAAAATCCCCGAACTTGCCCGACCAAGGCCGCTCTAAAACTCCACCCGGGGGCTATCCCCATCGCGGCCATGCCGGACGGAACCGCCCGCGGGTACTTCGAACCCCAAGGAGGCTGCCATGGACAAGTCGTTCAATACCCTCGACCGTCATTTCACCCTGCCCCACGTCAGGCAGGTCGAAGCATCGCGACCGCTGCAGTGGCTGCGCATGGGCTGGGACGACATGCGCGCGAACATGGGCGCGAGCCTGAGCTACGGCGTGATCTTCGCGGTGCTCGGCTATGTGATCCTCGCCTACGCGACGGACATGCCTTACCTGTTCACGGCGGCGGTCTCCGGCTTCTTCCTCGTCGGGCCGCTGGCCGCGGCGGGCTTGTATGAAATTTCGCGCCGCCACGAACGCGGCGAAGGCGCCAGCTTCCTCGAGTCGATCAAGGGATTGCGCCAGCACGGCGACCATCTGCTCTACTACGGCGCCTTTCTCGCCTTCGTGCTGCTCGGCTGGGAACGCCTGTCGGCAATCCTGTTCGCGCTCTTCTATCACGGCGTGACGCCCGACATGGCGAACTTCTTCCGCGATGTCTTCCTGTCCGGCGACTATGTGCACTTCGTCGTCTCCTACCTCGTCGTCGGCGGTGCGCTCGCCGGCCTGGTGTTCGCGCTGTCGGTGGTATCGGTGCCCATGCTCATGGACCGCAACAGCGACATGGTGACGGCGATGATGACCAGCGCCCGTGCGGTCGGTTTCAACCTCGGCGCGATGGCCATGTGGGCCGCGCTGATCGTCGTGCTGATCGGACTCGGTTTCGCGACGATGATGATCGGCATGGTGGTGCTCTTGCCGCTCGTCGGCCATGCTACGTGGCATGCCTACAAGGATCTCGTCGAGTAAGCCTGCAAGGCGCTTCCGGCGTGCAGCGGCAACGTCCGGCCGCGCGCACGCCCCCGGGCGTGGCGCGGCCCCTGCGGTTAGAATGACCGGCCGGGGCAGCGCGCGTGCGCGGCTCGCAACAGCCGCGCACTGGCTTCGCCCGCCCATTCCAGAACGATCATTGCGCCAGCCGAGAACCGCATGCCCAATCCCCTGCTCGATTTCACCAGCCTGCCGCGCTTCGACGAGATCCGGCCGGAACACGTCGCCCCCGCGATCCGCCAGCTCATCGACGAGAACCGCGCGCTGATCGCCGACCTCATCGCCGACCCGGCGCCGCCCACGTGGGCGAACTTCGTCACCCCGCTCACCGAGGAAGGCGAGCGCCTCGGGCGCGCCTGGGGCGTGGTCGGCCATCTCCACAGCGTGATGGACGTGCCCGAATGGCGCGAGGCCTACAACGCGCTGCTGCCCGAGGTGTCGAGCTTCTACGCCGAGGTGGGGCAGAATCTGGAACTGTTCGAGAAGTACCGCCAGCTCTTCAACAGCGCTGAGTACGACCAGCTGCCGCCGGTGCGCCGGCGCATCATCGACCACGAGCTGCGCGACTTCCGCCTGTCCGGCGCGGAGCTGCCGGACGCCGACAAGCCGCGCTTCAAGGCGATCCAGGAGGAGATGTCGGCGCTCGCGGCGAAGTTCTCCGAGAATCTGCTCGACGCGACCAACGCGCACGCCGAGTGGATCGGTGACGAGGCCGAACTCGCCGGCCTGCCCGCGGACGCGATCGACGCCGCGCGTGCCGCGGCCGAGCGCGACGGCAAGCCGGGCTGGAAATTCACGCTGCACATGCCGTCCTACCTGCCGGTGATGCAGTACGCCGACAGCCAGGCGCTGCGCGAGCGCATGTACCGCGCCTATGCGACGCGCGCGTCCGAACAGGGCAAGGCCGAACTCGACAACGGCCCGCTGATCGGGCGCATCCTCGCGCTGCGCGCCGAAGAGGCGAAGATGCTGGGCTACGCGAACTACGCCGAGGTGTCGCTGGTCGCGAAGATGGCCGACTCGCCCGCCCAGGTGCTCGACTTCCTGCGCGAGCTCGCGGCCAAGGCGAAGCCCTTTGCGGAGCAGGATCTCGCCGCACTGAAGGACTTCGCGCGCACGGAGCTGAGCCTGGACCCGCTGCAGCCGTGGGACGTCGCCTACGCGTCGGAGAAGCTGCGCCAGGCGCGCTATGCGTTCTCGGAGCAGGAGGTGAAGCAGTACTTCCCCGAGCCCAAGGTGCTCGAAGGCCTGTTCGGGGTGATCAGGAGCCTGTACGGCGTCGATATCGTCGCCGAGGACGCACCGAAATGGGATCCGGCCGCGCATTTCTTCCGCATCGAGAAGGCGGGCGAGACGGTGGGCCACTTCTACCTCGACCTGCATGCGCGCGAGACCAAGCGCGGCGGGGCGTGGATGGATTCGGCGCGCAGCCGCTACTCGAACATGCGCGGCGTGCAGACGCCGGTGGCCTACCTGGTGTGCAACTTCCCCGGCCCGGTGGGCGGCAAGCCGGCGACCTTTACCCACGACGACGTGCTGACGCTGTTCCACGAATGCGGCCACGGCCTGCACCACCTGCTGACGCGCGTCGATGAGCTCGCGGTGTCCGGCATCCACGGCGTGGAATGGGACGCGGTCGAGCTGCCGAGCCAGTTCATGGAGAACTTCTGCTGGGAGTGGGACGTGCTCTCCGGCATGACCGCCCACGTCGACACCGGCGCGCCGCTGCCGCGCGCGCTGTTCGACAAGATGATCGCGGCGAAGAACTTCCAGAGCGGCATGCAGACGGTGCGCCAGCTGGAGTTCTCGATGTTCGACCTGCGCCTGCACAGCGAAGTCGATGCCTCCGCCGGCCCGGTGCCGGTCGAGCGCGTGATGGCACTCCTCGACGAGGTGCGCCGCGAAGTCGCGGTGATGTTCCCGCCGGCCTGGCACCGCTTCCCGCACAGCTTCTCGCACATCTTCGCGGGCGGCTATGCGGCGGGCTACTACAGCTACAAGTGGGCCGAGGTGTTGTCGGCGGACGCGTTCGCGGCCTTCGAGGAGGCTGGCGCGGGCAAGGGGACGCTGCTCGACCGCGCCACGGGGGAGCGCTTCTGGCGCGAGATCCTCGCGGTGGGCGGCAGCCGTCCGGCGCTGGATTCGTTCAAGGCTTTCCGCGGACGCGAACCGCGCGTCGATGCGCTTCTGCGCCACAATGGCATGGTGGAAGCGTAACGCTCCCGAGGGGCACGGCGGGACGTACCCCTCGCTCACACCTCACGCCCTATGCGATCAGTGAATCGCGGCGTAGCCTTCCAGCACGCGTTCCTGCACGTGGACCGGCACGCCGCGTTCCGTCATGTTTCTCCGGGCATTCGCCTGACCCCCGCCTCGGGCGAGGTATTGGACGATGGTCTCGACGTACTGGCGCATCACCCAATCGACGCGCTGCTCCGGCCCTTGATAGTCAACCATACCAAGCCTCCCCGCCCGAGTGCACGAACTGTCGGAGCCGGTGTGTCGGCCCCCTCGGCTCAAGCGAAGCATGATCTGGGCCATTTCAAGAATTTTCTGTCTACACAAAGAGATACACCGCAGTGTTGAGGCCGCCGCGAGCGCAGCGGCGCAATCTGTAAAAGCGGCCGACATGGCAAGCGCCGGCCCCCGTGTCGCGCCTCCGACAATATACCTCCCGCGACTCAGGCCCGGGCGTCGCCCCAGCGCAGTTCGGTGCGGTCGTCACCGACGTAGAGCGTCTCGCCCGAGCGGTCCACGCAGTACTGCGGCGAGAGGATCTTCTCGCTGAAACGCTGGCCTTCGCCGACTCGGGTGTACTCGAACAGGATGCTGCGCTCGACCCGTGAGCCGGCGCGCAGATGGCTGCCGTGGCCGATCCAGGTCGGGCCGATGACGGATACGCCGGGGTCGATGCGCACGCCCGAGCCGATATACACCGGGCCGACGACCTGCACGCTGTCCCACTCGATCGAGGTGTTGAGGCCGACCCACACGCCGGGGCGGATCTCCCTGCCGGGCATGTCCATCTGCGCGACCTCGCCACGCAGCACGCGCTGCAGCACCGCCCAGTAGTCGGTGAGGCGACCGATGTCGATCCAGTTGAAGAAGCGGGTCTGCGCGTAGAAGGGGCGTTCCTCGGCGACAAGCAGGGGGAAGAGTTCGCTGCCGATGTCGAACTCGCGCCCCGGTGGGATCAGGTCGATGACCTCGGGCTCGAAGATGTAGATGCCGGTGCTCGCGAGCGTTGATTTCGCCTCCGCGGGCCGGGGCTTTTCCTGGAAGGATTTCACGCGGCCGTTGGCGTCGGTGACGACGATGCCGTAGTTCTGCGCCTGCTCGCGCGGCACCTCGAGCGTGACGACGCTCGCGAGCGCCTTCTTGTGGCGGTGCTCGTCGAGCGCCGCGCGGATGTCGAGGTCGATCAGCGCGTCGCCGCAGATCACCAGCGTGGTCTCGTCGAAGAAGCCGCCGAAGTCCTGGATGCGGCGCATGCCGCCGGCCGAACCGAGCGCCTTGGGCACGATCTCGCCGTGGTCGCGCACGCCCTCGTAGGAATAGCCGATCTCTACGCCCCAGCGGTGGCCGTCGCGGAAGTAGTCCTCGATCTTGTGGTGGTTGAAGGCGACGTTGATCATGATCTCCTTCACGCCGAAGCGCGCGAGATGTTCGATCAGGTATTCCAGCACCGGCTTGCCGAGGATCGGCACCATCGGCTTGGGCACGTTCTTCGTCAGCGGGCGCACCCGCGTGCCCTGCCCTGCGGCCAGGATCATTGCTTTTGCCATCGTGACACCTCTCTCTTGATTGGAAACGGAACCCCGCCGCGCGGTCGCGGGGGTTGGAAGCGGCTCGGAAGGGTGGGACTTCAGCCGCGCCCGATACCGAAGTACTCGATGCCTTCGAAACGCACGCGCGCGGGCTCGTACATGTTGCGACCGTCGAAGATCGCCGGTTGGCGCAGGCGACTGCGGATCGCCTCGAAGTCGGGGCTGCGGAATTCCTTCCACTCGGTGATGATCACCAGCGCATCGGCGCCTTCAAGCGCGCTCCGGGGACGCCCGGCGTAGCTGATGCGCGCATCGTCGCCGAAGATGCGTTCGGCTTCGCGCATCGCGACCGGGTCGTAGGCGGTGACGCGCGCCCCACGGCGCAGGAGCTCCTCGATCAGCACGCGGCTCGGCGCCTCGCGCATGTCGTCGGTATCGGGCTTGAAGGCGAGACCCCACAGCGCGAAGCGGCGACCGCTGAGGTCCTCGCCGAAGCGGCGCACGATCTTGTCGACCAGAACGTGCTTCTGCACATCGTTGGCCGCCTCGACCGCGGCGAGCACCTTGAGCTCGCGGCCGTGTTCGGACGCGCTGCGGATCAGCGCCCTGACGTCCTTGGGGAAGCACGAGCCGCCGTAGCCGCAGCCGGCGTAGAGGAAGTGCCAGCCGATGCGCGGGTCGGAGCCGATACCCTGGCGCACCAGTTCGATGTCGGCACCGAGCGTCTCGGCGAGGTTCGCGAGCTCGTTCATGAAGCTGATGCGGGTCGCGAGCATCGCGTTGGCGGCGTACTTGGTGAGTTCGGCGGAGCGCACGTCCATCACCACGAGCCTTTCGTGCTTGCGCTGGAAGGGGGCGTAGAGGCGGCGCATCAGCTCGATCGCGCGCTCGTCGTCGGCGCCGACGACGATGCGGTCGGGGCGCATGAAGTCGTCGACGGCGGCGCCTTCCTTGAGGAACTCGGGGTTGGAGACGACCGAGAAGGGCAGCTCCATGCCGCGCGCGGCGAGCTCTGCGGCGATCGCGGCGCGCACCTTGTCGCCGGTGCCGACGGGAACCGTGGACTTGTCGACGACGACGCGGTAGCCGTCCATGTGGCGGCCGATGGCGCGCGCCGCGGCGAGCACGTACTGCAGGTCGGCCGAGCCGTCCTCGTCGGGCGGGGTGCCGACGGCAATGAACTGGATCTCGCCGTGCAGGGCGGCACGCTCGGGGTCGGTCGTGAACGCGAGGCGACCGGCTTCGACGTTGCGACGCACGATGTCGAGCAGGCCCGGCTCGTGGATCGGGATGCCGCCCTCCTCCAGGGTGCGGATCTTGGCGGGGTCGACGTCCAGGCACAGCACGTCGTTGCCGACGTCGGCAAGGCAGGCGCCGGAGACCAGGCCGACGTAGCCGGTTCCGATGACGGTGAGCTTCATTGGGTTTCTTCCTTTTCTCTGGATTGCATGGGGTGTGCCGCGCGGGACGCGTTCAGCGCCACAGGTCCCACGGGAAGGCGTCGAGGAGCGGCCGCGGATCGAAGGCGAAGGCCGGCATGCCGCCCATCTCGAGCGCCTGCGGGATCGAGCTCGCGTACTCGAAGTCCGTGCGCCCGGTCCCGTAGTAGTAGTCGCGGTACTTGAACAGGTCCTCGGTTTCGCTCAGGCGCACATAGCGCGCGGGAATGCCGAAGGCTTCGGCGATCACGAGCCCGTGCAGCGAGCTGGCGATGACCAGGCGGGCCTTGAGGATCTCGGCGACGACGACGTTCCAGCCGGCGAGCGGCGACACGACGTCGGGCTTGCCGGCGACGACCCTCAGGTCGTGCAGGTTGGGGACGATCACGTGCGGCTTTTCGCCGGTGGGCCGGAAGCGGCCGGCGAAGAGATGCGGCACGAGCAGCGCGGGGTCGCCATACACCGCCGGCACGCGGTGCCCGCGGCTGCGCAGGAATTCCTCGGTGAGCGGGCCGCGCACCGCGCGGATGTCGAGCCGCTGCGCGGTGAAGGCGGACTCGGGCACCTTGCCGTTGACGCCCGAGCCCCACACGACGTCGTCGTGCGTGGCGAAGTGCAGGATGGAGCCGATCGCGAGCAGGCGCGCGGACTGCTCGACCTGGTCCTCGAGCGTCAGGCCGCGCAGGCCGAGCACGCGCGAGACGAGCACTTGCGACAGGTGGTCGCCGAAGTTCACGCTGCCGTTCGCAGGGCGCCAGTGGAACAACGAGACATGGCGGTAGGGTAGCGGCGCCGCGACGGGCGGCTGGGGCACGGGCGCGGGGCCGAAGAGGTTCTTGATTCGTTTGAGCATCGTTTCGTGCGCGTGATGGGAGATTCCGATGGGTGCGGCGCGGCCCGCTCCTCAGGCCGCACGCAGCAAATTGCGGCTGCGCAGGACGTCGGCGACGCTGCGGCGGAAGGCGGGCCACAGCGCGAGCAGCAGGAGCAAGGCGGCAAGCATGGCCCCGGTGCCGACCGCGAGGCGCCCGGCGAGCGAACCCGCCCATTCCAGCGCCGCCGCGGCGGATGCGAGGCCGCACAGGGCGTAGGCAAGTATCACGCGCAGCGCGTTGCGGCCCATCGCGCCGACCGGCGCGCCGGAGTCGCGCAGCCATACGAGGCCGCCCAGCCAGGCGAGCGCGACGCCGAGGGTGTAGGCCGTCGCCACGCCCTGAGCGCCCCACTGCGCGCCGAAGACGATGCCGGCGATCAGCAGCAGACGGGAGACGAGCGTGAAGCGCAGGTTGGAACCGGTGAGCCCCTTCGACAGGAAGACCCAGTAGCTCGCCTGCGCGGCAACCTGGAAGGCGCCGCCCACGGCGAGGATCTGGAAGATCGGCACGGCGGGAGCCCATTGCGGACCGAGCACGAGCACGATGAGCGGCTCGGCCTGGGCGCAGCCGAAGCCGAAGCTCGCCACCGTGAGGTGCAGCATCACCGCCTGCCCATGCAGCAGGAAGCGGCCGTAGCGCTCGCCGTCGTCGTGGAGGCGGGACAGCACCGGCAGCGCGATCGAGGTCGCCGGCGCGTTGATCTGGTTGAGCGGCAGCATCAGCAACTGGTAGGCGCGGTTGTACAGGCCGAGCAGTTCGACACCGAAGCGCTGGCCGATGATCAGCGCGTCGACGTTGCGGCTGGCATAGACGACGAGCTGGGTGCTCATGAGGTTGCCGCCGTAGCGCAGGAAGCCGCCCATGTCGGCACCGCGGCGCGGCAGCCCTGGACGCCAGCCGCTCGTCGCGGCGATCAGCAGCAGCGTCACGAGCGCCTGGCCGAGCTGCTGGGCGACGAGCGCCCAGTGGCCGTGACCGCGCAGCGCGAGCGTGACGCCCGCGGCGAGCCCGAGCGCCTGCCCGCCGACGTCGGCGGCGGCGAGGCGGCCGAAGCGCATGTCGCGGTTGAGCTGGGCACGGTATTGCGTGGCGATGCCGTTGATGACGAAGCTCAGCGCGAGCGCCTGCGCGATCGGCTGCAGCGCCGGCTGGGCGTAGAAGGTGGCGATCGCCGGTGCGCAGGCGAACACCGCGAGGGCGAGCGCGAGGCCGATGCCGCTGTTGATCCAGAAGAGGTTGCTGCGCTGCTGCGGCGACACGCTGTGCGCCTGCACCGCGGCCGAGGACAGACCGAAGTCGCGCAGCACCTCGCCGACGCCGACGATCGCCGTGACCATCGCCAGCAGGCCGTAGTCGCCCGGCGACAGCAGGCGGGCGAGCACGATGATGCCGCCGAGCTGCAGCAGGACCTTGCACGCCTGACCGCCCATCGTGACGAGCGCGCCGCGTGCCGCCAGCCGCCCCAGTCGGGGGGCGACGGCGTTCGCCGCCGCGGACACGTTGCCGCTGCTCATTCAGCCCTCGACCGGCTCGCCGCGGATTGCCGCGAGGTAGGCACGGTAGTGGCGGGCGCCGGCATCGGCCCATTCGCGCCGGGAGAAATCCGGCATCGGGGCACGCTGCACGTTCCTGACCTGCCACAGGGCGCCGATCAGCGTGTCGCGATCGAGATCGCCGTCGTACATGTAGACCCAGCCCGGGCCGATCTCCTCGGCGAGCGCCTCGTTGGCCTCGTTGCGCGGCACCAGCACCGGGCGGTTGAGCGACAGCGCGAGCAGCAAGGAACCCGAGTTGAGCATGCGGCGGAAGGGCAGCACGACGAGCTCCGCCTGGCCTATCTCGGTCGCGAGCGTGGCGTCGTCCACGTAGCTCAGGCGCGCACCGATGCGCGGATCGAGGTTGCACGCCTCGACGATATGGCGGCGCAGCGCGTCGGTGGATGCGTGGCCGACGATGTGCAGCTCCGCTCCCGGAGCCGCTTCGGGGTCCATGCGGAGGAAGCTGTCGAGCAGGGTCTCGACGCCCTTGTAGGGCCGGATCAGGCCGAAATACAAGAGGCGGCCCGGCACCGACTCGGGCACGTCCAACTGCGCGAACCAGTCGCGGTAGTGCCCGTGCAGGATGGTGACGGTTTGCGGTGCGCGCTCGGCGGTCACGGGGTTGAGACGGATCCACACGCGGGTGCGCCGGTCGAGGAGCTCCAGCAGGAAGCGCTCGACGCGGCTTGCGCCTTCGTGTGGTTCGAAGTTGTGCAGAGTGCGCACGACCGGCCGTCGCGACAGGGTCGTCCGCGCGATCAGCGCGAGGAACAGCGCGTATTGCAGCAGCCTGCTGCGCTCGGGAGCCCGCAGCAGGAACTCCGGCCAATGCACGTGCAGCACGTCGTAGCGGCCGAACAGCGCGGTGCGCCACGAAAACCAGGAAACGTCCGCATGCCGCGACACGGCGGTGACGACCTGCTTCACGTACGGGTTGTCGTCGACCTGCGGCCGCAAGGACTGCAGCACCCGGATCGGCGCCTGCGTGGCGACTGCGAGACTGGCTCCCATGAATGTCTCCAATTGATCTCGTCCGGCCCCGGTGCTCGGGCTCAGAACTGGAAGTAGATGAACGAGGCCCCGCCCGAGGAGAAGGCCAGGAGGATGAACGCGAGGCCGGCGAGCGCTCCGCCCTGCAGCACCACCGGTGCCCGCAGGTAGCCGCGGGCGGCGTGCTCGAAGAGACGCGGCGACACGTAGTGCAGCAGCGCCGCGACGAGCAGCGTCGCGACGCCGACTGCGGTGAAGGGGGCCGCCTGGGCGCTTGCCGGTTGCAGCATCGCCGCGAGGTAGGCCGCCGCGCCGTCGAGGTCGGGCGCGCGGAACAGGATTCGCGACAGCGCGACGATGTGGAAGGTCACGAGCATGGCGACGAGGCGCGGCGCGAGGCCCTGCGGTTCGGCCGGCAGCCCGCGCGCGGCACGCCGGCCGCGGCGCCAGCGCTCGAAGCACACGCAGCTGCCGTGGATGACGCCGTACAGCACGAAGTTCCAGCCCGCGCCATGCCAGCAGCCGATCGCGATGAAGGTGATGTAGAGGTTCACATACACGTTGCCGCGTTGCGAGCCGCCGACGCCGAAGTAGAGGTAGTCGCGGAAGAAACCCGACATCGAGGTGTGCCAGCGCTGCCAGAAGTTCGACACGCTGAGCGCCCGGTAGGGGCGGTCGAAGTTCGTCGGCAGCTCGAAGCCGAGGAGTTTGGCGACCCCGCGCGCGATGTCGGTGTAGCCGGAGAGGTCCATGTAGAGCTGGAAGCTGAAGGCATAGACGGCGACGAGCAGGAACAGCGGCGAGTAGTCGGCCGGCGACGCGAAAGCCGGATTCACCAGATGGAGCGCGAGCACGTCGGCGAAGGCCATCTTCTTCACGAAGCCGCGCAGGATCAGCACGAGGCCCTCCTCCACGCGCTCGCGGCTGTCCGGCAACGGCGCTTCGAGCTGCGGCAGGAACTGGCGCGCGCGCGTGATCGGCCCGGACAGCACGGTCGGGAAGAAGGCGACGAAGAGTGCAAAGTCGCGGAAGCTGCCGGTCGCACGCTCGCGGCCGCGGAAGATGTCGAGCGTGTAGGAGAGGCTCTGGAAGGTGAAGAAGGAGATGCCGACCGGCAGCAGGAGCTGCAGCACCGGCAGGTCCGCCTCGACGCCGAAGGACGCTGCGAGGCGCGCCGCGCTGTCGATGAAGAAGTTCAGGTACTTGAAGCAGGCGAGCACGCCGAGCGAGACGGCGAGCGCGAAGGCGAGCCACAGCTTCCTGCCGCGCTCGCTGGTGCTGTCCTCGATCCTGCGCCCGGCGAGGAAGTTCACCGCGCTCATGAGGAGCAACAGGCCGGCGTAGCGCCAGTCCCAGCACATGTAGAAGTAGTAGCTGGCGGCGAGCAACAGGTTCTTGCGCGCGTCGGGACGCTGCAGCAGGCACCGGTTGAGCGCGAACACGAGGCACAGGAACAGCAGGAAATGCAGGGACTGGAAGCTCATCGCATGTCAGGCGCCGGGCAGGCCGCGGCGCACGAGGAAGGCGAAGATGGTGTCGGCCGCGAGCCGCTCGCCGGCGAGCGTGAAATGGCTGGCGTCGGCGAAGTACGCGCGCCCGCCGGGGATGCGTTCGTGCAGGGGCAGCACCGGGACGCCCAGGCGCCGGCCCGCGTCGAGGATCTCGCCGTTGTGGCGGTCGTAGAGGGCGTTGAGCCCCGGCAGGTCGAAGCAGGGGTTGAAATGGCGCGCCTGCGCCGACAGGCGCATCTGCTCCTCGAGCGGCTGCTCGGGGCGATAGGCGCGGGCGTTGGTCGCGAGCACGAGCGGCACGCCGGCCTCGCGCGCCCGCGCGACGAGGCCCTCCAGCCGCGCGCGATAGGGCTGCAGGTCGACCGCGGCGGGGTCGAGCAGCGTCTGCCGGCTCGGTGAGCCGGCGCGCAGGAACGCGGTGTGGCGCCGCACGGCCTCGACGCTGAGCAACCAGCCGGGCAGGGTCAGCAGCGGCAGGCCCTGGCGCGTGGTGGCCGGCGCCGCGGCGCGACAGTAGTCGGCGAAGTCGTTGAAGCCGGGATAGACGATGACGAGGTCAGGCTGCAGCGGCAGCACGACCTTCTCCAGCATGCGCAGCTGGTCGGCGAGTCGGTAGCCGGAGATGCCGGCATTCACGACCTCGATCGCGCGCTGCGGATGGTGCGCCCGCAGCCGTTCGGCGAGCAGGGCCGGGAAGGTCGCGTCGTTGCTCCGCGTGAGTTCGCCCATCACCGTCGAGGCGCCGACGACGGCGACGCGCAGGCTGCCCGGCGCGCGTTGCGGCGCGAGCTCGGGGCTGCGCAGGCCGAGGCTGTTGGTCCGGATCTCGACGTCCTGACCGGGGAACACGCGGTTCGGGCGCAGCAGCTTGAGCCCGGTGCGCTCGTCCTCGACGTAGCGCGTCTCGCCGCGCAGCGCGTTGAACACGCTCTGGCCGAAGCGCAGATGCGAGCGGACCTGCAGCGCGGTCTCGACGGCGACGAAGACGAGGGCGGCGGAGACGACGATCGTCGCGATGCGCCGGCCCGCTCCGGCTGTGCGATTCATCGCGCCCAGGCCGCGCGGCAGCGCCACGCCCGCAGCATGAAGAGCGGATTGCCGATGACGTAGCGGTGGAACAGGCGGCGCGGTTCGCGCACGAGGCGGTAGGCCCATTCCATGCCCACCCGCCGCACCCAGCGCGGCGCGCGCTCGACCTTGCCGCCGAGGAAGTCGATGACCGCGCCGCCGCACACGATCAGCGGGGCGCCGCCGGCGGTCGCGCGCACGAGGCGGGCGACCGTTTCCTGCTTGGGCATGCCCATGCCGAGCACGATCAGCTCGGGGCGCGTGCGCCGTACCGCGTCGCAATAGTGCGCGGGCGCATGGAAGCCGTTCTCGGACGAGACCACCTCGACACCGAACTCGGCCTCGCAGCGCGCGGCCGCTGCGGCGAGCCACTTGTCCGAGGTCCCCCACAGCGCCACGCGCCGGCCGCGATAGGCTTCGAGCAGGCGCGGGATGAAATCGGTGCCGTTCATGTTGAGGCCGGGATCGCCGTCGAGCATGCGGAACAGCATCGCCATGCCCGAGCCGTCGCGCAGCAGCACGTCGGCATCGCACAGCGCCTTGTAGAACTCGAAATCGCCGACGGCGGAATTCATCGCGTGGGCATTGACGAAGGCGAGCATGCGCGGCTGCCGGCCGGCGGCGAGTTCCTCGACGAGCCTTGCCGCGTCGTCGTCGCTGGGAATGGTCAGGAGATGGCGCAGGACCTGGGTCCAGCGCGCCTGCAATACGGTGGGCGGATTCATGAGGCATCCCTGCGGGAGCGTACCCAGTCGACCTGGCGGCGGACGAGGAAACGCAGGTAGAGGGGGATCTTCGACAGCGCGTACAGCGGCGCGCGGACGAGATCGGCGAAGGAGACGATGTCGCGCCCGCAGGCGGCCCAGGCCAGCAACACGGCCGTCGCAAGCAGCGCGCAGGCGAGCGTGGCCAGCGCGAAGGGCAGGACCGGCCCGGCGGCCGCGGCCAGCACGCCGGTGAGCGCGAACGCGGCCACGACGGCCAACGTCAGCAGCGCGAGCGGCGGCACGCACAGGTCGAGGACCAGCGCGGCAAGCCGCAGGTTGCGGCGAGTGAGCGCCAGGCGCAGCAGGCGCGGCGCGTCGGCGACGATCATCGCGAGGTGGCCGTGCTCCCAGCGCGTGCGCTGCGTGCGCGCGCCCTCGTCCGAGCACGGGAAGTCGCTGCCCACCCGCGCTTCCGGGCAGAAAAGCGGCGCATGACCGGCCGCGGTCAGCTCCAGCCCGAGCTTGAGGTCCTCGACGATGTGGCCGCTCGCTAGCTCGGCGTCGCGCAGCGTCGCCCACGGGAAGACCATGCCCGAGCCCATCAGCTGGCACGGCAGGCCCAGCCGCGCATAGCCGAGCGGGCGCAGGCGGTTCTTCACCGCCCAGGCAAACTCGGCGATGCGCAGCTTGAGACCGGCGCCGGCCGGCGCATGCATCAGGTACAGCGCCTGCACCGGGCGCCCGCTCGCGCCGCAGCTGCGCGCGAGGCGGTCGAGCGCGCCGTCGGCGAGGCGACAGTCGGCATCGACGATCGCCACCGCCTGCGGCGGTGCCGCCTCCAGGAAACGCATGCCGAAATCGAGCGCATAGCCCTTGCCGCGGCGCTGCGGATCCTGGCGCACGATGACCTCGGCGCCGGCCTCGCGGGCGAGCAAGGCGGTGTCGTCGCTGCAGTTGTCGGCGATGACCACAAGCCGGTCGCCGTCGCCGAGCTGGGCGCGGATGTTGCGGACCGTCGCGACGATACCGAGCGCCTCGTCATGCGCCGGCACCAGCACCGCGACGCGCGGACGCGCGGACGCCCGAACCGATCGGGACCGGCGCCGCGGCAGCGCGGCGAGGACCTGCACGAACAGCACGACCACCGGCACGAGCAGCAGCGCGGGGACGATCGCAAGGACGGTCGCGAGGAGCGCGGACAGGATGCTCACCGGGCCCCCCTCCCTGCCGCACAGGCCCCGTGGAAGTAGTCCCCGAGCTTTGCCGCCTCGCGGTCGACGTCGTGGCGCTCGAGCACGCGCCGACGCCCGGCCTCGCCCATGCGCTCGAGCTCCGCGGCCGGCGTCGCCAGCACCGTTTCCAGCACCGCGGCGAGCGCCTCGACCGACCCGGCGGGGAAGAGCCAGCCGTTCTCCTGCGGGCGCACCAGTTCGGGAATTCCCGCGACGTAAGTCGTCGCCACCGGACGGCGCAGCGCCAGCGCTTCCATGATCACCACCGGCAGGCCTTCGGCGAAACTCGGCAGCACCAGCGCGCGCGCGGCGAGGATCTCGTCGCGCACCTGCTCGCTGCTGATCCAGCCGGTGATGCGGACCTGCCGCTGCAGGCCGTGGCGGGCGACGAGGCGCTCGACCTCGCCACGCAGTTCGCCGTCACCGGCGAACACCATCTCGAAATCGACCTTCTTCTCCGCCAGCCGCGCCAGCGCCTCGACCAGCAGCAGCTGGCCCTTCTGCTCGCACAGGCGGCCGACGCATACGAGGCGCGGCGCGGCCGGCAGCGGCGTCGGCGGCACGGCGTGGAAGGCGGGCTCCAGCCCGCAGTGCACGATCTTCACGCGCTCCCAGTCGCGGTGCGCGGCCCAGCGGAAGAGCTGGCTGCGGCCGAAGGAGCTGATCGCGACGACGAAGGCCGAGCGCCGGATCTTCTCGCCGGTGCCGAGGAAACCCGGCTTGTCGAACTCGTCCGGTCCATGCACGGTGAAGCTGTAGGGCAGGCCGGCGAGCGTCTCGATCAGCATCGCGACCTCGGCCGGATTGGTGCCGAAATGGGCATGTACATGGTGTGCACCGAACTCGCGCAGGGCCGGCAAGGCGCGGCAGGCCTCGGCGAGATAGACGAGGTGGTAGGGCCACGGCCGGTCGGCGCGGCGCCCCATGCGCAGCGCGAGGCGCAGTGCGGCGAGGAAGCGGCCGGGCTCGCGCAGCGCGGCCTGCGCGACCGCCTTCGCCAACGCCCCCAGGCCGTCCTGCAGCAGGTAGGTGGTGCGCGCCTGCTCGGCGCGGTCCTCGGCATCAACCAGCTCCGCATCCCAACCGCGCACGGCGATGCGCAGCACGTCGAAGCCCTGCCGTTCCAGCGCGAGGATCTCGCGACGGATGAAGCTGTGGCTCACCTTCGGATACTGGTTGATCAGGTAGGCGATCCTCAACGTCCACCCTCCAAGATCAGCTCATCGTCTTCCACGTCTTCCCTCCTGTGTTCCATGCCGGGGAGCGGCACCGCGCATTCCCTGACGATGCGTGCCGGCGCGCCCACCGCGGTCGCGCCGTCGGGCACGTCGCACAGCACCACCGACAGCGCGCCGATGCGCGCGCCCGTGCCGATGCGCACACCGCCCAGCACCTGCGCATAGGCGCCGAACTCGACGTCGTCACCGATCACCGGCGCCGGGCCACCCTCGTGGCGATTGCCGATCGTCACGCCCTGGCGCAGCGTGCAGTTGCGCCCGATCACCGCGTCGGGATGCACGAACACGCCGCCGAAGTGCCAGATGCGCAGCCCGCCGCCGATCCGCGCGGCCTTGGGCAGGCTGATGCCCACCGCGGTCTCGACGAGCCGGAAGGCGAGCCAGTAGACGGCCGTCAGCAGGCGCTTCGCGAGCCCGTCCGGCCGCGCATCGACGCGACGGCCGAAGCGATACACGGCGACCGCCCAGATCGACTGCTCCTTCAGGAAAGGCCGACGCACACCGTAGCGGCGCCGGTCCGCGGCCCAGTCGCGATCCCGCCGTGCGCGCCATCCGGCACGGGCGGCGACTTCCTGCTGCACGCTCATCCGCCCGTCCTCAACAGTTCGCCGCGCACCGTCGAACCGGTGCCGACCCCGCTGATCACCGTCACCACCGGCGTCACTGCACCGGTCGGCCAGACGAAGTCGGCGACCTCGTCGTTGTTCAATTCCTTGCTGTCGAACAGCGTCGCGCCGCTGGCCTTGTCGCGCAGCTGCAGGCGCAGGCGCGCCCCGCCGGTCGCGATCGCGCGCAGGCGGTAGCCCTGGCCGGCGACGGGAAGCGCCCATGCGACCGGATGCAGGCTGCGGCCGCTGCTGTTCACCATCACCGTCGCGCTCGCCGTCGGCGGGAACACGACCGCCTGCTCCCAGGTTTCGAAGCTGCCCGATACGGTGCCGCCCGTGCGCGCCCACGGCCCGCGCATCGACAGCAGGTTGAGGTTGCGCTCCGGCTCGACCGACCTGTCGTCGCCATCGACCCAGCCATCGACCGCGACGACCTGCCGCAGCCCCTGGCGGATGCGTTCGAGATCCGCGGCGGCGACGGTGTTCCAGCCGCCGCGATGCAGGTTGAAGCCCGACCCGTTCTCGACGTAGATCACGTAGGGCGTGCCGCGATTGCGGTCGACGACGTAGGCGCCGTAGGTCTTCAGCGTCTCGGCGACCTTGCGCACGGCCGTGGTCTTGATGCTGTCCAGGTCGAACGCGGGCGGCAGCATCACCAGCGCGCCTTCCGGGATCTGGCCGGTATTGGTCGTCGCTGCGTCGCGGTCGGCCGAAGTCGCCGGGAAGACGTAGGTCGGGTTCGCCGACAGGGCGTTGTAGGTCAGCGACATCGCCAGCGCATGGCGGTACAGCGGCCGGCCGTCGTCGATCTCGTGCTTGCGCACCAGGCCGCCGGAGGTCGGCACCGCGGCCGCCCGCGCGCCCTGGAAGTAATGCGCCGGATCGCCCCAGCCGCGGCCGTCGAGGCGCGTCCACGCGTACTGCGCGGCCATCCACTGGCCCTCCGACTGGCGCAGCTTGTAGAAGGAATGGATGACGCCGGCGAGCGGATCGACGATGTCGGCGTGGCCATCCGCAGCGCTGGCCGGAATCACGCCGGCGGGCCAGCGCGGGATCGCCACCGTGCGATGGACGCCCGCATCGGGGTCCCACACGCCCTTGCTGTTCGGCAGCCCGACCACGGTCACCGGCGGATCCTCGCTGCCCGCGAGGAACACGCCGGTCGACCACGCGCCTTCGGCGATCGACGGGTAATAGTCCGACTTCGGGATCACGAATTCGCCGAACGTCGGGTTCACGGGCCGGCTGTTCCACGGCGAAGTGGCCGCGAACGGCGTCTCGTAGCTGCCCCACACCGTGCCGTTCTGCGCCGCCGCACCGGCGCATGCGAGTGTCAGCCCGCAGGCCGCCAGACGCGCGATGATATTCGTCATGTTGTCCCTCCTTGCGTCGGTCTCGCAGCCGCAACCGGCGCCGTCCGGCTCAGCGCGACCGCGCACGCGGCGCCGAGCACGATCCACACGTACCAGTTGAAGGCGAGATAGGCGAGGACGTTGTCCGACGCGGAAATGATCAGGTACTCGATGAGCAGTGCGATCGCGACGAAGGCGCCGAGGCGGTCGACCACAGCCATGCGCCGCAGCATCGAGAACAGGCGTGCGAACAGCCACGCGAAGGCCGCAAGGCCCAGCGCGCCGAGTTCGAACAGGATCTGCACGTAGATGTTGTGCGCGCCGAAATTCACGCCGCCCGAATAGGGGAAGAAGACCGGCGCAAAATGCTTGAACGCACCCAGGCCGTAGCCGAGCGGCAGGTTTTCCGGGCGGATCCAGCGCAGGCCGTACTCCCAGATCTGCAGGCGCCAGGCGAAGGAATTGAGCTTCGCGTACTGCACGACTTCGTTGCCGCTACCCAGGTCCAGCACCCGCTCGCGCACGCCCGGCACCAGCAGCGCGAGCGCCGGTGCTAGCAGCAGGTAGACGAGGTAGCGCCGCTCGAACAGCAGCGTGTACAGCGCGAAAATCGCGAAGCACGCAACCCATGCGCTGCGCGTCTGCGTGAGCAGCAGCAGGCCCAGCAGCAGCGGCACGTAGGCCGTCAGCAGCGTGCGGCGCAGCGGCGTCAGCGCGATCGCCGGGCTCTTCAGCGCGTACAGCGACAGCAGCAGCACCAGCGTCAGGTAGAACGCGAAGATGTTCGGATGGCTGAAGGTGCTCTTCAGCCGGAAGGCCTGCAGGCCGCCCGCGAGCCCGTGCAGCGCCAGCTCTCCCAGCCCGTACGCGGCCGGCAGCAGCGAGGACAGCAGCACCAGCTTCACGCACACCTTGAAGTCGCCCTCGCCCCTCACGAAGTAAAAGGCGCTGACGAAGACCGCGAAGTAGGACAGCAGGCCGAGGTAGCTCCGCACCGCATCGCCGAGGTTCGGCGCCATCCCCACTCCGATCAGCGCGGCGATCAGGAAGGCCGCCCAGGGCGCGGCGACGCGCGTGGGAAATCGCTCCGGCCGCGCGGCGACCAGCAGCACCGCGATCAGGATCACGAAGGCATTCACCAACCCGCCGAAGCCGATCGCGAGGCCGCCGATCTCCACGCGCGTGGTCTCGAACACCAGGTCGCCCGCAGCGCGCAACAGCAGCACCAGCGCGAGCAGCACGAGGCGGTCATACAGGAACAGGATCGCGAGCACCAGCAGGGCCGGCAGCGCCAGCAGCCGCACGGCGCTGCCGGACATCGCCTGCGCGTACAGCGGCAGCGCCAGTCCCACCGCCAGCGCGACGAGCAGCGCGCCGCCGGTCAGCACGGCAGGAGGGGGCGACTGCATCGAGTGTCCCACGTCAGTACCCGAAGCGCCCCGTCATGCGCCGCTTGGCGGCACGCGCCAGCGCCACGCCGCACTGCAGCGCGCTGCCCGGGTGGCGCGTCGTCGCGAGCATGCGGCGACCGAGCCGCAGCACGTCCTCGAACGACCCTGCGCCCGCGAACACGTCGAGGTAGCCCCGCAGCGCCTGCGCCGCCCGGTCGCGCGGCAGGCGCGCGTAGTCGTCGGCAAACTTGTCAAGCATGCGCCGATGGCCCTGGATCAGGGACGCGGGATTCGACGAGATGCGATGCTTGTCTGCGCCGTTGTGGAAGTACGAGACGAGGTAATCCTCGACGCAGCAGATCTTCGTCACCCGGCTCAGGCGGATCGACAGGTCCCAGTCCTGGCAGCTCCTGAGATCCTCATCGAGCCCGCCGACGCACTCGAACACGTCGCGCCGCACGACGATGCTGGAGAAGGTGCCGACATGGTTCGCGACCAGCAGTGCATCCGCGACGCTGCCGTCGAGGCTGTGGTCCGAGCGCGACACCTCGCCGCCGTCGCGGTCGCGCCCGATGAACCAGGTGTAGGCGACGCCGTACTCCGGCCCGCGCTCGCCCAGCAGCGCGATCTGCCGCTCGAGCTTGCGCGGCGCCCAGCCGTCATCGCTGTCGAGGAAGGCGATGAAGTCACCCCGCGCAACGCGCACGCCGGTGTTGCGCGCTGCCGCCCCGCCGCGGTTGCGCTCGTGCGCGACATAGCGAATGCGCGCATCGCCGATCGCGGCAACGCGCTCGCGCGTGTCGTCGGTCGAGGCGTCGTCCACGACGACGATCTCGAAGTCCTCCAGCGTCTGCCCCAGCACGCTGGCGATGCACGCGCCGAGCGCGTGGCCACGGTTGTAGGACGGGATCACCACGCTCACGAGCGGCGCGGGCGCGCGGCGCAGGCACTGCTGCGCGGCGACGATCCCGGGGTCATCGGTCAGGCGGCTCATGTCTCAATCCCCGTTCATCACGGAACCCGCCAGGCCCACGCCCGACTCGCGCAGTCGCTCCGCGTAGCGGCGCACGGCCGCCATGCGGCTCGTATTGCGCCGGGCCACCATCAGCGCCGCGCGTGCGCGCGCCGCGACCATCACGCCATCGGCGCAGCGCTCGCCCGCGGCGGTGTCCAGGATCACTACGTCGAAAGCCGCCGAGTACTGCTGCAGCAGCTGCCCCAGCATCGGGCGCGACAGCAGCTCCTGCGGGTTCGGCGGCACCACGCCGGCCTGCAGCACCGCGAGCGAACGCAGGCCGGGCACCGGTCGCAGCGCATCGGGCGCGGGGCGGCCGAGCAGCAGGGTGGAGAGTCCGCTGCCGGTGTCGAGGCCGAACAGGGTGTGCAGCGAAGGCCGGCGCAGGTCGGCGTCGATCACCAGCGTGCGCAGCCCGAGCTGCGAGAAGACTACGCCGAGGTTCGCCGCCATCCACGAACGCCCCGCGCCGCGATCCGCGCTCACCACCGCCAGCAGCTTGCGCCCCGCGGACGGGTCGAACCAGCGCAGCATCAGCTGGCTGCGCAGCGCACGCAGCGCCTCGACCTGCGCCGAGAACGGGTTGAACGCCGCGATCACGCGGGGCGACACCTTGCTCTCGCCCGCCTGCAGGCAGGGGTAGTCGAACTGCCGCGCCATCGCGTAGCGGATGTCGGTCTCGCTCGCGAGGCCCAGCTTCACGGCAGCCTCGCCGAAGCGCAGGCCCTTGTCGCGCTGCAGGCGCACGATGCGCTCGTTCTCGTCGGCACGCAGGCGGCCCGCCGCCATCAGGATCGCGCCGATCGAATGTTCGCCCTTCGGATCGAGGGCGCCGCTCAGGGGTGCATTCATGGGATCAATAGACTCCGGCAGTTCGACTCGACACGCGCGCCCGGGAGACCCGGTCGCCCCACCGGCTGCCCGGCACGCTGCCGAGCACCGGCACGCCGGGCAGCCCGGCGAGGTCGTCCTCGCCGCGCACCCGCCGGTCGATCAGTTCGATCAGGAGCGCGCTGCCCACGCCCAGCACTACGCCGACCACCAGCGCCAGCGCCAGCATGACCAGCAGGCGCGGGCCGGACGGCCACATCGGCGTCGCCGCGGGCGTCAGCACCGCCACGTTCACCTGCTGCGCCTGACTCTCCAGGCTCGTCGCGGAGAGGCGCTGCGCCACCTGGTCGTAGGCCTTCTGCGCGCCCTCGACATCGCGCTGCAGCACCGAGATCTGGTCGCGATGCTGCTGCAGCTGCAGCACACGCGCCTTCTGCGCCTGCACCGCCGCTGCCACCTCCGCCTCGCGCGCCGCGCTCATGCGGCTCGACGAGCCCAGCGACGCGGCGACGCGCTGCGTCTCGGCGCCGATACGCTGCAGCAGCGAAGCGATCACCGCAGCGAGCTTGCCCACCTCGGGGTGGTTGGGCCCCAGCCGGCCGAGCATCTGCTCGCGCTCGGCCTCGCGCCGCGCGAGCTCGGCCTTCAGGTTGGCGATCAGCGGGTTCTGCGTGACTTCCGGCAGGGACTCGGCCGCACCGGCCTGGCTGTAGCGCGACCGGCTCTCCGCGCGCTGCCCCTGCACCTGCACGAGCTGGCTCGACAGCTCCGCGAGCCGCGCCGTCTCGACGTCCAGCCGTCCGTCCGCGGACACGATGCCGTGCTTCTGCTGGTAGTCCGACAGGCGCTTCTGCGCCGCCTCCAGTTCCTCGCGCAGGCCCTGCGTGCGCTCGTCGAACCACTGCGCGTACTGCCGCGCCGGCTCCACGCGCAGCTCCAGCGCCGTCTCCATGTAAGCTTTGGCGAAGGTGTTGGCGATCATCGCGGCGAATTCCGGCTGCGATGCCGTATAGCGGACGCGGATCACGTTGCTCTCGCGCGCGGGCTTCACCTCCAGACGCGAGCGCAGCACCGCGCCGATCCAGGCGCGGAGCTCGCCCGTCCCCCCCGTCGCTTCCTGCCACTGCTCGCGGAACTGCGGCATGCGCTCCAGCCCCGCCAGCTCCACGACGCGCAGCGCGACGCGCTCCGAGCCGATGATGTCGACCTGGGTCGCGATGTGGCTCGCCATCAGCTGCGACGGCATCATGCCGCCCGCGATCGGATCGGCCGACTTCGCGTCGATGACCAGCGCCGTCTCGGCCGAGTACTTCTGAGGCAGCACGACGCTCACCGCGAAGGCCGCCGCCATGACGACCACCACCACCGCGCACACCAGCCACAAGCGCGCACGCAGGATGCGCAGGAATTGTCCGAGATTCATGATCGGCCCCGCCTCAGAAGAGGCTCTCCTTCACGTAGATGATGTCGTCCGGCCGCAGGCGGTCCTCCAGCGTGGGCTCGATCACCGCGACCTTGCCGTCCGCACCGCGCCGATGGATGCGCAGCCCGCGCACCGTGCCGCGCAGCGTCGGCCCGCCGCCCGTCGCCAGCGCCTGCATCACCGTCATGTTGCGTTCCAGGCGAAAGGCGCCCGGCTTCTGCACCTCGCCGTAGATGTAGAACACGTCCGCACGCCGCACGAAGATCACGTCGCCGGGCGACAGCATCATGTTCGCGTCGCCATCGCCACGCTGGAACAGCGCCGGCAGGTCCAGCTCCTGCCGGATGGGCTGGCCGTCGCGCGTACCGACCAGCACGATCACGTCGTCACCGCCCGTCGCGATTCCGCCTGCGTTCGCGAGCATGTCGGTCACGCGCACGTTGAAGGTGTCGAGCGGATAGCGGCCCGGCTTGTTCACATGCCCCAGCACAGCCACCTGGTTGCCGCGGATCTGCACCGGCAGCACCGTCACCTGCGGCTGCAGCACGAAGCCGCCCGTCCGCAGACGCTCCGCAATGAGCGCCTCGGCCGCCGACACCGTGAGTCCGCCCAGCGGAATGCTGCCGATCAGCGGGAAGGTCAGCGCCCCCGTCTCCGACACCCGCCCTTCGGTCGTGAGGTCGGGGTTCTGGAACACGCTGATGCGCACGATGTCGCCCGGCCCCAGCACGTACTCGCGCGCGTCCGCCCCGACCGGCGCGGCGACCGCCGCCGGTGCAGGCGGCGGCACCTGGGCCACCGCCCACGCCGACGCGCACGCCAGGCAGATCTGCAGCGAAATCCCGAAAACATCTCGAATCGTTGTCGACAACAGCATGAATCTCTCCCTCGATCATCGCGGCACGGACGCGCGGGGCGGCTCCGCAGGGGCGACCGCATTCGGGGTCGCGGCCGCGGGCGCATACTCGATGCGCGCGCCATCGCGCAGGCGCTCGACCTCCGCCTTGGCCAGCGCCGTCTTGCGTTCATTCACCAGATAGCGTTCGATCATCGGGCGCGCGGTCGCCAGATCCACCGGCTGCTCGCGCGACGTGACGAGATGGACCAGCAGCGCGCCGCTTCCGGTCCGGCTCAGCGCCATCTGCCCGTCCTTCATGCGCGCAAAGCCCTTCAGGCTCTCGAGCGGCAGCTGCTCGGCCGGCTTCACCGCGGTGGTGACGCGGAACTCGATCCGTTCGCGCGCAAGCCAGTCCTTCACCTCGTCCACGCCCGCCGCCTTCGCGCTCACGCGCTCGAGCTCGTCGAAGCGCTCTACCGGCACGCGGATCTCCAGCTCCTGCAGGCTGTAGATGCGCCGGCGCGCGAACAGCTCGGGATGGGCCGCATGGAAGGCCGAGATCTCCGCATCGCCCGGCGGCGGGATCTGTTCCGTCACCTGCTCCAGATAGGCCCGTGCAAGGATCTCCCGCTGCGCCGCCTCGAAGGACTGCAGCACGCGCGGGTCGCGATCGAGCCTGCGTTCGCGCGCCTGCTGCACCATCAGCTCCTGGTCGATCAGGCGCTCTAGCGCTCCTGTCTCGGTCGCCCCCTGCGACGCCGCGCGGGCCGCGACCGAATTCAATTCATTGGCCTGGATTTCCTGCTCATTCACTTTCGCAACCACGTCGAACGCCGGCTTTCCTTCCGCCTCGCCCTTGCTGCAGGCATTGAGGAGGAAGACGGCCAGAAGTACGGCAGGAATTGCGCCAGGAAATGGGCCGGAGAATGGGCCAGAAAATGCGCCGCGTTCAAGCGAAGACATCGATCTACCCGATTGATGATTTGAATCAGAATATGTAAAGCCGCGGTCGGCAATTGCGCGGCGCACTGCCCCGCGCAATTGCGCACATCGGATCTACTGGAATAGGGCGGAATTACGGATGCGCGGCATTGCAGATAGCCGCTGGCGCGCAATCAGGGCAAACAGTGCGAGTCCCGCCAGCAGCAGCGAATCGACCCCGCCCTCCCCGTCATC
>NZ_WTVK01000046.1 GCF_012910805.1 Aromatoleum evansii
CGCCCAATCCCATGCCCCTCGCCCCCGACACGCCGCGCCGACCGCTGCTCAGCCACGCCAGCCACCCGCTGACGGTGACGATCCCGGCCGTCGACGAGAACGGCGACAACGTGCCGACGCAGATCGCCGGCGAGTTCCCGCTGACGATCTATGTGGACAAACGCGAGATCGTCACGCTGATGACCCTGGGTGCCGCACCCGAGGCGCTGACGATAGGCTGGCTGCGCAATCAGCGCCTGGTCGCGAGCCTCGACGACATCGAGGCGGTACAGGTGGACTGGGAGGTCAGCGCCGTCGCGGTGAAGACGCGCAACGGCCTCATCGACGTCGAAGAGCGCCTCGGCAGCCGCACCGTCACCACCGGCTGCGGCCAGGGCACGGTGTTCGGCGGCCTGATGGACGAGATCGAGGCGATCCATCTGCCGGCCGACCGCAGGCTCACGCAGGCGACCCTGTATGCGCTGATGGACGCGGTGCGCCACCACGAGTCGATCTACAAGCAGGCCGGCGCCGTGCACGGCTGCGCGCTCGCGCGACCCACCGCCGACGGCTGCGAGATCCTGATGTTCGTCGAGGACGTCGGCCGCCACAACGCCGTCGACGCGATCGCCGGGCAGATGTGGCTGGACGGCCTCGACGGCGGCGACAAGATCTTCTACACGACCGGCCGCCTCACCTCCGAGATGGTCATCAAGACCGCGCAGATGGGCATCCCCTTCCTCGTCTCGCGCTCCGGCCTCACGCAGATGGGCTGGGAGATCGCGCGCAAGATCGGCCTCACGATGATCGGGCGCGCCCAGGGCAAGCACTACCTACTATTCACCGGCGAGGAGCGATTCACGCGATGAGCACGCGCGAAAGCATCACCGGCGTCATCCTCGCCGGCGGGCAGGGACGGCGCATGGGCAGCGTCGACAAGGGCCTGGTCGAGCTGCGCGGTCGGCCGATGGTCGCTCACGTGATCGAGCGCTTCGGCCCGCAGGTCGACGAGCTGATCATCAACGCCAACCAGAACGCCGGGCGCTACGCCGACTTCGGCTACCCCGTGTTCCCCGACGACATCGGCGGTTTCGCCGGGCCGCTCGCGGGGCTGCACGCGGCGCTCGCACGCGCGCAGCACCCGCTGGTCGCGACCGCGCCGTGCGATTCCCCCTTCCTCCCCGCCGACCTCGTCGCGCGCCTCCACGGCGGCCTCGCGGCAGCCGGCGCGCAGCTCGCCGTCGCACGCACCTTCGACCAGCCCCACCCGGTGTTCTGCCTGTGCCGGCGCGACGTGCTCCCGCACCTCGACGCCTTCCTCGCCGGCGGCGGGCGCAAGATCGACTTCTGGTACGCGACGCTGAAGATCGTCGAGGTGCGCTTCGACGACGAGGAAGACGCCTTCCGCAACATCAACACGCGCGACGAACTCGACGGCGTGCAGCAATGAGCGCGTCCGCGCCGCCCGGCACGCCGCAGAGCCCCTGCCTCACCGCGAAGCAGGCGGCGGCCTACCTGCACCTCAACGAGAAGAAACTGTACGAGCTCGCCAACAGCGGCGAGGTCCCGGCCGCGCGCGTCGGCGGCAAGTGGCTGTTCCCGCGCCGGCTGCTCGACGAGTGGCTGCTCGAACAGGCGCACGGCGGGGTGTTCACCGACCGCCTGCTGATCGCCGGGGGCGACGACGCGCTGCTCGCCGCCGCGGTGCGCCAGCTCGCCGCCGAACTCGGCGCCGAGGCCTTCGTCGCCTACAGCCCGACCGCGACCCTGCCCGGCCTCGAACAGCTCGCCCGCCGCCGCGCCGACCTCAGCGTGGTGCACTGGGGCGACGTCGAGCACAGCGCCGCCCTGCACGCGACGCTGCTGCGCGCCCATCCCGGCCACACCCGCTGGACGCTGGTGCGCATCGGCCAGCGCGAGCAGGGCGTGCTGCTGCGCCCCGGCCTCGACATCGACCAGCTCGACACGCTGGCCGCCTTCGACGTGCGCTGGGCGATGCGCGAAGCAGGGTCGGGCGCCGCGCACTTCCTCGCCTCGTCACTCAAGGCCCGTGGCCTGCGCGCGGACGACTGCAGCGCCGTCGCGACCGTGCATGGCGAACGCGAAGCCGCCGCCTTGCTCGTGCGCGACGCCGCCGACTGCACCCCTGGCACGCGCGCGACCGCCACGGAATTCGGTCTCGACTTCCTGCCGCTCGGCTGGGAAGCGCTGGACCTCGCACTGCCCAAGGAAATCTACTTCCGCCACCTCTTCCAGCGTCTGCTCGCGCGCCTCGGCAGCGCCGAGCTGCACGATCTCGCGCAGCAGCTCGGCGGCTACGATCTCACGGCGCTGGGACGGTTACTACCGCTGGGTTGAGCACTGCCCCGCCTGCAATCGCCGGACGCCCACCACCGATCATGTCGGTGTATGCGTCTCGAGCCAGTCGCGCAGCGCCGCATTCATGCGAGTCTGCCAGCCGGGCCCGCTGGCGCGGAACGCCGCGAGGATGTCGCGGTCGAGACGTATCGTCGTCGACTCCTTGTCGCTGCCCGCCGGCCGCCCGCGTCGTCTGCGGTCCGCCGCGATACCCGCCTGCATCTCTTCGCGCGTCAACGGCCTTTCGTCTTCGCTCTCGCCGTCCCACACGTAGGGCGCCACTGCGCGAACCTTCACCGCATCAGTCCTGCTCTCGCCCCGCGCGCGCGCAGCCCGCATCCGGTCGAGCGTCGTCGAAGTCGTTTTCGAGCCAGTCATGATATGCGCTCCTTTCTACCTCACTTGCCGGGCGGAAACTGACGATCCGCCGGGCATCGTCGCGTTGCACATGCACCACCGTGAGAACCGCCAGGACATCGAATACATAGGCGAACGATTGTGTCCTGCTCTCGCCGCTGCGCACACATTCCACGTCCAGGCGATAGGGGCTGTCCAGCACCAGAACCGCATCGAGGAAATCGAGGCCGTGCTTGTCGAGGTTGCCCTGCCGCTTGGCCTCGTCCCAGACGATGTGCGCTTTCATGTTTATTGTGGTAACAACAATTCCCGGCGTCAAGATTTTTCGTTACTACGCAAATTTGCTGTACTTCATGTCAAGCAAGATAAAACAATAATGCGTATAACATATAAATACTCATTCCGGCCGGAAAATCCATGATGCTTTCCGCACTCGCCACCATCTGGATCCTGCACCTCGTCGCAACGGTGACGCCGGGCGCGAACACCGTCCTCGTGATGCAGGTCGCCGCCACCGGAATGCGCAGTGCCGCGGCGCGCGCTGCCGCAGGGATCGCCGCGGGTTCCACCCTCTGGGCGGCACTCGCGGTATCCGGTGTCGGTGCCTTGTTCGACGCATTTCCGGACGTGCGCACGGCGATACAGGCGGCGGGAGGTGCCTACCTGACATGGTTGGGCGGGAAGTTCTGCCTGTCCGCGCGCACGGCGCCGGATTGCGGCATCGGCCGGCACGACCGTGCCTTTCGCGTCGGCCTGCTGACCAATCTCACGAATCCGAAAGCCGTCGTATTCTTCGGCAGCATCTTCGCGGCGGCGTTTCCCGCCGATCCCCCGGACTGGCTGTCCGGCGCAGCGATCCTGATCGTCCTGCTGAACGCGCTGAGTTGGTACGGGCTGGTCGCCTACCTGTTCTCGCGCGAGCCGGTGCGGAGCTGGTACTCCGCGCACTCGCACCGGCTGTCCGCCGCGGTCGGCGTGATCCTGGGCGGCGCGGGCCTGAAGCTCGTCCAGCAAGCCTGCAGCGAGATGCGGCCCTGACGGGCCGCCCGCGCCATGACTAGGCCTGCGCCATCCTGAACGCGTAATCGACGACGAAGTCCGCGACCGCCTGCGGGTCGTTGATGTCGAGCTGCGGCAACGCGGTGTCGAGCTCGACGTCGGTCGCGACCGCGACGATGTGCGGGTCCTGCAGGTAGAACGGCGCCTCGCGCACCTCGGTGCGGCGCACCTCGATCTTGGGAATCTGCGCGCGCTTGAAGCCCTCGACCAGCACGAGGTCGCAGGGCGAGAGTTTCTGCAGCAGCTCGTCCAGCGGCAGCTCCGGATCGCCGCGCAGCTCGTGCATCAGCGACCAGCGCCGCCCCGAGCTGATCAGCACCTCGCGGCAACCGGCATTGCGGTGGCGCCACGAGTCCTTGCCCTCGTGGTCGATGTCGAAACTGTGGTGCGCGTGCTTGATCAGCGACACGTCGAGGCCGCGCCCGCACAGCACCGCGACGACCTTCTCGATCAGCGAAGTCTTGCCGCTGCCGGACCAGCCGGCAAATCCGATCACTTTCAATGCTCTGTCCTGTCTCACAAGCGCCGGCGCGCACTCACGCGACCGACTCGCCCCACTCCGCGCACTTGCGCTCCAGCGTCTTGCGCGACACCCCCAGGCGCCGCGCCGCTTCCGACTTGTTCCCGCCACATGCATCCAGCATGCGCAGGATGTGGCGCTTCTCGACCTCGTCGAGCGGCAGGTCCGTCCCGCCCGCAAGCACGTCGCCACGCGCGCCCAGCGCCTCCACCGGGAAGCCGCCGAGGATCAGCGAGCGCTCGATGAAGTTGCGCAGCTCCCTCACGTTGCCCGGCCAGCCGTAGGCCTCTAGGCGCGCGAACAGCGCGTTCGACAATGCCAGCGGCGGCACCCCCAGCTGCGCCGTCAGCTGCTGCATGAAATGGCGCACCAGGTCCGGGATGTCCTCGACACGCTCGCGCAGCGGCGGGATCACGACCTCGACCACCGCCAGGCGGAAGTACAAATCCTGGCGGAAGCGCCCCGCGGCGACCTCCGCGGCGAGGTCGCGGTTCGATGCCGCGATGATGCGCACATCCACCGGCACCTCGCGCTCCGAGCCGACCGGGCGCAGCCTGCGCTCCTCCAGCACGCGCAGCAGGCGCGTCTGCAGCGCCAGCGGCAGCTCGCTGATCTCGTCGAGGAAGAGCGTGCCGCCGTGAGCATAGTAGAAAAGCCCGTTGCGCGTCTCGGTCGCGCCGGTGAAGGCGCCCTTCACGTGGCCGAAGAGTTCGCTCTCGATCAGCCCGGCGGCGATCGCCGGGCAATTCACCGGCACGAAGGGGCGCTGCGCGCGCGGACTCATGCGGTGCAGCGCGCGCGCCGCGACCTCCTTGCCGGTGCCCGATTCGCCCAGCAGCAGCACCGTGCTGGGCATCTGCGCGACGCGCCGCAGCACCGTGCGCAGCTCCTCCATCGCCGTCGAGTGCCCGACCAGGCCTTCGACGTCGGCCGAAAGGCCCGCGAGCTCGCGCCGCAGGATGAAGTTTTCGCGCGCGAGGTGGGCGCGCTGGAAGCAGTTCTTGATCGAATTCAGGATCTGGTCGACACGGAAGGGCTTGAGGATGAAATCCGAAGCCCCACCGCGCAGCGCATTGATCGCGGTGTCGAGGTCGGCGAAGGCGGTGATCAGGATCACGTCGCCGACGAAGCCCGACTCGCGCAGCTCGTGCAGCCAGTCGAGACCGGACTTGCCCGGCAGCGCGATGTCGAGGATCAGCAGGTCGAAGTGCAGGCGCGCCATCAGGCGCATCGCGTGCTCGGCGTCCGGCGCGGTCTCCACCAGGCCGCAGCGCGGCTTGAGCGCACGCTCGAGGAAGCTGCGCATGCCCTCCTCGTCATCGACGATAAGGATCGAATGCGCCTGCCAGTTGAATTCCGGAGTTCCGCCGTGGCCCGGCGCGCCCCCGTCCCGCTCATGCTGCATCGCTGTCCTTTTCACGAGTCGCTCGTCTCTGCGAATGCCCGGCCTGCAGTTACATTTTGATAATAACCGAGCATCCGCCGCCTGCGCCCCAACTTCGGCTCACCAGCGCCGCAAAAACCCCGGAGCGCTCGGGGTTTCGTCATAGCGCGCGTCGCGCCGCAGCCACAGCGCGAACTCCGTGCCCTCGCCGGGCCGGCTGTCGACCTCGATGCGGCCGCCGTAGCGCTCGACGATCGTATAGCTGATCGACAGCCCCAGACCGGTGCCGCTGCCCTTCTTGGTCGTGAAGAAGGGGTCGAAGATGTGCGTCAGGTCCTCCGGCGCGATGCCCTGGCCGGTGTCGCGCACGCGGATCACCGCACCCACCGCCGTGCCGTCCTCGCGCCAGTCCGTCGTCGCGAGACTCAGGCGGCCGCCCTCGGGCATCGCCTGCACGGCGTTCACGATCAGGTTGATCAGCACCTGCTGCAGCTCGCTACGGTTGATCTCGATGCGCTCGCCGGCGCCGAAGTCGGTCGCGACCTCGATCGCGCGGCGGTCGAAGTTGTGCTGCGTGAGGAACAGGCAGTCGGCCACGACCTCGTTCACATCCACCGCCTCCGCGTACCCCGCAAACTCGCCCGGGCGCGCGAACTGCAGCAGCTTGGTGACGATCTGGCGGATGCGGTCGGTCTGCTCGTGGATCAGGCGGATCTCCTGACGCACGGGCTCGGCGGCCGGCCCCAGCACATCGCGCATCACGTCCAGGTTGCCCTGGATCACCGCCACCGGATTGTTGATCTCGTGCGCGACACCCGCCGTCAATTCGCCGATCGCCGCCAGCTTCTCGCTCATCACCAGCTGCTGCTGCGCGCGCCGCAAGGTTTCGTTCGCCTCGCTCAGCTCCGCGGTGCGCTCGGCGACCTTGCAGTCGAGCTCCTCGGCCCAGCGCTGCAATTCCTCGCGCTTGGCCGACAGCGTGTCGAGCAGGTGGTCGAACTCGCCCGCCAGCCGCCCCAGCTCGTCGCGGCTCGCCACGGCGCCGACGCGCGCGTCCGCTTCACCCTGCTCGACGCGCTGGATCACCGCGTTCATGCGCTCGATCGGCCGGAACACGCTGCGCGCCCAGCGCAGGCTGAGCACCGCGCCGGCCGCGCTGATGGCGATAAACAACGCGAACAGCGCCCCCATCGCCATGCGTCCCGCGCTGCGGAAAGGCTCCTCGAGAAAGCCCACGTACAGCATCCCGACGCGCTCGCCGCGGCCGTCCGCGATCGGCTCGTAGCCCGAGACGTAATCGTCGTTCACAACGAAGGCCGTGCCCAGCCAGGTCTCGCCGCTCCCCAGCACGCGCTCGCGCACCGCCTGCGACACGCGCGTGCCGAGCGCCCGCGTGTCGCCGAACAGGCGCACGTTGGTGGCGATGCGCGTGTCGTCGAGGAACAGGGTGGCGGTCCCGCGACTGCCGAGCGGCAGCGAGCCGTCGCGATAGACGATGGCGTTGATGCGGTCGACCATTTCCAGATTGCCGTTGAGCAGCACGCCGCCCTCGAGCACGCCCACGAGGTTGCGCTTTTCGTCATACACCGGTGCGGCGGCGTGAATCACCAGTCCCCGGTCCTCTGCGGTGCGCGCATCGGGTGCGGCCGCACGCGTTTCCACCAGCGGCAGCCACGCGCGCTCGCGCAGCGCCGGGGACAAATATTGGAGCGCCTCGGGCGCGAATCGTTCTACCGTCGTCAGCGCGGAGCCGTTGAGCGCCGACGCCACCGCCGGCCAGACGAGGCGCGGGGCGGCCGCGCCCGCGAGCGGCTGCGACGCCGCCAGCGGACGGCCCTCGCGGTCGAGCAGCAGCAGGAAGTCCAGGCGCCGCGCCGGGGCGAGCTCCGCGAGCAGTGCCGGCAGCGCGGACGGTTGCGCGGCGAGCAGCCCGACCAGGCGGTGCGACTCGGCGAGCGCCTGCACGTCGCTCCCGACGCCGATGCGCACGCGATCGAAATACTCGTGCGCGGTGACGAGGTCGGAACTGATCTTGAAGTTCAGCAGGCGCTCGTAGCCCTCGCTGCCCCAGGTCCATACCAACCCCAGCAGCACCGGCACCCCGACGACCAGCGGGGCGAGCACCAGCGCGAGCAGCTTGGCGCGGACCGAGCCGCGCAGCCGGTCGGTCCAGCGCGGACGCTGCGGCGCTTCACGATCCGCAGCGCGACCCGTCTGCGTGGGAGCGGCTTCAGCCGCGAACGGGACCGTTGCGCGGCTGAAGCCGCTCCCACCGGACAAGGATGGGAAGCCTAGCGACGCACCATCATCTCGCGCAGGCGGGCGACACGCTCCTGCGTGGACGGGTGGGTCGAGAACAGCCCGCGCAGGCCGCCGCCCGACAGCGGGTTCATGATCATCATCTGCGCGGTCTCGGGATGCGCCTCGGCGGCGTGCATCGGGATGCCACGCGCGTAGGCGTCGATCTTCGCCAGCGCGCTCGCGAGCGCCTCGGGGTCGCCCGAGATTTCCGCGCCGCCGCGGTCCGCGCCGAACTCGCGGGTGCGCGAGATCGCCATCTGGATGATCATCGCCGCCAGCGGGGCGAGGATCATCACGAGGATGGACAGCACCGGGTTGGGCCGCTCGTCGTCGCGGCTGCCGCCGAAGAACATGCCGAACTGGGCCAGCATCGAGATCGCGCCCGCTACGGTGGCCGAGATCGTCGAGATCAGGATGTCGCGGTTCTTCACGTGCGCCAGCTCGTGCGCCATCACGCCGCGCAGCTCGCGCTCGGACAGCATGCGGATGATGCCGCTGGTCGCCGCGACCGCCGCGTGGTCCGGGTTGCGCCCGGTCGCGAAGGCGTTGGGCTGGTCCTCGTCGATGATGTACACCTTGGGCATCGGCAGGCCGCCGCGCTGCGCGAGCCCGCGCACCATGTTGTACAGGTAGGGCGAGCTGGTCTCGTCGACTTCGCGCGCGTTGTACATGCGCAGCACCATCTTGTCGGAGAACCAGTAGGCCCACACGTTCATCGCGCCGCCGAACAGCAGCGCGATCAGCATGCCCTGCTTGCCGCCGAGCATGCCACCCACGGCACCGAACAGGGCGACGATACCTGCCATCAGGATCGAGGTCTTGAGCCAGTTGCCGAACATGTGCGTATTTCCTTCCTCAGTGATTGGGCTTGTATGACCCCATGTGGGGCCGAACGCCGCGGCTTCAATGCGGGGCGGGGATTTCTCCCCGCGCGCCCTCAGGCTCCGCTGCCGAAGCGTTCGCCTGCACTGACCGGGAATCCGCGCAGAAATTCCCCGACGGGCATGCGCCGGCTGCCCGGCTTCTGCAATTCGACGAGGCGCAGCGCGCCTTCGCCGCAGGCGACGACGACGCCGGAGTCGTCCGCCGACAGCACCGTACCCGGCTCGCCGGTTCCGGCGACGGGCTCCGCGCGCCAGACCTTCACGGCAACCTCGCGCAGCGTGCCGACCGCGCCCGGGAAGGGATTGAAAGCCCGCACCGCGCGGCCGATCTCGACCGCCGGACGGCACCAGTCGATCGCCGCCTCGGCCTTGCCGATCTTTGCCGCGTAGGTCACGCCGGCCTCGGGCTGGGGCTCGGCCTTGAGCGTGCCCTGCGGCAGCGCGCGCAACGCGTCCACCACCATCTCGGCGCCCAGCGCGGCGAGGCGGTCGTGCAGCGTCGCCGTCGTCTCGTCGGGGCCGATCGCCAGCGCACGCCTCATCAGCATCGCGCCGGTATCGAGGCCCTCGTCCATCTGCATGATCGTGATGCCCGTCTCGGCATCGCCCGCCTCGATCGCGCGATGGATCGGCGCCGCGCCGCGCCAGCGCGGCAGCAGCGAGGCGTGGATGTTGATGCAGCCCAGGCGCGGCAGCTCCAGCACCGCCGGCGGCAGCAACAGGCCGTAGGCCGCGACGACGAGGATGTCCGGCGCGCAGGCGGCGAGCGCCGCGCGCTGCTCCTCGGTGCGCAGCTTCTCGGGCTGGTCGACGGCGATGTCGTGCGCCAGCGCGACCTGCTTGACCGGGCTCGCGCTGAGTTTCATGCCGCGCCCGGCCGGGCGGTCCGGCTGGGTCAGCACCAGCGGCACCTCGAAACCCGCGGCGAGGATCGCCTCCAGCGCCGCGGCGGCGAATTCGGGCGTGCCCGCGAAGGCAACGCGCAGCGGAGCGGCCGCGCTCACGCGGTGATCCGCGCTTTCTTCGCCAGCCGCGTCTTGATGCGGCCGAGCTTCAACGGCGACAGGTATTCGACGAAGACCTTTCCTTCGAGGTGATCGAGCTCGTGCTGGATGCACACCGCCAGCAGGCCGTCGGCCTCCAGCTCGAAGGGCTTGCCGTCGGCGTCGAGCGCCTTCACGCGCACGCGCTCGGCGCGACGCACACTCTCGTAGATGCCGGGCACGGACAGGCAGCCTTCCTCGCCGATGTGCTCGCCGGATTTCTCGAGGATCTCGGCGTTGATGAACACGCGCAGGTCGGAGCGATCCTCGCTGACGTCGATCACCACCACCCGCTTGTGCACATCGACCTGGGTCGCCGCGAGCCCGATGCCGGGCGCCTCGTACATCGTCTCGGCCATGTCCTTGACGAGCTGACGGATCGAATCGTCCACCTGCGCGACCGGGGCGGCGCGCGTGTGCAAACGGGGGTCGGGATAGCGAAGGATCGGTAGTAGCGCCATAAATGCTTGCCGGGTTAAGTCATTACGTGCAGAATTTCAAGTGCTTTGGCATGCTGTCGGGGTCGCCCCGGCATTCGAATCGAGTCTGCGGATTGGATCCTCGACCGGCGGAACGCGTTCCGGTAGCGGAAAATCCGGTCCGTTCCAATCGGAAGCGAGCGATGACCCGCATTATATTCCCTCTCCTCTTCAGCGTAGCGACCCTTCTCGGCGCGCCCGCGCTCGCGGCACCGGCCACGATCGCCGACGACGCCCCCGACAGCCACACGGTCGTGCGCGGCGACACGCTGTGGGGAATCTCGGGCAAGTTCCTCAAGGAACCCTGGCGCTGGCCCGAAGTGTGGCGGCTCAACCGCGACCAGATCCGCAACCCGCACCTGATCTACCCCGGCCAGATCATCGTGCTCGACCGCAGCGGCCCCTACCTGTCGATCGGCCGTCGCGTCGGCGACCAGAAGCTGCAGCCGCAGGCCTATCACGAAGACCTCAGGGACGCCGTGGCCAGCATCCCGATGCAGGACATCGAGCCCTTCCTGACCAAGCCGCTGGTCGTTGACGAAGCACGCCTGGCCGACGCGGGCACCGTGGTCGCGACCGAGACGAGCCGCGTCTACATGGGCCCCGGCGACACGATCTTCGCCAAGAACATCAAGGAAGACCAGAAGGTCTGGCAGGTGCTGCGCCCGGCCAAGCCGCTCGTCGACCCGGTCACCAAGGAAGTCCTCGGTTACGAGGCCATGTACCTCGGCGCCGCGCGCGTCACCGAGAACGGCACGCCGGCCACGCTCGAGATCCTCAGCGCGGTCGAGGAGATCGGCACCGGCGACCGCCTGCTGGTCAGCGACAAGCCCGAGATCTTCTCGTACATGCCGCACGCGCCCGAGAGCCAGGTTGCCGGCCGCCTGATCGGCATCTACCGCGGCGTCGCCGAAACCGGCCGCAATCATGTGGTGACGCTCAACGTCGGCGCCCGCGAAGGCATCGAGCGTGGCCACGTGCTGGCACTGCACCGCAATCGCGGCTCGGTCGTGTACAAGGACGACGACGGCAACAAGGAAACCTACAACCTACCGGAGAAGCGCTACGGCCTCGCCTTCGTGTTCCGCGTGTTCGACCGCGTGTCCTACGCGCTGGTGATGGAAACCGACGGCCAGGTTTCGGTCGGCGACAGCGTGCGCAAGCCCTGACGCACCGGCGGTGGAGGACGATCTCGCCGCCTGGCTGCGGCTGACCCTCCTCCCCGGCATCGGCCCCGAACGCCAGCGCAGCCTGCTCGCGGCGTTCGGACTGCCCGCGCAGGTCTTCGCCGCCGGGCGCAGCGCGGTCGCCGCGGTGGCCGGCGCGGACACCGCCGATCTCCTCCTCGCCGCGCCCGACGAGGCGCGCATCGCCGCGGCCCTCGCGTGGGCCGCGGAACCGGGCAACCACATCCTCACCCTCGGCGACACCGCCTATCCGCGCGGCCTGCTCGAGATCCCCGACCCGCCGGTGCTGCTGTACGTGAAGGGCGATCCGGCCCTGCTGTCGTCGAACGCGCTCGCCATCGTCGGCGCCCGCTCGGCGACGCCGGGCGGCGTCGCGAACGCCCAGGCCTTTGCCCAACACCTCGCCGGCGCCGGCCTCACGATCGTCAGCGGCCTTGCGCTCGGCATCGACGCCGCGGCCCACCGCGGGGCGCTCGAGCAGGCCGACGGCAAGACCGTCGCGGTCATCGGCACCGGTGCAGACCGCGTCTATCCCGCCCGCCACCAGGCGCTCGCGCGCGAAATCGCCCGGCGCGGCGCCATCGTCAGCGAACTGCCGCTCGGGACGCCCGCGCTGCCGCACAACTTCCCGCGCCGCAACCGCCTCATCGCCGGCCTCGCGCGCGGCGTGCTGGTCGTCGAGGCAGCTGTCGGCAGCGGCTCGCTGATCACCGCGCGGCTCGCATCCGAATGCGGGCGCGAGGTGCTCGCGATCCCCGGCTCGATCCATTCGCCGCTCGCGCGCGGCTGCCACCGCCTGATCCGCGACGGCGCCAAGCTGGTCGAGACGGCCGCCGACGTGCTCGACGAACTCGCCTGGGGCGGGAGCGCCAGCCCACCCGTGCAGCCGTCCCCGCGCAGCGCGGCACGGGGACGCAAGCGCGCCGCGGAGGCCGCTTCGCAAGCCCTGTTCCCCCCGCCCGCGCCAGAGACAGGCCTGCCGCCGGAGCAGGCCGCGGTGCTCGACGCCCTGGGGCACGACCCGCTCGATGTCGACACCCTGGCCGCACGCAGCGGCTTGACGCTCGATGCGCTCTACGCCATTCTGCTGTCACTGGAGCTCGACGGGCGGATCAGCCGACTCCCCGGCGGGCGCTTCCAGCGCCAATGACTGACGGTGTGCCGCCATGTTCGACATCCTTGTATACCTCTTCGAGAACTACGTTCACGCCGCCGCCTGCCCCGAAATCGACCAGCTCGCCCGCAAGCTTTCGGCGGCCGGTTTCGAGGAGGACGAGATCACCGAAGCCCTCGACTGGCTTTCGGGCCTGCGCAGCATCTCCGGTGCCTCGCCGCTCGCGACGACCCCCGCCGCGGGCGCCTTCCGCGTGTATGCGGCCGAGGAAGAGGCGCGGCTCGGCCCCGAGTGCCGCGGCTTCCTCGCCTTCCTGGAGAATGCCGGTGCCCTCGACGCCGGAACGCGCGAGATCATCATCGAGCGTACCCTGGCGCTGAACGGTGTCACGGCCAGCCTCGCCCGCCTGAAGGTGATCGTGCTGATGGTGCTGTGGCAGCGCGAGCTGCCGCTCGACAGCCTGATCGTCGATGAATTGCTCGGCGAAGAAGCCGAAGAAGGCGGGCTGTTGCTGCACTGAGCGAGCCGGCGGCGCTTGCACCCTTGACGGCGGCCTGCTTATCATGCGCCGCTCGATCACCCCATACATGAAAACCGGCAGGGTTTTCCAAGGCGGCCAAGCGGCATGAGCAAGCAACTGATCATCGCGGAGAAACCTTCGGTCGCGCAGGACATCGCCCGCGCGCTGGGCGGCTTCACCAAGGAAAAGGACTACTTCGAGTCCGACGAGTACGTGCTCTCATCGGCCGTCGGCCACCTGCTGGAGCTGGTGGTGCCCGACGAGTACGAGGTCAAGCGCGGCAAATGGACCTTCGCCCACCTGCCGGTGATCCCGCCGCAGTTCGCGCTGAAACCCATCGAGAAGACCGACGACCGCCTCAAGCTGCTGACGCGGCTGATCAAGCGCAAGGACGTCACCGGCCTGATCAACGCCTGTGACGCGGGCCGCGAGGGCGAGCTGATCTTCAACTTCATCGTGCAGCACGCGAAGAGCGACAAGCCGGTGCGCCGCCTGTGGCTGCAGTCGATGACGGCGAACGCGATCCGCGACGGTTTCGCCCAGCTGCGCTCGGCGCAGGAGGTCGAGGGCCTGCGCCAGGCCGCGGTGTGCCGCGCCGAGAGCGACTGGCTGATCGGCATCAACGGCACGCGCGCAATGACCGCGTTCAACTCCAAGACCGGCGGCTTCCACCTCACCACGGTCGGGCGCGTGCAGACGCCGACGCTGGCGATCGTCGTCGAGCGCGAGCAGAAGATCCGCCAGTTCAAGCCGCGCGACTACTGGGAACTGGAGGCCTCCTTCGGCTGCCAGGCCGGCAGCTATGCGGGGCGCTGGTTCGACGAGAAGTTCAGGAAGCCCGAGGGCGACGAGCACGCGACCGCGTTCCGCCTGTGGGACAAGGCCCAGGCCGAGGCGATCAAGGCGAAGTGCGACGGCAAGCCGGGCACGGTCACGGAGGAGTCCAAGCCCTCGACCCAGCTCTCGCCGCTGCTCTTCGACCTCACCAGCCTGCAGCGCGAGGCCAACGGCCGCTTCGGCTTCTCGGCGCGCGTGACGCTGCAGATCGCACAGGCGCTGTACGAGAAGCACAAGGTGCTGACCTACCCGCGTACCGATTCGCGCGCGCTGCCGGAGGACTACCTCGGCTCGGTCAAGGATGTGATGCGTGCGCTGCCGATCGAGTACGCGCCGTTCGCGAACGAGATCGCGAAGAAGGACTGGGTGAAGCCCAACAAGCGCATCTTCAACAACGCCAAGATCTCCGACCACTTCGCGATCATCCCGACCGGCACCGTGCCGAAGAGCCTGTCGGAAGCCGAGCACAAGATCTACGACCTGGTCACCCGCCGCTTCCTGTCGGTGTTCTACCCGGCGGCCGAGTACCGCGTGACGACGCGCATCACGCGCGTCGCAGGCGAGGCCTTCAAGACCGAGGGCAAGGTGCTGGTGAATGCGGGCTGGCTCGCGGTGTACGGCAAGGAAGGCGTCAAGGACGACGAGGACGGCGGCGGCGCGCAGCTGTGCGCGGTGCAGCCGAACGAGACGGTGTCGACCGACGACATCCTCGTGAAATCGCTCGTGACCAAGCCGCCCGCGCGCTACAACGAAGCGACCCTGCTCTCGGCGATGGAAGGCGCGGGCAAGATGGTCGACGACGAGGAACTGCGCGCAGCGATGGCCGAGCGCGGCCTCGGCACGCCGGCGACGCGCGCTCAGATCATCGAGGGCCTGATCGCCGAACAGTACATCCATCGCGAAGGGCGCGAGCTGATCCCGAGCGCGAAGGCCTTCTCGCTGATCACGCTGCTGAAGGGCCTCGACGTGTCCGCGCTGACCTCGCCGGAACTCACCGGCGAGTGGGAGCACAAGCTCGCACAGATGGAGCGCGGCCAGCTGTCGCGCCCCGAGTTCATGCGCGAGATCGCCGAGATGGCGCGCGAGGTTGTCGAGCGCGCGAAGCGCTACGAGTCGGACACGGTGCCGGGCGATTTCGTCACGCTGGCGACCCCCTGCCCGAAGTGCGGCGGCGTGGTGAAGGAGAACTACAAGAAGTTCGCCTGCCAGGGCTGCGAGTGGAGCGCGTGGAAGATCGTCGCGGGGCGGCAGTTCGAGATCGACGAGATCGAGACCCTGCTGCGCGAGGGCAAGGTCGGGCCGCTGATGGGCTTCCGCAGCAAGATGGGGCGGCTCTTCAACGCCGAGATCCGGCTCAACGACGACAAGCAGCCGGAGTTCGACTTCGGCCAGCCGAAGGACGACGGCGAGGGCGCCGAGCCGGTCGATTTCTCCGGCCAGGAGGCGCTGGGCGCGTGCCCGAAGTGCGCCTCGCCGGTGTACGAGCACGGCATGGCCTACGTGTGCGCGAAATCGGTGGGGCCGGACAAGGCCTGCGACTTTCGCTCGGGCAAGGTGATCCTGCAGCAACCGGTCGAGCGCGAGCAGATGACCAAGCTGCTCGCCGACGGCCGCACCGACCTGCTCAAGGGCTTCGTGTCGACGCGCACCAAGCGCAAGTTCTCGGCCTTCCTCGTGCGTGGAGCGGACGGCAAGGTGGGCTTCGAGTTCGAGCCGAAGACCCCCAAGGCCGGAGCGAAGGCCAAGGCGGGCGACGGAGCCGCCAAGGAAGGCGCAGGGGCCAATTCGGCCGAGAAGGCCAAGCCCGCCGCGCGCAAGGCCAGCCCGCGGGCCCGCAAGGAAGCCTGAACGGGGGCGCGCTTCAGCGCGCGACGCGGCCGAGCAGGCTGGCGCTTTCGCCGACCGGCTCCCCGACCAGCGCAAATCCGCGCAGCGCCCCTGTGCGGTCATGGAACAGCGCGCGCACGCCGCGGGCAGTGGCCGATTCGTGCCATTCGCCGGCCACCGGCGGCGGTTCGCACAGCGCCACCGGGCAGCATTCCAGGTTCAGGCGCCGCACGCGCGCCTTCCAGCGCATGCGCGCGGTGTGCCCCGCGAGCACGTCGGCGAGCACCTGCGCACCGGTTTCGATGTCCTCCCCGAGCTCGAACACGCGTCCCTCGAATTCCGCGCAGCCGCCCAGCGCGTGGATGCCCTCGGCCGAACTGCGCATGAGCGCATCGACGACGATTCCCGCGGCGACGTCCAGCCCCGCGGCCCGCGCGAGCTGCACGCGCGGGCGGGTGCCCAGCGCGGCGACGACGACGTCGACGGCGAGCGGCTGGCCGCCCAGGGTCGTGACCTCGAGCTCGTGCATGCCCTGGTCGATGCGCTGCACGCCGTCCTCGATGCGGATGCGGACGCCGGCCGCCGCGAGCGCGTCGGCGATGCGTTGCGCACACAGGGCGGGAACCCTGCCTGCGAGCAGGTTCGGGCCCGCGTCCAGCAGGCTCACGTCGCAGCCGCCGCGCTTGAGGCTTTCCGCCAGCTCGCAGCCGCGAATGCCGCCGCCGAGAACGGCGACGCGCCCGCGCCCGGCGAGTTCGGAGCGCAGGTAGGCGTACTCGGCGAGGCTGCCGACGGTGAGGACGGCCGCTGCGGCGCTGCCGCGCACGTTCGCCGGCCGCACCGATTCCGCGCCGGTCGCGAGCACCAGTTGCGACCAGGGCTGCTCCGGTTGCGCGGGGTTGTCGGTGCGCAGCACGCGGCCGGCGAGGTCGATCGCCAGCGCACGGCGGCGCGGGGTGATGGTGGCCTCGAAGCGGTAGGCCATCTGCTCCGCGGTGGCAATCACCAGCTCGTCGTCGTCGCGCCGATGCGCGAGTCCCGCGGGGAGCTGGTCCTTGGAGTAGGCCGAGGCGTCGTCGGCGCCGATCATGTGGATCGCGCAGTGGCGGTCGCGCTGGCGCAAGGCACGCAACAGCGCGTAGCCGGCGAAGCCGGTGCCGACGATCATGAGCGGTGCAGCCACGGCGCTCCCCCGGGGAAGGCATGGTTTCAACCTAGCCCCCAATGCGAGCGAGGGCGAGGCAATCGTTCACGCCGGCCAGCGCCGGGGCTTGTGGCAGACACTTGTTCCGCAGGCGAATGCCTTTCTGGCCGAGCCCTTCGACAGGCTCAGGGCGAACGGATGGATCCGACTTGCCGCGTCGCCAGCGTCAGGCGAGCTCCAGCGGCGCCGCACGCCCGATCGGGCGCACGCCGGGCAGCTCGCTCTCGCGGATGGCGGTGCGCAGGACGTCGATCGCACCGCTGCGCGGGTAGGTGACGCGCCACGCGAGCACGACCCGTCGCGAGGGCTCGGGGTCGGAGAAGGGCCGCACGGCGACCAGTGCGTTCTGCGCCGGCAGGTCGTCGGCGGCGGTGCTGGGCAGCACGGTGACGCCGAGGCCGGTAGCGACCATGTGGCGGATCGTCTCCAGCGAGCTGCCTTCCAGCGTGCGCTGCAGACCGCTGACGCTGCGGCAGTGCGGGCACACTTCGAGCACCTGGTCGCGGAAGCAGTTGCCCGCCCCGAGCAGCAGCAGCTGGTCGTCGGCGAGCTTGTCGGGGTCGATGTGCTCCAGCGCCGTCCAGGGGTGGGTCGCGGGCATCAGCACGCGGAAGGGTTCGTCATACACCGGCTGGGCGACCACGCCCGCCTCGTCGAAGGGCAGCGACAGCACGATGACGTCGAGTTCGCCGCGCTTGAGCGCTTCGAGCAGGCGTGTGGTGTAATTTTCGTGGATGATCAGCGGCATGCGCGGCGCGAGCTTGTGCACGCGCGGGATCAGCCGCGGCAGCAGGTAGGGCGCGATCGTGTAGATCACGCCGAGCCGCAGCGGCCCGGACAGCGGATCCTTGCCGGCGGCGGCGATCTCGGGGATCTGCGCCGCCTCCATCAGCACCTTCTCGGCCTGGGCGACGATGCGCTGGCCGGTGGAGGTGATCTTGACCTCGGTCGCGCTGCGCTCGAACAGCTGCACGCCGAGCTCGTCCTCGACTTTCTTGATCGCGACCGAGAGCGTGGGCTGGCTGACATGGCACTTCTCGGCGGCGCGGCCGAAGTGGCGCTCGTGGGCGAGGGCGATGAGATAGCGGAGATCGGTGAGGGTCATGAGGGTGCGCTGGGCGTTGGCATGCGCCGAAGATGTTACTCCGCATGGGCAGATCGGGACACCTCCGGCAACCGCGACGACTCGCCGCAGCTTATACTCCGGTTTGCGTCAATGCCCCGCGCCGCGGGGCTTCGAACAATAACAATCTATGTCTTTCTGCTTATATTCACGCGCCGTCGCTGCGGCTTCGATCGCCGCGTGCTCCTGCATCGCGGCCGCCCAGTCCGGCGTCGGGCCGGAAACCTCGCCGGATCCGCTGATTCCGGAATCGAGCTATTTCGACTCGCTCCCGGTGGTGCTCACCGTGTCGCGCATGCCACGGCCGCAGAACGAGGTGCCCGCGGCACTGACCGTGCTCGACCGCGAGACGATCCGCGCGACCGGTTACCGCAGCCTGGACCGCCTGCTGCGCCTGGTGCCGGGCATGCTGGTGGCGAAGGAACGCGGCAGCGAGCAGTGGGTGAGCTACCACGGGCCGAATCGTGACGTGCCGCAGGAGTTGCAGATCCTCATCGACGGACGCTCGGTGAGCGCGGCCTATTTCGGCAGCTTCGGGCGCAATTCCTTCCCGCTGGCGATCGAGGACATCGAGCGCATCGAGGTGGTGCGCGGCACCGATGCGGCCTCCTATGGCACCAACGCCTACATGGGGGTCGTGAACATCATCACGCGCCACACGGCGGAGGAGAGCGGCGCGACGGTTTCGGTCGCGGGCGGCACGGGGGAATATTCCGAACTCAGCGGCCGCGTGGTCACGCATTCGGGGCCCCTGGGCCTGCGCATCACGGCGCAGCACCTGCGCGACGAGGGCGTGCACGACCTCAACGACAGCCGTGACCGCCACCGCGTGACCCTGCGCAGCGACCTGCAGCTGGGCGAACACGACGAGCTGAGCCTGCTCGCCGGCCTCACCGACATCGCGCGCGGAACGGGTTATCCGAACACGCCGTTCAACTCCCACCCCGAGCGCGACATGGACACGCGCGAGCACTTCGGCCACCTGCGCTGGCGCCATGCCGTCAGCCCGGACGAGGAGTTCCTGCTGTCGGGTTACTACGCGTACGAGCACACCAGCAACGAGTGGGCGGTCAACACGGGACCGTTGCAGGCGATCCTTGGCCCCGCCTCGATTCCGGTGAACGACAACTTCACGACACGGCGCCAGAACCTCGAATTCCAGCACAACCTCTCGCCCCTGCAGGGCTTGCGGCTGAGCTGGGGCGCGGAGTGGCGGCGCGACCAGGTCCATGCACCGTTCATCTTCTTCGGCCGCTCCGATCCGGCCGAGGAAAGCCGGCGCGTATACGCGAACCTCGAATGGCGGGCGGCACCGCAGTGGCAATGGAACTTCGGCGCGATGGCGGAGCGCTTCCAACACGACCGGACCCGCCTGTCGCCGCGCGTGTTCCTCAACTGGCTGCCGAACGAAGCCGAAACCTGGCGCGCCGGATACGCGCGCGCGTGGCGCAACCCGGGGGTGTTCGGCCGCTATAGCGACGTGCGCATCTTCGCTCCGGCCGGCACGCCAATCGCCGGCCTGCTGTTGCAGCACCGCTTCGTACCCAACCCGGGAATCGACCCGGCGCGCCTCGACACCTTCGAGATCGGCCATGCGCGCCGCTTCCCCGCTGTGCAGGGCAGCCTCGACGTGCGCGTGTTCCAGGAGCGCATCCGCGATCAGCTCGTGCGCGAGCAGGCCGAGGTTCCGATCGAGAATCCGTTCCAGGGGCTCGTGCAGCGCTTCCTGCCGCCTTCGCAGTGGGGAAACAGCCATGGCACGGTGAAGATCGAAGGCATCGAGACGCAGTTCGACTTCAAGCCGTGGAACGACGGCACGCTGCTGCTGCGCCACACGATGATGCGCGTGCGCACCGACGACGACGGCACCGCCGACAGCGTCGCGCCGTATTCGGCGAGCATCACCTGGCTGCAGCGCATGGGTGCATGGCAGAGCGCGCTGACCCTGCTGCGCGTCGGGCCGGTGCGCGCCGGCAACGGGTTCACGCCGAGCTTCCATTACACCGTGCCGGACTACACGACGCTGGACGCCAGCATCGCGCGCGAGTTCCGTCTGGACGGCGGACAGACGCTGGAAGTGCGGCTGACCGGCCTCAACCTGCTCGGCCGCCACCAGGAACTGGCGAATTTCCCGGTGCAGCAGGCCTCCGGGGACGACGACCCGGTCAATCGCCTCGAACCGATCGTGATGTTGAGCGTCTCGGCGAGCTTCTGACGCATTTCGCTACACGCCGGACTTGAGTCCGGTGCGCTTCGCCCCCAATCTGTGTTGCATGCCGCGGCCGGGAACACCGGCCGCCGTGGTGCGTCTACGCGACGGATTGATGACAACTCAGGGGAAAAGCACAACATGCGCAAGACGATCCTTGTCACCGCCCTGGCGCTGGGCCTCGGCTCCGCCTTCATTGACGGCCTCGCGGTGCCGTCGGCGCTCGCCGCGAGCCCGGTGCCGACGGCCCAGGCGGCACAGCTCAACCGCTTCGGCCTGCCCGATTTCGGCGATCTGGTCGAGCAGGTCGGCCCCGCCGTGGTGAATATCGCGGTGACGCAGAAGGAAAAGGCGCGCCCGATGGGCGAGGACGTGCCGGGCCTGTCGCCCGACGACCCGTTCTACGACTTTCTACGCCGCTTCGGCGTGCCGATGCCGGGCATGCCCGGGCAGCCGGGGCACGGCAACCGCGGGCCGCGCACCCAGCGCGGCGTGGGTTCGGGCTTCATCGTCAGCAGCGACGGCTACGTGCTGACGAACGCGCACGTGGTCGGCGAAGGCGAGTCGGAAGTGACGGTGAAGCTGATCGACAAGCGCGAGTTCAAGGCCAAGGTGGTGGGCACCGACAAGCGCACCGACATCGCGCTGCTGAAGATCGACGCGACCGGACTGCCGACCGTGCGCACGGGCGACGCCGAACGCGCGCGCGTGGGCGAGTGGGTGGTCGCCGTGGGTTCGCCCTTCGGTTTCGACAACACGGTGACGGCGGGCATCATCTCGGCCAAGGCACGACGCCTGCCCGACGAGAACTACGTCCCCTTCATCCAGACCGACGTCGCGATCAACCCCGGCAACTCGGGCGGGCCGCTGTTCAACCTCGGCGGCGAGGTGATCGGCATCAACTCGCAGATCTATTCGCGCTCCGGCGGCTTCATGGGCATCTCGTTCGCGATCCCGATCGACGTCGCGCTGAAGGTCAAGGACCAGATCGTGAAGTACGGCCGCGTGCAGCGCGGCAAGCTCGGCATCGCGATCCAGGGGCTGGACAAGGAGCTTGCGCAGTCCTTCGGGCTGACCGAGCCGCGCGGCGCGCTGATCGCGAGCGTGGAGCCCGACAGCGCCGGCGACAAGGCGGGCCTGAAGCCGGGCGACGTGGTACTGGGCGTGGACGGCACCAGCGTCGGCGAGTCGGCAGACCTGCCGCGCATCATCGGCGACAAGCGCCCCGGCACGAGCGTGAAGCTGGAGATCTGGCGCGAGGGCAAGAGCCGCACGGTGAGCGCGACCCTGGGCGAGATGAATCCGGAGACCCTGGCCGAGGTGCAGGGCGGTGGCGACAAGCCGCGCGGCGAGGATGCGGGCGGCAAGCTGGGTCTGGCGGGCCGGGCGCTGACCAACGAGGAGGCGGCGCAGCTGGGCGTGCGCGGCGGCCTGCTGGTCGAGCGCGTGAATGGTCCGGCGGCGCAGGCGGGCCTGCAGCAGGGCGACGTCGTGCTGGCCGTTAACAACCAGCCGGTGACCACGGTGCAGGCCTTCCGCCAGATGATGGAGAAGGTCGGCAACCGCTTCGCGCTGTTGGTGCAACGCGGCGGCACGCGCATCTTCGTGCCGATCCGCACGGGCAGCTGAAGCCCGCCGCAGCGGGTCCGCGCCGCACACGTGGCGGCGGCGGACCCCGCTGCAGACGGCCCCGACAGCGGCCCTGTGTGACCTGGGTCACACGCGTCTTGGCCGTGGAATAAATCCCGATAGACTGCTGTTCATATTCGCGCAGGATCATTGCGAGCCGGCACGCATGCGGCCGCTCGCGCCTTACGGCTTTTTTCCAACCACCTGAATGAGAGAACGAACAATGAAGAAGCTCCTCACCCATGCCGCCACCGGCCTCCTCGCCCTGTCCCTCGCCGGCCTCGCCGCCGCGCAGATGAAGCCCGAGGACGCGATCAAGAACCGCCAGTCCGGCTACACCTTCATGGCGTGGAACATGGGCAAGATCAAGGCGCAGGTCGTCGACGGCACGACGCCGTACAACAAGGACCAGGTCATCGCCGCCGCGAACGTGATCGCGGCGACGGCCAACTCCGGCATGGGCGCCCTGTACCTGCCCGGCACCGACAAGGGCAAGGGCTGGAAGGACACGCGCGTGAAGGCGGAGTTCTTCAAGGAGCAGGAGGAAGTCGGCAAGATCGCGAAGAACTTCATCGAGCAGGCCAACACGCTGCAGAAGGTCGCGATGACCGGCGACCAGGCCGCGATCAAGGCCCAGTTCGGCGAGATGGGCAAGGCGTGCAAGGCCTGTCACGACAAGTACCGCGTCGAGGAGTGAGGCGCGCCGCGCCGGTCCAGCGAATTCGGTGAACGGCAAGATGGCCACCCTGCGGGGTGGCCATCTTCATTTCGGGGACGGCATTCAGGCCGGCTGCGCCGCGGGCCGCAGCACCGGCGCCTCGCGGATGGGCAGGTTCACCACTGCTGCCATCGCGGCAAGCGCCATGTCCGCGTACCACATCCACGAGAAGTCGCCGAACTCGGTGATCGCGATGCCGCCCAGCCACGCGCCGAGGAAGCCGCCGATCTGGTGCGACAGCAGCGTGAGGCCGAACAGCGTGCCGAGGTAGCGGATGCCGAACAGCTTGCCGACGATGGCCGCGGTCGGCGGCACGGTCGCGAGCCACGTGAAACCGAGGCCGGCGGCGAAGAGGTAGAAGGTCAGCGCGGTCTTCGGGGCCATCAGGTAGATCGCGACGAGCAGCGCGCGCGAACCGTACATCGCCGCAAGGATGTGCTTGCTGCGGTAGCGCGACACGCAGGATCCCGCATACAGGCTACCGACGATGTTGGACAGGCCGATGATCGCCAGCGACCAGCTCGCGACCGTCGGCGGCAGGCCGCACAGGTCCACTTCGCCCGGCAGATGGGTGACGAGGAAGGCGATATGGAAGCCGCAGGTGAAGAAGCCGGCGTGCAGCAGCAGGTAGCTGCGGTCGCCCATCGCCTGGCGCACCGTGCGCCACAGGCCCGCGTCCTCGTGCGCGCCGTGGTGGTGCGTCGCGTGCTTGGGATCGACGAGCACGCGCACCAGCGGCAGCGCGGCCAGCGTCATCAGCGCCATCGACCACATCGCGCCCATCCAGCCGATCGACTGGATCAGCTTCTGCAGCACCGGCGCGAACACGAACTGGCCGAAGGAGCCGCCGGCGTTGATCACGCCCGACGCGGTGCCGCGCGCCTCGAGCGGCAGGCGCTGTGCCGCCGCGCCGATCAGCACCGAGAAGCTGCCCGCACCCGCGCCCATTGCCGAGAGCAGGCCCAGCGACACGACCAGGCCGAAGCCCGAGCCCATGAAGGGCGTGAGGGCGCTGCCGAACGCGAGGACGATCAGGCCGGCGACGAGTACTTTCGCGGCGCCGTAGCGGTCTGCGAAGGCGCCGGCGACCGGCTGGATCGCGCCCCACATGAACTGGCCGACCGCGAGCGCGAAGCTGATCGTCGCGATGCCCAGCCCGGTGGAGGTGTTGAGCGGGGACACGAACAGGCCCAGCGACTGGCGCGCGCCCATCGTCACCATGAGGATGCCGGCGGCGGAGAGGGTGACGATCAGCGCGGCGCGGCTGTTGAGGGATCGCAGCATGGGGGCCTTCTTTCTTTATCGTTATGGTCGGATTGGGGTCGGGGGCGTGCTTCCCGGCTACTTCTTGCGCACGAACAGCGTGTGCAGGCTGCGGCCGAGCGCGCCGTCGCGGTCGAACACCGCCGTCGTCACGGTGCCGATGCCGCCCGGGTCGATGATGGTGCGCGCGGACATGCCGAACCATTCGCCGGTCGGATGACGATGCATGTTGAGGGTGAGATCCACCGGCACGAAGGTCCAATGGCGGATGTCGAGTTCGGCGCTGATGCCGTTGGCGGAGTCGAGGATCAGCAGCAGGGCCTCGATGCCGTCGGTCGGCTGGCCGGCGACGAGCGGGATGCGCGGGCGTGCCCACACCGCCGCCGGGCCGGGTTCGCGGAAGCTGCCGTCGGCGAAGCGCCATTCGAGCGCGTCGGCATAGGGGAAGTAGTCGACGCCCTGAAAGAACACCTGCGCCTGCGCCTCGGGCAGCGGCGGCACCGCAAAGGGGTCGGCGACGGCGACGGCGCTCTCGGGCTTGCGCTCGACGCGCCAGGCGTGGGCGAGCAGGACCGGCTTGCCGCGGACGAGCATCTCGCCCTGGATCAGCTCGATGCGCCGGCCCGGACGCAGCACGCGCACGCGGAGCTCGCACGGCTCGACCGGCACCGGGCCGAGGATCTCGAAGGTGATGCGCGCGATGTCGAGCCCGAACTCGGACGGAAAACGCCGCAGCGCCTGCGCCAGCAACGCGATCGGCGGCCCGCCGTGCTGGCTCTCCACCGACCACGGGCCGATCGTGGCCTCGGTGGGCTGGTAGGCGTCGTCGCCGAGCGGCAGGAAGAAGGCTTCGGGAAGTGTGATGCTCGTGTGCATGTTCAATACCCTAGCGTATGTCACGGGAAATTTAACCGACTATTACGGAAACAAAAAGCCGATAATAGTTGCCGTTACGTCAACGATATGTTGACACTAGAGATTGACACATGAGCTGGCTGGCAAGCTGGGACACCTTCGTGAAAGTCGTCGAGAGCGGCAGCATGGCGGGAGCAGCCCGCCGCCTGGACTGCACGCGCGCACAGGTCAGCAAGCAGATCGGCGAGCTCGAGCGACGCTTCGGCGTGCGCCTGTTCGACCGTTCGACGCGCAAGCTCTTCCTGACCCCGTCGGGCGAAGTGTTCTACCAGCATGCGCTGCGCGCGCTCGAGTCGGTGGAGCTGACGGAGGTCGCGGTGCGCAACCTCGGCGACGCGCCCAGCGGGCTGCTGCGCATCAGCGCGAGCGTGGTGTTCGGCCGCATCTGGGTCGCCCCGCTGCTGCCACGCCTGACCGCCCGCTACCCGGAGCTGGAGTGCGAGCTGATCCTCACCAACTCGCTCGTGGACCTCGCGGAGGACCGCATCGACCTCGCGCTGCGCTTCTGCAAGACGCCGCCCGAGGACGTCGTCGCGAAGCGGATCTTCACGATGCAGACGGTGATCTGCGCGGCGCCCGCCTACCTTGCGCGGCACGGCATGCCGCGGCATCCGCGCGAGCTGGTCGATCACCAGTGCTTCAGCTTCCTGCTCTCCGACAAGCGCATCTGGCACCTGGTCGACCGCGCCGGCGCCGAAGTCGCGATCCCGGTGCGCGGCCGCGTCCAGTTCAACGAGCCGGCGAGCATCCTCGATGCGACGCTGGCCGGGCATGGGCTGGCGATCCTGCCGACCTACCTGTGCTGCAATGAGCTGGGCGACGGACGGCTCGTGCGCGTGCTGACGGATTACACGCCGCGCATCGACTTCGGTCGACACCTGTACGCGTGCTACATGCCGAGCCGGGCGCGCCTGCCGAAGGTGAAGGTGCTGATCGACGAGCTGGAGGCGATGCTGAAGCCGGTGCCGCCGTGGCAGGCCTAGGAGCCTGTCGGACTTGAAGAATCGAAGCGAAAATTCGGCTGTGCGAGGACAGATTTTGTCGATTTTGCAGGTCAATGGTCATTCTATTGACCAAATAAGCGGCGAAATATGGACCGCCCAGGCGGATTTGCAGCCGATTTCCTTTAAGTCCGACAGGCTCCTAGACACGCGCAGAAGGTAGTCGCCCGCCGGCATTTCCGCTACGCTGCCACACCTTTCCGCCTGGCCGGACCCGCAATCAGGACATGTTCGCCGCCGACTTGCGATGAAATCCCTGCTCCATCCCACCCGCGCCGTGGCGCTGAGCTTCCTGTTCGCGATCCTCGCCGGGACCGCGCTGCTGATGCTGCCGGTCGCGCACGCGGAAGGCGTCGGCGCACCTTTCCTGCCCGCCTTCTTCACGGCGGTGTCGGCGGTGTGCGTGACCGGTCTCGTGATCGTGGACACCGGCACCTACTGGTCGGGCTTCGGCCAGTTCGTCGTGATGATGCTGTTCCAGTTCGGCGGCTTCGGCATGATGACCGCCGCGACCCTGCTGGGGCTGATGGTGAACCGCTCGCTGCGCCTGCGCACCAAGCTCATCACGCAGGTCGAGACCCATACGCTGGGCATCGGCGACGTGTCCGGCGTCGCACGCCTCGTGCTGCTCGTGACCTTCCTGTTCGAGAGCTCGATCGCGGCCGTGCTGACCCTGCGCCTGCACTACGCCTACGAGCTGCCGTGGGCCGAGGCGGCGTGGAGCGGGCTGTTTCACTCGGTGTCGGCGTTCAACAACGCGGGCTTCTCGATCCATGCCGACAGCCTGGTGCGCTATGCGTCGGACGCCGCGATGCTGCTGCCGGTGATGGTGGCGATCGTCGTCGGCGGGATCGGCTTCCCGGTGCTGCACGACCTGCGCATGCGCGTGCGCGATCCCCGCCACTGGTCGCTGCACACGAAGCTGACGCTGGTCGGCACGACGGTGCTGCTGGCCGGCGGCTTCCTGATGCTGCTCGCCGCCGAGTGGTCCAACCCGGGCACGCTGGGGCCGATGGCGATCCCGCACAAACTGCTCAACGCGGCCTTCGCGTCGGTGTCGGCGCGCACCGCCGGCTTCAACGCGCTCGACATCGGCGCGATGACGCACGAGAGCTGGGCGCTGCATTACTTCCTGATGTTCGTCGGCGGCGGCAGCGCCGGCACCGCGGGCGGCGTGAAGGTCGGCACCGCGGCGATCCTCGTGCTGCTGGTGGTTGCCGAGGTGCGCGGCCATACGGACAGCGAGGCTTTCGGCCGCCGCGTCAGCAGCTCCGCGCAGCGCCAGGCGATCACGGTGCTGGTGCTCGGGAGCGCGATGATCGTGCTCGGCACCCTGTTCCTGCTGCGCAGCACCCAGTTCGCGACCGACAAGATCATCTTCGAAGTCATCTCGGCGTTCGGCACGGTGGGGCTGTCGACCGGGATCACGGCCGACCTGCCGCCGTCTAGCCAGCTGATGCTGACCGCGCTGATGTACGTCGGCCGCGTCGGCACGATCACGCTCGCAGCCTCGCTCGCACTGGGCGAGCGGCGCATGCCCTTCCGCTATCCTGAGGAGCATCCCATTGTTGGCTAGGCTATTTACCGAACAGTTCTCGTTCTCGAAGGGCGACAGCGTCGTCGTGATCGGCCTCGGGCGCTTCGGCGGCGCCGTCGCGCAGTCGCTGATGCGCCTCGGGCACGACGTGATGGGCATAGACCGCGACGGCGAGCCGGTCCAGGCCTGGGCCGACCTGCTCACGCACACGGTGCAGGCCGATTCGACCAATGTCTCGGTGATGCGCCAGCTCGGCGTGGCCGACTTCGCGCACGGCATCGTCGGCATCGGCACCGACCTCGCGTCCAGCCTGATGACCGTGATGGCGCTCACCGAACTCGGCATCAAGGACATCTGGGTCAAGGCGATGACGCCCGAGCACGGCCAGATCGCGCAGCGCATCGGCGCGCACCACGTCGTGTATCCGGAAGCCGACATGGGTCAGCGCGTCGCGCACCTGATCTCGGGGCGGATGATCGACTACATCGAGTTCGACGACGGCTTCGCGATCGCGAAAGTGCATGCGCCCGCAGCGACCCACCAGCTCTCGCTGGCCGAATCCGGGGTGCGCGAGAAGTTCGGGGTCACGGTGGTCGGCATCAAGCGCGCCAACGAGGACTTCCAGCACGCCACCCCGCACTCGCGCGTCCTGGCCGACGACCTGCTGATCGTGTCGGGGCCGACGCGCAAGGTGGAGGCTTTCGCAAGCCAGAAGTGAGCGACGCGGGGTTCGGGTCAGTCGCCGCCCTGCGCAGCCTTCCCCAGCTCTTCCAGCAGGCGCAGCCGTAGCAGCCCGCCGCGAGCGGCAGCCACCTTGCCGTCACGGTCGATCGCGTAGGCAAGGGGCGTGTCGAACAGCAGGCGGCGGGTCGGCGCGTCGAGGACGTCCTCGACGACCGCGAGGTGCAGGACGATGCCGCGGTCCGCGAGCATCCACCGTGCCGCCTCGTATTCGTCGGCGGGGACCAGGGTGCGCAGCACGACCCCTTCGCGCGTCGCGCCTGCGGCGAATCGCTCGAGCTCGCCCAGCGATTTCCGGCACGCGAGACAGCCGGGCGTCCACAGCACGACAACCGCAGGACGGGTGTCCGCGGCGCTCACCGCGGCCGGCGCGGCGGACAGGGCGGCGAGGTCCTCCGCGCGCGCAGACGCGGCCGCGAAGAGCGCGAGCGCAAGTGCCGGCCACGCGAGCCGGCGCACCCACGCGCGCGTGGCAATACCGAATCCCGCAGCGATCCCCGCTGCCGCCCGTCCTTTCATGTCGTCCGCTCCATCGCCGTGCGCTCGTCGTACCAGTTGGAAAAGGATCGCCTGCCGCGCACCCGCGCTCATTGACAGGCGTCAAGCGCCCCCCCGCGCGTGGCTTGGACGCGCTCGCGCCCAGGGCTAAGATTCCACGCTTTGCGCCCCCGTACCGCCATGAAACCCGCCCAGCATCCGACCGCCCTGCGCACCGCACAACTCCTGGCTGAAGCCGGCGTCGACACGCGCGTCGTCGAGTTCGAACAGCCGACCCGCACCAGCGCGGAGGCGGCCGCGGCGATCGGCTGCACCGTCGCCGAGATCGCGAAGTCCATCGTCTTCCGCGGCAAGGAAAGCGGACAGGCGGTCGTCGTCGTCGCGAGCGGGGACAACCGTGTCAGCGAGGCGAAGGTCGCCGCGCAGGTGGGCGAGGCGCTCGCGCGCGCAGACGCCGATTTCGTGCGCAGCGCGACCGGCTATGCGATCGGCGGCGTCGCCCCGCTCGGCCATGCGCAGCCGGTGAAGCTGCTGCTGGACGAGGACCTGCGGCGCTTCGACACCCTGTGGGCCGCCGCGGGCACGCCGTTCTCGGTGTTCCCGCTGACGCCGGCGCAGTTGCAGGCGCTCACCGGCGCCGCATGGAGCGACGTGCGGCAGTAAAGGCCGCGCCTACCAGGCGGGCGTCGTCGCGGCGGGAACCGGGACCGGCGGCGGCAGCAGGCCGCCCGACACCGCCCACACCGCCAGTCCGGCAATCGCGAGGGCGAAAACCAGCGCCACCGGACCGCCGCCGCGCGCGGGCGGGATCGCGGGGTCGTCCACCGCCTTCACGCCGGTGATCATCGGGCGGATCAGGTTGTCCTTCTTCACGTGCGTGTGCCACATCACCGCACCGACGTGCAGCGCGACCAGGCCGTACACGATCCATTCGGCCTGGCGGTGCAGGCCGCTGATCCAGGTCGACAGCTCGCTCGAGATCGCCTGGTAGAGGGGACCATAGAAGGCGATGTCGTCATTGGAAAAGGCGCCCGCCAGCGCCTGTCCCGCCATCAGCGACAGCAGCGCGACCGTCGACAGCGCGCCGAGCGGGTTGTGCCCGACGCCGCGCCAGTGCCCCTTCAGGTAGGCGCCGATCGCGGCGGGCGTCGGCAGGAACTGGGTGAAGCGCGCATAGGTGGAGCCGACGACGCCCCAGACGACGCGGAACACGACGACGCCGAGGATCGCCAGTCCGATGCGACCGTGCCATTCCATGGCGTTGCCGCCGATCTTCACGCTGAGGATCGCGCTCGCGACCAACGCAACGAGCAGCCAGTGCGCGAGACGGGTGGGGAGGTCCCACAGCAGGATGGGGTGCTTCACGATTTTCTTCCTTTCTTCGTCTTGCCCGAGGCGGGGATTACCGAGGCGGCAGCGCCCTCCCCGTTAACAGCGCGCGACGCGAGAAATTCCCCGAGGATGCGCGCGGTATGCGAGCCGCTGCCCGCGCACACGTCCGCAACCGGCCCCTGCGCGACGATCCTGCCGCCGCCGTCGCCCCCTTCGGGACCGAGGTCGATCAGCCAGTCGGCCTCGGCCATCACGTCGAGGTCGTGCTCGATCGCGAGCACGGTGTGGCCGGCATCCGCGAGGCGGTGCAGCACGCGGATCAGCTTGTCGACGTCGGCCATGTGCAGGCCCACGGTCGGCTCGTCGAGCACGTAGAGGGTATGTTTTTCGGCCGGCAGCGGACGGCCGCCGGTCTTGGCGCTCTCCCCTGCGCGGCCGCGCACTTTCGCGAGCTCGGTGACGAGTTTGATGCGCTGCGCCTCGCCGCCCGACAGCGTCGGGCTGGGCTGGCCCAGCGTGAGGTAGCCGAGACCGACGTCCTGCAGCAGCGCCAGGGGATGCGCTATCGACGGATGTGCAGCGAAGAAGTCGACCGCCTCGTCGACCGGCATCGCCAGCACCTCGGCGACCGTCCTTTCGCGCCAGCGCACGGTGAGCGTCTCGGGGTTGAAGCGCGCGCCGCCGCAGGCATCGCACGGCAGCTTCACGTCGGGCAGGAAGCTCATCTCGACGGTGGTCTGGCCCTGGCCTTCGCATACCGGGCAACGGCCGGCGCCGGTGTTGAACGAAAAGCGCGATGCGTTCCAGCCGCGCGTCTTCGCCTCGAAAGTCTCGGCGAAGAGCTTGCGGATCGCGTCCCAGAAACCGACATAGGTTGCGGGGCAGGAACGCGGCGTCTTGCCGATCGGGGTCTGGTCGACTTCGAGCACGCGGCCGACCGCCTGCCAGCCTTCGATGCGTTCGCAGCCGACCGGCTCAGCGGCGCTCGTCTGCGCCTCGCCGCGGCGGCGGGCGCGCTGCGCGTCGGGATCGCCGAGCAGCGCGTGCAGGGTGGCGTGGATCACGTCGCGCGCGAGCGTGGATTTGCCCGAGCCGGACACGCCGGTCACCACCGTCAGCCGTCCGAGCGGCAGGCGCGCTTCGACGGAGCGCAGGTTGTGCAGCGTCGCGTTCTTCACGACGAGGAAGGGGTGGTCGTCGCCGATCGCCAGCGGCGGGCGCATCGGGTGCTGCAGCGGCGCGCGGAAGCAGGCGCCGGTGGCCGATTGCGGGGCGGCCATCAAGTCGGCGAGTTTGCCTTCGGCGACGACTTCGCCGCCGCGCACGCCGGCGCCGGGGCCGAGGTCGATGACGTGGTCGGCACGCCGTATCGTGTCCTCGTCGTGCTCGACGACGAGCAACGTGTTGCCGCGGTCGCGCAAGGCTTCGAGGGTGTCGAGCAGCATGCGGTTGTCGCGCGGGTGCAGGCCGATGGTCGGTTCATCGAGGATATAGCACACGCCACGCAGGTTGGAGCCAAGCTGGGCGGCCAGCCGGATGCGCTGCGCCTCGCCACCCGAGAGCGTCGGCGCGCCGCGATCGAGCGCGAGGTAGGCGAGGCCGACCTGCTGCAGGAAGTCGAGCCGGCCGCGGATCTCGGTGACCAGGTCGCGCGCGATGTCGGTCTCGCGGCCTTCCAGGCTGAGGGTCTCGAAGAAGCCGGCGACCTTGGCGACCGGCTGCGCGGAGAGTTCATGGATGCCGAGCTCGCGGAAGCGCACGGCGCGCGCGACCGGGTTCAGGCGCGCGCCGTCGCAGCTCGGGCAGACTTCTTCCGTGACCTGTTCGGTCTCGGCGAGATCCAGCTCGTTGGCGTCCTCGACGCGGCCGATGGTGCGCTGGCCGGTGCCGTAGCAGCTTTCGCACCAGCCATGCTTGGCGTTGTACGAGAACAGGCGCGGATCCGGCTCCGGGAAGCTGTCGCCGCAGGACGGGCAGGCGCGCAGCGTCGAGAAGGTGTGCGGCTGGGCGCCGACCTTGCCGAGCTGCAGCACCTTGACGACGCCCTTGCCGTGCTCGAGCACCTCGGCCAGTTGGGTGCGCAACGCCGCCTCGTGCTCGGGGCCGACGACGACGAGGCCGACTGGCAGCTCGATGGTGTGCTCGACGTAGCGGTCCAGTCTGGGCCATTTCGCCGTCGGCAGGTAGTCGCCATCGACGCGCAGTTGGGCGTAGCCCTTGCCCTTGGCCCATTTCGCGAGCGCGGTGTACAGGCCCTTGCGGTTCGTCACCAGGGGCGCGAGCAGTTCGACCGAGGCGCCGCGGTAGTCGCGCAGGATCTGCGCCGCGATCGCGTCGAAGCTCTGTGGCGACACCGGGACGTCGCACTTCGGGCAGAACTGGGTGCCGAGCTTGACGTACAGCAGGCGCAGGAAAGGCTGGATCTCGGTCAGCGTGCCGACCGTGCTCTTGCGGCCGCCACGGGAGACGCGCTGCTCGATCGCGACCGTCGGCGGGATGCCGAACAGCGCATCGACGTCGGGGCGCGCGGCGGGCTGCACGAACTGACGCGCGTAGGCGTTGAGCGATTCGAGGTAGCGGCGCTGGCCTTCGCCGAACACGATGTCGAAGGCGAGCGTGGACTTGCCGGAACCGGACAGGCCGGTGATGACGGTGAAACGGTCGCGCGGGATCGTCAGGCTGACGTTCTTCAGGTTGTGCTCGCGCGCATGGCGGATCTCGATCGCCGGCGCGGCGACCGGGCGGTAGCGCGCGACGGGCTCGGCCACCGCGGTCGTCGGCTTGCCCAGCGATTGGGCGTAGGCGCGCATCGCAACCCCGGTATGGGAGCTGGCGCAGGCCATGACCGTTTGCGGCGTGCCGGCGACGACCAGTTCGCCGCCGTCCTCGCCACCTTCGGGGCCGAGGTCGATGAGCCAGTCGGCGGCGAGCAGCACGTCGAGGTTGTGTTCGATGACGACCAGCGCGTGGCCGGCGTCGAGGAGCTTTTCGAAGGCGCGCAGCAGGGTCGCGACGTCCTCGAAGTGCAGGCCGGTCGTCGGTTCGTCGAAGAGGAAGAGCAGGCGACCGGGCTGCGATTTCGCCTTCGACTTCTTGCCGGATAGTTTCGCCGCTTCCGCGAGATGGCCGGCGAGCTTGAGGCGCTGCGCCTCGCCGCCGGACAGCGTCGGCACCGGCTGGCCGAGCTTCAGGTATTCGAGGCCGACGTCGGCGAGCGGCGCGAGCGCAGCCTGCACGGCAGGCTGGTCGGCGAAGAAGGCCAGCGCCTCCGACACGGTCATGTCGAGCACGTCGGACACCGATTTGTCGCGCCACGTCAGCTCCAGCACTTCGGGCCGGTAGCGCTTGCCGTCGCAGTCCGGGCAGCGCAGGTAGACGTCGGACAGGAACTGCATCTCGACATGCTCGAAGCCCGAGCCGGTGCAGGTCGGGCAGCGGCCGGTGCCGGAGTTGAAGCTGAAGGTGCCCGGCGTGTAGCCGCGGCTCTTGGCTTCGGGCAGCGCCGCGAACTGCGCGCGGATCGCGTCCCACGCGCCGACGTAGCTGACCGGGTTGGAGCGCGCGCTCTTGCCGATCGCAGACTGGTCGACCATCACGACACCGGCGAGCTGGTCCAGCCCTTCGAGGCGCTCGTAGGCGCCGGGCGCCTCGGTCGCCTGGCCGAAATGCTTCGCCAGCGCGGGGTGGAGCACGTCCTGGATCAGCGTGGACTTGCCCGAGCCCGACACGCCGGACACGCACACCAGCTTGCCGAGCGGAATCTCGATGTCGAGGCTGCGCAGGTTGTGCTCACGCGCGCCGACGAGGCGCAGCACGGGGTCGTGCTTGCCGACCGGGCGCAGCTTGCGGCCGGCATCGACGCGTTTCCGGCCGGCAAGGTAGGCGCCGGTGAGTGACGTGGGGTCGGCGGCGAGCTCGGCCGGCGGGGCGTAGGCGACGATCTCGCCACCGCGTTCGCCGGGGCCGGGGCCGATGTCGAGCAGGCGGTCGGCGGCGGACATCAGCTGCGGGTCGTGTTCGACGACGACCAGCGTGTTGCCGGCATCGCGCAATCTCGTCATCACCGCGAGGATGCGGTCGATGTCGCGCGGATGCAGGCCGATCGAAGGTTCGTCGAGGACGAACAGGGTGTTCACGAGCGAGGTGCCGAGCGCGGTCGTGAGGTTGATGCGCTGCACTTCGCCGCCCGACAGCGTGCGCGACTGGCGGTCGAGCGTGAGGTAGGCGAGGCCGACGTTGGCGAGGTAGTCGAGGCGGCTGCGGATCTCGCCGAGCAGCAGTTCGGTGGCTTCGTCGAGGCCGGAGGGGAGTTCGACGCGGGCGATGAAGTCGCGCACGCGGCTCACCGGTTGGGCCATCAGCTCGTGGATGGCGAGGCCGTAGCGGTGCTGTGGGAGCGGCTTCAGCCGCGAATCGGCGTCAAACGGAGCCGAGCCGGTGGATTCGCGGCTAAAGCCGCTCCCACGAAAGTCGTTCAAGGGCTCCGTACCCAGCCGCCACAGCAGCGCCTCCGGCTTCAGCCTGGCCCCCTTGCACGCCGGGCATTCCGTGTAGCTGCGGTAGCGCGACAGCAGCACGCGGATGTGCATCTTGTAGGCTTTTGTCTCCAGCCAGTCGAAGAAGTGGCGCACACCGTACCACTTGCGCGGCCACGAGGCCTCCCAGCTCTTCCATTCCGGGTCGCCTTCGAGCAGCCACGCGCGATGTTCCGGCGGCAGGTCGCGCACCGGCACGTCCATCGCCACGCCGTATTTCTTCGCCATCTTCGCGAGGTCGTCCTGGCATTCGCGGTAGCTCGCGGTCTGCCAGGGTTTCACGGCGCCTTCGGCGAGCGTCTTCGATTCGTCCGGGATCACCAGCGAGAAATCGACGCCGATCACGCGCCCGAAGCCGCGACAGGTGTCGCAGGCGCCGATCGGCGAGTTGAAGGAGAACAGGCCCGGGGTCGGATCTGAATAGTGGATGTCGCAGTCGGCGCAGTGCAGGTCGCGCGAGAAGCGCCACACCGTCTCGCCTTCGTCATGCTGCGCGCGCACCGCGAGGCGGCCATGGCCATGGGTCATCGCCGTCTCGATCGCTTCGCTGACGCGGCTGCGTTCGGCATTCGAGAAACGGAAGCGGTCCTGCACGACGTGCAGCAGGTCGCCACTATCCGTCGTTTCGCGCGCATGGATGCGCGTGTAGCCCTGCTGGTTCAGCAGCTGCGTGACTTCGTCTTCGCTGAAATTCTTCGGCACCGGCACCGCGAAGGTCAGCACCAAGCGCGGGTCCTCCGCCGCGCAGCGTTCGGCGAGCGCCGCATGCACGCTGTCGGGGTCGTCACGCCGCACCGGCTTGCCGCAGCCGCGGCAATACAACTTCGACGCGCGGGCGTACAGCAGCTTGAAGTGGTCGGTCAGCTCGGTCATCGTGCCGACCGTGGAGCGCGAGGTGCGCACCGGGTTGGTCTGGTCGATCGCGATCGCCGGCGGCACGCCCTCAATGCGGTCGACCTGCGGCTTGTCCATGCGGTCGAGGAACTGCCGCGCGTAGGGCGAGAAGGTCTCGACGTAGCGGCGCTGGCCTTCGGCGTACAAGGTGTCGAAGACCAGCGAGGATTTGCCGGAGCCCGAGACTCCGGTAACGACCGTCAGCTCGTTCAGCGCGATATCGAGCGAGAGGTTCTTGAGGTTGTTCTGGCGCGCGCCGAAGATGCGGATGCGGTCGGACATCGTTTATTTTTCTTCCTTGCGCGTCGCATCCTTTGCGGCATCGACCGCTTCCTTGCCGGCCTCCTTGATTTTCGTCGCGGTGTCGCGCGCAAGCTCCGAGGCCTTCTGCGCAGCCTCGGTGGTCGCTTCCTTGACTTCGACGGCCTTCTCCTTCGCGGCCTCGCCGACTTCACCGGCGACTTCCTTGCCCTTCTCGACGCCCTCCTTCGCGGACTCGGTCACGGCCTGGGCTGCTGCCGTCGCCGCTTCGCCGGCTTTCTGGGCCGCCTCGCCGGCCTTGGCGGCGGACTCCTTCGCGGCCTCGATCGCCTGGCTGCCGGCGGTTTCGGCCTTCTCGGCGGGGGCTTCGCGGTTGCAGGCGGCCAGTCCGGCAGACAGGGCCGCGATCAGCACGACAAACAGGGTCTTCTTCATTCTTGTACTCCTTGCAGGCATGGTGCTCTCAAGATATCGCCGGATGCCGAAAGTTCAAGGCGAACGGGCGCCGCAAAAGACGAAGGGCCCGCACTTGGCGGGCCCTTCCTGTCGCGACGCGGAACGCGCGGATTACTTCACGCGGTTCTTGTACTCGTCGGTGCGGGTGTCGATCTCGATCTTGTCACCGATTTCGACGAAGGCCGGCACCGGCAGTTCGAAGCCGGTCGCGAGCTTGGCGGGCTTCATGACCTTGCCCGAGGTATCGCCCTTCACGGCGGGTTCCGTGTAGACCACTTCACGCACCACCGAGTTCGGCAGTTCGACCGAGATCGCCTTGCCGTTGTAGAACACGACTTCGCACTGCAGGCCGTCTTCGAGGTACTTCAGCGCGTCGGTCATGTTCTCGGATTCGACTTCGTACTGCTCGTAGTCGGCGTCCATGAACACGTACATCGGATCGGCGAAGTAGGAGAAGGTCACTTCCTTGCGATCGAGCTGGACGACTTCGAACTTGTCGTCGGCCTTGTACACCGACTCCGAGGGAGCGCCGGTGAGCAGGTTCTTGAGCTTCATCTTCACGACCGCAGCGTTGCGGCCGGACTTGTTGTATTCGGCTTTCTGCACGACCAGCGGGTCGCTGCCAACCATGATGACGTTGCCGGAGCGGAGTTCCTGTGCGGTTTTCATGCTGTTTCCTGATGTAGATCGGGCGCGGACATTTTGGCCGCACAATGTAAAAAACCGGTTATTTTACCGTGAGTTCGGAAAATTGCACCAGGGTCGACGCGAGATCCTGCAGCGCCGCGAGCCCGTCCGACCAGCGACGCGCGTGCGGCACAAGCTGCGGCAGCGCATCGGCGAACGCGGGCCACGCGGCGGCAAGGCTGCCCTCGCCGTTCCACGCCTTCCAGAACGCATGGGTCGCGTCGGATGCAGCCTCGTCGAGTCCGGCCAGGTAACGCGCGAGGAAGGCGTCGAGCTTGTCGTGATGCACAGCCTCGTCCTGCTCGTAGATGTGCCACACGAAGGGCCGCGCGGCCCACTGCGCGCGCACAAAGGAATCCTCGCCGCGCACGAAGTTGAGCTCGCAGGCCCACAGCAGGCGGTCGTAGTCGGCGGTGTCGAGGAAGGGCAGGACGACCGTGCTCAGAGCGCCCGCGGCAAGGATCTCGCCGGCCCGTGCTTCCGCGCGCCCGAAGAAGCGCAGCACGTCGCCCAGCACGCGGCCTTCCGGCACCAGCAGCAGGGTCGGGCGCGGGGCGCCGGCCCACAGGCGCAGGAGTTCAGGCAACTGCGGCTGCTCGTAGGCGAACAGCGACACGAGGCGAGCGCCCTCCGCGGGCACGGGAATGCCGCGGCCGGCGAGCCAGTCGCGCCGCGCTATCGCGTCGGCCTGGAAACGGTCACGCGCGTCGAGCAGCCCGCGTTCGCGCAGCAGACCACCGCTGCGCGCCGTGAAACCGGGGAAGCAGAACCGTTTCGCCAGCGGCAGGCGCGGATGCGGCGAGGCCAGCCCGTGGCAGCCCTCGACCCAGTCCTCGGCCGACAGGTATTCGAGGTTGATCCAGTGCGGCCGCGGCGTCGCGGCGGCCATCGCCTCGACGTAGGAGGCGGGCGGCTCGCAGGCGAAGGCCTCGACGACCGCACGTGCCGGCAGCACCTCGGGAAAGGGCTCGCGCCAGCGACGCACCTCGACCCCCTCCACCCGCACTGCGTCACCCGCATCGGCCGCCGCCGGGCACAGGCGCGCGAAGGTCCCCCAGTCGTCCACCCACAACCTGACCGCGCACCCGTGATCGTGCGCCAATGCCTTGGCCAGCCGCCAGCAGACGCCGATATCCCCGAAGTTATCCACAACGCGGCAGAAGATGTCCCAGTCGAAGGCGGGCGCGGCGTCGGCAAGGCTCATGGCGGTGGACAAGTGCGGGAAAAGGAGGGGAATGCTTTGTGGGAAAAGGGCTGGATCGGCATCGACCGGAAAACGGGCCACAATCGCCACACAGGTGAACCGGGGGTTTATCTACGGAGTTCTACCGTCCCGGAGTGCCTGCGGGCGCTGGCGAAGACGGACTTATCCACAGAAAACGCGACACTATATATATCTTTATCTTTTAAATAAAACAAACTACTAAAAGGAAAACCTCCACGGCACGGCGCCAGGGGAATCGCACGCGCTCTCGCAGGGCGGGAGCAGCAAAGCGTCTCCCGCCAGAGGTCCGTGCAAGCAAGGCGCCTTCGGTGCAGTGGCGGTGAAGTCGCCCCATTCGGCCTTCGGCTACACCGTCCTATGGCCTTGCACACCTCGCAGCCGAATCGGTCGCAAGACCGGCGTCGGCCGCAGCTCGTGTTCGGGCTCGGCATCGCGATGCCGGACAGGTGTCCGATCTGGCGTCAACTGCATCGCACAGCGGCCTTCCCGTTCCTGAACGGCTCCTCCAGTGGATAAGTCGGTGGAGGAGCACAGGGAGACTTTGTGGGGAAGGAGCGGAAATTCGTGAACAGCCAAAACGAGCCACAATCGCCACACAGGTGAACGGGGCACTTGTCTACGGGGTTCTACCGCGACGAAAGGCTTGCAGGCATTGGTGGATCTGGACTTATCCACAGAAAATGGCCGCCTATATTCTTCTTTATCTTTTAAATTTAAAGAAATACAGAAGAACAAAACCTGAAACTGCGGGAAGCGGCCGGGGCAAGCCCCGGAACGGGGACCTGCCCTCGTTCGAGGGGAGCGTGGTCTGCAGGGAGAGGCAGGAAGACACGGTCCGAAAGCCGGGTTGCGGACCATGCAGGCGGGGCGTTCAGGGACATCGGGCGGGAGGAGCCGAAGGCGGATCCCGCCGCTTCACGCTCCGTAAATCGCCCGCAGGAAGTCGTGGCGGGATTCGCTGCGCTGCGCCCGCCCGACGGGAAAACCGCGCGCTCAGTCGGTCTCGTCGTAATCGGCGAGGCGTGCGAGATCGGCTTCCTCGAGCCAGCACCATTCGCCCGGTGCGAGGTCGTCGGGCAGGGACAGTCCGCCGACGACGCTGCGGTGCAAGGCCTCGACACGGTTGCCGGCTGCGGCGAGCATGCGCTTGACCTGATGGTACTTGCCTTCGGTGATCGTCAGCCGTAGACTCCGCTCCCCCGTTTTCAGGCAGGCTGCCGCGGCGATCGGTGCCGGTTCGTCGAGGAGTTCGACGCCCTCGAGCAAGACGGCGATCAAGGCGTCGTCCACCGGGTGCTTGGTCGTGACCTCATAGACCTTGGGCGTGCGCTTCTTGCCCGAGCTCCAGCGGTGGATGAACTGGCCGTCGTCGGAGAGCAGCAGCAGGCCGGTGGTGTCCTGGTCCAGCCGCCCGACGCACTGCACGTCGCGGTTCGCCAGCATGTCGGGCAGCAGCGCGAACACCGAGGGGTGGAACTGCGGCCGGCGCGAGCACTCGTAGCCGGCGGGCTTGTGCAGCATCAGGTAGGCCTTTTCGCGATAGACCCAGGTTTCGTCGTCTACGCTGAATTCGAGGCCCTCGGGCGCGAAGTCTTCGGCTGGGTTGTCGAGGATCCGGCCTGCGACAGCGACCAGGCCGGCACGGATCAGGGCGCGGCATTCCTTGCGGCTGCCGAACCCCTGGGAATGGAGTAGTCGTTCGATGTGCATGGGCGGATGCTAACCGAAACATGTGGGACACTATCGCCCCGCTACCATGGTCGAACCCGTACTTGGAGCCTGCTGGTGAATTTTGAACATCTGCTGGTCGTCAACGACCCGGACAACCCGCTCGTGGCGCCGCTCACGCGTGAGGAGCTGTGGTTCGGCCTGCTGTGCCGCGCCGAGGATTCGCGCCCCTTCCTGCCCGGCCTGGAGGCGTGCACGATCCTGTCGCGCAGCGACACCGAGCTGGTGCGCGAGCTCAGGTTCGGCAGTGCCGTGATCCGCGACCGCGTGACGTTGCAGCCGATGGAATGGGTGCGTTTCGACACCGAGCGCACCGCGGCGCATGCCGGCGGCAGCCTCACGATCGGCATCGAGGAGCCCGCCCGGGACACCATGGTGCTGCGCTTCCAGTACCGCACGACGCTGACCGAGCAGGGCATCGGCGACGATGTCGCCTATGTCGAATACATCAAGTCGGCCTACCATCAGTCGGATGTCGACACCCTGCGCGTGATCCGCATGATCGCCGAGTCGGGGCGCGTCCAGTAGCGCTGCGCCCGCATTTCTCGCGCATTTTCCGCGAGTTTTTCACGAGTTTTCCATTTAACCCCCCGCAACACGGACGAATTTCCCCATGTGGTTCAAGAACTTGCAGATCTATCGCGTTCCCGCCGGCTGGACGATGACGGCCGAGACGCTGGAGGAACAACTCGCGCGCAAGCGCTTCCAGCCCTGCGGCAGCCAGGACCAGGAAACCCGCGGCTGGCTCTCGCCCACCGGTGACGAATTCCTCGTGCATCAGGTCGGCGGCCAGTGGCTGATCGCGCTGGGCGTGGAGAACCGTCTGCTGCCCTCGTCGGTGGTCAAGCAGGAGGCCGAGGAACGCGCCGAGGCGCTGGCCGAGCAGCAGGGTTACAAGCCCGGGCGCAAGCAGATGAAGGATCTGCGCGAGCAGGTTTTGCAGGAATTGCTGCCGCGCGCGTTTACACGGCGCAGGAAGGCCTTTGCATGGATCGACCCGGTCGGGGGGTGGCTCGGCATCGATGCGCCCAGCCAGGCCCGTGCGGAGGACGTCCTGGAGGTATTGCGCCAGACGCTGGACACCCTGCCGCTCGCGCTCGTGCGCACGGAGCTGTCGCCGACCAGCGCGATGGCCGACTGGCTCGCGGGCAATGAGGCGCCCGCCGGCTTCACGATCGACCAGGATTGCGAACTGCGTTCGGTCAGCGAGGACAAGGCCGCGGTGCGCTACGTGCGCCATCCGCTCGAAGGCGACGAGGTGCGCGCTCACCTCACGGCGGGCAAGCTGCCGACCCGCCTCGCGCTGACCTTCGACGACCGCGTGAGCTTCGTGCTCACCGAGAAGTTCGAGATCAAGCGCCTCGACTTCCTCGACGTGGTGAAGGAAAACCTCGACCAGGCCGGCGCCGAGGACGCGCGCGCGCTGTTCGACGCGGGCTTCGCGCTGATGACCGGCGAGCTGCAGCGCCTGCTGCCGGCCGTCGTCGCGGCGCTGGGCGGGGAACTGAAGGGCGGCGAGGTGCCGGCCGCAGCGGAGGGGGTCGCGTTCGCGACCGCGTCGGCGAGCGACGCGCCGTTCTGAGGCGGTGTGCCTGCAGGCCGCAAGCACCGGAGCCGCAGGCGGCCCCGGTGAGCGGCTTCAGGGCACCCACCAGTAGCGCACGATGTGAAAGAAGATCGGCGCCGAGAAGCTGATCGAGTCGACGCGATCGAGCATGCCGCCGTGGCCCTCGATCAGGGTGCCCCAGTCCTTGATGCCGCGGTCGCGCTTGATCGCGGACAGCACGAAGCCGCCGAAGAAGCCCATCACATTCACGGTAAAGGCGATCAGGCCGGCCTGCAGCGGCGTGAATGGGGTGATCTGCCACAGCGCGGCGCCCACGGCGGTCGAGGTCAGCACGCCGCCGATCAGCCCCTCGACGGTTTTCGACGGCGAGATCGCCGGCGCGAGCTTGCGCCGGCCGAGCAGTTTTCCCCACACGTACTGGAACACGTCGCTCGACTGCACCGTGAGGATGAGGAACAGGATCAGCAGCGGGCTGCGTCCGGCGTGGCCGGGAATGTCCAGCGTCAGCAGCGCGGGCACGTGCGACAGGCAGTAGACGCAGATCATGAGCCCCCACTGCACCTTCGCCGCGCGCTCCAGGAAGCGCGTCGCGTCCTGGCCCAGCGAGGCCGAGATCGGCAGCAGCAGGAAGGCATAGACGGGGATCAGGATGGAGAACAGCCCGTACCAGTCGATCGCGACCAGGTAGTACTGCAGCGGCAGGAACAGGAAGAAACACCACAGCAGCGCGCGATGGTCGCCGCGGCGCGTCTGCGTGATCGACATGAACTCGCGCAGGCAGTGGAAGGAGATGAAGGCGAAGAGCAAGACGATGCCCGTGTCGCCGACGAGGAAGGCGCCGGCGAGCACGCCGATCATCACCCACCACGCGTTGATGCGCGCGACGAGGTTGTCCACGAGCGCGTGCTGCCCTTCCGGCGCCAGGCGCAGGCGGAGGATGGCGGCGACGAGGCTGGCGACCAGCAGCAGCGCGAAGGCGCCGCCGAACACGGTCAGTTGCAGGTTTCCGGGTGTCATCGTCGGGCGTCGGTCAGCAGTGGAGGGAGGCGGTGGCCTGCAGGGCCTTGCGCGAGCGGTGCAGGAAGGCATCCTTCGTCTCGCCCGGCTCGAGCCGCAGTGGCGTGCCGAAGGTCAGTGTGCATAGCAGCGGCACCGGGAGGTAACTGCCCTTGGGCATCACGCGGCCGAGGTTCTCGATCCAGACCGGCACCAGTTCGACCTCCGGGTGGCTGCGCGCGAGGTGGAACAGGCCGCTCTTGAAGGGCAGCAGCTCCTCGCCCGTGTTGCGGGTGCCCTCGGGAAAGAAGATCAGCGAGTCGCCCGCCGCGAGCGCTTCGCCGATCCGCGCCACGGCGTCGCCGCCAGCGCCGGGGCGGCGGTCGACCAGCACACTGCGGAACACGCGACAGGCAATGAAGCGCCGCAGCGGCGACGCCAGCCAGTAGTCGGACCCTGCTACGGGCCGGGTCACTGCGCGCACCACCGGCGGGAGCGCAGCCCAGGTGAGCAGGAAGTCGATGTGGCTGGAATGGTTGGCGAAGTAGATCCGGCGGCGCATGTCGGGCGGGCAGCCTTGCCAGATCGCGCGGGCGCCGGTGATCGTGCGGGCCAGCGCGCACAGGATTGCGGCACAGAGTCGTTCGAGTTTCATCGGGCGATGTGTCGGGGCTGTCTCTTATACAAATC
>NZ_WTVK01000047.1 GCF_012910805.1 Aromatoleum evansii
TGGAGCTGACCGGCCCCAAGGTGCGCGAGCTCTTGATGAAGTGCACGCCCTACGACGTGCATCCGCGCGCCTTCCCGGTGGGCAAGGGGGTGTCGAGCGTGTTTGCGAAGAGCTCGGCGGTGATCCGCCGCGTCGATGAGGAGCGTTGGGAACTGGTGATCCGCCGCAGCTTCGCGGATTACCTGTACAGCTGGATCCTCGATGCGGCCGAGGAGTTCGGGGTGTTTGTGGTGCCGGCGGAGGTGGCCCGTCCCGCCAGTCGCGGTGCTGAGCGCGAGCTCGCGGCGGAGGCGAGGTAAGGGCGATGAAGCTCGACCGCATCGAAGCGCCCGCGTCGGTGCGGGCCCTGCCGGGCCTGGCCGTTCCGGTCGGGCCTGCGACGGTCGCGGCGCCGTGCGAGGACACCATCTTCCTGCGCGGCGTCCGCGTCGAGGCCCTGATCGGGGTATACGAACACGAACGCCATGCACCGCAACCGCTCGTGATCGACCTCGAACTGGGTCTGCGGCACGCGCGTTGCTGCGCCAGCGACGACCTGCGCGACGCGGTCGATTATGGCCAGGTGCTCGCGGCTGTGCGCCGGCTCGCGCAGGTCAATCGCGCCGTGCTGCTCGAAGCCTTCGCGCAGAACGTCGCCGATGCGTTGTTCGCCGGTTTCGAGTTGTCGTCGGTCGCGATCAGCGTCAGCAAGCCGGCAATCTTCGATGCTGCCGACAGCGTCGGCGTGACGATCCGGCGGCGTCGCGCGGCAGCCGACGCCTGAGAACGCCGGCAAGGCGTATGGACGCGGCCTGAAGGCCGCGTCCTGCAACTATCTTCCGCACCTTTGTGGCGACCTCGAGCGCGCTCCTGCGGAGCTCGAATGCGAAGCCGTCGCGTGACAAAGGAATACCTTGATTGCATTTATATAACCATGAGATAGTCATGGTTATGCGGCGCTCCATGCCGCTGCCACGATGGTAAGCAATGTGGCGGTGGCGTTATTATTCACGCAGGGAAATAAAGTGGCCGCTTCTGGCGTATTTATTTCCATCCATGGTCGTCGGTACAGTGCGCCTGCAGTCAAGCCATTAAAGCATTCGCAGAAGATCGACTTCAAAGGAGGATGGCCATGGAGTTGTCGCTACACGCAGCAGCGCAGCCAACAGCAGGTTTCGGCGCGGCGGACACGCGAGCGGATATCGAGGCCAACGCGCGGCGCATCATCATGAAGACGCGCGCCAGCTTCGCGCACCCCGTTCAGGCGGGGCGTTGCGACGACGGGGATTGCACCCAATCCCGTGCGCCGCGTGCGCGTCGGCCGTTGCGGATGCGCTGACGCGGGCTCGCCTGCCCCCTGCTGCAGCCCTGTTCCCGAGGGGCGGCGCCGACGGAAGTCAGCGCCGCCCCTCGGTATTGAAGGACGCGAAAAGTTCGGCGACCCAGTCGACGAAGACCCGGATCTTCGCGCTCAGATGACGGTTCGGGGGATAGACGACGTAGATCGGGAAACCCGGTGAGGTCCAGTCCTCCAGTACCGGTACCAGTTCCCCCTCGATCAGTTGTCGATCGAGCATGAAGCGGGGCAGCTGCACGATCCCCAGTCCCGCGAGGGCTGCCGCGAGGTAGGCGTTGCTGTCGTTGACCGCTAGGGCGTACCGGCCCGGCAGCTCGATGCGCTCGCCCTTGCGTTCGAATTCGAAGGGCGAGATCCGGCCGGTGCCCGCCGAAAAATAGCCGACGACGTGGTGCGACCCGCCGAGTTCGGACGGGTGCCTGGGTATGCCGTGCTCGGCGAGGTAGGCGGGTGCGGCACACGTGACGTATTCGATCTGTGCGATGCGTCGCGCTACCAGCGATTCGTCGGCGAGGTTGCCGGCGCGCACCACGCAGTCGACGTTGTCCGCGATCAGGTTCACGAGGCGGTCGCCCGCGCCGAGGTCGATCTGGATATCCGTATAGCGGGCGTGGAAGCCATGCAGCGCGGGGATGATGATCCGGGTGGCGACCGCCGCGGGGACGTCCACGCGGACACGCCCCTTCGGCGAAGCCTGCGCGTTCGACAGGCTGGCGTCGATTTCCTCCAGTTCCGTCAGTAGCCGCGCCGTGCGCTCGTAGTAGGCCGCGCCGTCGGCGGTGACCGTGACGCGCCGCGTGGTGCGGTTGAGCAGTTTTACCCGCAGGTGCGTCTCCAGGCTCTGGATCAGCTTCGTCACGGTCGGCTTCGGCATGCCGAGGGAGTCGGCCGCCTTCGTGAAGGTGCCTGCTTCGACGACGCGCGCGAACACGCGCAGTGCCAGGAATTGGTCCATCCGCTTCTCCTTTGTAACCCGACAGCCAAATACCGTTCGGGCTGAGCCCTTCGACTATGCTCAGGACAGGCTTGTCGAAGCCCCGCCATTGCCCTTCGACAAGCTCAGGGCGAACGGATGTATCCAAGATTGGGCTAGGAGATGCGCAGCCGCGATTGCTGTGGCGCGATTATTCACGAAAGGAAATAAAGAAGCTACGAATCGATTATTTATTCATTGAAGTGCGGGAACTATCGTTCAGGCCATCAGCGCTGTCGGCGCCTACTGCAGGTCCCAACGACCATGTTCCGCTTTCTGCAATCCTGCTGCCTTGCCAACCCGAACCAGCTTCCGGCCACGGAAGACTGCAGCATCGACGTCGGCCTCCCGCGCCCGCTGGGCGTGCGTGTCTATGGGAAACGTCGTGCCGGGGCCACGCTGGTCGTGCATTTCCACGGCGGTGCCTTCGTTTCCGGTTCGCTCGACAGCGGCGCGACCGTCGCCCGTCTGCTGGCCGATGCGGGGGCGGTCGTGGTGTCGGTCGATTACCCGCTGGCACCGGCCGATCCGTTTCCGGCCGCGGTCGATGCCGCCTACGCCGCGCTGCAGTGGGCGTGGAGCAGGCGCGCCCGGCTCGCGGGGCAGGGGGCAGCGCTGTTTGTCGCCGGCGAGGAGGCGGGCGGCAATCTCGCCGCCGCCGCGGCACTGATGGCGCGCGATCGTCATGCGCCCCGGCTTGCCGGCCAGATCCTGCTCTCGCCGATGCTCGATCCCTGTCTCGGCACGGCATCGGTTCGCCGTAGCGATCAGGGGCCGGCCGCTTGCCCCCTGGCGAAGGGCTGGTGCGGATACCTGCGCGAGCCGGCCGCCGCCGAGCACCCCTATGCAACACCCGGTCGCGCGATGCGCCTGGCGGGTCTCGCCCCGGCGCTGCTGATCACCGCGGACGACGATCCGCTGCGCGACGAGACGCTTGCCTATGCGCGCAGGCTGGGGGAGGCCGGCGTGCCGGTATCCGAGTTCGTGCTACCGGCGCCCACCGGTTGGCCGATCGTCCTGCAGGAGCCTGCGAGCCCCGACAGGTCGTGGACGGAGGAAGTGGGCGCCCGCTTTGCGACCTTCCTCGCGAGGGCGGGCAGCCGGGAATCCGTCGATCTCGCTTGAACGATTTTCCCCGCGAAAAAAGGGGTTGACTCCGTACTTAACTACGGACTTTAGGATGCCTCGCGTTCCCCGACGCTGCGACCGCAGTTCAGAACACATCAACAAAGCAATAAAGGAGTTTGCCATGTCCCCAGAGAGCCAATCGAAGCACCGCCGGTTGTGGACCGCCGGCCTGGCCGTCACCGCCCTCACCGCCATTTCCGCAGGCGTCCTCGGCCTGCGCCCGGCACCGGTCGAGGCGAATCCGAGTGCGGGTGCTCCGGCCGCGACGCCGGTCTCCGTCGCAACCGTCGAGCAGCGCGAGGTCGCGATGTGGGACGAGTTCTCGGGCCGCCTGGAAGCGGTCGATCGCGTCGACATCCGCTCGCGCGTCGCCGGCACCGTGCAGGCAGTGCATTTCCGCGAAGGCGGGCTGGTGAAGGCGGGTGACCTGCTGGTCACGATCGACCCCGCGCCCTACGCGGCGGAGGTGGATCGCGCCGCGGCCCAGGTCGCGGCCGCGCAGGCGCGCGTCGCCTTCACGACGAGCGAACATGAACGTGCGCATCGCCTGTGGGAGCAGCGCGCGATCGCCGAGCGCGAGTTCGAGGAACGGGCCAATGCGCGTCGCGCCGCGGATGCCGATCTGCGCGCCGCGCAGGCCGCGCTGCAGTCGGCGCGCCTGAACCTCGGCTACACGCAGGTGAGGGCGCCGGTGTCGGGGCGCGTCGGACGGCTCGACGTCACCGTCGGCAACCTCGTCGCGGCCGGCCCCGCTGCGCCGGTGCTGACGACGCTGGTGTCCGTCAGCCCCATCTACGCGAGCTTCGATGCCGACGAGCAGGTCGTCGCGCGTGCGCTGCAGGGGTTGCGCGATGCCCACGGCAAGGCGGGGCGGATCGAAAGCATCCCGGTGCAGATGGCGACGACGATGAGTCCGGAGCGGACCTACGCGGGCCACCTGCAACTGGTCGACAACCAGGTCGATGCCCGCAGCGGGACCGTGCGCGTGCGCGCCGTGTTCGACAACGCCGATGAGAGCCTGATGGCCGGCCAGTTCGCGAAGCTGCGGATGGGGCGCCCGAAGGCTGCGCCGGCGGTGCTGATCGACGAGCGCGCGATCGGCACCGACCAGAGCCGCAGGTTCGTGCTGGTCGTCGATGCCGACAACAAGACGGAGTACCGCGAAGTCACGCTCGGCGGCACGGCCGACGGGCTGCGCATCGTCAGCGCGGGGTTGCAGGCTGGCGAGCGCATCGTCGTGAATGGCCTGCAGCGGGTGCGCCCCGGTTCGCTCGTCGCGCCGCAGTCGGTGGCGATGGACGGCCGCAAGCAGGTCCACAGCGACCGCAGCGCCCGCGCCGCGGATGCGGCCGGCTCGCCGCAGTCCTGATTCATCCGTAGTCCGGAGCACCATCATGAATCTTTCCCGCTTTTTCATCGACCGCCCGATCTTCGCCGGTGTGCTGTCGCTGCTGATGCTCGTCGCCGGCCTGCTCGCGCTGCGCGTGCTGCCGGTGTCCGAGTACCCCGAAGTCGTGCCGCCGTCGATCGTCGTGCGCGCGCAGTATCCCGGCGCCAACCCCAAGGTGATCGCCGAGACGGTCGCGACCCCGCTCGAAGAGTCCATCAACGGCGTCGAAGGCATGCTCTACATGGGCAGCCAGGCCACGACCGACGGCCTGATGACGCTGACCGTCACCTTCCGCCTCGGCACCGACCCCGACAAGGCGCAGCAGCTGGTGCAGAACCGCGTGTCGCAGGCCGAGCCGCGCCTGCCCGAGGAGGTGCGCCGGCTCGGTGTGACGACGGTCAAGAGCTCGCCCGACCTGACGATGGTCGTGCACCTGCTGTCGCCCAACGGCCGCTACGACATGACCTACCTGCGCAACTACGCGCTGCTCAACGTCAAGGACCGCCTCGCGCGCATCGACGGTGTCGGCCAGGTGCAGCTCTTCGGCTCGGGCGACTACTCGATGCGCATCTGGCTGGATCCGCAGAAGGTCGCCGCGCGCGGCCTCTCTGCGGGCGACGTCGTGCGCGCGATCCGCGAGCAGAACGTGCAGGCCGCGGCCGGCGTCATCGGTGCGTCGCCGGGCCTGCCGGGCGTCGACCTGCAACTGTCGGTGAACGCCCGCGGTCGCCTGCAGAGCGAGGAGGAGTTCGGCGACATCATCGTGCGCACGGGCGAGGATGGGGCCGTGACGCGCCTGCGCGATCTCGGTCGCATCGAGTTGGGGGCCGCCGACTATGCGCTGCGCTCGCTGCTCGACAACAAGGACGCCGTCGCGATTCCGGTATTCCAGGCGCCGGGCTCGAACGCGATCGAGATCTCCGACCGCGTGCGCGAGACGATGCAGCAGTTGAAGCAGCACATGCCGGAAGGCGTCGAGTACGAGATCGTCTACGACACCACCCAGTTCGTGCGCGCGTCGATCGAAGCGGTCGTGAAGACGCTGCTCGAAGCGGTCGCGCTCGTGGTGCTGGTCGTGATCCTGTTCCTGCAGACCTGGCGCGCGTCGATCATCCCGCTGCTTGCGGTGCCGGTGTCGATCGTCGGTACCTTCGCGGTGATGCACCTCTTCGGCTTCTCGATCAACGCGCTCTCGCTCTTCGGCCTGGTGCTCGCGATCGGCATCGTCGTGGATGACGCGATCGTCGTCGTCGAGAACGTCGAACGCAACATCGAGGCGGGTCTCACGCCGCGCGAGGCGACCTACCGCGCGATGCGCGAAGTCTCCGGCCCGATCATCGCGATCGCGCTGGTGCTGATCGCCGTGTTCGTCCCGCTCGCGTTCATCACCGGCCTCTCGGGCCAGTTTTACAAGCAGTTCGCGCTGACGATCGCGATGTCGACGGTGATCTCGGCGATCAACTCGCTGACGCTGTCGCCGGCGCTGTCCGCGCTGCTGCTGAAGGGGCACGACGCGCCCAAGGATGCGCTGACGCGCGGCATGGACAAGGTCTTCGGCCGCTTCTTCGCCGCCTTCAACCGGACCTTCCGCCGCGGCGCGGAAGCCTACGGCGGCGGGGTACGCGGCGCGATCGGGCGCAGGGCGGTGATGATGGCCGTCTATCTCGCGCTCATCGGCCTGACTGCGGGGCTTTTCAAGGCAGTGCCCGGCGGCTTCGTGCCCGCGCAGGACAAGCAGTACCTGATCGGCTTCGCGCAGCTGCCCGACGGCGCTACGCTCGACCGTACGGAGGAGGTCATCCGCCGCATGGGCGAGATCGCGCTGCAGCAGCCGGGCGTCGAGCACGCGGTGGCCTTCCCCGGCCTGTCGATCAACGGCTTCACCAACAGCTCGAACTCGGGGATCGTGTTCACGCCGTTGGAGCCCTTCGACCAGCGCAAGGGCGAGGCGCTGAGCGCCGGTGCGATCGCGATGGAGCTGAACCGGAAGTTCGCCGGCATCGAGGACGCCTTCGTCGTGATGTTCCCGCCGCCGCCGGTGCAGGGGCTGGGGACGACGGGCGGCTTCAAGCTGCAGCTCGAGGACCGTGCATCGCTCGGCTACGAGGCGCTCGACGCGGCGACCAAGGCCTTCCTCGCGAAGGCGTCGAAGGCGCCCGAGCTCGCGGGGCTATTCTCCAGCTACCAGGTGAACGTGCCGCAGCTCTTCGCCGACGTCGACCGCACCCGCGCGCGCCAGCTGGGCATCCCGGTGACCGAGGTGTTCGACACGATGCAGATCTACCTCGGCAGCCTGTACGTGAACGACTTCAACCGCTTCGGCCGGACCTACTCGGTGCGCGTGCAGGCCGACGCCCCGTTCCGCGCCCGTGCCGAGGACGTCGGGCTGCTGAAGGTGCGTTCGCAGACGGGCGAGATGGTGCCGCTGTCGTCGCTGATGAACATCCAGTCGAGCTTCGGCCCCGAACGCGCGATGCGCTACAACGGCTTTCTATCCGCCGACATCAGCGGCGCGCCCGCACCCGGCTACTCGTCGGGGCAGGCGAAGGCGGCGGTCGAGCGCATCGCGGCCGAGACGCTGCCGCCGGGCATCTCGTTCGAATGGACGGAGCTCACCTACCAGGAAATCCTCGCCGGCAACTCGGCGGCGTGGGTCTTCCCGCTCGCGATCCTGCTGGTGTTCCTGGTGCTCGCCGCCCAGTACGAAAGCCTGACGCTGCCGCTCGCGATCATCCTGATCGTGCCGATGGGGATCCTCGCGGCGATGACCGGGGTGTGGCTTTCGGGCGGGGACAACAACGTCTTCACGCAGATCGGGCTGATCGTGCTGGTCGGGCTGTCGGCGAAGAACGCGATCCTGATCGTCGAGTTCGCCCGCGAGCTGGAATTCGCCGGCCGCACGCCGATCCAGGCGGCGATCGAAGCCGCCCGGCTGCGCCTGCGCCCGATCCTGATGACCTCGCTGGCTTTCGTGATGGGCGTGCTGCCGCTGGTGCTCTCCACCGGCGCCGGCGCCGAGATGCGCAGCGCGATGGGGGTGGCGGTGTTCGCCGGGATGATCGGCGTGACGGCCTTCGGTCTCTTCCTGACGCCGGTGTTCTACGTGCTGCTGCGCCGCCTCGCGGGCAACCGCGCGCTGAAGCTGCACGGCGAGATCCCGCACCTCGAAGCCTTCGCCGCTTCGCCCGTCACCGGCGGCGCCGCAACCGCGCCGGGCCTGGCTGCGCCGCGTGCGCATCATGAATAAGGAGTTGAACATGACACTGCTGACTCATCTGCGCACTCAACCGCTGCGCACCGCGCTCGCACCGCTCCTCGCCGCCCTCGTGCTGGCTGGTTGCGCGACGGCGCCCGCGATCGACCCTGCCGCGCTGCCCAGCGCCCCCGCGGCCTTCAAGGAAGGCGACGGCCGCTGGACCCACGCCTTTCCGGCCCAGGTGCAGGCCGACGGCGCGTGGTGGAAGACCTTCTCCGATCCGGTCCTCGATGGGCTGGTCGAGCGCGCACTGGAGCGCAACAACAGCATCCAGATCGCCGCGGCAAGGCTGGCGCAGTCCCGCGCGCTGCTGCAGGCGGCGGACGCCCAGCGCGCGCCGCAGATCGGCATCGGCGCCGACGCGACGCGGCAGGGCGGGGTGATCACCCCGGCCGGCGGTGGCGCCGGCAACCTGCTGCGTGCCGGCGCGAACTTCTCGTGGGAGCTCGACCTCTTCGGCCGCCTCGCGCAGGCGAGCAAGGCCGCGTCGCTCGACGCCGGCAGTCGTGAAGCGCTGCTGCGCAACGCACGCCTCGTCGTGCAGGCGGACGTCGCGCGCAGCTATCTCGCGCTGCGCGCCCTCGACGCCGAACGCGCGCTGGTGCGCGAGACCGTCGGCGCCTACCGCGACACGCTGGCGCTCACCGAACGGCGCTTCGAAGCGGGGGATATCGCCGAACTGGACGTCGCGCGCGTGCGCACCGAACTGGCCGCGACCGAATCGGACGCGCTCGCCCTTGACCGCCGGCGTGCCGAAGTCGAACACGCGCTCGCGGTGCTGGTCGGCGACGCGGCGTCCGAGTTCGGCCTCGACGCCGGCGAGTGGAATACCGCGCTCCCGATGATCCCGGCCGGCGTCCCGAGCACGGTGCTCACGCGCCGGCCCGACATCGACGCCGCGCGGCAATCGATGCTCGCCACCCAGGCGCGCGTCGGCGTCGCGCAGGCGGCGTGGTTCCCGGACATCGCGCTGACCGGTTCGGGGGGCTTTGCGTCCACGGACCTGGGCGACCTCTTCAAGTGGTCGGCCCGTTCCTGGGGCATCGGCGCCTTGCTGTCGCTGCCGATCTTCGACGGCGGGCGACGCGACGCGGGTGTGCGCAGCGCCAATGCGGAGCTCGATGCCGCGCTTGCAGGCTACCGCGAACAGGTGCTCGTCGCCTTCAAGGAGGTCGAGGACCAGTTGTCGTCCCTGCGCCTCCTCGCCGAGCAGGGCGAGGCGCAGGGGCGCGCGGTCACCGCGGCGAGCCGCGCGACGGTGCTGTCGGACGCGCGCTATCGCAACGGACTCGTCAGCCAGCTCGAACTGCTCGACGCCCGCCGCAGCGAGCTGCGCAACCGGCGGGAGGCGCTGCAGGTGCGTTCGGCCCGCTATCAGGCGACCGTCGGACTGGTTCGCGCCCTCGGCGGTGGGTGGGAAACTGCCGATGCTCCGCCGCTGGCCGGGCGCCGTGCGATGGGTGGCAGCGTCGGGGGGTGAATTTCGGCCCGGCGCGGCGCTCAAGGGTACGTGGTAAAGGAGTGGCCAACGACCGAACCACGCGCCCGTGTGCTTTGCGGCGCTGTAGCAAAAAAATGGGGCCGCAGACTGCGGCCCCGGGAAAGTACCCGCTTTTGCGACGGGTTGAGAGAACGGGAGGGCGGGACGCTCAGTCGCGCGCCGCGGCGGGGCTCACTTCGAGACCCGCAGGCGCATGGACCTCGGGATGCGCGTGCGGCCGGCGCACATCGGCAACGTTGCCGGCGGGGCGTTTCCAGTGGTCCGCATTGCGGATGCCGAGCTTCTCCGGATCGAACACCGGATCCAGGCCCGCGGCCTTCTGCGTCTCGTAATCCTTCAGCGCGACCAGTGCCGGTTTCTGCAGGATCAGGATGGCGACGATGTTCAGCCACGCCATCAGGCCCACGCCCACGTCGCCGAGGTCCCATGCAGCGCCCGCGCCATTGACGCAGCCGTAGGTCACCGTCGCGATGATCCCCAGCTTGAGGACGAAGGACAGCCAGGGGCGATGCACCTTGCGGTTGATGTAGGCGATGTTGGTTTCGGCCATGTAGTAGTAGGCCACGATGGTCGTGAAGGCGAAGAAGAACAGCGCCAGCGCGACGAAGCTCGAACCGAAGCCCGGCATCACGGTTTCGACGGCGGCCTGCGTGTAAGCGGGACCGGTCTCGACGCCCGGCAGCCCATTCACGAGCATCGTGCCGTCCGGCGCCTTGACGTTGTACATGCCCGTCGACAGGAGCATGAAGGCGGTGGCCGAGCACACGAAGAGGGTGTCGACATACACGGAGAAGGCCTGCACGTAGCCCTGCTTGGCCGGGTGCGAAACTTCGGCCGCGGCCGCCGGGTGCGGGCCGGTGCCCTGGCCGGCTTCGTTCGAATACACGCCGCGCTTTACGCCCCATTGCACGGCCATGCCGAGCACCGCGCCGAAGCCGGCTTCGAGGCCGAAGGCGCTCTTGAAGATCAGCGCGATCATCGAGGGCAGCTGGTCGATGTTAAGGAAGACGATGACCACCGCGACCAGGATGTAGGCGAGCGCCATGAAGGGGACGACGATCTCGGCGAATTGCGCGATGCGCTTGACGCCGCCGAAGATGATGAAGCCCAGCAGGATGGAGATGCAGGCGGCGCTGACCGCGGTGTCGATGCCCCAGGCGTTGTTCAGGCCCGCGGCGATGCTGTTTGCCTGTACGCCGGGCAACAGCAGGCCGGTCGCGATCACCGTGGAGACGGCAAAGATCCACGCGTACCACTTCTGCCCCATCGCCTTCTCGATGTAGTAGGCCGGGCCGCCACGATACTGGCCTTTGTCATCCTTTTCCTTGTAGATCTGTCCCAGGGTCGATTCGACATAGGCGGTGGAGGCGCCGAGGAAGGCGACCATCCACATCCAGAACACCGCACCGGGGCCGCCGAAGGTGATCGCGGTGGCGACCCCCGCGATGTTGCCGGTGCCGACACGCCCGGAGAGCGACATCGTCAGGGCCTGGAAGGATGAAACCCCGGCGTCCGAGCTCTTGCTCTCGAACATCAGGCGGATCATTTCCTTGAAGCCCCGCACCTGCATGAAGCGGGTACGGATCGAGAAGTACAGGCCGACGCCCAGGCACAGATAGATCAGCGCCGGGCTCCAGATGTAGCCGTTAAGCGTGTTGATGATTTCAGTCATTGTTTTGGGTCTCCTCGCGAATGGATGCCGCCCGGCCGAAGCGCGAACGGCGCGCCCGCGCCCTTTAGCAAAGTCGATGCCAGCTATGGATAACGCTGCAGAATCATTGGCTTAAGCGAGCGCGTCGTGGTCTATGAACTACCCGTGTAACGATTGCGTTCCACAATGCTCGCAGCACAGCTTCCAAGAATTTCCTTATGTGTTGATTTACAACCCCTTGGATGCGATGTATTGTTTTCGTGACACTGTTTCGGATTCGTGACACCTCGCATGCGCATCGTCGTTTTCTTCGAAGACCGGGTCGGCATCGCCCAGGAACTTCTCGCCGTCCTGTCTAGCCGCGACGTGAATGTGACGGGCGTCGAAGTCGAGCCACCACACATCTACATCGAGGCGCCGGCCCTCGACGAGTCCGCGTTCGCGCGGCTTCGGCGTGTACAGGGGGTGCGCTCGGTCGAGGTCGTCGACATGCTCCCCGGTGTTCAGCGGCGGCTTTACCTGCAGGCCCTGCTGGCTTCGCAGGCCGACCCGGTTTTCGCGATCGACGCGATGGGAATGGTCGTCATCGCCAACGGCGCGGCGGTGACGGCGAGCGGGCGCACCGAGGCGACGGTCCTCGGGGTGTCCATGGGCGAGCTCCTGGGCGACGCCGACTTCGCGAAGCGCCTCGTCGTCGAGGGCTACCATCTGCCGGTGCGCGAGATCGAACTCAACGGCGAGTCCTTCATGCTCGAAACCCTCCCGCTGCACGAGAGCAGCGGCCGGGCCGCAGGCGCGGTGTTGACGCTGCACGCGCCGAGCCGCATGGGCGAACGACTGAGCGCCTTGCAGAACTATGGGGCCGGCGGCTTCGACACCATCGTCGGTACCTCTCCCGAGATCGAACAGCTCAAGCAGCGCGCCGCGCGCATGGCGCTGGTCGACGCGCCCCTGCTGATCACCGGCGAGACCGGCACAGGCAAGGAACTGCTCGCGCACGCCTGCCATGCCGGCAGCAACCGCAGCACCCAGCCCTTCTTCGCCCTCAACTGCGCAGCCCTGCCGGAGAGCCTCGCCGAGAGCGAACTGTTCGGTTACGCGCCGGGCGCTTTCACCGGCGCGTTGCGCGGCGGCAAGCCGGGCCTGCTTGAGCTCGCAGACGGTGGCACCGTGTTCCTCGACGAGGTGGGTGAGATGTCGCCCTACCTGCAGGCCAAACTGCTGCGCTTCCTCAACGACGGCAGCTTCCGCCGCGTCGGCGGCGATCGCGAACTGAAGGTCAACGTGCGCGTCATCAGCGCCACCCACCGGCCCCTCGAAGACATGGTCGCCGCCGGCCACTTCCGCCAGGATCTGCTCTTCCGCCTCAACGTCCTCAACCTCCACATGCCGGCGCTGCGCGAGCGCCCGGGCGACATCCTGCCGCTCGCGCAGCTTTTCCTCGCCCGTGCCTGCGCACAGGCCGCACGCCCCGCGATGCGGCTCGCCCAGGACGCCTGCGCTGCGCTGCTCGCCAACGCCTGGGCGGGCAATATCCGGCAACTGCAGAACGTCATCTTCCGTGCGGTGACCATGGCGGAGCGCACCATCATCACCGCCGACGACCTGGAGCTCGCGCAGTCCCACGGCTCGCCGGATACGTCGGTTGACGCCGGCGTGGACACCCTCGAATCTGCCGTCGCCGATTTCGAGCGCAGGCTGCTGCAACGCCTGTACCAGGAATTCCCCTCGACGCGCCGGCTCGCCAAGCGCCTGGGCACCTCGCACACCGCGATCGCCGCGCGCCTCAAGCGCTACGGCATCGGGCAGCCTTGAGCTGGATGGAATAACACCCGATCATTCGCGCCAACGTACTCGCCCCGCGGGAGGACTCATGACGATCAGCATCGTGCGGCTCGGCAGTCCGCGGGAAGAGGGCGAAGGCCTGCGTATCGGCACGGTGCGCAGGCCGCCGCGCGGCGTGAAGAAGGAAGACTACGCCCGCAAGGACATCTACGACGTCTGGTTCCCCAATCTCGCCCCGAGCGAGGCGCTGCTCAAGGAAGGGCAGGGCGCCACCGACGAGCGCGCGTGGAAGAGCTTCACTCGCAAGTTCCTCGCCGAACTCAAGGCGCCCGCCGCGAGCAAGGACCTCGACCTCCTCGCCGCGCTGTCGCATCACACCAATCTCTCCATCGGCTGCTACTGCGCCGACGAAGCGCGCTGTCATCGGTCGATCTTGCGGCAACTGCTCGTCGATCGTGGGGCGGATGTGCGGTAGGGCGCGGGCGGCACTACTCCATTCGTGGCAAGGTTCCTGGCGGCCTATTCCGCCAGCGTGTGTAGGCGCGGCAAGCAGCGGACTGTACCGGCACTCGCCTCCGTGCAGGTAGGCATTGACCCGCCCTTGTCGGGTGCTTCCACGATTGATTCTCTCGAAGAATCAGTTGGTTAGGTATGCGCCACGAGAATGTGATTTGAGTAGGTCATGTCGATATGGTAGAAATATATTTCCGGCGAATCTGCGACAGATCCGGTGGGGGCAACCGCGTGCAGATCACACACGCCGTCGGTGCTAGACCGATTCCGCATATTTCGATATTGGCCGATTCGGTCTACTAGAACTGTTGGGCAACTTGATATGGAAGCAGTAATAGCAATCGCGCTTCTTTTTCTTCCCGTGATCATCTACTTCACAAGATCACCAAGCAGGCCGAGCAATGCCGATGTCTTGAGTGCTCTATTGGGAATTTGGCTCGGCTTGACGACTCTCATTTACCTTGGAAATTTGTTCGCCCCGAAAATCGGCGGGTACTGGTTTGCCGGTTTGGGCTGGGTTGGCATGTTGGCTTACGCATGGATTGAGACTGGTGATAAAAAGGCAAAGAACGGAAAACGAAACGCAAGATAATCTCCTCACCGCTCTATGACGAAGGATTTAAGTCAAACTTCCCAATTATCTGCTCCAGCGGACCGTCAAAAAGCTGCGCTGTTTATCATCGGCTGAGCTTGCACATTGGGCGCTAACTGTTCTCCAATGCATGAGAGATGAACCAATCTAAGGAAATTCGCGATGCCAAGCGGACGTTATAAATTTTCACGTAGCAGCAGAAGCGTTGAAGGCTTCTTCAGCAAGAACACTTCAAGTACAGATGCGCTCAACGCCTTACTGGTGTGGTCGAGCAATAGATCGGAACGTATGTATGACGTCATCACTGACAACGATGCATTACTTTTTGCGAAGCTGTCTTGGAGCGAAGGTGATTCGAAGGCGGGTCCGGACTTGGATGACGCCTGCGCTAAATTCGGGGTGGAGCGGTCATATGAAGGGCCGTGAGGTTTCGCGCTGTGCCCAACAACTGCTTCCAGCGGACCGTCAAAATGCTGCGCATTTTGCCGTCCGCTGAAGCGTCACGTTAGGCGTCATATGACCGACACTTCGCACCTCGCTCATATTGCGGAAGACCTGATTACGCATCACTTGCAACGCTCGGGCCTTCTCGTCGCGAAACCAAAGAACGACCGACTAGGTACTGACCTCCTCGTCTTTGATCAGATTGCAGATGGAGTAAAGTTCTGTCGGGTCCAATGCAAAGGCCGAACAGTGTCAAAGCACGGCGCGAAAATCACGATTCCCGAGCACCACGTGACTGCGGGCTATCTACTTCTCGCCTATTTGGCTAAAGAATCCGATGCAGGTTGTCTCTACTTTTTCTTGCCGAGCACCGTTAACACTTGGCCCAAGAACAGGAAGGGGGAGTACACGCTCAACGTCGGTCAAAATTACGAGTTAACGCTTGAACCGTGGAAGTTCGGTCCAGATCATGTGCAACAGATCAAACACATTATTCAACAAGCCGAGATGGCCGGGGAATTTAAGTTTGTCGTGTTTGGAACCTCACATCTAACGCTCCCAATGCCCACGCTCGAAGCTTCAGCACACCAAACTTACAAATAATGCCTAACAACTGCTTGCAGCGGACCGTCAAGAAGCTCCGCTTCTTGCCGTCCGCTGAAGCCCAACGTTGGGCAACACTAATCGCATAGGAGACCAGTATGGCTTATCTCGTTTTCTGCACATTTGATCTGAAAAACGGTAGCAGTCAAGACTATCAAAACGCATACGCAGATCTGGAAAAGATTGGTCTAAGGAAAGTTCAAAAAGCAGATGGTGGAGGTGATGTCGTCATTCCAACCACCTCGGCAATGGGAACTTTCAATGGCAGTAGTGCAGCGTCTGTGCGCGACGATATTCGAAGTCGCGTTAGTACTGCATTCTCGGCACGGCGCTTCAAGTCAGAGATTTTCATAGTTGTCGGGGGTGACTGGGCTTGGGGTGCTGGAACAACCTAAACCTATCGACCAACGTAAGCATATTGGAGTGCATATGTCAGAGAAGCTATACCCCGATTACGGACACCCCGATGGTATTGGCGCCACACCTTGGTTCTCGCAGAGAAACGGCAAGTTGTATCCCGACTATGGCCACCCCGACGGAATTGGCGCGTCCCCTTGGTTTTCCATTCGTGGTAACAAGGTATATCCAGATTTTGGTCACCCCGAGGGGATAGGAGCCTCCCCTTGGTTCACGATCAAGAATGGAAAGCTCGTTCCCGACTTTGGTCATCCCGATGGAATTGGCGCGACCCCTTGGTTTGCAATTCGGTGACCTGTTGCCCAACCCATCATTCCACCGGACCTGCGCGAAAAGCCGCGCAGGCCGGTGAATTCAAACGTTAGGTGCATGTGGCAGTGATGGATATAGAATTAATCCAATGGGTTTACGTCGCTATCGTGGCTCCATTACTTGGCGCCCTTGGCGGATGATTCCGTTCTTGGTGGATTGAATGGCGCTCTGCAAAAAGGCGAAAGAAAAACATCATTACCCTACTTTCCGGGCTGCCACCTGAGTCTAAGGCCGTACTCATCGACTTTTACGAACAAGGAACCCACACACGTAGAACCGACCCGGGAGACCCCGCTGTTCGTGTTTTGGTTAGTTCTGGCTTTTTGCTCCCAGGCCCTGGTGGAGGCACGTATGATGCAATCGATAGTTACCTCACCATTAAGTCCAATATTTGGGAAGTGATGGATGATTGGGTTGTCATGGACGCTACATCCATCGCTATGGTTCGAGAAAAGTTTTTTGAAAAACCAGATCATGACTTCTCAAGTATTGAGCAAAGCACCTAACAAGCGCTTGCAGCCGACCGTCAAAAAGCTGCGCTTTTTGCCGTCGTCTGAAGTTTTACGTTAGACCCCCAAGCGGAGAACAATATGAAGCGCTACTCAGATATCGAAGAACTACTACACGAGGTCGCGCAAGGTATTGCGAAAATCGAAGACGCGTATGCAGACGCGTCGCGGGACGAGGATGTAAAGGCGGCCTCTCGTCCTCTTGTCAAATCATGCCTCGAACACCTTAGAAGCTGTCTGGAATACACGGCACAAGATATTTACGAAAGAAAAATTGGGGGTGACAAGAGCCCCTACTTCCCATACGGCGCCGATCTGAAAAAGTTCATGGGAAGCGTCTCTAATAACCTACCAGGCATCGACCGACTTGCCCCAAACATTTTCGAGCTTATTTCGGATATCCAGCCATTTCACTGTGGGGACGATTGGCTGACGTCGCTCTGTAAGCACACGAATTTCAATAAGCACAACAGCCTAAGCAAGCCTGTCCGAGTGAACTCACCGAAAAATGTCACGAAAGTTGGGCGGCTTGCATCGATCAGCGGCAACTCAACTATCATCATGAGAGATTGCTACGTTGACGGTGTTCCGGTGGGTCACGGAACTCCCTTAGTTCTCAGCGATCAGCGTCCCGTAAGAGAAATGAAGGCGGAACTCCCTGGATTCATCCCAGTGACCAGAGAATTTGACTGGGTCGAGTTTAGGTTTCCTGGCACGACTACGGACACCTTGCACCTGATCAAAAGGTCACACTCCCGCATCACCGATTTTGTTGCACTGTTGCGCAAGGAGCTTCCGTAGTGGCAACTTTGTCTGGGGCACTGGTTGGCACAACAGGCAAAGTAGCTTTGCGCTTTGCCTCTGGCGTAGTTTCAACGTTGAAGTGCAATAGCTCTCAGGACGCATGATAGATCTCCAGCGGCGTTTCATATCCGTGTCATTTTCTCGGCCGGATATTCAGCTCATGCTCAACTCTGCCTTCGCGGCAAGGTCAGCCTACCCCTGCGGCCGGCGGCGTGCGCCTAGCGATGGCGGAACGCCGGTGGGCGCTTGTCCAGGAAGGCCTGCAGGCCTTCGCGGAAGTCGTCCTCCAGGAAGCAGAGGTGGAAGCGCTCGCGTTCCGCGAGCAGGCCCTCGGCGAGTCCCGTCTGCGTGCTGCGCACGCTCTCCTTGATGCGGCATGCCACCGGGCTGGAGAACGCGGCGATCTTGCGGGTGAGGGCGAGCGCCGTCGACGCGAGGTCGGCGTCCGGCACGACGCGCGACACCAGTCCGGCGGCGAGTGCCTCCTGCGCATTCATCGCGCGGCCGGTGAGCAGAAGGTCCATCGCCACGTGCTTGCCGACGACGCGGGCGAGACGCTGCGTGCCGCCTGCCCCCGGCATCGCCGCGAGGGTGATCTCGGGGTGGCAGAAACGCGCCGATTCGGCGGCGATGACGATGTCGCACATCTCGATGAGTTCGCAGCCACCGCCGGCAGCGAGCCCATTCACGGCGACGACCACCGGCTTGCGCGCGTCGGCCAGGGTTTTCACGCAGCCGACGAAGGCCTCGGCGACCGCATCCTCGTGCGTCATCGCCGACATCTCGCGGATGTCCGCGCCGGCGCAGAAGTGCTTGAGGGCCGACGAAATGAGGATCACGCGCACTTCGGGCGAGGCCTCGAAGGCGGCCACGGCGGCATCGATTTCGTCGCAGAAGGCGCGGCTCAGGGCATTCAGCGCTTCGGCACGCCCGAGCACGATCTGGCCGACGCCGTCGCCTATCGTAAGCTGCAGATTTGCCATCGTTCCTTTCTCCTCATAAGCCTCGGGGGGGCAGTAATCACATGCGCTGCTCGAAGCGTTCGAGCGCGGCAACCGCAAGTCGCTTGATCTGCAGGCTGATAGCCGACTGCGTGCGGCCGAGTTGTGCGGCCGCGATCGAGAAGCTCCCGCTGTCGACAATGGCCAAGAGGGCGCGCAAGAGGCCCATGTCGAGATTGCGCGATCCTGACCGAATCGGTCTGCAAAATGTTCGAGATTAATGTGGATCTTTTATATAGCAGTTTCCAGAATTTCGGAGCTTTCGATAAGTCCGCGCTCGTTTCTGCCTCCCCCGAATTCCTGTCGTACCTTTTCCATTCTCCAATGGTTGCCGCCGCGCATTGAGTGCGCAGCGGCCGGGATTGTCGGGGAACGGGGAACGCGCGAGCTTGCACCGAGGGGGCGATCAACCCCCTCGATGATGCTCATGCGGCCTGGGCGATGGGCTGTGGGGCGATTGGGACGGGAGCGCCGATACGTGCGCTCTCGTAGATCGCATCCAGGATCTCCATCACGATCAGGCCTTCTTCGCCCGGTGCGGGGTGCGGACGGTCGCCGAGGATGGCGTCGGCGTAGTCGTGCATCGCCGAGCGGGCCTGGTTGGAGGTGGGATTGACGCGCATGTCGAACTGCCCTCCGTCGCGCTCCATGAAGATGTGGGCGTCGAAGGTGTAGCCCTCGTTCAGGTTGTGCTGCAGCAGTCCTGCGCGGGTGCCGAGCAGGCGCGTTTCCATCAGTTCGGCCTCGCGGATGTTGGCCGCCCACGAGGCTTCGAGCGCGAGGGTGGCGCCGTTGTCGAAGCGGATCAGGGCGGCGGCGAGATCCTCGACGTCGAAGGTCTTGCCCGACTGTTCGGCAAGCGGGCGGGCGATGTGATCGTAGGCGCTGCCCATGACCCACACCGGTTTCGGATAGCCCATCAGCCACAGCGCGAGGTCGAGGCGATGCACGCCGAGGTCGATCAGCGGGCCGCCGCCCGCGAGGGCCTTGGTGCCGAACCAGCCGCCGAAACCGGGCATGCCGCGGCGGCGATGCCAGGTCGAGCGGCCGAAATAGAAGTCGCCGAAAAGGCCGGCATCGACCTGCGCCTTCAGCGCGCGCGACTGGGCGCTGAAGCGGTAGGAGAAGTTGATCATCAGGCGCTTGCCGCTGCGTCGTGCGGCGGCCAGCATGGCGCGCCCCTCTTCGGCATTCATCGCCATCGGCTTTTCGCACAGCACGTGGCAACCGGCGGCGAAGGCGGCGAGGGTGATTGCCTGGTGGTACTTGTTGGGGGTGCAGACGCTGACGACGTCGAGCTTCTCGGCGGCGAGCATGGCCTCGGCGCTGTCGTAGCGGGCGCCGATGGCGAAGGCGTCGCCGACCTGGGCGAGCCGTTCGCCGTCGGGGTCCGCAATCGCGACGACGTCAACCTGGGGGTGTTCGCGCCACCCTTCGATGTGCAGGCGGCCGATGCCGAGTCCGACCACGCCGACGCGCAGGCGGCGGGAATCGGCGCGTGGGGTGGCTTCCTTCACCTCGACCTTGTACGAGTCCTTCATTCGATGTCTCCCTTGTTTTGCTGGATGCCGACCTTGGAGAAGCTGATCTGCTTGGGGCTCAGTCTTTCCAGCGGTGCCGCCATCGGGCAGCGGTCGACGATGTTCACGCGCGGTGCGGCCCACTGGACGGCGTTGGCGAGCACGCGCTGGACATTGGCGTCGTAATAGGTGGGGTAGGCCTCGTGGCCGGGGCGGAAGTAGAAGATGCGCCCGTGGCCGCGCTCCCAGGTGCAGCCGGAGCGGAACACCTCGCCGCCCTCGAACCAGGAGATGAACACGGTGCTGTCCGGCTGCGGGATGTCGAAGCGTTCGCCGTACATCTCCTCGTTGGGCAGTTCGAAGTACTCGCCGAGGCCGGCGGCGATAGGGTGCGAGGGTTCGACGACCCACACGCGTTCCTTCTCGTCGGCCTCCCGCCACTTGAGCGAGCAGTTGGTGCCGAGGAGGCGGCGGAAGATCTTCGCGAAGTGGCCGGAGTGCAGGACGATCAGGCCCATGCCTTCCAGCACGCGACGCTGGACGCGCTCGACGACGGCGTCGGAGACCTGGTCGTGCGCCTTGTGCCCCCACCACAGCAGCACGTCGCAGTCGGCGAGGCGCGCTTCGCTGAGACCGTGTTCGGACTGGTCGAGCGTGGCGGTGCCGATCTCGAGGGGCAGGGCGCCGGGCTGAAGGGCTGGCGTTTCACGCAATGCGCTGGCGATGGCGTGGTGGATGCCGTCGGGGTAGATCGCGCGAATCGCGTCATTTTCGCGTTCATGCTGGAACTCGTTCCAGACGATCACAGAAATCTTTGTCTTTGACACGTGAGTGCTCCAAGATGTGGTTTGCCCGCTCTGTTGCGGGGGAGGCCTTGATGTCCTGCAGGTTGGTGCGCTAGCAGGGAAATCTTAGCGAGCGGGGATGGGCCGTCTCAACGAAAATCAGTGCGACAAAGCTGCAAAGAATGAAAGAAATCTTTGATCCGCAGGCGGCTGATCCGACGACGCTTTCCGAAGGCCTGCGGCGGGATGGGCTGGAGACCCGACTGGCGGGGGAACTGCGTGCGAGCCTAGGTGAGGCGCTTGCGCGGATCGGCGCCGGGCGCATGCCCCTGCAATTGCCCGGGCTGCCGCCGGAGATCGTGACGCGCGGTGAAGGGCACTTCCATGTGGCGCCCGAGCTGTTCGTGCAGCTCTCGGGCTGGACGGAGTTTCGCTTTCCGCATGCGGAGTGTCGGCTCGGTCCGGGCGAGGCGCTGCTCATGCCACCGCAGCTCCTTCACGCCGAGCGCGTGGGCGGCGCGGAAGGCGAGGCGTTTCGCAATATCGTGATCTATGCGGCAGGCGACTCGCTGACCTGCCATTTCGCGCACGAGGCGGCCCCCGGCGTGCCCGGCATCCTGCATCTGGAAGCGCGCCGGCACGCGCAGGCTGCCCGGGTGCGGGAGTGGATGAGCGACGCCGCGCGAATCGTCACCTCGGGCGAGGACGAATGGGGCCGTGCGCAGCGCTGCGGTCTGGTGGTCGCCGCCATCGGGGGAGTGCTCAGGGCGCTGGACGACACGTCGGCGGACCCGCGCGCCGAGCCGCCGCTGGTGGCGCGGGTGCGGCTGCTCGTGCAGAACCAGCTGGGCGATCACGCACTGAGCGTGCGGCGGCTGGCGCAGCAGTCGGGATGCACCGCGGACTATCTTTCGCATGTGTTCAGCCGGGCGACCGGCGAGCATCTGATTGCCTACATCACCCGCCAGCGCGTGGAGCGGGCCGCGCACCTGCTTCGCCATACGGAACTGGCGGGCAAGGAGGTCGCCTGGGCTTGTGGGTTCGCGACCCCGAGTTATTTCATCCGCAACTTCCGCGCGCAGTTCGGGGTGACGCCGAAGGCGTGGCGGGCGAGCGTGGGTGAGCGGGCCCTCGTCTAAATGCATTAACGAAAAAGGAAAGGAAGACCATGAACCGCATCTACGTCCCGACCCGTGGCCCCGAGGACTGGCGCGCCCTTCTGGCGGACCCGGACAAGCACTGGGTGTCCGGCTATTCCGCGAAAACGCTCGCGTACGCATGGGAGACCCAGAGTGGTTATCCGATCGAGATCGCGCGCGTTCTCAACCAACATCCCGCTCTTGAGGACGCGGAACCGCTGCTGATCTTTCCCGAATGGAAGGTTCCGCTACCCGGCGGTGCACGTCCGTCGCAAAATGACATCTGGACCTTGGCGAAGGGGGGCAGCGGTCTCATCTCCATCGCCGTGGAGGGGAAGGTCGAGGAGCCCTTCGACAAGACGGTCGGTGAATGGCGCGCGGATGCCTCCCCCGGCAAGACGCTACGCCTGAAATACCTGGCCGAGACCCTCGGGCTGGACGGTAACATTCCCGATGGCATTCGTTACCAGTTACTCCACCGGACTGCCTCCGCGCTGATCGAAGCCAGGCGTTTCTGCGCCCGCGACGCGGTGATGCTGGTGCACTCGTTCAGCGACCAGCACCAATGGTTCCAGGACTTCGCCGATTTTGTCGCTCTCTTCGGCACCGGCGTGGAGGCGGAAGTGAACCGACTCGTTTCCGCGGCGCCGATCGACGGAATCTCTCTGCATCTCGGTTGGGTGCATGGTGAACGGCGCACAACCGCAACGCCATGATTCGTTCCGCCCGGATAGGGGCTTTGCGTGGTGACATCGCCTTGTGGTGGTGGTGATTACCGCGCCGCGTTTTCGTAGAGTTCCAGCGGCAGCCCGTCGGGATCGGCGAAGAAAGTGAAGCGGCGGCCGGTGAGTTCGTCGAGGCGGATCGGTTCGACCGCGACACCGCGGGTTTCGAGCGCGCGCACGGCGGCGTCGAGGTCGGTGACGGCGAAGGCGAGGTGGCGCAGGCCGCAGGCTTCGGGGCGGGTGGGGCGTGGCGGCGGATCGAGGAAGGAGAACAGTTCGAGCTGCGTGCCGTCGGGCAGGGCGAGGTCGAGCTTCCAGGAGTCGCGTGCGGCGCGCCAGGTCTCGGCGATCACGCGCAGGCCGAGCACTTCGGTGTAGAAGCGCTTCGAGCGCGCGTAGTCGCTGCAGATGATGGCGACGTGGTGCAGGCCGGCCAGCTCGACTCCCTTCATGGCCGCCGGTTCCGCCGCTCGCGGTCGTAGCGGAGCTTCATGAACAGGATGCTCAGGGCGAAGAACAGCGTGACGACGTTTGCGAGCGTCACTGGCCACGAGCCGACCAGCACGCCGTAGGCGAGCCACAGCGCGACGCCGGTGGAGAACACCGCGTACATGCCGAGCGAGATCGCGCGGGCGTCGCGCGTGCGCCAGATGTGCAGCGCCTGCGGCACGAAGGAGGCGGTCGTGAGGAGGGCGGCGAGGTAGCCGATGGCTTCGGTGGCGGTCATGGCCGGGGGTGTCGGTGAAAGGTCGGCATTATCCGCTGTTGCGCAGGCCGGCCGCGATGCCGTTGATCGACAGGTGGATGCCGCGGCGGATGCGTTCGTCGTCGGCGCCTTCGCGGTGGCGGCGCAGCAGCTCGACCTGCACGTGGTTGAGCGGGTCGAGGTAGGGGAAGCGGTTGCGGATCGAGCGCTTCAGCAGCGGGTTGGCGTCCAGCAGCTCGTTCTGCCCGGTGATCTTCAGCAGCGCGGCGACGGTGGCCTCGTGCTCGGCGCGGATGCGCGGGAAGATCGCGTCGCGCACGGCCGCATCACGCACCAGGCCGGCGTAGCGGCTGGCGATGGCGATGTCGCTCTTGGCGAGCACCATGTCCATGTTGGAGAGGAGCGTCGTGAAGAATGGCCATTCGCGGTGCATCGCCTGCAGGCGCTCGAGGCCGGTGGGGCCGTGGCGGTCGAGGTAGTCGGTGACGGCGGCGCCGAAGCCGAACCAGCCGGGCAGCATCAGGCGGCACTGCGACCAGCTGAACACCCAGGGGATCGCGCGCAGGTCCTCGATCGCGAAGCTCTTCTTGCGGGCGGCGGGACGCGAGCCGATGTTGAGCTGGGCGATCTCGTCGACGATGGTCGATTCGCGGAAGTAGGTCTCGAAGCCGTCGGTCTCGTAGACCAGGCCACGGTAGGCGCGAAAGGCCGAGTCGGAGAGTTCGTCCATGGCTTCCAGGAACTCCGCGCGCGGGGCGGGTTCCTTGCCGGCGAGCAGCGTGGCTTCGAGGGTCGCGGCGACCAGCACTTCGAGGTTGCGGCGGCCGACTTCAGGGTTGCCGTACTTTGCGCCGATCACCTCGCCCTGTTCGGTGAGGCGGATCTGGCCCTGCACCGCGCCGCCGGGTTGCGCGAGGATGGCCTGGTAGCTCGGCCCGCCGCCGCGCCCGACCGAGCCGCCGCGGCCGTGGAAGAGGCGCAGGCGCACGTCGTGGCGGCGGAAGACTTCGACTAGCGCGATCTCGGCCTTGTACAGCTCCCAGCCCGAGGTGAGGAAGCCGCCGTCCTTGTTGGAGTCGGAGTAGCCGAGCATGACTTCCTGCGTCCGGTCGCGCGAGGGGAGGAGGCGCTTCCAGGTCGGTAGCGAGAGCAGGCGGTCCATCACCGGGCCGCTCGCCTGCAGGTCGGCGATGGTCTCGAAGAGCGGGATTACGTTCACGGCGAGCGTGTCGCTGCGCGGATCGAGTAGCCCGGCTTCCTTGAGCAGCACGGCGAGTTCGAGGAGGTCCGAGACGCCGTCGGTCTTGGAGATGATCGCGTTGGGCACGGACGCCGGACCGTAGCGGCGATGGGCCTCGCGCGCCATGCGGAAGATTGCGAGTTCCGAGGCGGTTTCGTCGGAATAGGCATAGTGCGGCGAGTGCAGCGGCCGTGCGCTCGAAAGCTCCGCGACCAGCAGCGCGATGCGTTGTTCCTCGGTGAGCTTGCCGTAGCGGGTGCCGGGCTGGGCCACTTCGAGCAGTTCGGCGACGACGCGCTCGTGCACCTCGGAGTTCTGGCGCAGGTCGATCGGCGCGAGGTGGAAGCCGAACACGGAGACCGCGCGGCGGATGCGGCGCAGGCGGCCGTGGGCGAGCTCGGCCGAGCCGTTCGCAAGCAGCGAGTGATGAACGATGTCGAGGTCGGCGGCGAGGGCTTGCGGGTCGGTGTAAGGGGGGGCCGCGTCGGGCGCGTTGGGGCGTGCCGCCGCCGGTGCGGCGGGGCCGCCGAGCAGCGCATGCCGGGTCGCCGCGAGGCGGGCGCGGATGCCTGTAACGGCGCGCCGGTAGGGTTCGTCGCTGCGGTGCGGCGAGCGGTCGGGCGAGGCGTCGGCGAGCGCCAGCAGTTCGTCCGAGGCCGGCGCCAGCAGTGAGGCGAGGGAGAGCTGCGAGGCGAGGATCTCCAGCTCGTCGAGGTAGTGATCGAGCACGCGCTCGCACTGCATCGCCAGCGCCTGTTCGAGCATGTCGGCGGTGACGAAGGGGTTGCCGTCGCGATCGCCGCCGATCCAGCTGCCGACCTGCAGGAAGGCGGGCAGGTCGTCCGCCGCAAGGCTTTCGTCGCGCTCGGCCAGCGCGTCCTCGATGTTCGCGTAGAGGCGCGGCACTTCGCGCAGGAAGGTGGTGTCGTGGTAGCCGAGACCGTTGTTTACCTCGTCGACGACCGAGAGCTTGGCCGGGCGCAGCATGCGCGTCTGCCACAGCGTCAGCACGCCGCGGCGCAGCGCGTCGCCGTTCTCGCGGCGCTCTTCGGGCGTGAGCGTCATGCGGTCGCGCTGGTCGAGCAGGCGCGCGATCGCGGTCTGGCAGTTGAGGATGCTCTTCCTCTGGACTTCGGTGGGGTGCGCGGTGAGGACCGGCACGATCTGCGCGCTGGCGAAGAAGTCGGACAGGGCGGTGGCGTCGAGGCCGGCGTCGAGGGCGCGGTTCATCGCCAGCGCGAGGCTGCCTTCGCGCGGCGCGGAGCCCGCGATCAGGTGCGCGCGCGAGCGGCGGATGTGGTGCTGGTCCTCGGCGAGGTTCGCGAGGTGCGAGAAGTAGCTGAAGGCGCGCACGACGTGCAGGGTGTCCTCGCGCGAGAGGCGGTCGAGCGCGGCCTCCAGCTCGTCGCGTGCGCCGTGATCAGCGTCGCGGCGGAAGCGGATCGAGTCGCGGCGGATGCGTTCGATGAGCTCGAATACGGCTTCGCCTTCGCGGGCCCGCACGGTGTCGCCGAGGAGGCGGCCCAGCAGGCGGATGTCTTCGCGCAGGGCCTGGTCCTTGTCGGCGGTCGGATCAGCGGGGAGGGCAGCGTTCACGGCAAGGCTCCGGAAAGCGAACGGCCCGCCGTGCGGCGCGGCCGAGGGGGAATAAAAAGGACCGGCACCACCGCCAGGGAGTGAGCGTTGTGATGCGGTGCCGGTTGGAGAGCAATCGTTTGTTGATGGCGCGGCAGTCAAATACCGTTCGGGCAGGAGATGAGCTCGGCTTGGGGTCCGGTTCCTCCCCATTCAAGGGGGAGGTCAGGAGGGGGATGGGTTTCTGGCGGGGCTGCTTTAACCCATCCCCACCCCAACCCTCCCCTTGAAGGGGAGGGAGTGCCCGTGCGGTCTCCATCTGCTCGTGAATCTGCCATGAACCTCAAGTTCGGAACGCCTTCGAGCCGGCAAATCGCGCGTCGGCACCCAACTCGCGTTCGATCGCGAGCAGGCGGTTGTACTTCTCGACGCGGTCGGAGCGGCTCGCCGAGCCGGTCTTGATCTGGCCGCAGGCGGTGGCGACGGCGAGGTCGGCGATCGTCGTGTCGCTGGTCTCGCCCGAGCGGTGCGACGCGATCGACGCGTAGCCGGCGCGGCGCGCCATTTCCATCGCCGCCAGCGTTTCGCTCAGCGTGCCGATCTGGTTCGGCTTGATCAGGATGGCGTTGGCGATGCCTTTCTCGATGCCTTTCGCGAGGATTTCGGTGTTGGTGACGAAGAGGTCGTCGCCGACGAGCTGCACGCGGCGGCCGAGGCGGTCGGTGAGCACGCCCCAGCCGGCCCAGTCGTCCTCGGCCATGCCGTCCTCGATGCTGACGATCGGGTAGTCGCCGACGAGGTCCGCGAGGTAGCCGCAGAACTCGGCGCGGGAGAAGCGCTTGCCTTCGCCTTCGAGGTGGTAGGACTCCTCGCTATGGAATTCGGACGCGGCGCAGTCGAGCGCGAGCGCGATCTGCGAGCCGGGCTTGTAGCCGGCGCGCTCGATGGCTTCGAGGATCAGGTCCAACGCCTCGCGCGTGCCGCTGACGTTTGGCGCGAAGCCGCCTTCGTCACCGACCGAGGTCGGGTAACCCTTCTTGTCGAGGAGGCCCTTCAGCGCGTGGAACACGCCGACGCCGGCGCGCAGTGCGTCGCCGAAGCGCTCGAAACCGTGCGGCACGATCATGCATTCCTGGATGTCGAGGCTGTTGTTCGCGTGCGCGCCGCCGTTGATGACGTTCATCAGCGGCACGGGCAGCGTGAAGCCGCGTGCGGCGTCGCCGAGGTGGCGGTAGAGCGGGATTCCTTGCGCGTTCGCGGCGGCATGGGCGGTCGCGAGCGACACCGCGAGCAGCGCGTTGGCGCCGAGGCGCGACTTGTCGGGGCTGCCGTCGAGTTCGCACAGCAGCGCGTCGATCGCGCCCTGGTCGCGCGCGTCGCGGCCCTTCAGGGCGGCGGCAATGGGGCCTTCGACGTTGGCGAGGGCCTTGGTGACGCCCTTGCCGCCGAAACGGGCGGCGTCGCCGTCGCGCAGTTCGAGCGCTTCGCGCGCGCCGGTGGAGGCGCCGGAGGGCACGGCGGCGGTGCCGGCGTGGCCGGAGGTGAGGCGAACCGTGGCCTGCAGGGTCGGGTTGCCGCGGGAGTCGAGGATTTCGAGGGCTTCGATCGAAGTGATGGCGGTCATTGCGGTGTGTCTCGTAAGGGAGCAGTCAATCGCATAAGAGGCTCGGTCGGCACGGACTGCTCCCTCCCCTTGAAGGGGAGGCTTAGAAGGTTCCTTCCCCTTCAAGGGGAAGGACAGGATGGGGATGGGGCTCTTGCAGACGCTGCGGAGTCCCCCCATCCCCACCCCAACCCTCCCCTTGAAGGGGAGGGAGCGGCGGTGTGAACGCGGCGAGCGGTTCGCTTACAGGATGAAGCGCGTATTCACGAAGTTCGACTTGTTCCCCAGCACGATGCTGTCGAGGAGCTTTTTCGACGCTTCCGTCTGCTTCGCGGCGACCATGGTGCGGATCGAGAACGAGCGCAGCGCGTCATGCACCGACAGCGTGCCTTCGGCCGAGTCCTTGCGGCCGGCGAAGGGGAAGACGTCGGGGCTCCTCTGGCACTGGGCGTTGAGGTTCACGCGGCACACCTGGTTCACCAGCGGATCGACGAGGCTTGCGATCTGGTCGGGGTTGGTGCCGAAGATCGACACCTGCTGGCCGTGGTCGGACGTGATCACGTAATCGAGCGCGGTCTCGATGTCCTCGAAGGGCGCGACCGGGATCACCGGGCCGAACTGCTCCTCGCGGTAGAGCTTCATGCCTTCCTTCACCGGGAACACCACGGCCGGGTAGAACATCGTCTCGACCGAGGCCCCGCCGTTGTCGTTGAGCACCTTCGCGCCCTTCGCGACAGCATCCTCGATGCACTCGTTCATGTAGCCGACCTTGGCCATCTCCGGCAGCGGCGTGATGGTCACGCCCTTTTCCCACGGCATGCCGATCTTGAGCTTGCCGATCTCCTCGCAGAAGCGGCGCAGGAACTGGTCGGCGATGGCTTGGTGCACGAGGATCATCTTGATCGCGGTGCAGCGCTGGCCGTTGAAGGACAGCGAACCGGCGATGCATTCCTTGACCGTCAGCTCGATGTCGGCGTCCGGCAGGATGATCGCGGCGTTCTTCGCCTCCAGCCCCAGCACCGCGCGCAGGCGGTTGGTCTTCGGGTGGGCCTTCTTCAGCTGGTCGGCGACCTTGCTGGTGCCGATCAGCGCGAGCACGTTGACCTTGCCGGAACTCATGATGTGCGGCACGACCACGCTGCCCTGACCGTACACGATGTTGATCGCGCCGGCCGGGAAGGCGCTGCGGAAGGCTTCCAGCATCGGGTAGTAGAGCAGCACGCCGAAGCGCGGCGGCTTGAACAGCACGACGTTGCCCATGATCAGCGCCGGGATCAGGGTGCAGAAGGTCTCGTTCATCGGGTAGTTGTACGGGCCCATGCACAGCACGATGCCGAGCGGCGAGCGGCGGATCTGCGCGATCGTGCCGTCGACGATCTGGAAGCGCGAGTTCGCGTTGTCGAGGTTCTTCAGCTCGGCGATGGTCGCCTTGATGTAGTCGATCGTGCGGTCGAATTCCTTCTCCGAGTCGGCGAGGCTCTTGCCGATCTCCCACATGATCAGGTTCACGATCTCGCGGCGGCGCGCGACGATCTGGTTGGTGAAGTTCTCCACGCAGGCGATGCGGTCGGCGACCGACATCGTCGGCCACTGGCCACGGCCGTTGTCGTAGGCCTTGGCGGCGGCGGCGATCGCGGCGTCGGCCTCATCGGTCCCGGTGACGGGGAAGCTGCCGAGTTCGACGTGCGTGAGGCTGCCGTCGGCGGCGCGCATCGCGACCGGGGAATAGACCGGGCGCGTCTCGCCCTTCCAGATCTGCATCTCGCCGTTGAGCAGGATCGCGCGCTGGTGCAGCGGCGCGAGCACGCGGCAGTCGGCCGGAATGTCGGCCTCGGTGGGGAACAGGGAATGCAGGCGGGCCTGGATGGTGGTGGCGTTCATGGTTGTCTCTCTCGTTCTCTCTTGAATAGTTTGTTCGTGGGGCGCACTTGATGTGGGAGCGGCTTCAGCCGCGAATCGACGGCGTCGCTCCGGTGGCGGCCCCTTCGCGGCTGAAGCCGCTCCCACGTGATGGGATCTCGCCTTCGGTGTCGGCAGCCGTGATATCCCCCTCCGGCCACGCGAGGCGCAGCAGGTTGGTGCTGCCGGGGGTGCCGAAGGGCACGCCGGCGGTGACGACGACCGCTTGCCCCGGTGCGGTGAGGCCTTCGGCGCGGCAGTGTTCGAGTGCGACGTTGACGATCTCCTCGACCGCGCAGGCTTCGACCGACCGGCGCGAGCGCACGCCCCACACGACGCACAGCCGCCGCGCGACCGACTGCGACGGCGTGAGGCCCAGGATCGGCGAGCGCGGGCGCTGGTGCGCGATGCGCAGTGCGGTCGAGCCGGAGGCCGTGAAGGCGACCGTGGCCGACAGCGGCAAGGTCGCTGCGACGGCGCGGATCGCGGTGCCGATCGCGTCGGTGGTGTTGCCCTTCGGATCCGCGCCGACCGCTTCCATCAGCTGGCGCTGCAGCGGATCGGCCTCGGTGCGGGCGATGATGCGGCTCATCATCGCGAGCGCGTCGGCGGGGTACTTGCCCGAAGCGGTCTCGGCCGAGAGCATCACCGCGTCGGCGCCATCGAACACCGCGGTCGCGACGTCGGAGGCTTCGGCGCGGGTGGGGGCGGGCGCGGAGATCATCGATTCGAGCATCTGCGTCGCGACGACGACCGGCTTCCCCGCGCGGCGGCACAGTCGCACGATGCGCTTCTGCAGGCCCGGCACGTCCTCGGGCGGCAGCTCCACGCCGAGGTCGCCGCGCGCGACCATGATGCCGTCGGCGAGCGCGATGATCTGTTCGAGTTCGACCATCGCCGAAGGTTTCTCGATCTTCGCCATCAGCAAGGCCTTGTCACCGATCAGCGCGCGCGCTTCGGCGATGTCCTCGGCGCGCTGCACGAAGGACAGCGCGACCCAGTCGATGCCCAGTTCCAGGCCGAAGGCGAGGTCGCGGCGGTCCTTGGCGGTGAGCGCGGAGAGCGGCAGCGCGACGTCGGGGACGTTCACTCCCTTGCGGTCGGAGAGGCGCCCGTCGGTCTGCGCTTCCATTTCCAGCACGCCCTCGCTCTTCGCGACCACCTGCAGGCGCATCTTGCCGTCGTCGACCAGCAGCACGTGGCCGGGGCCGACAGCCGCGATGATCTCCGGGTGCGGGATGGACACGCGCTCGGCGTTGCCCGGCGTCGGGTCGAGGTCGAAGCGGATGCGGTCGCCGCGCGACAGCGTGACGCCGCCCTCGGCGAAGGTGCCCAGGCGCAGCTTCGGCCCCTGCAAGTCGATCAGCACGCCGATCGGGCGGCCGAGGCGCTCCTCGACGGCGCGGATGCGCTGGTACACGGCGCGGTGGTCGTCGTGCGTGCCGTGGCTGAAGTTCAGGCGGAAGACGTCCGCCCCCGATTCCGCAAGCGCGCGCAAGGTGTTCTCGTCGGCGCTCGCGGGGCCGACGGTTGCGATGATCTTGGTGTTCTTGCCGGGCATCTGGGGTCTCATGCGGTGGTCGCTGAAAACGGGTTGGGAGGAGTGCCTGCGGCATTGACGTCGAACTCGACGCCGCAGCTGAAACTGGAGGTCGCGCCCGGGGGCAGGCGGATGTCGCGCGCGCATTCCGGGCGGTTGAAGACGTCGGTCATGGCTTCGACCGGCTCGATCGCGATCGAACGGCGCGGGTCGCGGGCGAGCGTGTCGCCGGTGAAGACGTGCGTCAGGCCGCCGCGCTGCCAGATCGTCAGCTGCCGGCCGGTCGCGGGGTCGCGCAGGTGACTGCGGATCAGGCCGTCGGCTTCTGGGCGGGCGCCGCCGTAGCAGCCGTCGATCACCGCGTCGCCGATGCGGCGCGGCTGACGGAAGTCCGGCAGGGCTGCCTCGCCGACCGGCGCGTAGGCGGCCTCGTCGTCGAGCGGCAGGAGCTTCGCGTCGGTGACGATGCAGCGGGTCGCGGGGATCGTCAGTTCCATGCTGTCGAGCGGCGCGTCGCCCAGGCGGAAATACGGATGCCAGCCTGCGGCGTAGGGCGCTGCACGCTCGCCGATGTTCGTCGCCGTCACCGTGAGCCCGATGCTGCGTGCGGCGAAACTCACGCGCACGTTGAATTTCAGCGCGAAGGGATAGCCGGGGAAGGAATCGGCGGCGATCACTCCCGTGAACAGCACACTGACGCCGGTGGAGGTCTCCTGCACGTTCGCGACCTTGAGGTCCATCGTGCGCAGGAAACCGTGGTAGATCAGCCGGTCGGCGGCGGGAACGCCGGGCAGCAGATCGTGATCGCGTCCTTCGAAGCGGTAGCGGCCGCCTGCGATGCGGTTGGGGAAGGGGGCAAGGATGCCGTTGCGCACGCCGTTCTGGCTGGCGAGCTCTTCGGCGGAAAGGTAGCCGTCGGTCAGCGCCACCAGTTCGCTGCCGTCGCGCACGCGCCAGTCGAGCAGCGTTGCGCCGCGGTGCGCGAACACCGCAAAGGCACCGCTGCGCTCGTCATGCAGTTCGATCGCTTCCATGCCGGAGCGCAGCACCTTGCGCATATGGAAGGTGTTCCTGTTCCGGCTCGCGACAGAGGGGGCGACGGGCGCGGACGCGACGATCATCACGCGGCCTCGCTCGGGCGCAGTGCCGCGGCGGCGCGGGCGAGTTCGGTGATCGCGGCCCAGTCGCCGGCGCGCACGCGGTCGACCGGAGTGAGCCAGGAGCCGCCGACGCAGGCGACGTTGGGCAGCGCGAGGAAGTTCGGCGCGCTCGCGAGGTCGATGCCGCCGGTCGGGCAGAAGCGAACCTGCGGGAAGGGGCCGCCGAGCGCCTTCAGCATGCCGATGCCGCCCGCCTGCGCGGCGGGGAAGAGCTTCATCGCGGTGTAGCCGGCGGCGAGCGCGTTGATCACGTCGGAGGGCGTCATCACGCCCGGCAGCAGCGGGATCGCCGATTCGCGCCCGGCGCGCAGCAGTTCGGGCGATGCGCCGGGGCTCACCGCGAACACCGCTCCGGCCTCGGCCGCGGCGGCGAGGTCGGTGGGCGTGACGACGGTGCCGACACCGACGATCGCATCGGGTACTTCGGTGCGGATCGCGCGCACGCTTTCGAGCGCGGCGGCGGTGCGCAGCGTGACTTCGAGCACGCGGATGCCGCCGGCGACCAGCGCGCGGGCGAGCGGCACCGCGTCGGCGACCTTGTCGAGCACGATCACCGGCATCACGGGGCTGGCGGCGAGGAGGGTATGGATGTCCATGGATCAGTTCTCCGGAATTCGGGGGTCAGGCGAGCGGCAGCGGGCCGGGCAGGGTGGAGCCGAAAGTGCTGGCCCCCTGTTCGGCGCCGCAGGCGTTGGCGCGCGCGTTGAAGAAGAGTTCGCGGCCGACGCCATGCTGGTTCGCGTCGAGGTTCGCCGTCGCGAGCTCGCGTGCGGCCCACTCGGCGGCATCGACCAGCGCTTCGAGCGTGCCGGCCTCGGCGTCGAGGCGGATCAGGTCGCCGCTGCGCACCTTGGCGAGCGGTCCGCCGGAGAGGCATTCCGGGGTCACGTGGATCGCCGCCGGCACCTTGCCGGAGGCGCCCGACATGCGGCCGTCGGTGACGAGCGCGACGCGGTAGCCCTGGTCCTGCAGCACCGCGAGCGCGGGCGTGAGCTTGTGCAGTTCCGGCATGCCGTTGGCGCGCGGGCCCTGGAAGCGCACCACGGCGATGAAGTCGCGCGTCAGTTCGCCGCGCTTGAAGGCCGCCATCACGTCGTCCTGGCTGTCGAACACGATCGCGGGCGCCTCGACGATGCGGTGCTCGGGTTTGACGGCGGAGACCTTGATCACCGACCGTCCCAGGTTGCCCTGCAGCAGCTTCAGGCCGCCGTCGGCGCTGAACGGGTCGGCGGCCGGGCGCAGCACGGCGGTGTCGAGGCTTTCGGCGACCGTGGCACGCCACGCGACCGTCTCGCCGTCGAGCCAGGGCTCCTCCGCGTAGCGCGCGAGGCCTTCGCCCATCACCGTCGTCACGTCGCCGTGCAGGAATCCCGCGCCGAGCAGTTCGCGGATCAGGAAACCCATGCCGCCCGCGGCGTGGAAGTGGTTCACGTCGGCGCTGCCGTTCGGGTAGATGCGGGTGAGCAGCGGCACGGCGGCGGAGAGTTCGTCGAAGTCGTTCCAGTCGATGTGGATGCCCGCCGCGGCGGCGATCGCGACGAGGTGGATCGTGTGGTTGGTCGAACCGCCGGTCGCGAGCAGGCCCACGATGGCGTTGGCGATCGCGCGCTCGTCGACGACCTTCGCGATCGGGATGTACTCGTTGCCGAGGCGCGTGATGCGCGCGAGGCGCTGGGCGGCGGCGCGGGTCAGCCCGTCGCGCAGGGTGTTGCCGGGATTCACGAAGGCTGCGCCCGGCAGGTGCAGGCCCATCACTTCCATCAGCATCTGGTTGCTGTTGGCGGTGCCGTAGAAGGTGCAGGTGCCGGGGCCGTGGTAGGCGGCCATCTCGGAGGCGAGCAATTCCTCGCGCGTCGCCAGTCCCTGCGCGAACTGCTGGCGCACGCGCGCCTTGTCGTCGTTGCCGATGCCGGTCGTCATCGGGCCGGCCGGCACGAAGATCGTCGGCAGGTGGCCGAACTGCAGCGCGCCGATCAGCAGGCCCGGCACGATCTTGTCGCACACGCCCAGGCACAGCGTGCCGTCGAAGACGTTGTGTGACAGCGCCACGGCCGTCGACATCGCGATCACGTCGCGCGAGAAGAGGGAGAGTTCCATGCCCGCCTCGCCCTGCGTGACGCCGTCGCACATCGCCGGCACGCCGCCGGCGAACTGGGCGACCGCACCGGCACCGCGGGCCGCTTCCTTGATCAGCGCGGGCATGCGCTCGAAGGGCTGGTGCGCCGAGAGCATGTCGTTATAGGCGGACACGATCCCGAGGTTGGGCAGGCGCGCCTGGCGCAGCACCAGCTTGTCGTTCGGCTCGAAGGCCGCGTAGGCGTGCGCCTGGTTGGCGCAGGAAACATGGGTGCGCGCGGTGCCGGCGGCGCGTGCGGCGGCGTCGACGCGCGTCAGGTAGGCGGCGCGCGAGGCGGCGCTGCGGGCGCGGATGCGGTCGGTGACGCGGGCGAGGATGGGGTTGAGGGACATGCTGTCTCCTTTGTGTCGTGGCGTCGCCTTCTTGTCTCTCAGCGAGGGTTCTGGCGACTTGCTTTGACACAAGTGTAGATTTGCTACATGTAGAAATGCAAGCCCATTTTTGTGGAAAAAGTGAAAACTTGTAGTCCGGCTGATCGATTTCGCCAGAAATCAGAAGCGCTTTGAACTGAGTTTTAATGGGCAAATGCCTTGAAGGGTGCGGAGCTGCGCCCCGTACGGGAGCGAAGTCGGGTTGAGATATTTTGTGTTGACTTGCTACATTTTTCCGACTTTAATGGTCTGTAGATTTACTACCGACGCGTTCCCGCAGTCCCGGAAAGGCGACGGCCCCACAAGAACACATGGACGAGGCAAAAAATTGATCCCTCTTGAAGCGTTCGACCTGATCCTGTTCGGAGGCAGCGGCGATCTCGCGATGCGCAAGCTGCTCCCGGCGCTGTATTACCGTCACCGCGATAGCGTCGCCGGCGGCGACACCGCGCGCTGGCGCATCGTCGGCGTCGGGCGCGAGGAGCTCTCGCGCGAGGCATATGTCGCGAAGGTGGAAGCCGCGGCGCGCAAGTTCGTCGCCGCGCGCGATTTCGACGACAGCGCGTGGGCGGCCTTCGCAGCCACGCTCGATTACGTGCGAGTCGATGCCCGCGAGGCGGGCGACTTCGAGCGCCTGGGCGCCACGCTCGCCGAGAATCCCGCGCGCGTGCGCGTGTTCTATCTTGCGACCGCCCCCAGCCTGTTCGCGTCGATCTGCGAAAACCTCGGCGGCGCCGGTCTCGTCACGCCCGACAGCCGCGTCGTGCTCGAAAAGCCGCTCGGCCGTGATCTCGCCTCCGCACGGCAAATCAACGAACAGGTCGGTGCGATCTTCAGGGAAGAGCAGATCTATCGGATCGACCACTATCTGGGCAAGGAGACGGTGCAGAACCTGATTGCGCTGCGCTTCGGCAATACGCTGTTCGAACCGCTGTGGAGCCGCGGCTGCGTGCGCGACGTGCAGATCACGCTGGCCGAGACCGTCGGCGTCGAAGGGCGCGGCGAGTTCTACGACAACACCGGCGCGCTGCGCGACATGGTGCAGAACCACCTCCTGCAGCTCCTGTGCATCGTCGCGATGGAACCGCCCGCGAGCATCGACCCCGACGCGATGCGCGACGAGAAGCTCAAGGTGCTGCGCGCGCTGCGCCCGATGACGCCCGAGGACGTCGCCACCCGCACCGTGCGCGGGCAGTACCGCGCCGGCGCGGTCGAGGGCCGTCCGGTGCCAGCCTACCTCGAGGAGCCGGGCATCCCCGCCGGCAGCCGCACCGAGACCTTCGTCGCGCTGAAGGCCGAGCTCAACAACTGGCGCTGGGCCGGCGTGCCCTTCTACCTGCGCACCGGCAAGCGCATGCAGGAGCGCCTCGCCGAGATCGTGGTGAACTTCCGTGACGTGCCGCACGCGCTGTTCCCCTCGCTCTCCGGCGAGCGCGCACCGAACCGCCTGGTGATCCGCCTGCAGCCCGACGAGGGCCTGGAGCTGCACCTGATGGCCAAGGTGCCCGGCGACGAGATGCGCCTGCGCCCGGTCGCGCTCAACCTCGACTTCGCCGAGACCTACCACGGCCGCCAGTGGGACGCCTACGAGCGCCTGCTGATGGACGTGATCCGCGGCAAGCTCACGCTCTTCATGCGTCGCGACGAACTCGACGCCGCGTGGCGCTGGATCGAGCCCATCCTCGAAGGCTGGGAGCAGGACACGACGCCGCCGCGCCCCTACACCGCGGGTACCTGGGGCCCGGCTGCGTCGAGCGCGCTGGTCGGGCGCGACGGTCTCGCCTGGCTGCAGGACTCCTGAGCATGGAAGTCGCAATGGAACTGGACTACGCCCTCGATCTCCCGCGCCACGTCGCGCAGGACCTTTTTCCCGACACGGCGACGATGTCCGCGGCGCTCGCCGACCGCGTCGCCGCGATGCTGCGCCACGCCATCGGCCAGCGGGGGCGCGCGAGCCTCGTCGTCTCCGGTGGCCGCAGCCCGATTCCCTTCCTGCGTGCGTTGGGGCAGCGCAAGCTCGACTGGTCGCGCGTCACCGTCACGCTCGCCGACGAGCGCTGGGTGCCGGCCGACCATCCCGACAGCAACGCCGGCCTCGTGATCGCGAACCTGCTGCAGGGGCCGGCCGCCGAGGCGCGCTTCGTGCCGCTGTATGGCGGCGAGAACTCGCCCGGCGACGGGCTGGCCGCATGCGCGGCCCGGCTCGACGAGATTCGACGCCCCTTCGATGTCGTCGTGCTGGGCATGGGGGACGACGGGCATTTCGCGTCGATCTTCCCCGGCATCCCGCGGCTGGGCGAGCTGCTGTCGGAGGGCGGTCCCGCGCTCGCGGCGACCGTTCCGCCCGCCGCGCCGCACGCGCGCATGACGCTGGGACTCTCCGCGCTGCTCGATGCACGCCGGATCCTGCTGCCGATCGCCGGCGCGGTGAAGCGCAAAGTGATCGAGGCTGCGGCCGCCGGAAACGAAAGTTTTCCGATCGCCACACTTCTGCGACAACGGCGTACCCCGATGCATGTATTCTTCTGCTCCTCCACGTGACATGCGGATGGGCTAGTCTTCCGATCCGAGGCAGCGGCACACGAAGCCGCGCAACACTGGAACCAGGCTACTGAAATGGAAAACCAACCGATCATCCAATCGCCCGGCGAAGCCCCTGCCGAGACGGGCGCCCGCCAGGCGAGTCCGCTGCTCGCCCGCATCGAGGCGTCCTTCGACGAGCTGCGCAAGTCCGAACGAGCCGTCGCTACATTCGTGCTCGACCATCCGAACGAGGTGCTCAACATCTCGATCGCCGAGGTCGCCTACCGTGTGGGCGTCAGCCAGCCGACCGTGGCGCGCTTCGTCAATGCGCTCGGCTTCACCGGCTTCAAGGAATTCAAGCTGCGCCTCGCGCAGAGCCTCGCGAGCGGCGTGCCCTACGTGCATCGCGACGTCGGCCCCGACGACTCGCTCGACGAAGTCGCGCCCAAGGTCTTCAATCGCACCATCGGCGCGTTGATGAGCGTGCGCAACCAGCTCGACGCCGGGCGCCTCGAACGCGCGGTGGAGCTCGTCACGCGCGCCGGGCGCATGGAGTTCTACGGCATCGGCAATTCCGGTATCGTCGCCTCCGATGCGCAACACAAATTCTTCCGTTTCGGCATCCCGTCGGTCGCCTACAGCGATCCGCACACCCAGGGCATGGCCGCGACCTTGCTGGAGGAGGGCGACGTCGTCGTCGCGATCTCCGCGAGCGGACGGACGCCCGAGATCATCCGCGCCTGCGAACTGGCACGCGAGGCCGGCGCCGAAGTGATCGCGATCACCGCCAGCGGCTCGCCGCTCGCCCGCACCGCGAGCGTGCTGCTCGCCGCCGACGTGCCGGAAGATCCCGACGTCTATGCCCCGATGACCTCGCGCATTGCGCATCTGGCGATCATCGACGTGCTGTCGGTGAGCGTCGCGCTCGCGAGCGGCCCCGAACTCATCAAGCGCCTCGAGCGCACCAAGCAGACCCTGCGCGACAAGCGCATCCGCGGATTCGAAGCGTGACCATGAATTCCCTGACGAACTCCCCCTCCTGGCGCGCGCTTGCCGCGCATCGCGACGAACTCGGCGAGCGGCATCTGCGCGATCTCTTCGCCGCCGACGCAGGCCGCTTCGAGCGCTTCTCGCTGCGTGCTGCGGACCTCTTCCTCGACTACTCGAAGAACCGCATCGTGCCGCGGACGCTGGAACTGCTCACCGCGCTCGCGCGCGACCGCGGCCTCGAAGCGGCGCGCGCCGCGATGTTCTCCGGCAAGCGCATCAACACCACCGAAGACCGCGCCGTGCTGCACGTCGCGCTGCGCAACCGCGGCGACGCGCCGGTCGAAGTCGACGGCCGCGACGTGATGCCTGCAGTGCGTGAGGTCCTCGCACGTATGGGCGACTTCGCCGAGCGCGTGCGCGAAGGCCGCTGGCGCGGTTTCACGCGCGAAACGATCACCGACATCGTCAACATCGGCATCGGCGGCTCCGACCTAGGCCCCGCGATGGCCTGTCAGGCGCTGGCCGCCTGCGGCCACGAACGCCTGACGATGCACTTCGTGTCCAACATCGACGGCGATCACCTCGCCGGCGTGCTCGCGAAGGTCAAGCCCGCGCGCACCCTCTTCATCATCGCCTCGAAAACCTTCACGACCATCGAGACGATGACCAACGCCGCCAGCGCGCGTGCGTGGTTCCTCGCCAACGGCGGCAGCGAGGCTGACGTCGCGAAGCACTTCGTCGCCGTGTCCACCAACGCCGAGCGCGTCGCCGCCTTCGGCATCGACACCGCCAACATGTTCGGCTTCTGGGACTGGGTCGGCGGTCGCTACTCGATGTGGTCGGCCGTGGGCCTGCCGATCGCGCTCTACGTCGGCCGCGACAACTTCGAGCAGTTGCTGGAAGGCGCGCACGCGATGGATCACCACTTCGCCGAGGCGCCGCTCGAAGCCAACATGCCGGTCGTGCTGGGCCTGCTGGGCGTGTGGTACCGCGCCTTCTTCGGCGCGGCGAGCATCTCGATCGCGCCCTATGCTCAGGCACTTGGCCGGGTGCCGGCCTACCTGCAGCAGCTCGAGATGGAAAGCAACGGCAAGTCGGTCACGCGCGACGGCAAGCCTGTCGAGACCGCGACCTGCCCGGTGATCTGGGGCGAGCCCGGCACCAACGGCCAGCACGCCTTCTTCCAGCTCCTGCACCAGGGCACGGACCTGATCCCGGTCGACTTCATCGCGCCACTGAAGGCGAGCCACGCTCTGGCCGAACACCATCGCCTGCTGCTGGCGAACTGCATCGCGCAGAGCAAGGCCCTGATGGTCGGCAAGACGGCCGACGAGGTGAGCACCGAACTTTCCGCCGGCGGCCTGTCGGGCGACGCGCTGGAAGCACAGGTGCCGCACCGCGTCTTCCCCGGCAACCGCCCGAGCAACACGCTGCTTCTGCCCGATCTCTCGCCGCGGGCGCTCGGCGCGCTGATCGCCCTCTACGAACACAAGGTGTTCGTGCAGAGCGTGATCTGGGGCGTCAACGCCTTCGACCAGTGGGGCGTGGAGCTGGGCAAACAGATCGCGACGCGCATCGCGGGCGAACTAGCCGGCGGGGCGCGCAGCGAGCACGATGCGTCGACGGAAGGGCTGATCGCGGCGGTACGCGCCGCAGGCTGAGGTTCCACAGCCTCGCGAAGCCTGGGCGCGCGCCGGGACCGATGCGCCCCGGCACACTCACGCCTGATTGGGCGGGATCATGCCGTGGCGCTTCATCTGGCGGTAGCCGGTGGCGTGGCGGCGTTCGCCCCTGCGGTGGGTCCGGTGCATAGCCGACTCGCATGCGCAGTTTCGCTTGATTGCGCTTGGAGATCGCCTATGTTGAACACACCGGGGGATTTTTGGGGAAAATCACCCAAGGTGTAGATCGGCCCGGTCGCAGTTTCCCGTTGTCGGAGGCGGGCTCGCGCGTTTCCCCATCGGGAACGCAAAGGAGGCTCAGATGCTGCGCATCTTCCTCATTCCGGCTTCAATGTTTCGGCATGGGAGTCGGATCGTGTTCCGTTCGTCGTACTTCAGGTGCATGCTGTGGCCGACGCTGGTGGCCGCCTCGGTGGCGCTCGCGGCCTGCGTCAGTAAGGCTCCCGATCCGCGACTCGCCCGGGAGGCGGGCAGAGCGGCCGACCGGGTCGCCGATTCCTACGTCCTGATTCCCGATCGCCTCTTCGATGGGCGGAACATGCGCGAGGGCCACGGCGTCGCCGTGAGCGGCGGCCGGATTGTTGCCGTCGGCCCGGTCGATGCGCTGCCCGCCGAAGGACGGGTGCCCTTGCCCGGTGCGACGCTCCTTCCCGGTTTCATCGACCTTCACGGACACCTCGCCGCCCAGGACGTGTCCTTTTCGACGGTGCTGCGGCATGGAATCACCTCCGTCCGGGATCTGGGCGGTCCGCCGAAGCCCGTCAGCGGCGGAGATGGCAGCCTCCGGCACCTGAGCGCGGGGCCGATCATTACCGCGCCCGGCGGTTACCCGATCCCCGTGTTCGGTCAGGGCAAGAGCGGGGCTGGGCATGGTCACGGTGCCGCGGCACTTGCCGTGGAGGTCGCGGATGCGGCGCAGGCGCGGCGGGTCGTCGATCACATCGTCGAAGCGGGGGCGTCGGTGATAAAGATCGCCCTGGAACCGGGCGGCTCGGCCGGAGCACCGTGGAGCATGCATGAAGCAGGCACGCTGCCGCCCTGGCCCTTGCCGAGTGCAGAGGTCGTGAAAACCGTCGTCGCACAGGCGCATGGCCGCGGCCGCATCGTCTCGGCGCATCTCAGCGGGGTGGCAGGTGCCCGACTCGCGCTCGATGCCGGCGTGGATGAATGGGCGCACATGCCGTGCGATGCGCTACCGGAAGCGTTGATCGCCCGGGCCGTCGAGGCGCGCGTGCGGATCGTCGGCACGCTGGACACCCTGTCGCACTGCGGCGGCGCCTTCGCCAACGCGCAGCGCTTCGTCGAGAAGGGTGGAACGCTGCTCTATGGCACGGACATGGCGCATACGGAGCTGCCGTGGGGAATCGATTCCCGCGAGCTCGAACTGATGATGCACGTCGGCCACGGACAACTGTCGGCCGAGAAGGTCCTCTCCGCCGCCACGGCCCTGGCCGGCGAACAGGCCGGGCTCGCGCCACTGGGCCAGCTGGCGCCGGGCGCCCCGGCCGACATGATCGCGGTCCGGGGCAACCCGCTGCACCGGCTCAAAGTGCTCGAATACCCCGGGCTCGTGATCTCGGGCGGGAAGTTCGTCGTGCGGGACCTGATCGAGCAGGAGCGTTGATCCGTCGCCGTGGCGGGTGTGCGCGATGGCCTATGCGCCGAGTTCCCCCCGCCGCGGCATGTCCGCGCCGCGGCGCGAGCAGGTGATCGCGGCGGCGCGGGCGGCGAAGGCGAGGATGCGGGCGAGCTCGTCAGCGTCCATTGCCGAGAGCGCGTCCGGGCTCAGGCGGCCGGCTTCGGCGAGGTAGGCCAGCATCGACGACTGGAAAGTGTCGCCGGCGCCCACCGTGTCGACGGTCGTCACGCGCGGGGCGGGCACATCGGTGCGCCCGTTCGAGTTCCAGGCGCTCGCGCCGTCCGCGCCGCGCGTGACGACGACGAGCCTCGCGCCGGCTGCGAGCCAGCGCCGCGCGAGCGCCGCCTCGTCCGTCTCGCCGTAGAGCAGACGCACGTCCTCGTCGCTGATCTTCACCAGATGCGCGAGGCCCGCCAGGGTGTCGGCGCGCTCGCGCCAGCGGTCGATCGAGGGTTCGACGTTGAGGCGCACGTTGGGGTCGTAGGCGATCAGGCGTCGGTCGCGCTCGCGGCGCACCAGCGTTTCGAGTGCGCTGGCGACCGGTTCGACCACTGTGGCGTACGAGCCGAGATGGATGGCCTGCAGTTCGGGACCGAACTCGGGAAGCTGGGCCGCCGAGAGCAGGCGGTCGGCCGCGCCGTTGCCGTAGAACGCATAGCGCGGCACGCCCGCCGCGTCGAGCTCGATCATGCCGAGTGTGGTCGGCGCGTCGAAACGCGGGCAGGGGCGGGTGTCCACTCCTTCGCGCGCCAGTACCCGCGCGAGGCGGTCGCCGAGCATGTCCTTCGCGAGTCCGCAGAGGAAGGCCACCGGCTGGCCGAGCCGCGCCAGCCCGATGGCGACATTGAAGGGTGAGCCGCCGGGGCGCGCGTCGAGATGCAGGGCATTGTCGGTCTCGCTACCGATGAAGACATCGAACAGGGCTTCGCCACATACCAGGAACATGATCGGGAACCGTTTCGTTGGGGTTGGGGGCACCGCAGCAAAGTGATGGGCACCGCATGAGCTGTGGAGCGTGTCGTGATGGATCGGTTTCGTAGATACTGTTATCCGGGTCAAGCGCCATGTATAGCGGGATCGAAAGCCTTTCCCGATTTGAGCACGCCGAAGGCGACATGAACGAGCTTTCGCATCATGGCACCGATGATGAGCATGGGCGGTTT
>NZ_WTVK01000048.1 GCF_012910805.1 Aromatoleum evansii
AGATGTGGTATAAGAGACAGTGGTTTGGCTGGCACGACGGAAACCCATCCCCCTCCTGGCCTCCCCCTTGAAGGGGGAGGAATGCGAGCCCCGAGCGCATTCCCGCACTGACCGATAGATAGGAGCCCCAATGTCCGCATCAAGCCCCACGACACCCGGCTGGCGCAGCCACGCGCTGCTCCTGCTGCTCGCGCTGATGTACGCGGACAACTTCGTCGGGCGGCAGATCATGGCGGTGATGATCGAGCCGATCAAGCGCGAGTTCGGCGCGAGCGACACGGCGATGGGGCTCATCTCCGGGCTCGCGTTCGCGGGCGTGTATGCGCTGCTGGGCCTGCCGGCGGGGCGCATCGCGGATCGCGTCTCACGCGTGCGCCTGCTCGCCCTGTCCGGCCTGCTGTGGTGCGCCGCGACGGCGCTGTGCGGGCTCGCGACCGGGTTCGGGCTGCTGGTTCTCGCGCGCATGGCGGTCGCGGTGGCCGAGGCGCCGGCGACGCCGGCTTCGCTGTCCATCATCGCCGATCTCTATCCGCCGCAGCGCCGCTCGTTTGCGATCAGCTGCTTCACCGCGGCGCCAACCTTCGCCGCGATCCTCGCCTTGAGCGTGGGCGCGTGGCTGGTCGGCACCTGGGGCTGGCGCAACACCTTCGTCATCGTCGCCTTGCCGGTGCTGCCGGTCGCCGCCTTGCTCGCGTTCGCGGTGCGCGAGCCGCGCCGTGGCGTCTGGGATGGCCGACATGCCCCCGAGGGCGCCGCCGCCGCGGGCATGTGGGCGACGCTGCGCAAGCTGTGGGCCTGCCGGCCCTATCGCTATCTGGTCCTCGCCAGCGCCGTGACGACGCTCGGCGCCAACGCCTACGGCATGTGGAATCCGACCTTCCTGGTGCGTTCGCACGACCTGCCGCTGCAGCACGCCGGTCTGCTCGCGGGTCTGATCGGCGGCACTTCGGCCGGCGTCGGCATGCTCTTCAGCGGCTGGCTCACGGACCGCCTGACGCATCGCAGCCCGCGCTGGCACCTGCGGATCCCGCTCTTCGGGCACAGCATCGCGGTGGTTTCGCTGGCGGCGTATCTGCTGTGGCCGCGTGCGACGTTGCTGCAGGCCGGGTCGGTCGCGGTGCCGACGGCGATGCTGTGGTGCGGGCTCAACGGCTTCTTTTCGGTGTGGTGGGTCGCGCCTTCCTACAGCTACATCACCCATCTCGTCGCGCCCGGCCAGCGTGCGGTCGCGCTGGCCTGCCTGACCATCCTCACTACGCTGTTGGGTGTCGGCGTCGGGCCGCTGCTAATCGGCGCGTTCAGCGACGGCCTGCAGCCGTGGTTCGGCGAGGATTCGCTACGTCACGCGCTGCTCTTCGTGTGCCTGACGACCTGTACGGCGATGCTCGCGATCCGGCGCGTGAAAGGGCTCGTCACAGGGTCGCCGGACAACACGCCTGCGATGGCAGGGTCGGTGCCCTGAGGCAGGCATGCCAGAGTGGAAGACGCGACCGTGGGTGAGAGCAGAAGGGGCCGGAAGGCCCCTTTTGCGTGCCGGATCGTCGCCGTTTCCGTACCGTCCGCAATTGATCCGCCATCGGCCGCAAATGACTCGCTGCCGTCCCTGACGCGGAAAGTCCGCTCGCTAAACTCGATTCGGCATGGAGGTGAAGTTCGCCTCCGACTCCCGAATTCGTCACGAGGATTTCCGATGAGCCGCGCTCTCGACGATGTGATCGTACTCGACCTGACCCGGCAGTTCTGCGCCTCGCTGTCGGCCGCCTTCCTGGCCGACTTCGGCGCGCGGGTGATCCGCCTTGACCTGCCGCCCGCGCGGGAATCGAGCGGCGGACGCTGGAACCACGAGGCCGACCTGATCCACCGCAACAAGGAGAGCCTCGCGCTCGATCCGGCGAGCGCGGGCGGTGCGGAGCTGCTGCGCCAGCTCGTCGCGAAGGCCGACGTCATCGTTACCGACTGGCAGCGCGACGAACTCGCGGCGCTCGGCATCGACTACGACGCCGCGGCGGCGCTGCGCCCCGACATCGTCTTCGGGCGCATCTCCGGCTTCGGCCCGCAGGGGCCGGATGCCGACCTGCCGCCCATCGACGAACTCGCCGCGGCGCGCACCGGCATGATGCCCATCCTCCCGCAGCCGGGTCAGCCGCCGATCTACACCGGCGCTGGCGCCATGCACGCGACGGTGATGCTCGCCTTCGGCGTGGTCACGGCGCTGCTGCATCGACAGGCGACGGGCGAGGGGCAGGCGGTCGACGTCTCGCTCTTCGGCGCCAACATGTACGGCGCGGCGCTCGACATCCAGGCCTTCCTCGCGATCGGCGAGGGCGAGCGTTTCATCACCCCGATCTCGCGCCTCGACGTGTCGAACCCGATGTCCGGTTCGCTCTATCCGAGCGCGGACGGCCGCTGGGTGACGCTGACGATGCCCGATACCGACCGCTGGTGGCCGGTCTTTTCCGCGGTGGTCGGCATCGCCGCCGACGATCCGCGTTTCGACACGCACGACAAGCGCACCGAGACGAACCGCCTTGAACTCATCCGCGAACTGGAAGTGGCCTTCCGGCGTCAGCCCGGCAGCCACTGGCGCCAGGTGTTCCAGGAAGAGCAGATGTCCGCCGACGTGATCGAGCGCTTCGACTACCCGGCCAACGATCCGCAGGTGCTCGCCAACCGCTACATCCTCGAACTCGACCACCCGAGCTTCGGCGCGGTGAAAAGCCTCGGCTTCCCGATCTTCCTGAGCGACAGCCCGGCGCGCCTCGAACGGCTCGCCCCCTGCGTCGGCCAGCACACCGCGCAGATCCTGCATGAGCTGCTGGCCTATCCCGAAGACCGCATCCACGCACTCCGCGCCGCCGGCGTGGTGGCCTGACCCGAAAACCCAGCGCGAACGGAGAACGCCCGTGGCGAAAGCACTCGAAGGAATCCGCGTCATCGACCTCACCGTGTGGTTCCAGGGCCCGGTGTCGGCCCAGTACCTGGCCGATTTCGGCGCGGAGGTCATCAAGGTGGAGCGCCCGCAGGGCGGCGACCAGGGGCGCGGCGTGCGCTCCATCAAGTCCCTGCCGGTGGGCGACTGGAACCAGTACTTCCTCGTCATCAACCGCAATAAGAGGAGCATGGCGATCGACCTCAAGACCGAGGCCGGGCGCGGCATCCTGTACCGGCTGGTGGAGAAGTCGGACGTGTTCCTGTCCAACCTCGCGCCGGAGATGTTGGAGGCGTGGGGGCTGTCGTACGACAAGCTAGCGGCGATCAATCCGAAGCTCGTTTACGCGACCAATACCGGCTACGGGCGCTTCGGCGGGGCGTCGAAGCCCTCGTTCGACATGACGGTGCAGGCGCTCACCGGCGCGATGGCCCGACTCGGCGAACCGGGCGAACCGCCGGTGTACCTCGGCATGGGCTCGGGCGACGCCTACGGCGGCATCATGTCCGCGCTCGGCATCGCGCTGGCGCTGTACCAGCGTCGGCGCACCGGGCGTGGCCAGTACCTCGATGCGTCGCTCTACGGCGCGCAACTCTTCCTCGCCGCGCCCTGGCTGCAGTCCTTCCTCGCCGGCAACACCGACGCCGCGCTGCAGCACTCGCGCAAGCAGGTCGAGAACCCGCTCTGGAACCTGTACCCGACCGCCGGCAAGTGGGTCTATCTGTGCGAACCCAACGAGGACGCGCGCTTCGTGGCGCTCTGCCGGGCGCTCGATGCGCCGTCGCTGCATGCGGACGGGCGTTTCGCGACCGCCGCGTTGCGCGCGCAGCACAACGAGGCGCTGATCGACGCGATCGAGGCCGTCACCCTCAAGCGCGACCACGACGCGCTGATGCGCGGCTGCGTCGCCGAAGGCGTGGTCGCGAGCCCGGTGAACAACCTCGCCGACGTCGTGCGCGACGAACAGGCCTGGCGCAACGACTACTTCATGAAGGCGTACTGCGAGGAAGTGCAGCGCGAGGTCGACGTGCGCGGCCTGCCGGTGACGCTGTCGAAAACCCCGGGCGAGATCCACTGTCTCGGCCCGCAACTGGGGCAGGACACCGAACTGCTGCTCATGGACCTGCTGGGCTACGAGTGGGACGAAATCGAAACCCTGAAGGCGCAGCGCGCCATTCCCTGAGCCATCCGGAGACGAATTGATGATGAACGAAAACGTGCCCGCATCCGCATGGGGCGAATGGCGTCCGGTTGCCGGGGAAGGCCTCGACGACTTCGTCGAGATCCTCTACGAGAAGAAGACGCATCGCGAACTGGGCGGCGGGGTCGCGCGCATCACGCTGAACAAGCCCGACAAGATGAACACGCTGACGCTCGCGACCGTCGACGAGATGTTCCGCGCCTTCTACGACGCGAACCACGACCCCGCGATCGGCGTCATCGTGATTGCCGGCAAGGGCAAGCATTTCGGCGCCGGCGGCGACGTGGAGTGGGAGCGCTGGGGGCTGCGCGAGGCCTTCTACAACCGCTACCCGCACAACCGCCTGATGCGCCTGTCGCGCAAGCCCATCATCGCCCAGGTGCAGGGCTATTGCATCGCCGGCCACAACCACATGGCCTACTGCTGCGACTTCACGATCGCGGCAGACAACGCGATCTTCGGCCAGGCCGGTCCGCGCGTGTCCTCGCCGGCGGACGGCTTCTTCGTGCCCTATCTGACCAAGGTCGTCGGCGCGAAGAAGGCGCGCGAGATGTGGATGCTGTGCCGCAAGTACAAGGCGCCCGAAGCGCTGCAGATGGGCCTGATCAACACCGTCGTGCCGCTGGCCGAGCTGGAGGCGGAAGTCGATCGCTGGTGCGAGGAGATGCTCGCCGTGAGTCCGGGCTGCCTGGAGGTGCTGAAGGCCGCGTTCGACCAGGAAATGGACGGCTACAAGGAGTCCTGCGTGACCTCCGCCGCGATGTATCCCGACTGGTTCGACATGCCCGAAGGCAAGGAGGGCGGAGCGGCCTTCCTCGCCAAGCGCAAGGCGCGCTTCTGGGACATCCGCGAGCGCGAGGCCGAAGCGCGGCGCGGCTTGATGGCGGACTACGAGGCGCAGCAGGCGCCGGCGTCCGAGTAGGGGAGGCGCGACGATGTTCAAGGACAAGGCCTGCATCGTAGGCATCGGCGAAACGCCCTTCTGCCGCAAGCCCGGCTCGGGGCTCTCGGAGATGGGCATCCAGCTCAAGGCGGCGGTCGCGGCGCTTGAGGATGCCGGGCTCAAGGCGGCGCAGATCGACGGCATTCTGCCCTTCCCGAACGTCGGCAAGGCCGAAGCGTTTGCCGCGAGCCTGGGCTGCGAGAACCTGCGCTTCGCGGCGACCCTGCACATGGGGGGAGCGGCGCCGGTGGGTTCGCTGCGGATGGCGGCAATGGCGGTGAGCAGCGGCGCGGCAGACTACATGATGGTGCCGGGCGGCTGGAACGGCTATTCCGGTGCGCGCGTGCGCGAGACCGCCGCCAACGACGTGAACTCCATCCCCGGGGGCGAGATCGCGCGGGACTTCTACATGCCCTTCGGCCTCACCGCGCCGCCGCAGTGGTACGCGCTGATGGCGCGCCGCCACATGCACGAATACGGCACCACCGAGGAACAGCTCGGCGCGGTGGCGCTGGCGATGCGCAAGCACGCGCAGCTCAACCCGGCCGCGCTGATGCACGGCAAGCCGCTGACGATGGCCGACTACCTCGCCTCGCCGACGATCGCCTCGCCCTACCGCCTGCTCGATTGCTGCGTGGAGACCGACGGCGCCGCGGCCTTCATCGTCACCACCGTCGAGCGCGCCCGCGACCTGCGCCAGAAGCCCGTCTACATCATGGGCGCGGCGGCGGGCCAGCCCTATCCGGCCGACGAGATCACCAACCGTGCGGACTTTCACCGCACCGGCCTCACGAACGCGGCGCCGGAAGCCTTCCGCATGGCCGGCGTGACACCGGCCGACGCCGATTTCGCGCAGATCTACGACTGCTTCACCTTCGAGGTCATCCAGCAGCTGGAGGAAGCCGGTTTCTGCAAGCGCGGCGAAGGCGGCGCCTTCGTCGAGCACGGGGGGATCGAACTGGGCGGACGCCTGCCCGTGAACACGCACGGCGGACTGCTCTCGCAGGCGCACGTGCTGGGCATCGCGCACGTCGTCGAGGCCGTGCGCCAGTTGCGCGGCGAGGCCGGCGCGCGGCAGGTGCCGGACGCCGAGATCGGTGTCGTCACCGGCTGGGGCGACTTCGGCGACGGCAGCATCGCCGTCCTGCGTCGCTGAACACGAATTGGAGAAGCGTCATGAGCGAAAACGCACTGCCCTGTGACAAACCGCTTCCCGCGCTGACCGGCCTGTACGGCGAGTTCTACGCCTGGTGCCGCGACCGCGAGCTGCGCTTCCAGCGCTGCACCGGCTGCGGCCGTTACCGGCACGTTCCGCGCGAGATCTGTGCGCACTGCAGTTCGATGGAGTGGGAATGGGCGCGTTCCAGCGGGCGGGGCACGGTCTTCACGTGGACCGAGGTCGTGCGCGCGCTGCACCCGGCCTTCGCCGCGGCCACGCCCTATGCGCCGGTCGTCGTCGAGATGGAGGAGGGCGTGCGGCTGCTGTCGCAGGTGGTCGATTGCGTACCCGGGGAGCTCGCCATCGGCATGCCCGTCGAGGTCGATTTCCAGCCGGTCAGCGATGCCGTGACGCTGCCCATCTTCCGCCGCGCCGCCGCGGCGCGATAACCATTCGAAAGGGGACACCACCATGGGCCTGAACCTGCCCGCCAGTCTGAGTTACGAGAAACGCGGCCGTATCGCGATCATCACGATGAACCGGCCGGAGGCGATGAACTCGCTGACGAAGGAGATGCTGATCGGCCTTGAGGCCGCCTTCGAGGACTACAACAACGACCCGGAACTGCGTTGCGCGATCTTCACCGCGACCGGCGACCGCGCCTTCTGCACCGGCCTCGACCTGAAGGTAGCGCTGCCGGCGCTCAACGAGGGGGACGCGCTGGGCTACGAGGATCCGGCCAAGCGCCCGTTCCAGAACGTCTACAAACCCATCATCACCGCGGTGAACGGCGTCTGCGTCGCGGGCGGGCTGGAGTTCCTGCTCGGCACCGACATCCGCATCGCCGCCGAGCACGCCAAGTTCGGCCTCGCCGAAGTGCGCTGGGCGGTCGTCCCGGCGGGCGGCTCCCACGTGCGCCTGCCGCAGCAGATCCCGTGGGCGATCGCGATGGAGATGCTCCTCACCGGCAACACCATCGATGCACAGCGCGCGTACGACATCGGCCTCATCAACAAGGTCGTGCCGGCCGACCGCCTGATGGACGAAGCCTTGGCCTACGCCGAACGCATCTGCGAGAACGGCCCGCTGGCCGTGCGCACGGCGAAGGAGATCGCGCTGCGCGCGCTCGACAACGAGCCGGCCTTCGTGCTCGAAAAGACCATGTCGGCGCGCGTGTTCGCCTCCGAGGACGCGCGCGAGGGCCCGCGCGCCTTCGCCGCCAAAACGAAGCCGGAATACGTCGGCCGCTGAGCCGCCGCAACCCCACGAACCCAAGGGAAGGAGACCGCAGCATGAGCAAGGATTACTTCGTCGCAATGACCGAATTCCACTTCATGAACCTGCAGACCATGAGTGAGATCGGCTACTACCCCGGCATGCAGCAGTTCCACGACAGCGTCAATGGCGTGCTGCGCGCCTGGGCCGGCCGCGACCTCGACAGCGAGTGGCCGCATCCGATTGCGAGCGAGCTCATCAAGTACATGGACAAGACCAGCGTCGACGTCGCGTTCTGCCTGCGCGAGCCGATGATGGACATCACCGGCGGCGTGGTGTCGATGTCGACCAACGGCTTCATGCTGCAGCAGATCGAGCCCTACCCGGAGCGCATGTACCTGGAGGCCAACGTCGGCCCGGTCATCAAGCGCGGCATCAAGCACGCCAACTGGGAACTGGAATACCTCGTGAAGGAGCGCGGCGCGAAGCTGTGCAAACTCTACACGCCCGAGGACGACGGCCCGCTCAACGACAAGCGCCTGTGGCCCTTCTACGAGAAGGCCGTCGAGCTAGGCGTGCCGCTGACCGTGCATACCGGCATGAGCTACGTGTGCCCGCAGCCGAGCAGCCATTGCCATCCGTCGCAGCTCGACGACGTGATGCTCGCCTTCCCCGACCTCAAGATCATCGCCTACCATGCCGGCTGGCCGCATTCCGAGGAATTGATCGGCCTGTGCGGCAAGCACAAGAACCTGTACCTGAGCCTCTCCGGCATCATCGGCTGGTTCCAGCGTGCCCCTTACCGCGGCTATCACACCATCGGCACGGCGCTGCAGTGGATGAGTTCCGAGAAGATCGTGCTGGGCTTCGATCTGCCCTTCGACGATCTCGGCCGCATCGTCGACTACATCAAGAACCTCGACATGCCCGCGGAGCTGCAGGAGAAGTGGGGCTACGCGCAGGTCACCGAGCAGGACAAGGCCAACATCCTCGGCCTCAACCTCGCGCGGCTGACCGGTATCGAGCCGAAGAAGCGCGCCCCGCTTCTCTGACGAACCGGCGATGGAAAAGGTTATCTACGCACTGTGGCGCGCCGACGGTACCGCGCGCGACGCCTTCGTCGAGCGCCTTCACGGCGAACTCGTGCCCCGGCTCGTCGCGCTCGGCGCGCTCGGCGCGCAGCTCAACGTCGCCGATGCCGCGGCGGACGGTGCGGCGCCCACCGTGCAGGCGCTCCCCACGCCGATGGACGCCTTCGTCTCCGTCTGGCTCGACTCGGCCAACGACGCGCTACGCAAACCCTTCGATGCCGCGATGGCGGCGGTGTGCGGGCGCTATGCCGCTTGGCTCGTGACCGAATCGCGGCCGATGCGCAACACCCGCTACCTGCCGGTGCGGGGCGAGCGCACGCCCGGTTTCGCGCAGGTCGCGCTGTTCCAGCGGCCGCCCCGCATCGAGCGCGAGGCCTGGCTGGACGTGTGGCTCGGCTCGCACACGCAGATCGCCATCGACACGCAGGACACCTTTCTGTACGTTCAGAACGTGGTCACGCGGGCGCTCACCGTCGATGCGCCGGCATACGACGCGATCGTCGAAGAGGGATTCCCGCCCGAAGCTGTCGGCAACCTGCACGCGTTCTACGACGCGGTCGGCGACGACGACCGATTCCGCTCGAACGTCGCGGCGATGCGCGCGAGCTGCCGGCGTTTCATCGACATGGACAAGATCGATGTGGTGCAGACCAGCCAGTACGTGCTGATGCCGCCGCGTGGCGGCGTGGGGTAGGCCGACGACGGAGGGGTATTTGAACGACGGGCGATTGATCGCGGTGCTGCGCGCCGCGCATATGACGCATCTGATCGACTTCATGGTCATGATGCCGCTGGGCGCCCATTTCATCGCGGCCTTCGGCGCGAAGCCCGCCGACCTCGGGCGGCTGGTCTTCGCCTATACCGCCAGCGCGGGCCTCTCCGGCGTGATCGTCAGCGCCGTCATCGACCGTTTCGACCGCGGCCGCGTGCTGCGCGTCGTGTATGCGGCCTTCCTGCTTTCGCTCGTGGTCACGGCCTTCGCCAGCAGCCTCGATGCGCTCGTCGTGGCGCGCGTCGTCGCGGGTATCACCGGCGGAGTGCTCTCCGCGCTGATCCAGTCGGTCGTCGCCGAAGTCATTCCGCCCGCACAGCGCGCCAGCGCCATCGGCCGGGTAATGAGCGGCCATGCGCTCTCCGCGGTGATCGGGGTGCCTGCAGGGCTCTGGGTGGCCGCAGCGTTCGGCTGGCAGGGGCCCTTCATCGCCGTGCTGGCAATCGCGTCCGCGGTCCTCGTCGGGCTGGGCCGCCACATGCCGTCGATGCCGGCGCGGCGTGCCGCGAGCGACGTCGCCGCCGGGATCTCGCTGCGAAACGTGCTCGCGGGCCGGGCCCTGGCCGGCCTGGGCCTGACCTTCCTCGTGACCGCGTCCTGCTACGCGGTGATCGCGTACATCGCCCCTTACTGGATCAAGAACGTCGGCATCAGCGAAGCGCGCCTGCCGTGGGTGTACCTGCTCGCGGGGGCCGTCAGCTTCTTCACGACGCCACATTCCGGGCGGATGGCCGACCGCCACGGGCGCTTCCCGGTGTTCGCGGTGACGACCGTCCTGTCCGTCGGAGGCATCCTGCTCGCCACGCACGCGCCGGCCCTGGCCCTGCCGGGAGCCCTGGTCGTGAGCAGCCTCTTCTTCGTGACCGTGTATGCGCGGTGGGTGCCCACGGTCGCCATCCTTGCGGAACTGCCGCCGCCTCCGGTTCGCGGCGCCTTCATGATGCTCAACGGCGTCATTACCCAGCTCGGCATGGGCGCGGGCGCGATGTTCAGCGGCGCCCTGATCGCGATCGGGGCGGACGGGCGGCTGAGCGGCTTCGGCACGGTCGGTGTCGTGGCGGCGCTGCTGTCGCTCTTCGCGATCGCGCTGGCCGCGCGCGTGAGCCGGCACCCCTGACGCCCCGGCGGACGCCCTGTCCGCAAATGAAATGCCAACGGCCGTATCGGAAGCCCTGCGGGCGCAAGGCGCGCGCTCCGCCTCACTACACTGGACTGCGGGTCGATCAGCTAAGGAATCCGCACAAAATGTCCACGCATAATCGCGACAATATGGTGAAGCCGGACTACATGTCCGAAGAAGAATGGCAGGCCATCAAGGACGCCACCGCATCGCTCGAACGCATTCGCGGCGACGCCAAGGCCGACGTCGAGCGCTATCTCGCCAACCCCGACGGCTGGGCCTCGGGCAAGGGCTCGCCGTCCGGCTTCCCGACGCTGCTGCTTACCATGCTAGGCCGCAAGTCCGGCGAGCCGCGCACCACGCCGCTGGTCTTCCTGCAGAACGGCAAGGATGTGGTCGTCGTCGCCTCATTGGCCGGGTATGACGAGCCGCCCGCCTGGTATCTCAACGTCACGGCCAATCCGAACTGCTGGGTTCAGCTGGATCGCAACAAATCCGCTGCCGTCGCCCGCGACGCCACCGATGAGGAGCGCAAGGCCCTGTGGCCGCGCCTCACCGCGCTGTTCCCGCCGTGGGGCTTCTTCCAGCAACAGACCGATCGCCCCTTCGGCGTCGTGATCATCTCGCCGACCGGGCCCGCCTGACGCCGCGCGCCCCCCGCGCGCCCCCCGCGCGCATCCGCCGGCTCCCTGTCCTGTCGCCTTCCCGTGGAGACGCTCGTCATGAGCAACGTGAATTTCGAACACCTCTTCAAGCCGCTGCAGGTCGGCCCGATGCGGATGCCCAACCGCATCTGCGAGACGACCAACACGATCAATTCCTCGCGGGCACCGGGTCTCATCGACGAGCACTTCATCGCCCACCACGGCGCGAAGGCGAAAGGCGGGACGGGGTGGATCGGCAGCGAGACCTGGCTGCTCAACGTCCCGCTGCCGCCCGGCGCGCCCGACGAAATCTCGCTGAAGGGCGGCTTCGGCTGCCGCTTCGCCGCGTATCAGAATCCGGCTTTCCTCGAAGGCTGGAAGACCTTCGTCGACGAGATCCACGGTCACGGTTCGGTCGTCGTCGTGCAGCTCACGCACCTCAATGCCTTGTGGTCGCCTTCGCCGGTGCCGGTCGTGGGCGCGCAGGACTACACTCCGCACGTGCTCGGCGAGGCCGAGATCGAGTTCCTGCTCGACGGCTATGCCGAGGCCGCCGCCGCGGCGCAGGCGAGCGGCGCGGATGCGGTCGAGATCCACTGTGCGCACGAAACGGTCGGCTACAGCTTCCTGTCGCCGGTCACCAATCGGCGCACCGACAAGTGGGGCGGCGGCCCCGGCGAGCGCATCCGTTTCGTCGTCGAAGCGCTCAGGCGCGTGCGCAGCCGCGTCGGCGATTCGATGGCCGTCGGTATCCGCGTGAATGGCCAGGAATCGCGCGCGGGCGGCTACGACAACATGCAGCTGCGCGAGATGCTGTTCCACATCGGCGAAACCGGGCTGCTGGACTTCGTCGACCTCGACGTCGGCCACTGCTGGGGCGCACCGTCCTACGTGCCCTCGTCCTATCACCCGCACGCCGAATACCGCGAATTCGGGAAGGCCGCGCGCGCCGACCTCGCGGACCTCGATCCGAAGATCGCCGTGCTGTTCACCGGCCGTATCAACGACCCCGTCCTCGCCGAGGAGCTCATCAAGGGCGGCTTCTGCGACCTCGTCGGCATGGTGCGCGCCGGCATTGCCGATCCTGATTTCGCGATCAAGGCGAAGGAGGGGCGCCTCGGCGAGATCCGCCGCTGCATCGGCTGCACGCGCTGCATCGACGAAGCGTCCGAGCCGGCCTACATTCCCTATACGCCGACCTGTTCGATCAACCCGATGATAGGCAACGAGCTGCAGTGGGAGGCCAACTTCCGTGCCGCCGACAAGCCCGGCCATGTAGTCGTGGTGGGTGGTGGTGCGGCCGGCTGCGAAGCCGCACGCATCGCAGCCCTGCGCGGCCACAAGGTCACGCTGCTGGAGCAGGGCAAGCGCCTCGGCGGCCAGCTCCTTCTCGCCGCGAAGGCGCCGGGGCGCGATTCCTTCGAGGATCAGGTGTACTTCGAGGAAAATGCGCTCGCGCGTCTCGGCGTCGAGGTCCGTCTCGAAACAGCCGCCGACCTCGCCGCGGTGAAGGCGCTGCAACCCGACGCCGTCGTCGTCGCCACCGGGTCGCTGCCGCGTGTGCCGGAGGAGGTGCCCGGCATCGAGCTGCCGCATGTCGTGCAGGGCTGGGACGTGCTGCGGGGCAAGGCGAAGACCGGCCAGCGCGTCGCGATCATCTCGCAGGAGGACTACTACCAGACCCCCTGCGTCGCCGAATACCTCGCCGAGCAGGGCAGGCAGGTCGAGATCTTCCACAAGTCCGTGCATCTCGCCACCGAAGTCGCCCGCTACTCCATCGGCATGGTACTGAAGCGCATGGAGCGCTGCGGCGTGAGGGTGCATCCCAACCTCATTCTCCGCCGGGTCGCGCCGGACGCGCTCGAATTCGTCTCCAGCTGGGGCGACCAGAGCTACCGCATGGAAGGCTTCGACAGCGTCGTGCTGATGTACGGCACGGTGCAGCAGCCGCAGCTTTACGAGGCGCTGAAGGCGGACGGTAGCGTCCCGCAGGTCTTCATTGCCGGCGGCGCCTGGGTGCCGCGCCGGCTGGCGGAGGCCACGCGGCATGGGGCGGCCGTCGGCATGATGATCTGACCCACTACTGCAGCAACACCCCGAGCCGCCCGGTGCCCTTCAAGGGCGCCAAGCGGCTCGTTTCATCGTGCCGGCTCGTCGAGGCCGCCGAAGATCGCTCTTAACGGCGAAGGCTCCCGAATCGGCATCATGCGTCGCGTTCAGGTTTGCGCCCGCCGGCCCGTGGCGCACACTATGCAGGCCATGGGCGTTCGCGTGTTCTGCGCTTCGGCGCCGCGGGTGTGAAGGCGCGCCTCACTCGCCAGCGTACGGTCGGAAGACATCGCCCGACACAGTGGGGCGCACATAGCAGCCGGGGTAACGTCCGGCCGCCCGTGGTCTTCGAGCGATTTTAATGGATGGGGGATTCAGGCCGTTTTGCGCGCCCGGCGTTCGTCGCGGCGCCGAGTCATGTCGGCGACGTCGGCGACCAGGCCTTCGCCGATCAGGGCGTCAACGTCGCCCTTGGCGTAACCCAGTTCCCCGAGGATCTCCCGCGTGTGTTCGCCCTGCATGGGCGGGTGGCGGGTGATTTCGCAGGGGGTGCCGTAGAAGCGGATCGGGACGCCGGTGAGGTCGAGGCGGCCCAGTTCGGGGTGCTCGACCGGGACGATCATGCGGTTGTGCAGGATCTGCGGATCCTTGACGACGTCCTCGACCTCGTTGATCGGGGCGGTGAGGACGTCGGCGGCGACGAGTTTGTCGACGAGTTCGGCGCGGTCGAACCGGCGCGTGCGCTCGGCCATGACGCGGTCGAGTTCGTCCTCGTTGGCGAGGCGGGCGTGGATGTCGTGGAAGCGCGGGTCGGTGTCCCAGTCGGTTCCGAGGGCGCGGCAGACCTTGACGAAGAACTTCTCGCCCGGCGTGGTGATGACGACGTGTTTGCCGTCTTTCGTCGGATAGACGCCGGAGGGGGCGAAATACAGGCTGCGGTTGCCGGTGCGTTTGGGGCGGTCGCCGGTGGTGAGCCATGTGCCGATGGAGCTGGCCTGCGCGTGCATCAGCGCGTCGAGGAGCGAGACCTCGATGCGCTGGCCTTCCCCGTTGAGTTCGCGGGCGCGCAGGGCGGCGAGGGCGGCGTTGCTGACGAGGAGCGAGGTCATCACGTCGACGGCGGGGAATCCGGTGCGCACGGGTTCGCCCTGCGGGTCGCCGTTGAGGGTGAGGACGCCGGTGTAGCCTTGGGCGAGGAAGTCGATGCCGGGGCGGCCCGCGTAGGGGCCGTCGGCGCCGAAGGCGGTGACGCGGATCCAGATGATGTCCGGCTTGTGCTTCCTGACCTGCTCGTAGGCTAGCCCGAGCTTCGACAGCGCCGGTTCGCGGATGTTTGTCACGAGGATGTCCGCAGTGGCGGCGAGGCGGGCGAAGATTTCCTGGGCTTCGTCGCGCTGCAGGTCGAGGACGAGGTCTCGCTTGCTGCGGTTGAGGCTGAGATACGGGCCGCGCTCCTCGCCGCGCTTGGGACCGAGGTGGCGGCTCTCGTCGCCGTAGTGGGATTCGATCTTGATGACGTCCGCGCCGAGGTCGCCGAGCAGCGTAGCGCCGTAGGGGCCGGCGAGCATCGTGGAGAGGTCGAGGACGCGCAGGCCGGCGAGGGGGCCCTGGCTGAGGTCGGGTCGGGACATGCGATGGCTTCCTGTCAGGCTTGATCGTGCAGCAGCTTCCACAGCCGCTGCGGCGAGGCGGGCGTCTCGCGGCATTCGAGGCCAAGCGGTGCGAGGGCGTCGTTGATGGCGCACAGCAAGGCGGCCGGCGTCGTGTGGATGGCGCCCTCGCCGCAGCCCTTGGCGCCGAGCGGCGCGACCGGCGAGGGTGTGACCAGGTGGTCCTTCACCGTCATCGGCACCTCGTGGATGGTCGGCACGAGGTAATCGACAAAGGTGCTCACGAGGGGTTGGCACTGCGCGTCGTAGACATATTCCTCGTACAGCGCCGCGCCCACGCCCTGCGCGACGCCGCCCTGCAGCTGGCCTTCGACCGAGGCAGGATTGAGGCGCGTGCCGCAGTCGTCGACGATGTAGTAGCCGAGGATCTTCACCTGCCCGGTGTCGCGGTCGATCTCGACCTGTACGACGTGCGTGGCGGCGGCCGCGGTGAGGTAGCTGCGGCAGCGGCCCTGGTCGTCGGGCTGGTTGCGGTTGGGCGACACCCACACGAAGGTGGCCTCCGGGCAGGGTTCGACGCCAGGGGGCAGCAGATCGCTGCGCGAGAGCATGAGGCCGGCGACCTCCGCGATGCTCATGCCGTGCTCTGGCGCCTGCTTCATCCGCAGGCGGCCGTTGAACAGTTCGATCTGCTCGGGATCGGTGTGCATGACGTGTGCGACGACGCGGCAGAAGGTCTGGCGCAGCTTGTCGCAGGCGCCAAGGATGGCGCCGGTGACGGCGACTCCCAAGCGGCTGCCGCCCTGGCCGAAGTGGGGCAGCGCGACATCCGTGGAGGCGGTGGTGACCTTGACACTGTTCATGTCGACGCCGAGGTAGTCCGCGACGACCTGCGCGGCGACGGTGAATTGCCCCTGGCCCTGGAGGTTGAAGCCGACCGCAACAGTGACGTTGCCGAAGACATCGACGGCAACCTTGACCCCTTCGGGTACGCCGACGCCCGGCACGCCGACGGTAGCATAGGCATTCCAGTCGAAAACACCCGGTTCAACCGTACTGACGACGCCGATACCAACCAGCCGGCCTTCGGCGCGGGCCTGTGCCTGCGTTTCGCGCAGCGCGCGGTAGTCCGCAAGTTCGAGGACGCGGTCGAGCACCGCGGCGTAGTTGCCGCTGTCGTATTCGTTGCCGCTCGGCACGGTGTAGGGGAACTGCTCGGGGCGGATGTAGTTGCGGCGGCGCAGTTCGGCCGGGTCCAGCGCGAGTTCGCGGGCGGCCACGTCCATCAGCGATTCGAGGACGAGGTTGTGCGGCGGGGGGCCGTAGCCGCGGTAGGGATACGTGGGGGCCCGGTTGGTCGCGACGAGGGTGAGGTCGTAGAAGGCCGCCTCGATGCGGTAGTTGCCGGTGAAGGCGGCGAGCGGCTTGGCGGCGGAGATGGTGCCGTAGCCTTCGGCGCCCGCGCCCTGGTCGTCGACCAGGCGCACCTTGAAGCCGGTGACGGTGCCGTCGGCCTTCACGGCGAGGGCGGCGTCATAGTAGCGATCCCACGACTGTCCGCCGCCGGCGAGCAGGTACTCCATGCGGTCTTCGATGTATTTCACCGGGCGGCCGCCGCTCTTGCGCGACAGCAGCGCGGCGATGTCGGTGCCGCGCGGGCCGCCCTTGCCGCCGAAGCCGCCGCCCTGCGCGTGGCTCACGACCTTGACCTTGTTGGCGGGCAGCCGGAGCGAAGCCGCACGCCCGATCGCCATGAAGCGCGGCGTCTGGTAGGCCCCGCGGCAGATGAGGCTGTTGTCGGCGAGATCCCACTGGCAGATGCAACCGAAGGTCTCGGTGGGGTTGGCGCCGACGCGGTTCCAGCGGAATTGGCGGCTGACGATGCGGTCGGCCGCGGCGAAGACGCGGTCGACCTCGCCCCAGGTGTAGGTACGGCTCTGGATGACGTTCGTGCGGCGCTCCTCGAAGACGACCGGCGCGCCCGGGGCCATGGCCTCGTCGGGGTTCGCGACCGCGTCGAGCAGCGCGTAGTCGACCTGGATCAGTTCCAGGGCGTCTTCGGCGACGTAGCGGCTGCTGGCGGCCACGGCCACGACCGGCTCGCCGACGAAGCGCACCTTGCCGACGGCGAGGCAATAGTTGCCCCAGCCTTCGGGCGCGGTGAAACAGGGATCGCACCAGCGCGCGACGTCCTCGCCGGTGAGCACGGCCTCCACGCCCGGCAGCGCGAGCGCGGCACTCGCGTCGATGCGCGTGATGCGGGCGTGCGGATGCGGGCTGCGCAGGATGGCGCAATGGAGCATGCCGGGCAGGGACAGATTGTCGATGAACTCGACGGTGCCGGAGACGAGGGCGGGGTCTTCGATGCGATTGACGGTCTTGCCGATGAAGCGCGGGGCATCGGTCGGCAGGTCTTCGGTGCGGGTGGGAATGTCGAACGCCATGGGGATCTCCGAAGGCCGCTTCAGGCGGCGGAGGCCGACTGGAGGCGGCGCGCGGCGAGGCGCACCGAGTCGAGGATGCTCTGGTAGCCGGTGCAGCGGCACAGGTTGCCGCCGAGGGCTTCCTTGATCTCGTCGTCGCTCGGGTCGGGGTTCTCGCCGAGAAGTTCGAGCGTGGTCATCATGAAGCCGGGGGTGCAGAAGCCGCACTGCAGGCCGTGCGCCTCGACGAAGGCTTGCTGGATCGGATGCAGCTGGCCGGTTTCGCGGTTGCGCAGCCCTTCGACGGTGGTGATGTTGGCGCCGTCGGCCTGCACGGCAAGCGTGAGGCACGCACGTGCCGAACTGCCGTCGATCAGGATCGTGCACGCCCCGCAGATGCCGTGCTCACAACCGACATGGGTGCCGCCCAGGTGCAGCTCGTGGCGGATGAAGTCGGCCAGGGTGAGGCGGGCTTCGACCTCGCGCTCGTAGGGCTTGCCGTTGACGGTGAGACGGATGGTTTGCCGGGTGCTCATGGGAGTCCTCGTGCCGTGGATCAGGGTGTTCAGCGCGCGCGTGCGGCGGCTTCGGCCAGCGCCCGCTCGACCAGAGTGCCGACGAGGTGGCGCCGGTAATCGGCGGACGCGTGGATGCAGCTCATCGGATCGCCGAGCGAGGCGGCTGCAGTGGCGCCCGCGCGGGCGAAGCTTTCGCTGTTCGGGACGGCGCCGCGCAGTGAGTCTTCCGCTGCGGTCAGGCGAACGGCGGTCGCATCCACGCCGAAGGCGGCGATGCGCGCATCGGTGCAGCGGCCGGCTTCGAGGCGCAACGTGAGGGCAACGCCCGCGAGCGCGAGATCGCCATTGCGCCGCGTGATCTCCTGAATGGCCCAGCCGCTTCCGGTTGGAAGCACGGGCATGCGAACCTCGGTGAGGATTTCGCCCGCTTCGAGTGCGGTGGTCATGTAGGTGACGAAGAATTCGTCGGCCGGGATAACGCGTTCGCCGTCCGGGCCGGTCGCGACCATCTGCATGTCGAGGATGAGGGCGACGGCGGGGTACTCGGAGGCCGGGTCGGCGTGCGCGAAGGAGCCGCCGACCGAGCCGCGGTTGCGGATCTGCTGGTGGCCGACGAGGCGCGTCGCGGCATGGAAGAGGGGCTGCTTCTCGCGCACGAGCTCGGACAACTCGGCTGCGCGCTTGCTCGCCATGGCGCCGATCGCGATGTAGCCGTCCTGCAGGCGGATGGCGTCGAGGCCGGGCACGCGGCGGAGGTCGACCAACGCCTCCGGGCGCGCCACGCGCATCGCGAGCATCGGCATCAGGCTCTGACCGCCGGCGAGGATCTTGGCGTCGCAGCCTTCGTCATCGAGACGCGCAAGGAGCGCCACCGCTTCGGCGAGCGAGGTCGGGGCGTGGTAGTCGAACGGTGCCGGTTTCATGGCGCGGACCTCGGTGCGGGGTCAGGGGAGTCGGTTGGAGCGAATGTAGGCGGGCAGAAAAATGCCCGCATCACCAAGACGGGTTATTGCGAAGGGCCGGGAGCGGGCGTCGGGTTGCCGGCGGGCGCGGCGGCGATGGGCGTCTCCTGGCCGCCGCGGCACAGGCCGTCGCCGTGGCAGTGGCGCTCGACCTTGCGGCCGTGCTCGGCGAGGTAGTCGACGGTGACGTTGGGCAGCGTCTCGAGTTTCTCGACGATCTCGTAGTGGCGCTTGTATTGGGTGCTGCGCAGCAGCCACTTGCCGTCCACCTTCACGTAGCGGTCGTGGTAGAAGGCGGTGCCGGTGGTGTAGAGGCGCTCGCGCAGGTTGTAGAAGTTGTCGTGCAGGTACCAGGTGCCTTCGGCTTCCGTGGCGCTGACGAGGCGGATTTCGGGGTGGTGGCCGTTGTGCTGGGCGATCACTTCGCTGTTGAAGTTGTTGCCGATCGCTTCGAGGTACTGCTCGCGCCCGGCGAGCTTCCATTCGTAGCCGCCGCCGATGAAATGCACGGTGACCTCGGGGTGCATGATGCTGCGCAGGAGATCGAGGTCGGCGCTGTCGATGCCGCGGAAATAGGCGTGCTTGAGCAGGCGGATGTCCTCGATGTCCTTGAGGGCCTGCACCTCGGCGCGCAGGGCCGCGAGCTCCTCGGCTGCGCGGTCGGCTTTGGGCGGTGCGGCGGCGAAGGCCGGCGTGGAGAGAAGGAACGCGGCCAGGGCCGCTGCGGCGAGTCTGCTCATGTCAACTCCATGTCAAGGCGCCCGTGCGCGAGGCGGCGACGGGGTGTTTCGGGCTCGGGTTGGCCATGAATGCGATGGGGCCGGCGCAATCTTCGTTGTGCTCGGCCGGTACTTCTCAGATGCCGCGATACACCGGTTTGCGCTTTTCGAGGAAGGACTGCGTGCCTTCCTTCGCGTCGAGCGACGACGCGACGATGACGCCGGCGATGCCTTCGTAGTCGAGCACCTGTTCCAGCGTCGCGGTCTGGCCCATGTAGATCATGCGACGGGCCATGTCGACGGCGACGCTGGCGCGCTGGGCGAGGGTCTTCGCGTAGTCGAGGGCGGCCACCAAGCTCGTGCCTTCGGGCACCAGTTCGTCGATGAGGCCCATCGTCTTGCATTCCTCGGCGCGGAACGTGCGGCCGGTCTCGACCATCATCAGCGCGGTCGGCAGGCCGACGATGCGCGGCAGGAACCACGACAGGCCGCAGTCGGGCGCGACGCCGACGTTGGTGAAGATCGCGGACATCTTGAGCGTGGCGTCCGCGAAGCGCCGGTCGCAGACCATCGCATACGCGAGCCCCGCCCCCACGGCATGCCCGTGCAGCGCGGCGACGATGGGCTTGTCGACGGCGATCATCTGGCGCGTTGCGTCCATGAACGGTCCGCCCGGGGTCTTGCGCTGGGAACGCGGGATCGGGCGCGAGGCGTCCGAGGTGCCCGGCATCGGCCGGTCGCTGTCGCCGGAGATCCAGTCGACATCGCCTCCGGCGCAGAAGGCACGCCCCGCTCCGGTGAGCACGATCGCGCGCACCTCATCGACGTAGCGCCAGCGGTAGAAGACCGTCGCCAGCTCTTCGGCCAGCTCCCAGCTCAGTGCGTTGAGCTTGTCCGGGCGGTTGAGGGTGACGATCCCGACGTTGTCCTCGATGCGGGTCGTCAGGAAGCGGTAGGTGTCGGTCATGAAGAGTTTCCAAGGGACATTTTTGGGGCGGAGGTCGTGAAGAAATCGGGTCGCGCAGTAGATCTATTCGCCACCTCAGCGGAATTGCGGGATGATTACCTTGTCATACCATTCGATCCATTCGAGGCACTGCTCGAAGGTTTCGAGCTTCGGCGGCATCACCTGCACCGAGGTGGCGCCGGCCTTCTGCAGGGCCTCGATCTCGCGCAGCACGCTGTCGCGGTCGGCGGAGACGTGGGTCTCGCCCTGCTCGGCATGCGAGTAGTCCTCGACCTTGTAGGCGGTAGTGGTGACGAGGATCTCGAAGCGCTCGGCCTTCTCCGCGTAGGCGGGCAGGCTCTTCATGTAGGCGATGCAGCCCGGGAGGTCTTCGGCGGTGACGAGCCAGGGGATCCAGCCGTCGCCGTGCACGGCGGCGCGGCGCATCGCGGCCGGCGAGTTGCCGCCGATGAAGATCGGCGGGTGCGGTTTCTGCACCGGCTTGGGCTCGACGAGGATGTTGTCGAACTTGACGAAATCGCCGTGGAAGCTCGGGTGTTCCGAGGTCCACACTTCCTTCAGGGCCTTCAGGTATTCGTCGGTCATCGGCCCGCGTTGCTCGAAGGGGATGCCCAACGTTTCGAACTCGCGTTCCAGGTGTCCGACCGCGGTGCCCAGCGTGAAGCGCCCGCCGGCGAGGAATTCCATCGTGCCGATCTGCTTGGCGAGCACCAGCGGGTGGCGGTAGGGCAGCGCGAGGATGTAGGTGAGCATGTGGATGCGCTCGGTCGCCCCCATCAGCACCGCCGACGCCGCGATGCCTTCGGCGAAACGCGAGCCCATCACGTCCTTCATGTCCGTGGGCATCACGATGTGCTCGGGAATGGTGAGCCAGTCCCACGAGAGCTCGTCGGCCCGGCGCGCGTAGCGCAGGATCTCGGGGCCGCCCGCGCGGGGCTCCCACGGCGCCATCGCGGCAGGGTAGTTGTTGAGGGCGGGCGTGGCGAGGGCGAACTTCATGGCGTGTCTCCTGTGTTGCGGGCCGCGGGCGCGGGGAGCGCCGGCTCCTGTGCTTGTCAGTAGATGATCCGGTCGCGCACGAGGCGCTCGTAGTCGGCGTCGGGGATGCCCAGCAGGCCCCTGAACACGCGTTCGTTGTCGGCGCCGATGGCGGGCCCGGGGCGCACGTCCGGGCGGCTGCGGCTCGTCTTCACGTAGGCGCCGTAAATCGTTTCGTGGAAGCCCAGCGGGTGCGTGACTTCGATGAAGGTCTCGCGCGCGCGGAAATGCGGGTCGTCGAGGAGATCGCCGACGTTGAGCACCGGGCACGCCGCGACGCCGTGCTCCTGCAGGCGCGTTGCGAGCTCGCGGTCGTCGAAATCCCGCGTCCACAGCGCGATGTGCGCGTGCAGGCCGTCGATGTGGGCGAGGCGCGCCGGTAGCGTCGCGAAGTCAGCCGTGGCGGCCCATTCCGGGCTGCCCATCGCCGCCACCAGTCCCTGCCACTCCTCGTTCCGGCACACTGCGATGCTGATCCAGCGGTCGTCGCCGCGGCAGGGGAAGACACCGTGTGGCGCGGCGGCGGCGGTCGGATGCTCGTTGCTCTTCGGGCCGCCGCTGCGCCCGTTCAGCGCGTAGTCCATCCACGCCGGCGCAACCATCTGCATCACCGCCTCCTGCTGCGAGAAGTCGACGTGCTGGCCCTGGCCGGTATTGCGGCGATGGTTGAGCGCGGTGAGCACCGCGAAGGCGCCGAAGATGCCGGCGTAGGGATCGGAGAAGGCGTTCTCGACCGGGACGGGATCGCCGCCCTTGTAGCCGACGAGGCTGTCGAGCCCCGTCAGCGAGGTGAGGCTCAGGCCGTAGGTGCGTACATGCTCGAGCGGCCCGTAGAGGCCGGCGGCGGGCATCGAGAACAGGATGATGTCGGGTTTGGCTTCGCGCAGGCGCTCGTAGCCGAGGCCGATGCGTTCCATCACGCCGGGGCCGAAATTCTCGACCACGACGTCCGCCGTGGCGATGAGCCGCAGCGCCAGTTCCAGCGCCTCGGGCTCCTTGAGGTTGAGCGACACCGAGCCGTTGCCGGCCCAGCAGGCGTGGTTCGACAGGCTGCGGTTGGGGCCCGGAATGCCGTCGGCGAAGGGCGGCAGGTTGCGCGTCATGTCGACCCGCGCCGCGGATTCGATCTTCAGCACCTCGGCGCCGAGGAAGCCGAGGGTCTGCCCGACCACGGGGCCGGCCCAGACCCAGCCGAAATTGACGACGCGGACACCTTCAAGCGGCAGATGCTTGGCCATGTTCATTTTCCCCGATCAGATGACGCCACGCTGCGCGAGACCGCGCACGTCGCTCGTGGTGAGGCCCAGCTGTTCGCGATAGACCTCGCCGTTGTGCTGGCCGAGGAGCGGCGCGGGGCGTTCCGGCCCGCCGGGGCAGGCCGGGAGCTTGAACGGCGCGCCGAGGTTCTTCAGCCGCCCGAGCTGCGGGTGCTCCATGTCGACGAAGTAGTCGCGCGCCTTCAGGTGCGGCTGCGCGGCGGCCTCGGCGATCGTGAACACCGCGGTGACCGGGCAGCCCGCGGCCTGGCACTTCTCCATGAGCTCCATCTTGCCGTGCTGCATCGTCCATTCACGGATGAACTCGTAGATGACATCGGCGTTCTGCGCGCGCGAGTACATGTCCTGGAACATTTCCAGGCTGGCCCACTCCGGGTCGCCCATGACCTTGCGCAGTCCGTTCCATTGGCCGGGTTCGAGCGCCAGCATCCACACGTGGCCGTCGCGGCAGGGCAGGATCGTCGCCGGCGCACCGAGCGGCATGCCGACGCCGGTGCGCTTGTCGAAGCGGCCTTCCTGCGCGTAGCAGCCGATGTTCTGCCCGCCGACGAAGGCCGCGGCGATCGCCTCGGCGCACGAGACGTCGACCTGCTGGCCGCCGCCGGCCTGGTCGCGCCCATACACGGCGGCGAGTCCCCAGGCCGCGGCGGTGACGGCGCCGAAGTAGTCCGCCGAGAAGGTGCCATGCTCCAGCGGCATCTCGCCGGGCCGGCCGCAGTAGCGCGAGCTTGCGCCGGAGAGGTGGTAGGCGTTGAGGTCGTAGCCGTTCCACCCGCTGTAGGGGCCGCTCTGGCCGAAAGGCGTGATCGAGATCACCACCAGATCGGGATTCGTCGCCGCGAGCGTGGCGTAGTCGAGCCCCCACGCGCGCATGCGCTGCGGCAGGTTGTTCTCGATGAGCACGTCGCTGCGTTCCAGGAGATTCAGCAACAGGCGGCGCCCTTCCGGGTGGGCGACGTTGCAGGTGATGCCGCGCTTGTTGGTGTTGTGGAAGAAGTAGAGACCGCTCTTCTCCGGATGCGGCCGGTCGCCGGGGAAGGGGCCGGCGAGCCGCGCAGCGTCGCCTTCCGGCAGTTCGACCTTGACGACGTCGGCGCCGTAGTCGCTGAAGAGCTTCGCGCAGTACGGGGCGGAGACCATCTGGCCGAAGTCGATGACGCGGATGCCGGACAGGGCGCCGTGGGGGGCACCGAGTGGGGCGGCAGGGGAAGTTGGGGTCATGGGACCTCCGCTCGGTTCAGGGCAGGAACTTCAGCAACAGGTCGGGCGTGTGGGTGAAGTCGCGCACCGTTCCTTCGCTGCGGAAGGCGCGCTCGACGACGCCGGTGTTGTACGAGTAGCAGGCCCCTTGCGGCATCCCGTCGGAGATGCCCGGATGCTCGGCGACGGGCTCGAAGCTGTGGCGCCGGGCCCGGGCGACGAAATACGCACGCTGCAGGGCGACGGCCGCCTCGCGCGGCATTCCTTCGAAGGCCTGCGAGGCCCAGGCGTGGAAGCCGCGCATTACTGGGCGCCCGGCGAGTTCGGGGGGCGACATGAGGGTGTGCGGCGGGATTTCCGGCGGCTGGCTCGCGATCTCCCAGTCATGCACCGGCACGCCGTCGCAGGCGATGCGCGCGTGGATGACGCCTTCGCGTTCGTCGTCGACCGCCATGTCGTAAAGCCGGGCGCTCACGCCTTCGCCCCGGTGCGCGGCGCCGTGCGCGACGGCGAGGATCGCCATGTCGTGCATGTGCGTGCAGTTGTCGCCCGGTACGAGGCGGCTGCGCAGCGTCGCCTCGCCTTCGTCGAGCCGGTGGCCGACCGCGCGCTGCAGCGGCCGGATCGCCTCGGCGCAGGTGTTGAACGGGATGCGCAGCGGATCGACCTCGACGGTCGTGACGCGCTCGCCGTCGTGCCACAGGCGCAGGCGGAAGCCGTGGTTGCAGTCCTCCAGCTCCACCGCGACCTCGCTCGGCGCTGCGCGTACGCGGATGCGGCGGCGGAAGGTGCCGGTGCCGTACAGGGGATTCGGGCGGACCATGGCGTAGCCTCGTGCAGTCGGGAAGGGCGTCAGGCGCAGAAGGGGTCGGGAATCGTCCGCTCGCCCTCGCGGTCGAGAATGTCGGCGGCGATCAGCCCTTCCAGATAGCGCGAGTCCCACCAGTTCATCTGCAGCTGCTTGGCGCGGCGATAGAAGAGCTGGATGTCGTAATCGAGCGTGAAGCCGATGCCGCCATGCACCTGTTGGGCCATGTGCGTGACCTCGCGGAAGGCGCGGCACGCGAAGAGCTTGGCCATCGGTGCGAGGCGCTTCACGTCCTTGCCCGCGGCGTGTGCCCAGGCGGCTTCCTGCACGAGCACCTTGGCGCCATCGACCACGGCGCTGGCGTCGGCCATGTAGTGCGCGAGCGACTGGAAGGCGCCGATCGGCTTGCCGAACTGCTCGCGATCCTTGGAGTACTGGACGGTGATCTCGAGCGCGCGTTCGGCGCCGCCTGCGGCCCAGGCGGCGAGCAGGATGATGCCTTCGTACATGGCGGCTTCCCACGCCACCCAGCCACGGCGCTCGGCGCCGACATGCTTGTCAGCGGAGACGCGCACCTGATCGAAGTCCACACGGTACTGTGTGTCGGAGGCCATCGAGTGCTGCTGCGTCAGCGTGACGCCGGGCGCCTGCGTGTCGACCAGGAAGAGGTCGATCGCATCGGCCGCGTCAGATGTGCGTGCGAGCACCAGCAGCTGCTGCGCGGCGGCGGCGTGGAAGACGTGGCGCTTGGTGCCGGTGAGCACATAGTCGTCGCCGCGGCGCTCGGCCCGCAGCTGAACGCCCTCGGGCCCGAAGCCGCCGTCCGGTTCCAGCCAAGCCGGCACGACGATGGTCTCGCCCGCCGCGATCGCGCCGAGCAGGGCGCGGCGGTCGGCGGCCTCGCCGGCGTGACGGAGCACCCCAGCACTCATGATGGTGCTGGGAAAGTAGGGGCCGGGGGCTAGGTGGCGGCCGAGCTGTTCGTAGATGACGGCGCAGTCGAGCATGTTGAGGCCCATGCCGCCGTCTTCCTCGCGGATCGCCATGCCGAGCAGGCCGGTCTCGCGCATCTTCTCCCACAGGGCGTCAGGAATGCCCAGCGGGTCGTTTTCCATCTTGCGCACGACGTCCGTGCCGCTGTAGTCGGCACAGAGGTTATGGGTCATGTCGCGGAGCATGTTCTGCTCGTCGGTGAACTGCAGGTCCATGGGCAGCCTCTCGAAAAGTGGTCCGTCGCGCGCTGATGCCTCAGGGCATCCAGCGCTCGCCCTTGCGGGTCCAGGGGTTGTCGGTGGGGTCGCCGGGCACGGCGACGCGGGCATGGCCGGTGGTGCGCACTTCGCCGTCGACCGAGATCGTCAGATCCAGGTCGACCCAGTGGCAGCCGGCCGCATCGGTGGCGAGTTCGCGCACGACGCCGGCAAAGCACATCTCGTCGCCGGGGAAGACCGATTTCTTCATTTCGAAGCGCAGGCGGCCGAGGCGGCCCTTGGGGCCGGTCCAGTCGGTGATGTAGCGCTCGAACCACGCGGCGTTGTTCGGCGTGTTGATGAAGATGTTCTTCACGCCGTTGCGCTCGACGGCGAAATCCTTGTCGTGGTGCATCGGCCGCCAGTCGCGGCTGGCGAGTGCGCCGAGCACGATGGTGGTGGCGCTCACCGGGTGGCGCAGCGGGGGCAGCTGCTGGCCTGCCGTGATCTCGGCCGCGGTGATGCCGGGGAGGCTCCGGAATGTGGTCGTGCTCATTGTTCCGGCCTCCGATAGCCCAGCATGGTGTAGATCTCGGTGCCGACCCACTCGCCGCGCTGGTTGGTGGTCTCGACGTCGATTGTCCAGAAGCGCCCGAGGCCCAGCTTCGTCTGTTTGAGGGGGCCGATGGAGCGCACGATCTGGCAGGTGGTGAGCCGGTCGCCCGGGCGCACCGGTTCGCCGAACACGGCTACGTTGCTCGCGACCACCGCTTCGGGCAGATCGAGCAGCTCTTTGAGGTCGAAGTGGGTCTGCAGCGCCTTGCGCTCCCCGGTCGCGCCGGGGGCCCAGTGATGCGGGCGGAACCACACCGACATCATCGTCGGCGGCGCGATCGGCCCGCCGGTGACGGCCTCGGCGACGGCTGCATCCCAGAAGATCGGGTTCGCGTTCTGCACCGCGGCGCAGGTGTTGTAGACGTAGCCGATCTCGATCGGGAATTCGGTCTCTTCCTCGTACATCGCCGCGCCGATCATCTGCTGCACAGAGGCGGGCAGATCGGTGGCGCTGGGAGCGGGAGGTGCGTTCCGGATGTTCATTCGATGCACCCCGCGGTGCGCAGTTCGGCGATCTGGCGGGCGGGGAAACCCGCTTCGGCGAGGATCGCGTCAGTGTCGGTATGGCCCGCCGGGGCGACGTGATGCACCGGCTGATGGCGTTCGCAGCCGGCGAGCAGCGGCGCGAGCTGCTCGAAACGCCCGCGTTTCGGATGTTCGGCGGTCATGAAGAGGTCGCGCGTGCGGAACTGCGGATGCGCGACGACTTCCGGCACGCTCAGCACCGGCGCGACGCAGGTATCGGCGCCGGCCAGCAGCGACACCCATTCGTCGCGGCTGCGGGTCAGGAAGCGCGCCGCGAAGGCCGCGCGCATCGCGTCCTGCTGCGCGTCGTCGTACTGGTGGTCGGCGAAGGACTCGAGCTCCAGCAGGCGGCACAGGTTGCGGAAGAAATGGCCCTCGATCGCGCCCACCGCGAGATGCCCGCCGTCGCCCGTCGCATACACGCCGTACCACGCGTACTTGCCCGTGAGGACGCCGGAGCCGGGGCCGGTGTCCTCGCCGGTGGCGAGGTACTGGTCGAGATAGAGCGACATCAGGTTCAGCACGCCGTCGGTGATCGCCACGTCGAGGCAGGCGCCTTCGCCGGTGCGCTCGCGGCGCAGCAGTGCGGCGAGGATGGACTGCGCCGCGTGCATGCCGCCGCCTGCGCCGTCGGCCAGCGTCGCGCCGGGCAGGGCAGGGCGGCCTTCGGCATCGCGGCCGCTGCAGGCGAGAAAGCCCGACATCGCCAGATAGTTGAGGTCGTGCCCGACCCACTGCGCGCAGGGGCCGTCCTGGCCGTAGCCGCTGGTCGAGCAATAGACGATCTTCGGGTTGTGCGCGGCGAAATCCGTGTAGCCCACGCCCAGTCGGGCCGCAACGCCGGGGCGGTAGCTTTCGATCACGACATCGACGTGCGCGGCCAGGCGCATCAGCGTGTCGCGCCCCGCGTCGGATTTCAGATCGACGCGCATGCGGCGGGTGCCGCGACCCGCGCCGTAGGCGTGGAAGACGGGATCGACCTGCTTCGCGCCGTTTGCCGCGACCGGTGCGACCTTGATGATGCGCATGCCGAAGTCCGCCAGGATGCGCGAGGCGCGCGCCGCCGGTCCGACGCTTGCCAGATCGAGAACGGTGTAGCCGTCGAGGAAACTCATCGCCGCGGCCTCGTCAGAAGTTCTTCGGCAGGTCGAGCTTGCGCTTGGCGATGATGTTGCGCTGCACCTGCGAGGAGCCGCCGCCGATGGTGTCGATCACCGTGTAGGTGTAGCAGCTCTCGCCGCGGCCCTTGAGCGGGGCGTCCTCGGTATGCAATGCGAGCTGACCGCCGGGGCCGACGATGTCCATCGTCGCATCCGCGAGGCGGCGGGACAGCTCGGTCGCGTACAGTTTGTATTCGGAGGCCTCGACGGTGGGCGTCTTGTTGCTGTTGATCGCGGCATCGACGAACTTCACCCCCAGCACGCGCGCCACCTCGCATTCGGTCGCGAGTTCGGCGATCTTCTGGCGCACAACCGCGTCGTCCTTGAGTGCCTTGCCGTCGCGCTTGGCGGTCTTCACGTAGTCGGCCAGCACCTCCATGCGGCCGCGGATCGGCGCGAACGTGAACATGCTGAAGCGTTCGATATCCAGCGCTTCGGCGATGTACTGGAAACCCTTGTTGAGTTCGCCGACGCGGTAGTCGTCATGCACGAAGACGTTGTCGAAGAACACCGCGTTGGTGCGTTCGTTGCCCATCGTGTACATCGGGTGGATGGTCAGGCCGGGATCGTCCATGCGCACCAGGAACAGCGTGATGCCGTGGTGCTTGGGCGCATCCGGGTCGGTGCGCGCGCCCACCCAGTACCAGTCGGCGAAGTGCGCCGAGGTCGTGAACACCTTCTGTCCGTTGAGCACCCAGCCGTCACCCTTGCGCTCGGCCTTCAGCCGCATCGCGGCCGCATCCGAGCCGGCGGAGGGCTCCGAATAGCCGACGGCGAACTCGATCTTCGCGTCGAGGATCTGCGGCAGGAATTCGCGCTTGAGCTTTTCGGAGCCGACGTTGATCAGCGTCTTGCCAATGATGCCGACGCCCTTGCCGATCTGCGGCGCGCCCACCGAGGAGAGCTTTTCATTGAGCAGATACTCGAAGAAGCCTTCGCCTTCCTGCCCGCCGTATTCCTTCGGCCAGGTGATGCCGAGCCAGCCCTTTTCCGCGACCTTCTTCATGAAGGCGCGCCGCTCGGGCGTGTCGCACACCTGCGCCATGTTCTCGCGGGTGACGTCCATGACGTCCGGATCGTAATTGTCTGCGAGGAATTGGCCGACTTCGCGCAGGAATTCGCGTTCTTTTTCGGAAAACTCAAAATCCATCTTTGCCCCCGATTCAGGAATTGATTGATCCGCAGGCAATTCGGCAGTGGCCGGGATGCCCCGATTCGATGAACCGATTCTAGAGAGCGCTTCCCGGCGATGTTGCGCGGCGGCAGTTCCGAAGTGGACGCAGCGATGTCAGAAAAGGCCATGGCCGCCAAGCGCGTCCCGCCGCAGCCCATGCTGGTGACGCGAATCCCTTGCGGGGCGTGCCTTTCAGCCTGGCCGGAAATGAATTGGCAAAGTCCCCATCGGATTCGAAGCGGGGCGGTGCGGAAAAAGGCGCGCAATTAGACTGATTTGCAAAGCTCAGGTCCCGCGGCACGGGATCGAGCCGCCCGGGATCAATGGCCCATTGCGTAATCGGGCACTTATTTTTCGGCCGATTTTTCAATTCATCGTATTGAACAAGGAGTCCTCGCTATGGCCGTTGTGCTGTGTTCATGGGGTGATGCCATCGACGGCGGCACCGAAGAGGCGCTGACGCTCGCGCACAAACTGGCCGCTGCCACCGGCGCGCAATTGCGCTGGCTGGTGCTCGGCGGGGCCGCCGCGGCAGCGGTGGAGGTCGGCGCGCGCTACGGCGTCGATCGGCTCGACACGGTGCAGGGGCCCGGCGCCTCGGCTGGCGGGCCGGACGCGCTGGTGGCCACGCTGGCCGATTACTGCAACCAGACTGCGCCGCGCGCGGTGCTCTTCAATCAAGGGGCGGAGTCGCGCGTGATCGCGGCGCGCCTGGCGGGCCGACTGGGCGTGCCGGTGGTGGCCAACGTCTTCGACGTGGAACCGGCCGGCGGCGGGCTTCAGGTCACCGCCACGGCCTTCGGTGGCGACACGCATGCCGTGTACCAGGTTGCCGCTCCCCTCGCGGTGCTGTCGGTAAGCACGACCGCCATCGTGGCCGCTCCGGCGGTGGCACCCAGCACGGTCGCGCAGCACAGCGTCGCGCTCAACGGCGCAGCCGTGGCCGAGCGCTTCGCCGTGACAGCTGCGCCGCAGGTGGCCGAGGCGCGCCTAGAGGATGCGCAGGTCATCGTCTCGGGCGGGCGCGGGCTCGGCAGCAAGCAGAACTTCGAGCTGGTCAAGGACATGGCGGCCGCGCTGGGCGGTATGTGGGGCGGTTCGCGCGCCATCGTCGACGACGGCTGGATCGACTCGTCGCATCAGGTAGGACTCACCGGAAAGATCACGCGTCCGGCGCTGTACGTGGCGGTGGGCATCTCCGGCGCGAGCCAGCACATGGCGGGTTGCTCCGCGGCGAAGACCATCATCGCGATCAACAAGGATGCCGACGCGTCGATCTTCCGCTACGCGCACTTCGGCGTCGTCGGCGACTGCCTGGAGATCCTGCCGGAACTCATCAAGGCCGCGAAGGCATGACGGAGCGCAATGCGATGACCGATCTCAGCACGAATACCGCGCTGCGCGAACCCTGCGTTCCCGGCCTGTTCTCGGAAGACGAGGGCCCGCTCCTGCACGGCGCCCGCTGCATCACCTGCAGCACGCCGTACTTTCCGCGCGTGGCGCACTGCCGCAATCCGGCCTGCGCGGCATCGCACATCGTGTCCTGCACCTTCGGCGGCGAAGGGCGGTTGTGGAGCTATTCGGTCGCGGACTTCGCGCCGCCGCCCCCGCACCGTTACGACAAGCCCTTCGTTCCCTACGCGATCGGCGTCGTCGACCTCGATAGCGGCCTCCGGGTGGTCGGCCAGATGGTCGATCCCGTCGAGTCCATGCGCGTCGGTGCGCGCGTAAGCCTGGTGATTGAGCCCATCCACCACGACGAGGGCAAGGCCTTCACGTCGTGGAAATTCAAACTGCTTGATCGTTGATGTCGGGTTGAGCGCTGCACGATCACTCCCTCCCCCTTGAACGGGGAGGAACGATGTGCGCGAGCCAATTCCAATTAATTCGTTGCCGGTTTGATAACCGGTAAGGTGGGGAACCATGCAGGAAGTCGTCGTTCTGGGAGTGGGGATGCATCGCTTCGGCAAGACGGGCGATGCGATCGTGGGGGGAAAATCGGTCACCGAGCTGTGCCGCCACGCGGTGGACATGGCGATGAAGGACGCCGGCGTGTCGTGGCGGCAGGTTCAGGCCGTGTCGGCCGCGAGCTCGCGCTTCTCGGGCGGCAAAGGCTGGGGGCTCAACGGCAACGACGTCGTCGAGGACCTCGGCTGCACCGGCATCCCGGTCTACAACCTGTCCGCGGGCTGCGCCGCGGGCGGCAACGCCTTTAACGTCGGCTATTCGCTGGTCGCGGGCGGCATCCATGATCTGGTGCTGGTCGTCGGCGGCGAAGTGATGCCAAAGGGCATGATCCAGACCTCCGGCGTCGAGGACATCAACGACCCCGAGTACCTGCGCCAGCGCTGCGTCGGCATGCCGGGGCCGGCCTTCTGGGCGACGCTCGCCCGCCGCCGCATGTTCGACCACGGCACGACCGAGGAGCAGATGGCCCAGGTCACCGTGAAGGCGCGCAAGTGCTCCGAGAGCAATCCCTTCGCGCGTTTCCAGAAGGCCGTGTCGCTCGACGAGGTGCTCGCCTCGCCCTACGTCAGCAATCCCCTGCGACTGTTCGAGATCTGTCCCGTGTCGAACGGCGCCGCCGCGTCAGTGATCTGCTCGAAGGACATGGCCCGCCGCTTCACCTCGAAGCCGATCACGGTCGCCACCAGCACGGTCGCCACCATCGGCTTCGACGACGCGCTGCCGCGCAGCCTCGCCGGCCCAGTTCCGAACGGGCCCAGCTTCCACACCGAGGCCAAGGCGGCCGTCATGAAGGCCTTCGAACGCTCGGGTATCGGCCCGCGCGACATCGGCTTTACGGAGCTACAGGACAACACCTGCTACTACGAACTCGCCTTCCCCGAGGAGTGGGGCCTGTGCGAACCGGGCGAGGCGGAGCGCCTGCTCGAAGCCGGCGAGACGACGCCGACCGGGCGCATGCCGATCAACCCGTCCGGCGGCTTCGTGTCCTTCGGCGAGGCGACCACGGCGATGGGCGTGTTCCAGATCGCCGAGCTCACCTGGCAACTGCGCGGCCAGGCGGGCGGGCGGCAGGTGCCCGGTGCCAAGGTCGGCCTCGCGCAGACCAACGGGCTCGGCGGCAACGCCACCGCGGCCATCCTCAAGCGCTGATCCAACCGTCACCGGGGCTCCGACCATGGCCGCGATCTCTGCTCTCGACTATTCGATCCTGGCGCTGCTGCTCGGCGCCGCGCTCACGAGCGTTTTCCTTGGCCTCAAACGCCGCGCGGCGCTGATCGCAGCGGGGAAGGGGGGGCGAACGGGGCCGGCGGGCCCTCGACCTGGCGCGACCGCCTCAACCTGCGCGCCTTCGCCGAGCGCGGCCTGCTCACGTCGCGGCTGAAGAAGCGGCCCGTCGCGGGACTCGCGCACGGCCTGCTTTTCGGCGGCGCGCTGGTCGCGATCTTCGGCCACGCCGCGTTCGTGCTGAGCTTCGTCGGCGTGCCGGTGTATGAAGGACGGTTCGGCTTCCTGGTGATGGAGCTGGGACGCGAACTGGCCGGCATCCTGATGTTCGTCGGCGTCGCCTTCTTCCTCGTGCGCCGGCTGACGCGCCTCGAACGCCTCACGGCCGGGGGCGAGCGGAAGGGCTTCGTCGTCATGGAGCTGCTCTTCCTCGCGACCATCGCCGCGGGCTTCACCGCCGAGGCCTTCCGCCTCGCCGAACCCGCGTCGGCGAGCCGCGGTGAGTTCCTCGGACTGGCATTGGCCGGTGCCCTGCAGGGCTTCGATGTCGGCCTCCTCGCGGCCGGCGGCCACTTCGGATGGTGGCTGCATGGCCTGCTCGGCGTCGCTTTTATCGGCCTCATCGCCCACACGCCGCTCTCGCACATGCTGCTCGCGCCCGCCAACGCGGCGCTCGCGCGCCCACGCTCTGGCATCACGCTGGCGCCGATCGACTTCGACGCCGAACCCGAAGGCGATGCCGAGATCAGCTTCGGCGCCGCGAAGCTCGCGGATCTCGACCGCAAGAAGCTGCTCGATTTCTCCGCCTGCCTGTGGTGCGGGCGTTGCCAGGAAGTGTGCCCCGCGGCGCAGACCGGCAAGGCCCTGTCGCCCAAGAAGGTCATGACCACCTGCGCCACCTGGCTCGACGAGAAGCGCTTCGACGATCCGGGGCTGATCGATGCCGTCGGCCTGGAGGCGGTGTTCGACTGCACGACCTGCGCCGCCTGCGTCGAGGAGTGCCCCGCAAGCAACAGCCCGGCGGAAACCATCCTCGAATTCCGCCGCCACTTCGTCATGGATCGCTCCGAGATGCCCGACACGCTGGCGCTCGCCAACCGCAACCTCGAATCGCGCGGCCACCCCTTCGTCGGCACTGCCGCCAACCCCGACGACTGGCGCAAGGGGCTGGACGTGCCCTTCTTCGAGCCCGGCAAGACGGAGTATCTGCTGTGGATCGGCTGCTCGGTCGCCTACGAAGCGCGGGCGCAGGAAGTCGCCCGCGCAATGCTGCGTATCCTCGATGCCGCCGGCGTGTCCTACGGCATCCTCGAAGAGTCGCGCTGCACCGGCGACCCCGCCAAGATGGCCGGCGACGAGATGCAGTTCGTCGAAATCGCCCAAGCCAACATCGAGGATTTCCGCGAACGCAAGATCCAGAAAGTCATCACGATGTGCGCGCACTGTTTCAACAGCTTCGACCGCTACTACCCGGAGCTCGGCGCCGACTGGCAGACCATCCCGCACTCGGTGCTCATCGACCGCCTCATCGCCGAAGGCCGCCTGCAGGTCGTGCGCGACGAAGCCGAGAAGATCACCTTCCACGACCCGTGCTACCTCGCGCGCCACAACGACATCGTCGCCGAACCGCGCCGCGCCCTCGCGGCCGTCGGCCAGGTGATCGAAATGCCGCGCAACCGCAAGGAAAGCTTCTGCTGCGGCGCGGGCGGCGGCAACTACTGGGGCGGCAAGGGCGGCACCGCCCGCATCAACGACGTGCGCATGCAGGAGGCCATCGACACCGGCGCCGCAAAGGTGGCGACCTCGTGCTCGTTCTGCCTGCTGATGCTCACGTCGAGCGCCTCGAAGCACGGCGAGGCGAGGCGGGTGTTCGATGTTGCGGAACTGGTGGCGGCCGCGCTGCCTGCCTCAGAGACCGCCTGACGGGTCATATAGAAGTCTTGCCCAATTTTTGAGCGCGGCCCCGCACTCCAGCAGCCGCGCGCCCTTCGGGCGCTTCCCCGCAGCTTATCCACAGGCTCGCCCACAGAGATTGTGGAGGAAGGCGCGGTTCATCGGTTCCCCCGCGCCTTCCAAACGAAGGCGCGTCTGCACATACTTCAGGACACTACCGGCGGCCGGATTTCGGCCACTCGAGCCGTTCACTGGACAGCATCTATGAGTCGGCAATGCGACGATTAGCCGCCGTTGCTCCTCAACTCGCTTCGAACGCCTAGGGCAGGCGAACAATCGAGCTTCTGTCGCCTGATGGCAGGCGACGAGGTATCCTTTTGGAATGGTTACAAATTCTGCCAGCTCTCCAGAGGGCACTCATCCAGAAGTCAGCGCGCACAGTCCTGCCGCAGCCAACCCTGAACTTACCGGAGGGGCAGGTTTCACGTTCGAGGATGCAGTTGCTGCTGTCTATATAGTTGCCCTACTGAGTGAGTCGACAGCGCCGGGGCTGCCAAACCGGCAGGTGAGGCACGTATCCGTCCAACGGGGTGCGCTGGCTCACCCGCTTGATGACCTGATCGTGGAAGCACAAGGCGCCGACGCGATTCGAATGCGTCTGAGCCTGCAAGTGAAACGCAGCTTGGTGGTAAGTCGCGCGACCAGCAACACTGACTTCAGAGATACCGTCCTGCGAGCCTACGTCACCGTCACGGGGTCGCAGTTCGACCCAGATGCAGACCGAGTTGGCGTGGTCACCGGTGAGATTTCTGACGCAGGTAAGCGCAACTTCGAGACATTGTGCGAGTGGGCTCGCTCGGAAAGCAGCGCGGCCGGGTTGGTAGAAAAGCTTCGAGCGAACGGAGTCGCTGGACAGAAACAGGCCTATTTCGATGATGTTCGCAGCATTTTGTCGTGTGTCGTCGAGGAGCAATCTCTCGATGAGGCGACTTGGTCGCTCTTATCGCACTTTGTACTTATGCGATTTGAGATGCTGCACGAGGGGTCAGTAACGGAAGCGACCACAGTGGCCAGCCTGGCGACCTGTCTTGCGCCAACCGAGCTGCCGAGGGCTGACGACTTGTGGCGGCGAATTCTTGCGTTGGTGCGGGTGGCAGAGGGTCATGCGGCCTCCTTTGACCGAAAGACGCTTATTGCCAGGCTCAACGGTGCAGTGAGACTCAAGGGAGCAGCGTCCATGCAGGGCGCGCTGACTGCTTTGGGGACCGAAGCGCGATTGGCCGTCGCGGAGATTGGCAACACCATTGACGGTTTCGCGGTCCCCAGAGAACTGCTTATCCAGAAGACCTACGAAGCGCTGGAGGAATGTCGATTCGTCCAGATTAGTGGCTTGCCGGGGACTGGGAAATCGGCCGTTCTGCGAACGCTGGTACATGAGTCGTCGGGGAAGGGTACCGCGCTATTTCTGAAAGCTGACCGGCTCACCGGCTCGACGTGGGTTCAGTACGCCATGAGCACTGGGATTGGCGGGGCTGACCTTGAGGACGTGCTTGTCGAGGTAATGGCTGTTGGGATTTCCACTGTGTTCATCGATGGCTTAGACCGCGTTGAGGTGCGGCATCGAGGCGTCGTGCTGGACGTGATCAACACCATGCTGGACTCCCCGCTACTCAGCAGTATGCGGATGCTCGTAACGGTCAGGGACTCCGGTATGGAGCCACTGAGGACGTGGCTACCGGCACGCCTTTTTGCCGCCGGCGCGAAGACGGTAGAGGTCGCTGAACTCGACGATCAGGAAGCCAGGGCCCTCGCAGCCCAAAGGCCTGCCCTTGCCGACCTCTTGTTTGGGCCTGCCCAAGTCAGAGCGATTGTGCGACGTCCCTTCTTCGCAAGCGTGCTGACAAAGCGGTACGCCAATGAAACGACCGTCCCCAGGTCCGAAGTTGAGCTGGCGACCGCTTGGTGGAGCGGCGGCGGCTATGGAGCGGAGGCAGCGCGAGCCGGCCAGCGGCGCAGCGCGCTGGTCGAGCTAGCGCGCTCCGGCGCTACGGCACTGGGCCGGCGCATTCCGTCGCTGAACCTTGACCCTCAAGCGCTCGCCGAACTCGAGGCAGATGGAATCATCCGCGAAGTCCGAGTAGGGCAAACCGTTCGATTTGCTCATGACATTTACTTTGAGTGGGCCTTTTTGCAGCTTCTGGTGTCTGAGGGGCCGCAATGGCTCGGGGTCATTCGTCAGGTTGGAGAACCACCGGTTCTCGGGCGAGTGGTCGAATTGTTGTCGCAGGCCGAACTGAAGGAGGGGCAGGATTGGCAAGCACACTTGGCGCAACTCGAGGCGGCTGGCTACGTGAGGTCGCAGTGGTTGCGGGCTTGGATGCTCGGCCCCTTCGGGTTGCCGGACTTTGATAATTACGAGACGACCTACAACGAGGCGATGCTTGCGACCGGTTCCAAGCGGGTATCGAAGCTTGTTGTCTGGTATCAGGCTGAGAAGACAAAGCCGAACCCGCTGGCACTGGATGCTGATCGGTTTCCCGACATCGAACTGGCCCAGCGTCTGCGCTTCGCGGACGCGCTCGCTTTGCCATCCGACATTGCCCAGTGGCGACGCTTATGCTCTTGGCTCGTCAGACACATCGAACAGATCCCGGTCGCGACGCGTCCCGAGATGCTCTCCGTCTTCGAGGTCTGGCAAAACGTGGCAACCGACGTGGAAAACCCGGTGTCGACGCTCATCCTGGCTCTGGTGAAGACATGGTTGGTCGACATTGAAGCCCGATTCCATTCGCACAAGTTTCCTCGGGATCACGGCGAATGGGATGAGCTTGAGGATGGCGTTGCAGAGGAGTTGGAGTCTCGTCTGCGCTCAACGCTATTGCGCGCGGGCAGAGCCTATCCAGCACAGGTCAAGGACTATTTAGCCGCCCTGCGGTCAACCGAGCGCGTGCCACGCGGAGCTGGCAAGGAGGTGATCGACTACTCGCCCGTCCTCAGTGATGCGTGCGCCCACGAGCTGGTCGACTTCGTCCTGCACTTCATGATTCGTCCGTTGCCCGAAGAGCAAAGACGGCGGTCACAAGGAACGCGCTACGGATACAGCCCACACAGCCATGACTGGCAGTCCTTGTCCATTGACGACCAGCACGCCTACTTCCCCTGCGCCCCCACTCGCCAGCCATTCCCGTCACTCTTTGCTGCGGCACCGGACGAGGCGCGTCGCCTAGTACGCGAGCTGGCCAATCACGCCACGACTGCTTGGCGACAGCTTCAGCAGCTTGACCGGGAGCGCAGGGCAAGACCGCTACCCCTGACGCTTACCTTCCCGTGGGGCGAGCAGACATTCTGGGGCGCATCGCAACAGTTCCTCTGGTCGCGAGGCATCTGGGGCTCGCACGCTGTCGGATCTGGGTTAATGGCGCTTGAGGATTGGGCCTTTCGAGAGATTGAGAGTGGTCGTTCAGTCGACGAAGTGCTCAGGTCCGTGCTAGAAGGGCACGTCTCAGTGGGCGCGCTGGGGGTGGCCTGCGCAGTGACCGTTGAGACCCAGCACCGCTCAGAGGTGACGTTGCCGCTGCTGACGAGCCAGCGCCTCTGGAAATGGGACATCGAGCGCAATGTCCAAGACATGGGCAGTCACTCGAGCAATCTCATCGGCTTCCAGCCACACGATCGCATTCACCACAAAGCGGTTGTGCTTTCGAACAAGCGGAAGTGTCGAAAGCAGGAGATTCGGTGGCTCGGCTCCATATGTGTCCTGTTTGGCGGTGACTTGGCGGAGAAGGCCTCAAAGGCAATAGCCGCCTTTGCTTCGAACCTTCCCTTCGACTACGAGGAAGAGCGCGAGGACGAGGGCTGCGTTGAGTACCTGCGGCGAACTGCGGAGATTTGGGCCGAGATCGGTAAGCGCGAGAACTATCGCGCGGCGCCGGCGCAGGACGGCTCAGGTGTCGTCATCGAAATGGAGAACCCGAAGGCGCAAGGTGCGGACATCGAGGAGATCAAACAGCGCCAAGTCACGATGGAGGAGAACCTCCGGCTCCTGAACTGGACACATGACAGCTTCGAAAAGGGGGGGATTTCTGACCGACTTACTGTGGCGGACGCGCTTCGCGATGCGAGGCGACTGGATTCGCCAGAACTGTTCGACGAGGTGCACCGGCACGTTGATCCTAGCGGTCAGCGGCAGGCGGCTGTCGCGGGAGTAGCTGCAGTCGCTATTCGATTCGGCCACTCGACCCCGACGGACGATCTCGGGTGGGCAGCAGACGTGTGTTCGCGGGCCTGGCTGACGTGCGAGGCTCCAGACGACCTCTTCTTCCGTGGCTCCGCGTTGCTGCACCACCCAGTGCTTTTCGCCTGCCGCGGCTTAGCTGGACTACTTCAGCACGAAGCCTTTCGGCAGCAGTCGCTGGAGGCACTGATCCAGCTGACGGCGCATCCGTACGATCAAGTCGTGACCGAGGCTCTGGCCGGCATGTTGGCAGCCTGGAGCCATGCGCCAGCTATTGCTTGGACGGCGCTTCGGTTGGCGAACTCGCTTGCTGTTATTGAGCGCTATCCGTACGACATCACGCCAGCTGATCGCAAAGAACGTGAACGCGCGCACGTGATCAGGGCCGTCGAGGCCACTTTGGCGCAATGCGCGGACCTGGAGATGCAGGTGGCACCCATGCCTGAACTGCCTCCTGCATGGGTCGAAAACTCAAAAGGCCCGCAGATTGTTAGAGGCAAGCGAGGCAGGGATGTGGTGGTCGAGTGGGCGCATCCTACGAATGATCTACATGCCGACTTTCTCGCGAAAATTCTCCCGAGCATTCCGGTCGCCTCGGCAATGCAAGACGGAATGCGACGTGAGATGTTTCTCTCGTGGTGCGATGAACTGGTAGCGTGGACTGTCGAGCGACTATGCCCTGCTTGGTCGCGCGGCAAGCCAGATGCCTTTGAAGCTGATGCACTAGAGCTTTTCGATTGGCGCCGCGAGCTCTACCGCTTTTTCGCTCGGGTGACTTTGCATCTTGATCCTGCCGAAGGCGTGACACGCTTCTTTGAGCCGGCGGCCGCAGCTGACGACGAGACGTTTGCGTCGTTGGTTCAGAGCTTCGTCACGCATTTGGCCTGCAATGTAATGGACGAGCCAACCTTTCCTATGCGTCCGCTCGCGGTGCTCCAGGCGACTGTTCCGCGACTTCTGTCACATCAAAGCTGGAAGCATCTAGCGAGACACGGGGTGTCGACCAGCGATACAGACCTTGTCGAGATGGTTCGGTCGCTGTTCTTTGTCAGCGTCGATGGCGCGATGGGCGCAAAGCGGTTTGCCAATCACGATTGGCGCGACGTTGCGGTGATCTTTCCGTTAATTGAGCCATTCTTGGAGACGCATGGTCGCATCCCTACAGTCACAACGGCCTTTTTGACGTTGTGCGAGCGTGCCATCGAAACATATCCGGTAGAGCGCTTTGTCAAGCACCTTCACATGGTGCTGCCGAATTCTGAGGGGCTTCCGGCCGGTTGGCGAGCCACAACGATCGTGGCCCGGCTATCTGGCTTGATTCAACGGTTCTCGGAGAAGACGCAGCCGCTGCCGTTGTTAGCCGCCCGGGAGTTACTCGTTGCTCTGGATGTTTTGGTGGACAGGGGCGACCGGAGGGCGGCTGCCATTCAAACAAGTGAGGTTTTCAAGGATATTAGGATAAGCGTCGCCACGGGCCGATGAGTTCAAGCATATGGCCACTGCTCGTCTCACAGACAAGTAAATTATGCGGTGGCGGATTCATTCGTGCTCGGCCAGTCTTGCCTAAAGCATCAGTTATCTCGCGTTTAGACTGTTGGATACGGGTCGATTTCTTATGCCGGAGGTATCGAGAGGCGGCTGCACCGTATACGTTTTGTTCTGTGCGTCTGACTTCGGTCATTACGCATGATGTTCTCCGATCAGTTCCCTACTGCGGATTTCGATCCAGCGAGTGGACATGAATTATTCTGTTCGTTCCCAGACGGTGTCATCCAGCCGAAACCATATGAAGAAGCGTCGTCTCCATTAAGAATCCAGAGATATCTAAAATGCATGCATTTCGATCAGATCGACCAGCCGGCCTTCAGTATGCAGGTCTACCAGGAGTTTCCAAAAGCTGTTTGGATGCTGTGCGGCGTTTTGTTCAATTCGGAGATCGAATTGAAAGGGTAAAGGTATTGACTGCCGGCCAAACGCATTGCCTGCTGCTAGAGTTGGAGTCCGTTGAAACAGTTGCCATAAAGTCTGGTTTTGCGTCCGGTTATCCTGGCGAAGGGCCAAGAACGTTTGCTGATGTACTTTGGCTCCTGGATGTCCACGGTGCAGATATTGAGGAATACGAGGTTCCCAACGATTTAACCGAAAGGTTAGATGCGTCTGCTTTGACACTGCAGGACCTAGAGTGTCTTAAGGCGTTGCTGCCTATCCGTCCTATGCGGTGGCATGACTACATCTACGACAAGTACGGAGACAGCCTGAACCAGCATCAGGTTTGGAAGAAATTCCCAGCAGTCATGCCATGGGCTCTTATCGAGCCGCGTCTTCTCGATTTAGCGATACGATTTTTCGACGACCCGGACCGTTGCATTTTGACGGGCTTCCGCCGTCTCGAGGATGTGATAAGAAAAAGGCTTTCCTCAGACGAGCATAGCACCCGACTTTTCTCGTTAGCCTTCAATATGGCCTGCTCCCGATTCTCCGGACACATTGCATGGCAACATGTGTCTAGGAGGAATCGATGCGAACAAGAAGGAAGTTCTCGGACGAGTTCAAGCGCGAGGCGGTGCGTTTGGCAACGCAGCCGGGT
>NZ_WTVK01000049.1 GCF_012910805.1 Aromatoleum evansii
GCCCCGACCGCCCCGACCGCCGCAACACGCTTGTGCGACGCAGGATACCGGCGTCTAATCGCCTGACATCGAGGATGCGATGCCTGCACGGTGTCGCACACGATGGGAGGAGGCGCCATGCATCGATTACTGATACTCGCCGGCAGGCTGTCGGGCCTCGGCGGGCTCGCCCTGTGCCTGATCGCCGGCCTCGCGCGGCTGTCCGGCAGCTTCTGGATAGGGGGATACCAGGTCGGCACCCTGCTCCTGGCCGGAATCGGCGCACTCGCCGCCGGCAGCTTCCTGCTGCTGTGGGCGCTGACCGAGCGCATCGAATAATCGCCGCAGCGCCCCCCGTCCGAAGCCCCTCACCGCTGCCATTCGCAGTAATATAAGCGTTTGCTTTTATTTAAATGAGGAGATCGCGATGACGATAGTTCGGCTGGCCGTGGCGGCGGCGATTGCGGGTGCAGCCTTGCCCGCCCTGGCGGATGAACTGGCGCTGATGACCGAGGCGCGCGCCGCTGCGACGAGCCTGCCGCCGCGGCTCGTGACGGCGCTCAACGAGGAGATCGCCAGGAGCGGCCCGGAAGGCGCGATTCCCGTATGCCGTGACATGGCGCCGAAGATGGCCAAGGAAATCGTCGCGAGCACCGGCTGGCAGTTGAAACGCGTCACCCTGAAGGCACGCAATCCGCAGCGCGCGACGCCTGACGCATGGGAGCGCAAGACACTGGAGGAATTCGACCGCCGCGCCGCGACGGGCGAGAACCCCGCGAAACTGGAGAAGGGTGAAGTGGTCGAACAGGCCGACGGCACGCGCGCATTCCGCTACGCCAAGGCCTTGCCGACGCAGCCGCTGTGCCTGAACTGCCACGGAGCCGAGGACAAGCTGACGCCGGCGGTGAAGGCGCGCCTGGCCGAGCATTACCCGCAGGATCGCGCGACGGGTTACAGCGAAGGCCAGATCCGCGGCGCCATCGTCGCGACGAGACCGCTGTAAGTGCATGTGAACAAGCCGGTCGGGATCCAGCCGGCGACGGAGTCGATGATGTCCCCCGATACCCTGACCCTGCCCTGTCCGCACTGCGACGCACTCAACCGGGTGCCGGCGGCGCGCATGAGCGACGAGCCGAACTGCGGCAAGTGTCATGCGCCGCTGTTCGCACGCAAGCCGCTGACGCTGGACGCGACGAATTTCGCGCTCCACACTGAGCGCAGCGACCTGCCGGTGCTGGTGGATTTCTGGGCGCCGTGGTGCGGCCCCTGCCGCATGATGGCTCCGGCCTTCGAGGAAGCAGCACGCATGCTCGAACCGCAGATGCGCCTTGCGAAGGTGAATACCGAAGAGGAGCAGGCGCTTGCAGCGCGCTTCGGCATCCGCAGCATCCCGACGATGATCCTGTTCCGCAACGGACAGGAGGTGGCGCGGCAGTCGGGCGCAATGAACGCAGGGGCCATCGCACATTGGGCTCGCAGCCACGAACTGTAGCGCACGGAGCGTGCAGGTAAGGTTGCGCTTCAGGCGCCAAAGCAGGCCGGGAACAAGGGAGCGAAACTGATGTTGGCAGTGGTGCAGCGCGTCGCGGAGGCGCGCGTGGAGGTGGACGGCAGGATCACCGGCGCGATCGGCCGGGGTCTGCTGGTGCTGGTGTGCGCCGAGCGCGGCGATCGTCGCGCCGAGGCCGACAAGCTGCTGGGCAAGATCCTGAAGCTACGGATCTTTTCCGACGAAGCCGGCAAGATGAACCGTTCCGTGCAGGATGTACAGGGCGGGCTGCTGATCGTCAGCCAGTTCACCCTTGCGGCCGACACCACCGGCGGAAACCGGCCGAGTTTCACGAACGCGGCGGCGCCGGATGAAGGCCGCACGCTGTACGAGCATTTCGTCGCCGAGGCGCGCAAGGCTCACGCGCAGGTCGGAACCGGAGAATTCGCGGCGGAAATGCAGGTGCACCTCGTCAATGACGGGCCGGTCACCATACCGATGCGCGTCGCACCGGCGACCTGAACCCGGGGCCGCGGCGGGGTGAACGACCGCGACACGAAGCCTCGTTTTTCCATCGTCCACGCCGCCGGCGTGCTCCCCGCAGGAAGTGCTCATGAACACCCGCACGATTGCCCTCCCCGTCCTCCTCATTGCCACCCTGCTTGCTGGTTGCGCCCAGACCCCGCCCGCAGCGCGCCCGGTCGCCTACGCGTGCGACGCGGGGAAGCGCTTTTCGGTGACCTACCATCCGTGGGGCGATGCGAGCATCGAAATCGAGCGGATGCGCTTCGCACTGATGAGAGAGGCGGCCGATGGCGGCGGCGAACGTTACGCCTGCGGGGCCCTGACACTGTGGCGCAGCGGTGATACGGCGCGCGTGGACATGCAGGGAGCCGGCCAGTACGAGAACTGCCGCGCCAGCCGCTGAATACGGCTGCGCGAACGCGTTATGATTGATGATCTACCGGCGGAGACCTGGATCATGTTCTATGGCGTAACCGACCTGACGACTTTCATTCTCGGCACGATCTTCATCGTCCTGCTGCCGGGGCCAAACTCGCTTTACGTGACGGCGGTCGCCTCGCGCCTCGGCGTCGCGGCGGGCTATCGCGGGGCGTGCGGAATCTTCCTCGGCGACACGGTGCTGATGGTTCTGTCGGCCACGGGTGTCGCATCCCTGCTGCAGACGACCCCAGCCCTGTTCATGGTGCTGAAGTACGCCGGGGCCGCCTACCTTGCATGGGTCGGGCTCGCGCTGCTGCGATCGGCCATCGCCGGCTGGCGCGACAGGACGGCCGGCACGGCGGCGCCCGAGCAGGCAGCCTCCGATGCGACGCGCCCCTTCCGCACGGCGCTGGTGATCAGCCTGATGAACCCGAAGGCGATCCTGTTCTTCGTGTCCTTCTTCATCCAGTTCGTCGATCCCGCCTATGCCTACCCCGCACTGTCGTTCGCGATCCTCGGCACGATCGTGCAGGTGTGCAGCGCGATCTACCTGTCGGCGCTGATCTTCGGCGGCGCACACCTCGCGGCGCAGTTCCGTCGGCGCCGCCGCTTGTCGGCGGCGGCAACCGGGGGAGTCGGCGGGCTGTTCATCGGATTCGGCGCAAAGCTGGCGAACGCCACGCTAGGGTGAGGCGCTGACCGGCACCATACGGTGCCGCCCACGCTATTCATAAGGGATCATCCATCCGCCATTGAGTGTGAGGCGCTGCACGGCGGCAGTGACCGGTTCACGGTAGTTTGTAACTTGTTGCAACGCCACTCCGCCCAGGATTCCACCATGAACGTCGTCATCGTGGACGACACGCCGACCAACCTCGCGTTGATGCGCATGCTCGTCCAGCGACTGGACGGCTGCCAGCCCATCCCCTTCGCCGATTCGGGCTCGGGCCTCGACTGGTGCCTCGAGAATGACCCCGATCTGGTGATCGTGGATTACATGATGCCGAAGCTCGACGGCCTGGAGTTCATCCGTCACGTGAGGCGAGAACCCCGGCATGACAGTCTGCCGATCCTGATGGTGACTGCAGACCATCAGAAGAGCGTCCGTTACGCGGCACTGGATGAAGGCGGCGTGGATTTCCTCAACAAGCCCGTCGACCGCATGGAATTCCTGGCGCGGGTCAGGAACATGCTCGCGCTGCGGCGCAGCCAGAGGGCCTTGGCCGACCGCGCCACGTGGCTGGCCGAAGAAGTGCGGCGCGCCGTCGCGGAGATCCACGACCGCGAGCGCGAGACCATCGTGCGGCTGGCGCGCGCGGCGGAGTGTCGCGATCCGGAGACCGGCACGCACATCCTGCGCATGGCCCATTACGCTCAGCGCATCGCGGTGCAGATGGGTCTTCCGGCCGATTTCGCCGAGATGCTGCTGCATGCGGCGCCGATGCATGACGTCGGCAAGCTCGGAACCCCGGACCACATCCTGCTCAAACCCGGTCGACATAGCCCGGAAGAGTTCGAGATCATGAAGCAGCACACGCAGATCGGGTACGAAATCCTGCGTGAAAGCAGCTCGCATGCGATCCAGCTGGCCGCGTCGATCGCGCTGCATCACCATGAGAAGTTCGACGGTTCGGGCTATCCCCGGGGCCTCGCGAAGGAGGCGATCCCCATCGAAGGCAGGATCGTTGCGGTAGCCGACGTGTTCGACGCGCTGACCTCAGCGCGCCCGTACAAGCGTGCGTGGTCGCTCGACGAGGCGCGTGACTATCTGAGCGAGAACCGGGGCACGCATTTCGACCCGGCGTGCGTGGATGCCTTCCTCGCCGTCTGGGACGAGGTGCTGGAAATCCGCGTGCGCTACGTTGACGAGGAAGAGCCTGCTTCGGCCCCGGAACCGGATGATGGACAGTGAGCCGCTGTTCGACCTTCGCGCGACGCTCGACAACCTCGACAACGATGTCGAGATCCTGCAGGCCATCGCCGCAACCTTCGTCGCGGATGCACCGCGTCTGCTTGCGGACCTTTGCACCGCCCTCGCCGACCACGACGTCACGGCGGCGATCCGCGCGGGTCACAGCCTCAAGGGTTCGGCGGAAAACTTCGGTGCCGCTGCGCTGATTCGCGCGGTAAAGGCACTGGAGGACGCGTCGAGGACAGAGGACTTCCCGTCTGCAGCCGCGTGGCTGGGCGAGGTCGACCGCCTCCTCGCGCAGTTGTGCGCAGAGCTGCGGACCATTTAGCGGCGTCTCAGCCCGTCCAGTTCTGCAGCAGAACGCTCAGCTCGCCCTTGGGGGCACGGCGATGGTCGATCGCGCGCTTGAGCAATGCGTTCAGGGCCTGACGGCGGATGGGCTTCGAGATGTAGTCGTCCATTCCGGCGGCGAGGCAGCGCTCGCGGTCCCCCTGCATCGCGTGAGCAGTCATTGCAGCGATGTAACATTGCCGCGGCCCCTCGCCAACGGCCCAGCTCCGGCTGGCTTCGCGAGCGCGGATCTTCGCGGTGGCTTCCATGCCGTCGATGAGAGGCATCTGCAGGTCCATCAGGATGAGGTCGAACGGCTGCTGCTCGAACCATTCAAGCGCCTCGACACCGTTGTTCGCAACGGTGACGCGGTGCCCGGCCTTGGTCAGCAACTGCACGGCAAGTGCCTGGTTGACGAGCGTGTCTTCGACCAGCAGGACATTGAGCGGCTCGGCAGCATCGAGCCCGAGCACGGCCGCTTCGTCGACCTCGAAGCGCGCCAGTTCCAGCCGCCGCAGGTCCGCGACATCGAACGCGGCGCGCAGTGCATCGAACAGGTTGTCCTCGAACACCGGCTTGACGAGATGGGGGCGCGACGGAACTGCAGCGCTGCGCGCGAGCTCCTGTCTCTGGGCATGATTTGCCAGCAACAACAACACGTTGTCGAACGTCTGCAGGAGCGCGAGACCGCCTGGCGCGGGCATGCCGCCATCGGCCAGGATGAGGTCATAGGGGCGGCCGACACGGGCGCGCTCGGCGACGAGGGCCGGAACGCGGGACGCATCGTCGGTCGTGTCGACCTCCAGCCCGAGCTGCTGCAGCATGCGCGCGATTAGCGCAAGGGCGTGGGGACAGTCGTCGATGACCAGGACGGCGCGGCCCTGCAACCCAGTCGGCAATTCGAACGACGGCGCGGCGGCATTGGGTTCGGCGGCCACGCGGGCCGTGAAGTAGAAGGTGCTGCCGCCACCCGGCTCGCTCTCGAGCCAGATCTGGCCGTCCATCAGCTTGACCAGCCGGTTCGTGATCGCGAGTCCGAGACCCGTGCCGCCGAAGCGCCGCGCCGTAGACGGGTCGCCCTGCATGAAGGCATCGAATATCTGCTCGTGAAGCTCCGGGGCGATGCCGACGCCGGTGTCGCGCACGACGAACTGCAGGTACAGGGACATGCCGCTGTGCCGCAGCTTGCTGACCTCCACGGCGACCTCACCCCGTTCGGTAAACTTGATCGCGTTGCCGACGAGATTGGAGAGCACCTGGCGCAGACGCGTGGGATCGCCGTAAAGTCGATCGGGAAGGTCGGGTGCGACGTCGAGCAGCACCTCCAGCCCCTTGCGATGGGCCGAGACCGCCAGCCCGCGCATGGTGTCACCCAGGACATTGCGCAGCGAGAACACGACGGATTCGAGTTCGAGACGCCCAGCTTCGATCTTGGAGAGATCCAGGACGTCGTCGATGATCGTAAGCAGCGCGTCCGCGGACGACTTGACGGTTTCCAGGTAGCCACGCTGCACTTCGTCGAGCGGGGTATCGAGCGCAAGCTCGGTCATGCCGACGACCGCATTCATCGGCGTGCGAATCTCGTGACTCATGTTCGCGAGAAAGGCTCCGCGCGCACGGTTGGCGGATTCCGCTTCTTCCTTTGCGCGCACGAGGGCCGCCTCGGAGCGCTTCTGGTCGGTGATGTCGCGATGCAGGACAAGAAGTCGTTTGGGCTTGCCCTCGCCGTCCCGCACTGAGACGCGGCAGCGCAGCAGCCACCAGCGCCACCCGTCGTCCGGATCCAGCATGCGGTGCTCGATTTCCATCAGCGGGGCACGCCGCTGCAGCACGGTGTTGAGCCGCTCGCCCACCATCGCACGATCGTCGGGCAGTATCCATTCAAGCCAGTCGTCTATGCTGCGCACCGGCGCACCGCCGATGGTGCCGAAGCGCCTCTGCCACGCGGACGATTGCTTGATCTTGCGCGAAACGAGATCCCATTCGCACAGCACATCGCCCGTCAGATCGAGACAGGCGACGAGTCGCCGCGCCTTCTCGGCCCGCCGTTCGATCTCGGCATGGCGATCGTAGGTATCCTCGATCTCGACCAGGAGATTGACGAGGTTGGCCGCAAGGTCTGAAAGGCCGGCCGACTGCAGCGCATCCAGCGCGCCCTTGAGAGGGGCCTCCTCGCAGGTACCGAACGCGGCGGCAATCTGGCGGTTCAGGAGAACAGATGTCATCGGAATGATCAGCCTCTGCGCAATGGGCAGGTCACCCCGTCGGTCGCCCGCGGGGCGATAGCCATTGTATTTGCCCCGCCCGCGCCATCGCGTGAGGAATTACCGTACGCCGGACGCCCTGGTCGCGGGGGCGGCGCAGGGTCAGTTCTGTTGCGGCTCGGTCTTGCGCGGTCGGCGGCCTCGCGCTGCGGTCTTGCGGAGGGGCTTGGCCGCGCCATCGTCCCCGGCGACGCTAGCCGGCTCCGTCGCGGGCACCGCTTCGACTGCTGCCGGAACGGCTTGCGCCGCTTCCGGCATGGCCGCTTCCGGTTTCGCGATCTCGGCCTTCGCGACCTGGGACTTGCCGCGACGCGAACGACGGGCGCCCGCCTTGGCGGGCTCGGCCGGCGACACTTCGGCCGCTTCGACTCTGGGTTCAGCGGCTACGGGTGCGGGAGCGACCACGAACTCCTGCTCGGGCTGAGCCGGTATGCGTGCCGGAGCTTCCGCCTCGACGGTCTTCGGCGCCTCCGCCCTGCCCCCTTCCACCAAGGCCTCGGCCACGGCCTCCGCCTTTTTCGCCGCGGACTTGCGTCCGCCCCGCTTGCGGCGGGGTTCGTGCCGGGCGGAAGGCTCGTCGCCCGTCGGACGCTCCACCGGCGTCGCCGACACCGCTTCACCATGCGCCGCTTCGCCCGCCGCCGTCATGGCCTCAACCGCAGTGCCCTGCTCCGCGGCTGCGGGCGCCTCGGCAATCGCTTCCGTCACGACCGCACGGTTGCTGCGATAGACGTAGGCGCCCGATTTCTCGTCACGGCCGAACTCGAGCAGGCCGCGCGCCTGAGCCTCCTCGAGCAGGTTGCCGAAGGCGCGGAAGCCGTAGTAGGACTCGTTGAAGTCGGGCTTGCGGCGCTTGATGGCCTCCTTGAGCATCGATGCCCAGATGCGCACGCCGCTGTCGCCGCGCTCTGCCACCAGGGCATCGAAGGTCTCGACGGCGATGTTGATGGCCTTGAGCTTGCGCGCTTCGACCTCGTCCTTGCGGTGCTTTTCCTCTTCGGGCGAGCGCTTCGTCGAGGGCTGGGTTTCGCGCGTTTCGCGCTTGGCCGCGCGCTGGCTCTCGCGCACGAGGTCGTCGTAGAAGATGAATTCGTCGCAGTTGGCGATCAGCAGGTCGGAGGTCGATTGCTTCACGCCCACGCCGATGACCTGCTTGGCGTTCTCGCGCAGTTTCGACACCAGGGGCGAGAAGTCGGAGTCGCCGCTGATGATGACGAAGGTGTCGACATGCGACTTCGTGTAGCACAGGTCGAGCGCATCGACGACGAGGCGGATGTCCGCCGAGTTCTTGCCCGACTGGCGGACATGGGGAATCTCGATCAGCTCGAAGTTGGCCTCGTGCATCACGGCCTTGAAGCCCTTGTAGCGCTCCCAGTCGCAGTAGGCCTTCTTCACGACGATGCTGCCCTTGAGCAGCAACCGTTCGAGCACCGGCTTGATGTCGAATTTTTCGTATTTGGCGTCGCGCACGCCGAGGGCGACGTTTTCGAAATCGCAGAACACCGCCATGCTGACGCTGTCATGGGCTGAGGCCATTAGGTTCTCCGGTGGGGTGTCGTCGGGTACGGTAGCGGGAACCGCACAAGGCGCACATGATAGCGATTCCTGCCGCGACGATGCGAGTCACATGCCGCGGCCGCGGGCGCTTTCGTCGCCTGCAGGGGCGTCGTCGCGCACCAGTCGCCATGCGAACCACATCCCGAGCAGCGCGTTCGCGAGGGCAACGCCGGCGACCACGACAAGGGCCGGCGTACTCAGCGGATAGCTGCGCAGGATCCACGCGAACACCGACGACAGGACGTTCAGCGCGATCATCATCCAGAAGGCGGGGTTGCGCGGCTGGTAGAGGCGCGAGAGTTTCACGGCAGCCTCCTCAGGCGACGCGGTCCGGCGGCGTGCGGCCGGCGAAGAAGGCCTCGACGTTGTCGAGCACGCGCATGCCCATGCCGACGCGCGTCTCGCGCGTGGCGCTGCCGAGGTGCGGCAGCAGGACGACATTTTCCAGGGAAAGCAGCCCCTCGCTGAGCTTGGGTTCGGCTTCGAACACGTCCAGGCCCGCGCCGGCGATCGTGCCGTCGCGCAGCGCATCGACGAGCGCGGCCTCGTCGACCACTTCGCCGCGCGCAGTGTTGATCAGGAAGGCGTCGGGCCCCATCAGGGCGAGGCGTTCGCGGTTGATGAGGTGGCGCGTCGCCGCACCGCCCGGGCAATGCAGGGAGACGAAATCGGCCTGGGCCAGCACTTCCTCGACCGAGTCGCACTGGTGCGCGTCGAGCCCGGCAAGCACGTCCGCACCCACGCGGCTGCGGTTGAAGAACACGACCTTCATGCCGAAGCCGTGCTGCGCACGCAGCGCGACGGCGCGCGCGATGCGGCCCATGCCTATGAGGCCCAGCGTCTTGCCGCTCAGCTTCGTGCCGATCATGTGCGTCGGGCGCCAGCCGGTCCAGTTGCCGCTGCGCACTTCGCGTTCGCCCTCGCCGGCTCGCCGGGCGACCATGAGCATCAGCGTGATCGCGAGGTCAGCGGTGCAATCGGTGAGGACATCGGGCGTGTTCGTGACGGCGATGCCCCGCGCCCTGGCGGCGTCGATGTCGATGTGGCTGAAGCCGACGCCGTAATTGGCGATCAGCTTCGCGCTCGGGGCGGCGCCGAGCACGTCGGCATCGATGCGGTCGGACACCGTCGGCAGCAGTGCGTCGCACGAGGCGAGCGCCGCGCGCATCTCGTCGCGCGTGAAGGGGTGATCGTCGGCGTTGAGGCGGACGTCGAAGCGCTCGGCGAGCTCACGCTCGACTTCGGCGGGCCAGCGGCGGGTGACGATGAGGCGGGGTCGGGTCATGTTCTTCATCCTGCTCGTGATTCGCGGTGATCTCGGTCCGGCTAAGGGTGCAGCGCGCAGACTGTGCGGACATCTGCGGCGAAGAATGCCGTGGCAATGGGCCAGCCACCACTGCCGCGGACATACCCCGAACGATACCCGCAGGTGGCGCAGGAGGGGATCGGGCGCAACCCCAACGAGACGATCTTTTGTCCTCGGCGGCGTGCTCGCGGGAAACCTCGGGCCGGCACGAGCACTCCAAGGAATGCGATCGACCACGGATCGCAGCCGCGCGCGGGAGTCCGCCACGTGAGCATCCTGCCCCTGAGCTCGACGCTCGGCCTCTTCGGCACGAGCGCCCTTCGCCCCGTTTCGACGAATTTCGCCGCGACGGCGGGCAGTTTGTCGCTCTTCTCCGGCTCGTCGACGATCGTCGATCTGTCGAGTTTCGGCCAACTCCTGTCGGCCGTCGCGACCTTCGGGAACCGCCTCGCCGTGCTGCGCCCCGGGTCGTCCGACAGCGGAATCGGACAAAACTTCGGCACGGACTTCGGCAGCCTCGCAGCCGAGGCGCAGTTTTTCGTCGACAGCTTCAACAGCCTGCAGGGCAGCCTCGGCGAGGTGAATGTCCTGTTCGGTACCGCCCCGGCCTCCTCCCCTGCTGCCCAGCTGTCGGCGGACCTGCGGGCACGCGTCGAAGAGGCTTTCGACAATGGCGATTCGGCCCTCACGCAGTTGTCGGACCTCGGCATCGAACTGCAGCCATCGCTGCTGCCCGGCACCGGCGGCCGCCTGGGCATCGACATGGCGGCATTGCGCGCGGCCTTCGAGGCGGATCCCGAAGGCAGCTTCTCGCTGCTCGCGCGGGCGGCCGAGGCATTCGCGACGGTGGCGACCGAATTCACTTCGTCAAACGGCGACGTGAACTCGCTTCTCGCGACCCAGCTCCGGTTCTCGTCCCTGCAGCTGACGCTCGGCCTCTTCGACAGCGGCAGTGATTCCTCGCAAGGCGGCCTGCAGAACCTCACCGACCTCCTCATGCTGGCCTCGCTCGGCAATGGCGGGCCGGAGTCGCAGACGCGCGTGGTGGCGGCGCTCAATGAGTTCTCGCTCATTTCCGCCCTGCTGCGCTGATCATCGCGCGGTCGGCCATCGACGAGAACCTGGCCGAGTCGGGCTGTAGTTCGCAGATGGGGCCGATCGGGACGATCATCGTCACGACCACGACCGCCGGACCGTCTGCGCGGCGGCGGCCTTCATACGGCATCGCAACATGCCAAACAGATCACCATGCAATTACAACTCATTGATTAAACTGTTTCATTTATCGTAATAATCGGAAGATAAAAAAATTTTCAGGCAGAAGATGTTGCGTTGCACAAGCTCTTCCAATAAAGTTTGAACCGTCTCCTCCACCCTCCTCCTTTGGTGTGGATTTAGCCCGGACCGTCAAACGTCCGGGCTTTTTCTTTTCTGCAGCCCCGCCAGTCCATAGGGGATTCTGATCGCGCGATAAAAACATTTGTAGGACAAACTTATTGCGCCGCATCATACGGTACCGTATGCTTTGAACCGTCTCCTCCACCCTCCTCCTTTGGTGTGGATTTAAGCCCGGGCCTCAGTTGCTCGGGCTTTTTCTTTTCTGCGCCCGCGAGCGACCTCAGGCAGTTCCCCGCGGCGTGTTCAGCAGCGCCCAGATCTTGTCCACCATCGGATTGCTGTTGTCCGCCGCGCGATGCAGGCGGACTTCCAGCGGGCAGGTCCACTGCGCGGGGCCGGCCTCCACCAGCCGACCTTCGGCGAGTTCGCGGCCCACGCAGCTCTCGGGCAACCAGCCGAGCCCGTGCCCTTCGAGCACCATCGCCTTGAGCGCCTCCGACATGTGGGTATCGAAAGAACGGTCGAAATGGCAGCGCTCGTTGGCGCCGAGCAGGATCATCTCGACCACGTGTCCGAGGTAGGTGCCCGACGAATAGGCGAGAAAGGGCACGATCGCCTCGGCCCGCCCCGGCAGCTTGTAGCGCGGGCGGCCGTCGGCACGCGGCGCCGACAGGGGCAGCATGCGGTCGGTGGCGAGCGCGATGTAGGGAAAGCGCACGGGGTCGAGCAGCATCGGCAGCTGCGGGTGGTGGTACGCGATGAGGAGATCGGTGGCGCCCTCGATCAGCGCGCTCGCCCCTTCGGGCACGTTCACCGCACCGACGCGCGCGACGACGTTGCCCAGCGCTTCCTTCAGTTGCCCCAGCCAGCGCGGGAAGAAGGTGAGCGACAAGGTATGCGCGACCGAGAAGCGGACGGTGTCGATGTTACCGGGCGACTGTCCGCGCAACACGGTGCGCATGTCGTAGGTGCGCCGCAGGATGTCGGCCGCGAAGCCGCGGAAGATCCGTCCGGCGGCGGTGAGATGCACGCCCTGCGCGCGGCGGTCGATGAGCTCGACGCCGAGCCAGTCTTCCAGCGCCTGGATGTGGCGGCTGAAGGTCGGCTGGGAGACGTTGCGGCGTTCGGCGGCGCGCGAGAAGGCGCGCGCGTCCGTCAGCGTCAGGAAGTCCTCGATCCACTTGATCTGCATGTTGCACGCTCCTGCGGTGTTCGTGCCGCGGCATCCGGCGAGTTGTCGCGATGCGCCGCCCTATTCGGGTTCCTTGGGGATGTTATGCGTTTTTTGCATGGCGCGGCACGCAATCCGTTTTCGGTCCGTAGCATCCATGCGTCACACCACACATCGGAGGAAACATGACGCAGACGACCGAACGCATCGAACACGATCTCCTGGGGGACCGCTCCCTGCCCGCCGACTCCTACTACGGGGTCCATACGCTGCGCGCGGTGGAGAATTTCCCGATCACCGGCACGCCGATTTCGATCTATCCCGATCTCGTGCGTGCGCTGGCCGCGATCAAGCAGGCCGCCGCACTGACCAACAACGAACTCGGCTTGCTGGATCGCGAACGCACGGACGCGATCGTGCGGGCCTGCGAGGAGATTCGCGCCGGGGCGCTGCACGAGCATTTCGTCGTCGACGTGATCCAGGGCGGCGCCGGCACCTCGACCAACATGAACGCGAACGAGGTGATCGCGAACCGTGCACTGGAGCTGCTCGGTTGCGCGAAGGGCGACTACGCCCGCCTGCACCCGAACGAGCATGTGAACATGAGCCAGAGCACCAACGACGTGTATCCCACGGCGCTGAAGCTCGCGGGCTATGCGGGAATCTTCGAGCTGATCGAAGCGATGGAAGTGCTGAAGGCGGCGTTCCACGAGAAGGCGGTCGAGTTCGCCGACGTGCTGAAGATGGGGCGCACGCAGTTGCAGGACGCGGTGCCGATGACGATGGGGCAGGAGTTCTCGACCTACGTCGTGATGCTGGGCGAGGACATCGAGCGGCTGAAGGAGGCGGTGCTGCTGATCTGCGAGATCAACCTCGGTGCGACGGCGATCGGCACCGGCATCAACGCCCACCCCGACTACGCCGCGCTGGTGCGCCGGCATCTGGCCGAGATCACCGGCATCCCGGTGCTGACGGCGCCGAACCTGGTCGAGGCGACGCAGGACTGCGGCAGCTTCGTGCAGCTGTCGGGCGTGCTCAAGCGCGTCGCGGTGAAGCTCTCCAAGGTGTGCAACGACCTGCGCCTGCTATCCTCGGGGCCGCGTGCAGGCTTCGGCGAGATCAACTTGCCGGCGCGCCAGGCGGGGTCGTCGATCATGCCGGGCAAGGTGAACCCGGTGATTCCGGAAGTGGTGAACCAGATCGCCTACGAGGTGATCGGCAACGACATGACGATCTCGTTCGCCGCCGAGGCCGGCCAGCTGCAGCTGAACGCCTTCGAGCCGATCATCGCCCACAGCCTGTTCAAGAGCGTAACCCACCTGCGCGCGGGCTGCCTGACGCTGGCGGAGCGCTGCGTCAAGGGCATCACCGTGAATCGCGAATTCCTGCGCAGGAGCGTCGAGAATTCGATTGGCCTCGTGACCGCGCTGAATCCCTACATCGGTTACGCCAACGCGACCGGCATCGCCCAGGAGGCGCTGGTCGGCGGACATAGCGTGTATGAGCTGGTGCTCGACAAGGGCCTGCTCACCCGCGAGCAGCTCGACGAGATCCTGCGGCCCGAGGTGCTCACGCAACCGCGCGCGCTGGTCGGCCTGGCCTGAGCCCGAAGGTCCGTGCGAGGCCTCAAGATGCTGCAATGCACAATTCCAGTCTTGTATAAGACATGATTAGGAATCCCCTTCACCGCCTGGCCATTCGAAGATCTAATCGCTGGATATAAAAATTTGAAGTGCATTATTATTGCGTCGCACAAGCCGGTTCGATAGTATTTGAACCGTCTCCTCCACCCTCCTCCTTTGGTGTGGATTTAAGCCCGGGCCTCAGTTGCTCGGGCTTTTTCTTTTCCGGCTTTGGCTTTTCGCCGACGGTGCCGGAACACGAGCACCGACCGCCCCCCCCTGGAACATCGCACACCAAACTCGGCGGCTCCCGAGTGCATCGATTGCGCGTATTGCCCGTGCATTGCAGCCCCGGGCCTGCACATTCGGATGCCTGATCGAGCGATAAAAAAATTTGTCGTACAAATTTATTGCAACGCACAAGCGCTACCATTAAGATTTGAACCGTCTCCTCCACCCTCCTCCTTTGGTGTGGATTTAGCCCGGTCCCTCACAGGTCCGGGCTTTTTTCTTTTGTGCCGGTTCGATGTACTCGTCAGGGTCGCACGATCCCCGGCTTGCTCGTGCGCGCGGCGCGCAACGGTCTCGGCGACCGGAGGCACATGCAATGGTGTCGGCGCACCAAGAATCTGCATTGCCGGTCATTTGCCGTGTAAATCACCGCATGAGAACTTCTCACAGCGACATTGTTGAATTACTCAACCATTTCGTTTAGTATTTCAACTGTCTCCTCCACTTCCTCCTTTGGTGTGGATTACAGCCCGAGCCCCTCCAGAGCTCGGGCTTTTTTTTGCGAATCCTGCCTGCCTCGCCTCAGACGGCCGTCAGCAGCTGCCCTTCGGTATCGCCAAGCTCCTGCCGGCTCCGCACCTCGGGGTAGTAGCACATGTAGCCGCTCGCGCAATGGCTCGGCGCGTCGCGCAAGCCGACCGCGAACTTGCGCACCGCGTCGGCCGGCTCGCCCGCCTCGATGCGCTCCAGTACGCGAGCGACCAGTTCGACGCTCTTGATCTTGCGTTCGCTCGCGCCCTCGCGGCCGGCGATCTTCACCGAATGCACGCCCGCCGCATGCATCGCGGGCATCGCGCAGACGCCGCAGGGGCCCCAAGGGTAGCCGTTCGGTGCGGATGTGAAGCCGTTGCCGAAGCGGTACCAAAGCCAGCGTTTGTAATCGAGATCGTTCTGTTCCAACCGGCGCAGCGCGCGCTCCTGCGGTTGGCCGCCGCCGGTCGCCTGATACTCGAACTGGTAGTTGTCGATGCAGATCGGGCCGCCCTTGTTCATCGGCAGATGGACGGTGTGGCAGGCGCCCTCCTCGAACACGCAGCCGTCGTTGAGGACGAAGGCTTCGATGTCGAGTTCGGGCAGCTCCGTCGTGATCGCGGCGATTTCGGCGACCGTCACGTCCCTCGGCAGGATGATGCGATTCGCGCCGAGCGCGGCGAAGAAGCGCGCGGATTCGACGTTGCGGCAGGTCGCCACCGAGCTCACATGGATGTCGAGGTCGGGCACGTTCGCCGCGAGCGAGGCGATCAGCGAGATGTCGGCGACGATCGCGGCCTTGCCGCCGATGCTCTTGAAGCGGGCGCCGATCTCGGTCAGTGCGTCGAGGTGCTGTTCGCCGTACTGCTGCGCGTTGAGGACGAGGAAGACTTCGGCGTCGAGCTCTGTGGCCTTGTCGACGACGCGCTCCAGGTCCGCATAGCCGTTGAGATTGCCGAACACGCGACGATTGACGCCGGAGGTGTTGAAGCGCTGGATCCAGTCGGGGGGGACGACGCCACAGTAGAGCTCGCGGGCGCCGGCGCGCACCAGCGGTTCGACTTCGGCGGGGGTGCTGATGGGGGCGGTAATTCGCATGTCAGGCTCCCGAGAGGACGATGCGGCTGACCCAGCCGTTGTTGACCGCCTCGGCGACCGCGGCGGCCATGCCTTTGGCGTGGCGGTAATACATGGTGTTGCCGCGCTGCGAGGTAGGGAGTTCGTGCGTGCCGGGGCGCGCGCCGACTTCGTTGAAGCCGAGGCATTCGCGGTGGCACTTGTGGCCGGGCGAGAACTTCTCCGGCATGTCGAGCGACAGCGAGCCGAGCTTGCAGATGCGGCCCTTGGCGATGTAGCCGTAGGGCGCGCGCACGCCGACGGGAAAATCGATGCCGGCATACATGTCGGCGGCGCCGAAGGGCGGAAAGTCGAGTTCCAGGCGACCGATGCCCAATCCGTCGAGGATGTCGCGGAAGGGGCCGGCGCGCAGGCCGTTGGGGTACATGCGCGCCCAGGTCGCGGACGGCAGGCGCGGGTCCTTCAGCATCTTGCCGAGAAGCCGCCCGGCGACCGGCCTCAGCTCGGGGAACTCGCGCTGCACGAGGCGCGCGACGCCCCAGTCGTTGACGGTGACTTCGGAGCCTGCGGGCAAACGCCGGAGGGCGGCGCGCAGCGGATCGAAGAGACCGTCGCAGGCGATCGGCGTGACGAGGCCGAAGGTGAGGCCCCAGCGCTCGCACAACGCGACGGCGCGGTCGATGGATTCGACGTTCGGCAACAGGTGTTCGCAGAACTCGCTGCCGAGGAAGAAGTGCGTCGGCTCGGCGTCGTCGGGCAGCACGACGCAATCGCTGGCCTCGCCCAGCTGGGCGAGGTAGTCGTCGCGGGTGAGCCGTTCGTGACGCGCAAATCCGGCCAGTTCGCGTTCGTCGACGAGGGCGAAGCCCAGTTCGATCGGTCGGGTGGCGCTGTCGGGGGTGGGGATGTGCTGCGTGCTTGTCATGAATCGATCTCCGCGATTCTCTTGTGTTCCCGCCCATGCCAGGCGGCGCGGGCGGCGAGGTGTTCCACGAGCCCGGGGAGGCTCATGGAGGGAAAGTCGGCGAGGACGCCGGCGACGATGCCGCTGAAACGGGCCGTCGCCATGCTCGCGCCGCCGGGCGTCCGCCCCGTGCCGGCCGGGGAGCAGCCCCAGTCAGCCCCGCCGGAAGTCTCGCCCTGGAGCGACGACCACTGCCCCGCCGCGCAGCGCGCATCGCCGCTGATGGCGAGCACGCCGGGATAGGCTGCGGGAAAGACCGGCGTTCCGCGCGCGGGGGCCGCAGCGACGAGTACGATGCCGCGGGCGAGGGCCTGCGCGCAGGCGTCGCGCAGCACGCCGCGGTCTTCGAGCAGGCCGAGGCTCAGGTTGATGATGCGGGCCCCCTCCTCCACGCACCACGCGATCGCGGCCGCGACCATGGCGGGCGTCGGCGCATGGCGGTGCGAGGCGATGCGTGCGTCGATGAGGCGGGTTGCCGGCGCGGCGTCGAGCACCAGGGCGGCGACGGTTTCGCCGTGTGGCAGCGGGCGCCCGACCGCAGGGGCGCGCTGCACGCAGCCGTCGGGAGCGGGCACGAAGCTCGCCGCGCCGTGCAGTGCGTGCAGCACGCCGGTGAAGCCGCCATCGATGATTCCGACGGTGATGGTCATACGGCCCTCAGGAGTGGCGCGGCGGTGCGGACAGGATCGGGTTCGACGAGGCGTCCGTCGCGCAGCTCGACAATGCGGTCGACGGCGCCGACGGACGCGAGGTTGTGCGTGATGAGGATGCGCGTGCGGCCGGCGAAGACGCGGTCGACGGCGCCGATGATGGCCTGCGCGACGGGAAGATCCAGCCCGGAGGTGGTCTCGTCGAGGATCAGTACCGCCGGATCCTGCAGGATCGCGCGCGCCAGCGCGAGGCGCAGGCGCTCGCCTCGCGACAGGGTCGCGGCCATCGCGCCGACCGGCCTGTCCAGCCCGCCCGCATGCGCGAGCTTGCCGAGGCCGGCGAGGTCCAGCGCGCGCATCAATCCCGTTTCGTCGGCATCGGGCGCGACGAAGCGCAGGTTGTCGCGGATGCTGCCGGGCATGAGCACTGGCTCCTGGTCGACGACGACGAGCTGGCGACGCAGTTCGGCGAGATCCACCAGGTCGAGGCGCACGCCGTCGAGCAGCAGGCGCCCGGCCTGCGGGTCGTAGTGACGCTGCAGGAGGTCGATGAGCGTGGATTTTCCGGCGCCCGATGCGCCGACGAGTGCGAGCTTGGTGCCGGACGGGATGTCGAGCGTCGCGCCTTCCAGCACCGCCTCCGTACCGTAGCCGAAGCGCACCGCATCGAGGCGCAGTTCGCCACGAACAGGATGCGCGAGCGGCACGGGCTGGGCGGGCGATTGCACGGTCGGCCGCTCGGCCGCGAGCTCGCGGATGCGCTCGAGGCTCACCTTCGCGCGCTGCCAGCCCATGAACACGCCGGCGAGGGTCTGCAGCGGCCCCGCGGCGCGCGTCGTATAGGCGATGAAGGCGACGACGACGCCGACCGACAAGTCACCTGCCGCCGCGAGTGCCCCCCCGACCGCGAACACCAGCAGCACGCCGAGGCCGGACAGCACGCGCTGCAGCCCGCCTGCGCCGAGGGATGCGAGCTGCGAGCGGCGCAGCGCGGCGAAGTAGTCGCCGTGGTGGGCGCGCAAGCCGGCTTCCTGGCGCCGGGCAGCATTGGACGCCTGGATGAATTTCATCGCGCGCAGCGATTCGACGAAGAAGCTCGACATCGCGGCGCTTTCCTTGCGCATTGCATGCGTGCTCCGTTCGAGCCAGGGACGCGAGAGGATCAGCGCGGCGACCTGCAGCGGGACCAGCGCGAAGACGAGCGCGGTGAGCAGCGGGCTCAGCGACAGCATCAACACCAGCGCGACCGCCAGCGAGAAGACGCCGTTGAGCACCGCCATCGGCGCGTCGAGCGCGAAGCGCTGCACTTCGGCGACGTCGCCGTCGAGCCGCGACAGGATCTCGCCACCGCGGGTGCGCGCGTAATACGTCGGCGCGAGCGTCTGCAGGTGGCGCCACACCTGTTCGCGCAGGCCGAAGAGGAGGTGCGCGGAGAGCTTCAGGTAGCTCAGGCGCGACAGCGTCTCGATGAGCACGCCGCCGACCATCAGCACGAGGAAGACAGCGCACAGCTGCAGCACGAGCTCGACCTTCCCGCCGACGATGCCATCGTCGACGAGGCGCTGTGTGAGGTAGGGCGGCAGCAGCGCCGCGGCCGAGCCGAGACAGGACAGGATGACGACGGCGGCGAGGGTCGCGCCGCGCTCGCGCACGAGCGGGAGCGCCCACGCGAGGGCTTGCAGCGGCAGGGAGCGGGTGCGGTCCGGCGTGATCATCGGGAGAGCATCCGAACCCGCAGGTCGGATGAGCCTAAGGTCGCATTTGCGGAATAAGCCGCCGGATGTGCGGCCGAAAGCGGATGCCCGGACGCCGCGTGGCGGGATGCGCTTCGCTCCTCCCGCCCTACGTCCGTCGCCCTACGTCCGCCATCGGCACGGCGCAGCCCCCGACGGGAGGCACTTCGTGCCGAGGCGTCCGCCACGCGTCCAACGAGGCGCGGAGTGCCTCCCGTCGGGGGCAGGTTCGAGGCAACCAAGCACACGGCAACCATCGCCTCGCCCTCAGCGCTTCACCACCCGCATCCAGCCGATCGACTGGTCGGCACCGCCGGGCATCTGGATCTCGCCCTTCTTCTCGAACGAATCGGCGTCGTAGATCGCGATCTTGTCCAGAGCGCCGCCGACGTAGATCTCCTTGCCGTCGCCCGAGATGTTGATCGCGTAGAAGGTCTGTTCGAGGTCCTTGCGCTTGAGGAGCTGGCCGGAGTCGACGTCGACCTTGGTGAGCTGGTTCATCACGAGGAAGGCCTCGTTGCGCGCAGCCGGGTTGATCACCGACGAGAACATCGCCGTCGTCGCGTTCTCGAACTCCTTGACCTTCAAGGTTTCGCTGTCGAGGTCGAACACCGCGATGCCCGCCTTGAAGGCTTCGGGCGAGTCGGGCGCAGCGGCGGTGTTGGCGACGAAATACGGCGTCGACAAGGCGCGCGCCTGCTCGAAGGTGCCCCACATCGCGAGCACATCCGGTTCGCCGATGCCGGGACGGTTCCAGTGGCGGATCGGGAAGGTCTTCTCCAGCTTGCCGGTCTTCGTGTTGAAGAGGTACATGTCCCAGCCCAGCGCGATGATGTGGTCCGGGTTGCCGGTGGCGGCCATCAGGCTGATGCGGCGCGGCGCGGGGAAGGTGCGGCGCGGTTTGGCCGTCATGCCGTCGGCGGTGTCGAACACGGCGATGTAGGTATCCTCGACCTTGTACTCGGAGCGGCCGAGCTGCACCGGCGCCTGATGCACGTATAGCTCCTTGCCGTCCTCGCTCACCGCGACGGCAAAGAACCCCTTCACGCGGCGCTGCGGCGTCGAGAAATCGGCGCGGAACACAGTCTTGCCGCTGTCGAGGTCGACGCCGACGACGCTTTCCATGCGGTTCGTCAGCACATAGGCGGTCTTGCCGTCCTTGGGCACGGTTATCGCGCCGGGGATGCCGTCGCCGGGCAGATTGATCGAGCGGACGATCGCCCGCTTGGCCGGATCGACGATGTGCAGGTTGTTCGGTCGCGTAACGGTCAGCAGGTACTCCGCGGCGAGCGCCGGCAGCGACGCGGCGGCGCAGCATAGCGCAACGACCGCCTTCTTGATGGGCAGCATCCTCATCGCTCAGTCTCCCGGGAACAAGGTCTGCAGTTCGCGCCAGTCGCGCAGCGCCGAGTTCTTGCCGTCGGTCCAGTCGCGCGCGGTGTTGAGGCTGTCGGCGAGCTGCGCGGGCCACCAGCAGGGGTCGGTGCAGCCGTAGAGGTCGGCCTCCATCGGCTGGCACAGGCTCGCCAGCCCGCCGAAGGCATCGACTTCCCAGCCGGGGTCGAAGGTCGTCGTGCAGCCGACGACGCTGCTCATCAGCTGCACTTCCTCGCGGTGGCCGTCGCTGGCGGCCTGTTCGATCAGGTGCGCCTTGTGGTTCAGGGCTCGCAGTCGTTTCATTGCAGGGCACTCCTTTGTTCGATGGCAGCGTTGAAGAACGCCGGATTGGCGAGCGCGATCTCGCCGAAAGCCTCCAGCCCGAAGGCCGTCCATTCGCGAATCTGGTCGCAGTATTCGAAGGTCGGCTGGAAGGGGTCGCCGCTCTGCGAATACGATTCGTGGTAGCAGCCGCCGGCGCACAAGCTGCGCGCCGGGCAGACCTGGCAGGCGCCGTGCGGGGCCTGGGCGCGGGTCATGAAGGCGGACAGCGACTCGCGCGCGATGCCGTTATCGACGTCACCGAAGGTCTCCAGCTCGGACCCGGTGAAGCGGTGGCACAGCGAAATCTTGCCGCTGGTGCCGACCGCCAGCAGGCCGACGCCTGCGCCACAAGGCAAGACCTTCCTCGTGCCCATCCACAGGTCGGTCATCAGCTGCTGCATGTTGCCGAACCCGTGGCGGCGGCCGCGCTTGGCCTCGCTGATGTACTCGCGGCCCAAGGCCTTGAAGGCTTCGAAGACGATGTCGAGCTCTTCGCGGCTGAGCCCGACCGGGGAGTCGGGGCCAGCGGTCGCCGGCGCGAAGCCGACTTCGAAGAAGCCCAGTTCGTCGTGCAGGTGCTTGTAGATGCCGGCGACGTCGAGGTTGCCGCTTGCGAGCGTGACGCGCGCGCCGACCGGCTTCGACTTGTACTTATCCAGCAGCCGCTTCACGCGCATCGCGACCGTCTTGTAGGTGCCGCCGCCGGCGATCGTGCGGCGATGGCGGTCGTGCTGCGCCTGGTCGCCGTCGATGCTGACCGTGATGCCGAAGCGGTGCGCGTCGAGGAAGTCGATGATCTCGTCGGTGAGCAGCGTCGCGTTGGTCGTCAGCGAGAATTCGACTTCCTTGCCGGCCGCCGCGGCCTTGTCCTCGGCGTACTCGACGAGGTCGCGGATCACGGCGATGCGGGTCAGCGGCTCGCCACCGAAGAAGACGATGCCGACGCGCTCGTGCTCGCTCGCCTCCTCCATGAGGAGGTCGATCGAGCGCGCGCCGGTCTGGAAGTCCATCACCGAGGAGTTCTTCGGCGAAGTCAGGTCCTCGCGGTAGCAGTAGCTGCAGCCGAGGTTGCAGCCGGTGGTCAGCGTCAGCACCAGCGTCTTCAGCGGCGAGCGCTCGACGACGCGCGCCGGGATCTCGTAGTGCTTGGCCTGCGGCGCGACGATGCCCAGATCGATGAAATCGCTCAGGCTGTCACACAGCTCGGCCGGCGTGTAGCGGCCGTCGAAGCGGCTCTGGATGTCGTCCGCGCTGACCGCCGGGTTGGCCTCGAACAGGCCGAGCAGGTCGGACGCGGCCGGGTCCAGCTCGAAGATCGAGGTCGTCGGCACGTGCAGCAGCACCTGCCGGTCGCCCTTGCGTATCGCGCGGTAGTTGTGGGGTTGGATTTGGAGTGTCGCCATTGTCTCTCTCCTGGCGCTATCGCAGCGGCGGGGTATTCCAGCGCTGCACGGTCACCATCAGCTGGCCTTTCGCATCGAGCGTGCGCTCGCCGTCCTGCACGGTCGCGACGACCGACAGGTTGCCGACGTTGTTGAGGCCGCGCCGGTTCGGGTTGGGGCCCGCGAAGGACGGCAGGAACTGGCCGTGCGGCTCCATGTGGCCGGCGAACTTGAGGTCCTCGTCGTGCTTGGCACGCTCGTCGAAGGGCTCGGTGCTCCACTTCGCCGGCACGCTGCCGAGGCGCACGTCGTCATCGGTGCCCGGCTTACCGTCCGCGCCGTTGAGGAAAGCGACGGCGTCGAACTGCGCTGTCATCGGCGGATTCGTGCCGCCACCGACGCGCGCGATGCCGAAGGCCGGCTCGACGCGGACCGAGTCGATCTGGCGATACACGGCGATGGTCTTGTCCGACCCGCGCCCGCCCACCGCCAGCTTGCGCACACCCGGCGCCGCATCCGCCGCCACCTTGACGCGCACCTTCAGCTGCTCCGCGGACTTGCCGAGCCACTCCACCACCTCCACGCCCGCGCCGAGGTCGAGCTTGGCATCGAGACCCGCGCCCGCCACCGTGACGGTCGCGGTGTCACCGGCGCGCAGCATCTGCGGCGTCACCGTCGCGACCGCGTTCTTCGCGGCCTTGTCGGCGCGCACCGCCTCGAAGGTCGCCCCGATCTCGTCGGCATTGCGCAGGAACCAGCGCCCGCTCATGCGCGCGCCGTCCTCGCTCAGCGCGAAGATCGACTGCGTCTGCTCGTTACCGAGGTGCGCCGATCCGCGCCATTCGTAGCCCGTATACACGAGCGACTCGCCCTGGCCGCGCACCGTGTTGCCCGGCCCGAAGTGCAATTCGTAGCGCACGTCGTAGTGGTCCTTGCCCTTCGCGGTCACGGTCATCGTGCCCGAATAGGCACCCCAGCCCGGCCGCTCGCCAGCGACGACCCAGCGTCCGTCCGCCGCCTTGTGCTTGCTGCGGCTCCAGTCGCGCCAGGCGTCGGTGTTCTTCGGGTACATCGCCGCGAGCCGTCCCGGCATCTTGTCGCGCGCGATCTCCCACCAGTTGCGGTCGCGCCCGAGCGCCGAATATTCCGCACTGGGGAACTGGCCGAGGTGGGTATGCATCAGCTTGCGCCACTCGTCCTCGTCGCGCCGCTGCAGCGCGACCCGGCCGTAGCTGTGGCAGCGGCCGCACATCTGCGCCATCTCGTCGTCGGGCGGCGTGTCCTGCATGTTCGGGCGTCGCTCGGTCAGGAAGCGGAAGGGGGCCGCCTCGGACGGCGCCAATCCCTGGCGGTCGGCGAGGTACTTCACCACCGCGCGCCGCTCGTCGGCCGTCAGCTCGACCTTGTGCCAGATGCCCATGCGCACGAGGGTCATGTCCCAGCCTTCGGGGGATTTCCGCATCTCGGGGATGCGCGTGAGCTTGCCGTCCTCCAGGTGACAGCTCGCACACTTCTTGTCGATCACCTCGCGGCCGGGATCCTGCGCCGCCGCGGCCGGCAGCGTGCCCGCCATCCCCAGCGCCAGCGCCACGGCGCCGGCAGTGCGCAGTCGTCTGCGCGTGTGTTGTGTGGTCTGCGCCTTCACTTCTGTCTCCACTCTCCGGTGAGGAAAAGCGCCGCTACGGCTATCCCGAAGCGGCGCGCCGCACTCACAAAGCCATGATCACGGACTTCGATTCGGTGTACAGATCGAGCACCGCCCGCCCCATCTCGCGCCCGATGCCGGACTGCTTGAAGCCGCCGAAGGGCATCGCGTTGTCGAGGATGTTGTGGCAGTTCACCCACACGGTGCCGGCCTGGATCTTGGGGATCAGGCGATGCACGCGCGTGAGGTCGTTCGACCAGATGCTCGCCGCGAGCCCGTAGGGCGTGTCGTTCGCGCGCCGGGCGACCTCGTCGAGGTCCTCGTAGGGCATCGCGACGACGACCGGCCCGAAGATCTCCTCGCGCACCACCTTCATGTCGTCGGTGGTATCGACCAGCACCGTCGGCTTGACGAAGTAGCCCGCGCCCTCGCCCGCCGCGCCGCCGGTCGCCGCGCGCGCGCCTTCGGCAAAGCCGCTCTCGATGTAGCCCAGCACGCGCTTTTGCTGCGTGGCCGACACCAGCGGACCGATCTGCGTCGTCGGGTCGATGCCGGCGCCGAGCTTCATGCCCGCAGCGATGCCCGACAGGCCTTCGACCACCTCGTCAAAGCGGCTCTTATGCACGAACAGACGCGAGCCGGCCGTGCACACCTGCCCCTGGTTGAAGAAGATCGCCTGCGCCGCGCCGGCCGCGGCCGCGCTCACGTCCGCGTCGTCGAGCACGATCACGGGGCTCTTGCCGCCCAGTTCCAGCGACACGCGCGTCATGTTGTCGAGCGCCGCCTTGCCGACCAGCTTGCCGATCTCGGTCGAACCGGTGAAGGCGACCTTCTCGATACCTTGGTGCGACGCGAGCGCCGCGCCCGCGGTGTGGCCAAGGCCGGTCACGACGTTCAGCACGCCCGCCGGATAGCCCGCCTCCAGCGCCAGCTCCGCAAAGCGCAGCGCGGAGAGCGGCGTCTCCTCGGCGGGCTTCAGCACCATCGTGCAGCCGGTGGCGAGCGCCGGCGCCACCTTCCACGCCGCCATCAGCAGCGGGAAGTTCCACGGGATGATCGCGCCGACCACGCCCACCGGCTCGCGGCGCGTGAAGCCGAAAAATTCGCGCTCGCGGATGATGGGCACCGACACGTCCATGGTCGAGCCTTCGATCTTGGTCGCCCAGCCCGCCATGTAGCGCAGGAAATCGACCACCAGCGCCACATCGACGTGGCGCGCCATCGTCACCGGCTTGCCGTTGTCGAGCGACTCGATCTCGGCGAGTTCTTGCGCGTTTGCCTCGACGAGTTCGGCGAACTTCAGCAGCAGCCGCTCGCGATCGACCGGGCGCATCTTCGGCCAGTCGCCCGATTCGAAGGCCCGGCGCGCCGCCGCGACCGCACGGTCGATGTCGGCCGCGCCGCCCGCCGGCACGCTGGCGAATTTCTCGCCATTGGCCGGATCGACCACCGCCAGCGTCTCGCCGCTCGCCGCCTCCACCCACTCGGCGCCGATCAGCATGCGCCGCGGCCGCTCCAGAAAGCGCCGCGTGCCTTCGCTCAGCAGTTGTCCGTGGTAACGCTCCATGTACCTGTCTCCTCTGTCTTATTGGTTGGTCTGTTCATCGATTTCGAATCACGCGTCCGGTCCGCCGTCGATCAGCCCCGCGCGCGCCACCGCCGTCGCACGTGCCGCATCCACGCCTTCCGCATCGATGTCCAGCTGCTGCCCCAGTCGCGACACCAGGCGCTCCTCCAGCCGCTCGAGATCACCGTCCGCGTAGGCGACCTCCCACAGCATCGTCAGCACCTCGCGCCGTTCGGCGGCGTTGAAGCCGGTGCGCACCGCTTCGGCGAATTCCCAGTCGTCGAGCACCTCGGCAAAGCGCTCGTCCGCCACTTCGACGAGCTTGCGGGCCTCCTCCTCGGGCAGCGCGAAGTGCTCGCACAGCAGGCGTCGGATAGCCGCCTGCTCGCGCTCGCTCGCGCGGTGGTCGATGTGCATGGCTTCGAGCAGCAGCGCGGCCACCGCGATATGGCGGCGCTCGAACGGGCCCGTATCCAGCCCTTCCGCCTGCAGTTCGCCGGACAGCAGGGCCATCAGTTTGGTCAGCATGCGTCGGTCTCCGGTGTTGTCGTTTCTTATTTGGACGAGCCGAGGCGTTCCACGCCCAGCTGACCGGCCACGACCAGCGCTCCGGTGGGGCCGGCCGCGACTGCGGCGAGGTTCTGCCTGTCCGGGCGGACCTCTAGTTGCAGCGGCGCATTGCCGTCCCCGCGAAGGACCGCGCCGCCCGCCCCCACGACGATGAGCCCGCCGTTCGGCAGCGCAATGCCCGACGTCAGCGACTGCTCGGTCCCGGTTTCGAGCGCGCGCCAGCTCGTGCCCCCGTCGCGGCTGGCGATCACGCGCCCGCTCATGCCGAGCAGCACGACCTCGCCATCCGCGCGCTCCAGCCCGCTCCACAGCGAACCGGTGACGCCCGTCGCGAGCTTCGCCCAGCTCGCGCCGCGGTCCGTGGAGCGGAAGGCGAGGCCGGTTTCTGCGGCAATGAAGAGCTTCCCGTCGCGCGTGCCGAACACATGGTTCAGGTGCAGGTCCGCGTCGTGCCCGCTGCCTACGGCCATCGACTTCCACTCGCGTCCGCCATCGGTCGTCCCGAAGGCCGTCCCGTAGGCACCCACTGCGTAGCCGCGCTTCGCATCGGCGAAGTACACCGACAGCAGCACCGGCTTCTCGTCCAGCGTCGCCTGCACCTGCCAGTTCGCGCCGCCGTCCGTCGTGGCGAGAATCAGCCCGCCATGCCCGACCGCCCAGCCGCGCATCTCATCGACGAAATTCACCGCCGTCAGAAGCGCGCTCACCGGCACCTCGGCCTGCTGCCAGGTCTTGCCCTCGTCGGTCGAACGCACGATCGTGCCGTAGTCGCCCACGGCAACGAGCGCGTTGCCCGCCCGCACCAATCCGGTCACAGGCACCTTCGCGGCCAGACGCGCCTTCATCGCCGGTGCGGGCACTTTGGCCGCGTCGGCCGGGGCGGCCGCGAACACTGCGGCACTTGCCGCCAGGCACAGGCCGACCAGGGTCCGCCTGATCTGCATCGATTTCATCGCGGACTCTCCTCAGTGGGCCATCAGCGGCGCGCGGACCGGACCGCGGCGCGGGATCAGCACGTCGATCGTCACCGCCAGCGCGGGCAGCAGCGTGATCGCCATGATCATGTTCACCATGAACATGAAGGTCAGCAGCATCCCCATGTCGGCCTGGAACTTCAGCGCCGAGAACGACCAGGTCGCCACGCCGATCGACAGCGTCACCGCGGTGAACACCGTCGCCACACCGATCTCGCGCAGCGCCTGCTTGAACGCGGTGACGATGTCCTCGCCGTGCGCCAGATGCATCTGCAACCGGTTGTAGATATAGAACGCGTAATCGACGCCGATCCCCACCGCCAGCACCATCACCGGCAGCGTCGCCACCGTCAGGCCGATGTCCAGTTCCTTCATGAACCAGTAGCCGAGAAAGGTCGCCAGCGTAAGCGGCAGGCAGCACGCGATCATCGCGCGCCAGTCGCGATACACCGCGAACACCAGCACCAGGATCGTCGCATACACATACAGCATCATCGGCAGCTCGGAATGCTCGACCACCTCGTTGGTCGCCGCCTGCACGCCTGCATTGCCGCTGGCGAGCCGCACGGTCACGCCCGGGAAGGGCTGCATCTCGCGGAAGTGCTTCACCGCGGCAACCACCTCCTTGATCGTCGAGGCCTTGTGGTCTGCGAGATACAGGTTCACCGGCAGCAGCGTGCAGTCCGCGTTGAACAGCCGCATGCCTTCCGGCACCTGGCGCACCGCCTCGCCCAGGGTCAGTTCCTCCTGCGGCAGCGCGGCCCACTTCGGATTGCCTTCATTCACGCCCGATGCGGCGAGCTTCGTGAGGCTGGGCAGCGACTGCGCCGAGAGCACGCCCGGCACGTTCGCGAGGTACCAGGTCAGCCGGTCGACATGGCTCATGACGTCGTGGCGATAGCAGCCGTCGGCCGGCGACTCGACCACCACGGTCAGCAGATCCAGCCCCAGCGCGTAGCGCGCGACCACGGCTTCGACGTCCTGGTTGTAGCGCGAGTCGTCGTGCAGCTCCGGCGCGCCGGGCAGCACGTGGCCGACATGCCGCCCCTGGCTCTGCCACACCGCCACCACCAGCAGCGCGAGGCACACCAGTGTGCCGATCGCCGCATTCCTCGGATTCGCGATATGCACGCCCAGCGACGCCATCGTGCGATTGCGCAGCCCCTCCATCTTCGTCGCTCGCAGCACGAAGCGCTCGTCGAAGCGGAAGTAACTCGCCAGCACCGGCAGCATGATGAGGTTCGTCACGATCTTGTACGCGACACCCACCGACGCCGTGATCGCCAGCTCGCGGATCATCGGGATCGGCACCAGCACCAGCGTCGCGAAACCGACGAAGGCCGTGATCAGCGCCAGCGTCCCCGGCACCAGCAGGCCGGTGAAGCTGCGGCTCGCCGCCGTATAGCCGTCCGCACCGTTGATGACTTCCTTGGCGATGTAATTGACCTGCTGGATGCCATGCGACACGCCGATCGCGAACACCAGGAAGGGCACCAGGATCGCCAGCGGGTCGAGGCCGAAGCCCAGCAGCGTGATCGTGCCGAACTGCCACACCACCGACACCAGCGAGCACGCCAGCGGCAGGAAGGTCAGCAGCCACGAGCGCGTATACCAATAGACGGCCGCGGCGGTCAGCAGGAAGGCCAGCGCGAAGAACTCGATCACGCTCGTCGCCCCCTCCGAGATGTCGCCCATCTGCTTCGCGAAGCCGATGATGCGGATCTTCACGTCGGCATCGCTGAAGGTGTTGCGCACCTCGGATTCCAGCCTCTGGCTGAACTCCGCGTAATCGAGCCGCTCGCCGGTCTGCGGATCGGGGTCCGCCAGCTCCGCGACCACCATCGCAGACGACGAGTCGTTCGCGACCAGCGAGCCGATGAAGCCGCCGACGATCGTGCGCTCGCGGATCGCGGTGATGTTGTCCGGCGTGAGCGCCTTCACGGTGACGTCGCCGCCGATCACGTCCTCGGCCTTCATGCCCTCCTCGGTGATCTGCACCGCACGGGTGTTCGGCGTCCACAAGGACGTGACCGTGCGCCGGTCCACGCCCTTCATGAAGAAGAGCGCCTGCGTCACGTCATAAAGTTTGGTCAGCGCCTTCTCGTTCCAGATGTCGCCCTTGGCGGCCTCGACGGTCACGATGATGCGGTTCGCGCCGAACAGCACCTCGCGATACTGGTTGAAGGTCTGGATGTATTCGTGGTCTTGCGGCAACTGCTTGTCGAAGCCGGCGCTCATGTGCAGTCGCGACGCGAACAGCGCCATGACCACCGTGAAGCCGAGCAGCGCCAGCAGGATCAGCAGGCGGTGCCTGAAGCACACGCGCTGCATCGCCAGCACGAGTTTCTCGATCATGTCGGGGTATCCATTGGGCCGGCGCGGGGGAGACTGCCCCCCCGGCGCCGGCAAGTGCATCAGAACGAGTACGAAACGCTCGCCGACAGGAAGTCGCGGTCACGCATCAGGTTGTTGGCGCCACCGCCATAGAAGGTCACCCACTGGATCGCGCCCTTCCACGCGTCGCGGTAGTTCGCGAACAAGGACAGCGTCAGCGCCTTGCGGCCTTCCACGAAAGGCAGCCCGTTGGGCGTCGTGCCGTCCACGTCGTGGTACCAGTCGATCTGAGGCGTCAGCGTCACGCCCGTACCGGCCACGTTCGGGTAGTTCAGCGCGGCCTCGACCACGTAGCCCCACGAGGTCTTGTCCGGCAGCGCATAGTTCGGCAGGAAATACGGCGTCACGCCGCTGGTATCCAGCCCCGGGTAATGCGCCACCGCCGCTTCCGCGAGGATGAAGCCGTCCGTCGCCCCCAGCGCCTTCGCGACGCCGCCCAGCGGATCGTTGTGCGAGAAGGTGTAGAAGCCCGTCAGGTGGAACTGGTACTTCTCCTCCTCGACGAAGCCCGGGTGGCTGCCGTGCTCGTAGATGCTGTACTTGCTCGACGGCCCGCCAAAGATGTTGCCGAAGGGCACGGTGGGGTCGATGCCGACGCTGTCGTTCGGCCGGTAAGACAGCTCCGCACCGACCGCCACGTTCGCGATCTTCGTGTTCGCCGAGATCGCGTACAGGTCCTTGTCCTCGCCGTAGGCGATGAAGTAGCCGGTCACCGCGCCCGCCGTGTTGCCGGTAAAGCCGAGGAAGGGCAGCTTGTCGTGATAGCGCTGGTAGGTGAAGGCGAACTCGGTGTCGATCTCCTCCGCGTTGTAGCGGAAGTTCACCCCGTACTGGCCGGAGTTCTTCGGCGCATCCGTGCGCAGGTAAGGCACCGCGATGCCGGCGGCGATCGCGTCCGCATCCGAGATGCCCGGATTGTCGCCGCAACGCCCGTTCGGCAATCCCGCACAGGCTCCCGGCCCGACGAAGTCCTCGATGATGCTGGTCGGCACGTAGGCCACCCGCCGCCCCTTGCCCAGCACGTCGGCCGCCGAGAAGAAGGTACCCACGGGGTCGAACTTGAAGCCGTTCCAGCCGAACTGGTAGTAGGCCTCCGCGCCGAGGTTCTCCGTCAGTCCCAGCGACGCCGACAGCATCGGCGCCGGGATGAAGATCTCCTTCAGCTGCGTGCCCGGCACGTGGAACTTCTGCAGGTCGATCGCGTTGATCTGGTTCACGCCGCCGATGATGAAGATGTCCTCGCCCCAGGAGATCACCTGGTTGCCGAGCTTCACCTTGCCGCGCCGCTCGCCGACGTTGAACTCCTTGGCGATCCAAAGATCCAGCAGCGTCGTCTCGCCCGAGGCCTCGCTGGCGACGTCGGTGCGGCGCGTATCGTCGGACTTCGTATCGACGAACCAGTTGAAGCGCGCCAGCGCGCTCCAGCCACCCGGATACTTCAGCGACAGATCATGCGTGCCCTTCAGCACCGCCGAGACGATGTCGCCCTTCTTGTAGTTCAGGTTGCCGTCGTCGAAGTTCGTGTAGTTGAAGTCCGCGTTCGCGTAGCCCAGGCCGTTGCCCAGGTTGTACACCTGCGACAGCTCATTGTTCGTGCCGTTGTTGCAGCCGCCGCTGTCGTTGCTCACGGTCTTGCAGCCGGCCGACTGCAAGCGCGTCATCACGCCGTACGAAACCGTGCTGTCGAAGCTGCCCGACAGCCCCTCTTCCGAGCCGAAACGGAACGCATGGCTCGCCGGCGACCAGCATGCCGCCGCAACCGCAACTGCCAGGATCGAAGGCGCGAGCGTGCCCCGACGATCCGAAATCGTCCTTTTGTTCATGGAGATTCTCCCTGGGTGGAGTGCGGATCAGCGCTCGCCGCGGCGGCGCATCTCGTCCTGCGTGAAGTTGGCGGCGGAGATCCGCCCGTCCTTGGCTGCGGTCAGGTCCAGCACCTCGCCTTCGGCCGTCCAGTTGTCGACCACGTAGCGGCGGGCGACCAGGTCGTACATCTGCGTTTCGTACGTGATGCACGCCCCGACGTCCGGTGCCGCCCACACGCTGCCTTCCTGCACGCGCCACAGGTTGCCCTTGGCGTCGTACATATCCACCTGCAGCAGCGCCCACGAATCCTCGTCGAAGTGGAACACCCGCTTGGCGAAGGAATGGCGCTTGTCCGCCTTCACCGTCGCCTCGACGACCCACACGCGATGCGGCTCGTAGCGCATCAGGTCGCGATTGACGTACTCGGGGCCGAGCATGTCCTTGAATTTCTGCTTCTTGTCGATCAGCTTGTAGGAGTTGTACGGCACGTACATCTCCTTCTTGCCCACCAGCTTGTAGTCGTAGCGGTCCAGCGCCCCGGTGAACATGTTGATCTGGTCGACGAAGTACAGGTTGTCGAAGCCCGCGATCGGGTTGTCATAGGCGAAGGTCGGCGAGCGGCGCACGCGGCGCTGGCCCGGGAAGTAGATCCACGCATCCTGCGGCTTGTCGATGTAAGCGTGGATCAGGTAGCCCTCGCCCGCACGCGACGGCGGCGTCAGCACGTCGTACAGCAGCTTCGACTCCACCCCGCCCACGTCAGCCGGCCCGGAGACCTTCGGATCGTTGAACGGATACATCTCGTACGCCCACTGCTTGTTCTCGACGTAGCTGCCATCCTTCTCGGGCATCAGCGCCGAGATCTGCGCGCGGCGCCCCAGGCCCGTATAGCGCAGCTTGTAGTTCCACATCGCCTCCGCGCCCGTCTTCGGGATCGGGAAGGGCACTCCCGCGCCGAACACCTGCTCGAGTTGCCAGCCGTCGGCACCCAGCTTCGCGGCGGTCGCGTTCTTCTTCGTTTGCGCGGCGACGAAATCCGGCACCGGACAGCTGCGCCGGCTCGGATACACGTCCATGCGGTAACCCTTGTACGCCTTGATCAGCGCAATCTGGCCCGCCGAGAGCTTGTCCGCGTACTTATCGACGTTGGCCGCGTCGATCGAGAACAGCGGCTTGTCGTCCTTGAAGGGATCGAGGTGCCCCGGCTTCCAGCCGGCAGGCGCCTGCGTCATCCCGCCCGTCCAGGCCGGAATCGCGCCATCCTTGCTCGCAGCCGCGTCGCCCCCCACCGGCGTCAGGCTCTTGCCCAGCGCGGCCGCTTCCGCCTCCGTCGCTGCCGCACGCGCGCCACCGCTGCCCAGCACCGCCGCGAGCATGATGCAGATAAGCGCGCGGCGAGGCGAGCTCGTCGTCTTGGTCATGTTGTCGTCTCCTCACTTGATGTGATGTGCCGTTCGGTTCGGCTTTTTTTCCGGCTGTCGTCGACCGCGTCCTCACGCGGCGGCACAACCGATGGAGACGATTGTAGGAAGCGGGCTCCGGAGGCGTTATCCGAAATCGGCAATCCGCAGCGAGGAGCCCGGAGCAGCTTCAAGTGGGGCAAACGACGCGTTCATTAGAAAGATTTCACTGTTCGGCTTGCGACTTTTGTATTAGTTTTGAAAAACAATCAAAGCGATAACTACAAACGGCCCATTCCGGTCAGGAGACAATCGGAAAATGGATGCTCACACCCTCGCCGGACGCGAGAGCATTACGCGCACCGCCGGCGATGACGCGTATTCCGTCGTCCATCTCGACACGCGCGACGCAGACGACCACGCAGCCTGCCTGCAACACTGGAGACAGCGCTACGACCAGCTTTCCGCCGGCACCTTCACGGGACGCTTCGACGAATTCTGGTTCGACAACGTGCAGGTCTTCCGCGAACGCACCAACCAGGTCGTGCATGAAATCGGCATGTCGTGGGAAGGCTCCCGCACGATCGGCGTGCCGGTCGAGATCGACGGCACCGGCTGGTACTGCGGCGAAACGTGCGAACTCGATTCCATCATCACGCTAAAGGGCGGGGACGATCTCGACTACCGCACGCCACGCCTGCACGACATCGTCGCCGTGACGACCGACATCGAAGCCTTCACCGATTACGCCTTCCGCGTCGAACACCGGGATGTGGAAGCCGAAATCGGCAAGCGGCGCATCATCCCGGCAACGGCCGACCAGGCCGCCACCTTGCGCAGCTTCCTGCTCACCGTGCTCGCCAGCCTCGAGGCCACCCCAGACCTGCTGCGCCACCCGCAGATGCGCAAGGGGTTGGAACAGGCGATCTACGCCAGCATCGTCGCCGCCATCACGCCGCGCGACGACACTCCCCGACCGGCCACGCCCTGCCGCACGCGCCAGCTCATCGTAGACCGCGCCCGCGAATACATGCGCGCGCATATCGACGCACCGATCACCGTCGCCGACCTATGCACCGAGCTGCGCGTCTCCCGCCGCACGCTGCAATACAGCTTCCAGGACATCCTCAACCTCAACCCCGTCAGCTTCCTGCGTGCCTTGCGCCTCAACGGCGTGCGCCGCGAACTCAAGAGTGCAGACCCCGCCAGCCACCAGATCGCCGACATCGCCGCGCGCTGGGGCTTCTGGCACCTCTCACATTTCGCGTCGGACTACCGCGCGATGTTCGGCGAGCTGCCTTCCGAAACGCTGCGCCAGACGGCTCCCGCGGCCCAAGCCTAGGCGGGCCCCACGCCCTCAGGCCACCTTGAAGCGGCTCACGTCGGCAAGTAGCTGCTCCGCCAGGCTCTCCAGCCGATCCGCCGTGCGGTGACTGTCGACGGCGACTGCGCTGTTCTCCTCTGCCATGCGCGCAATCGTCTCCACGTTACGCGCAATCTCCGTGGACGCCACGCTCTGCTCGCGCAGGGCCTCCGATATCTCCGCCACGGTTTCCACCACCCGGCCAGCCTCGTCGCGGATGCTCGACATCGCCGCGCCCGCCTCCTGCGCCCGCGTGACACCCGCATTCACCTGCGTCACGCCGCCCTGCATGCTGCCCACCGCCCCACGCGCATCGCGCTGAATCGCGCCCACCATCTGCGCGATCTCCTGCGTCGAATGCGTCGTGCGCTCGGCCAGCTTGCGCACCTCATCGGCCACCACGGCAAAGCCTCGCCCCTGCTCGCCCGCACGGGCAGCCTCGATCGCCGCATTGAGCGCCAGCAGGTTGGTCTGGTCGGCGATCTCCTTGATCACGTTCACGATCGCCGAAATTCGCTCCGAACTGCGGTCGAGCTCGGCAATCGTATCGGCCGACGCTGACACCGCCCGCGCGATCTCTCCGATATCCGCGACCACCGACTCGACGATCTCACCGCCCTCGCCCGACAGCTTGCCCGAGCGGCGCGCAAGCTCATTGGCACTGTTCGCGTTGCTCGCGATGTGATCGATACCCACCGTCATCTCCTCCACCGCCGCCGCCATGCTCGACGCCGCCTCGCTCTGGCGTTGCGAGGCCGTATCGATCTGGCGCGCCGACTCCACCATGCCGCGGGCCGTCTCCGCCACCTGGCCCGAATTGCCCTGGATGCTCGTAATCAGGCGGCACATCGTCGACGCCATGTCGTTGAAGCTGTCGGCGATCACATGCAACTCGTCGCGCGCCTGCAGCCTGATCGCCGTCGTCAGGTCGCCGGTCGCCAGCCGGTGGCTCCCCTCGGCGAGCCGTTTCACGCTTCCCATGATCGACAGATACACCCCGATCGACAGGTAGGCGATCGCGATGGCGACGACCACTAGCACGGCGACGTTGAAATGCAGCACGCGCTGAGCCTCCGCAATCCGTTGCCGCAGCAGTTCATCCAGCGTCGGCAACAGGATCTCGTTCATCTGTCGGTAGCCGACGGAAATCGTCTCGGTGGCCATCCCGAAATAGGCCGACGAAAGTGTGCTCTGCAGGTCGCCGCTTACGATCTCGCTCACCACCCCATTCACCGCGGAGAGCTTCTGCTTCAGTTCGGCGACCGATGACTCCAGCCGTTGCTTGAGATCGGGCCGCTGGACGACGATCTTGCCGATGTTGGTCTCCAGGTCGCCCAGCGCCTCGGCCACGTCGCCTGCGAGCACACTCACCTTGAGCTTTGCCGCATCGTCGATGGTGCCACGCGCCAGCGCGGCAGACCCCCTGGCACGCAACTGCCCCATGCGCTCCAGCAGATAGGGCATGCGGATCACCGCCGTCGACATCAGGTAATAGCTGTCCTGCTGCGGATCGAAGGTCAGGCCGTACTCGTCCGCAACCGAGATCTGGAAATCCAGCACCTGGTCGATCAATCGCGTATGCGCCTCGAAATTCTCGGGCTGGCTCAGCTTCAGCCCCTCCTGCTTCAACGCCCCCCAGCGCGAACGGATGTCGCCCCACTCGCTGTTGCGCACCGACTGCGGAAGCGCCGCCTCAAGCGTCTCGATGGCCCGATCGACTTCCACGGCCTTGTCCGCACGCGTCGCCTTGGCGCTCTCCAGACCTCCGAGCAGCGCCGACGACAAACCGCGGTGCTGCTGCATCAGCTCCACCACCCGGGAAATCGGGCGGGAGAGCTCCGACGCCACGAGTTCGCGCTCGGTCCGTTCGATCGTCGCGTTCAGCTGGCGCGCCAGCGTCAGCATCAGGCTGGCAAAGGCCACCAGGATGATCAGGCCCAGCAGGCCGAACTTCAGCGGATAGCTGCAACGATTCATCAGACCCACTGCAGGTGCAAAAATCAGTTTCACGATTCACTCCACGAACGAGCCCGCACACATTTCCGGCATCACCGGACATCCGTTGCACATCCTCCGGGCATCCGGATGTGCGGTATATGTCAGCGTTGTCGTCAGGGTATGGGGATTCGCCGAGAAAATACGTGATCCGCATCAAGAACACCGCCGCGCACCATACATTCGCCGCGTGACCGGGCCGTGGCATTCCCGCACCCTCGCCTCCGCCCTCCGACGCGAGCTTTTCCAAATGCGCCGCACACTGCACAATTGCGCCCTTTTTGCCCAATGGAGAGCCCCACGATGAAGACCCGCCAGGTCCTGACCCTCGAAGACGCACGCAAGATCGCAAGCGCGGCGGAAAGCGAAGCCCTGCGCAACGGCTGGGCCGTCACCATTGCGATCTGCGATGAAGGGGGCCACCTGCTGTGGCTGCAGCGTCTGGACAACGCGCCCCCGTCGAGCGCCTATGTCGCGCCCGAGAAGGCCCGCACCTGCGTGATGATGCGCAAACCCAGCAAGGCCATCGAAGACATGGTCAACAACGGCCGCTTCGCCGGCCTCGGCCTGCCCGTCACCCCGCTCGAAGGCGGCGAGATGATCGTCGTCGGCGGCGAAGTGATCGGCGCCGTGGGTGTCTCCGGCGTCAAATCCTCCGACGACGCGCTGATCGCGCGCGCCGGCATCGCGGCCATCGGAGCCTCAATCAGCCTCTGATCCCCCTATCGGTCGGTACGCCGCGGGGGGGCAAAATTACCTATTGATCCCTCCGCTACAAGCGCCCAAAATCCCGCTGGTATCGTGCCGGTCGCATGTGTGCCGCCGGCATCGCCGCCAGGAAGAGCACATCATGCTATTCAATTCGGTCAACCAGCACTGCCTTGGACGCATCGTAGAACTCGCCGAAACCCAAACGGTGGAGGCCGCGGAAGACATCTACGATGAGCGCGGGATGAAACTCTGGGCCAAGGGCAAGCCCGTTTCCGCCGATCTGCAGGAGAAGCTCCTCCGCCGCAAACTGGCGAAGCCGCTCGAAGCCACCCTGGCGGTCGACGGCGCCATCGCATTCAGTGACGTCGCCAGCGCCTGCGTCGCGCACATCGAACAGAATCCGCTGCTTGCCCGCATCGTCAACCGCGACGCGATCGGGCTCATCAACAACATGCGCAACGTGCCGCTCCCGCCGCCACTGCGGTTGCTGCTCACCGCCGCACATGCAAAGGGCAGCAGCAGCTTCAAGCATGCGCTTAGCGCTGTCGTCATATGCGCCGGGATTGCCGCACGCCTGAACGCGAGCGATCACGACGCACAACTCCTGCTGGTCGCGGCCCTGGTGCACGACCTAGGGGAGATGTACATCAACCCCGACTTCCTGCGCGACAGTTACCGCCTCCAGCCGGGGGAATGGAAGCACGTGGCCAGCCATCCCCGCGTCGGCCAGCTCCTCATCGCCGAACTCACCACGCTGCCCGCCGCCGTCGGCCAGTGCGTCGCGCACCATCATGAACGCCTCGACGGCAGCGGCTACCCGAATCAGGTGGGCGGCAGCAATCACAGCCGCCTCGGTTCGTGGCTCGCGGTCGCCGACTCCGTAGGGGCCATCCTCGCACGCGGCGACGACGGAGCCGCCCTGCGCGCCTCGCTGGCGCTGCGCATCGTTCCCGAAGAATTCGACCACGACGCGGTTGCGGTCGTGACACAGGCCCTGCGCAACGGCGAAGACGCGTTCGGAACGACGCCCGAGGGCGACTTCGGCGCGCGCATCCAGGAAAGCTGGCGGCACATGAACGCCGCGATGGCCGAGGCAGAGTTCCTGATCGCCAAGGGTCAGACGCCCTTCTTGCGGCAAACTGCCGGCAACGCGCTCGCCCTGCTGCACAACCTGCTCAAGTCGCTGCGCTCCACCGGCGTCATGGAGGCCAACTCCCTCGGCGCCGGCAACCTCGACGGCGAACTCATCGCGGAAATCAATCTCGTGATCCGCGAAATCGAATGGCGCATGCGCAACCTCGCGCGCAACCTGCACCTTCGCGCCGAAGCCCAAACCGAAGGCACCCCGCTCGAACGGCTCGCCCCGCTGATTCGCGAACTCGACGGCAGCAACGTCGCCGCGGCAACCAGCCCGCAGGCGGTTCCCGCGAGCTACCAAGCCCCGGCAGCAGCCGCGCAGGCAGGGTAAACTCTCACGAACAACATTCATCCGGGGGCGTGATGCAGGATTTCGAATCTCAGGCACGGGCATTCGGCGAGCAGATCGAGGCCGAGATCGCCGAAGGGCATCTCAGCTTCCCCACATCCCTCGATGTCTCCCTGCGCATCAAGCGGCTCGCCGACAGCCCCGCATCCTCGCTGGAAGAGATCGCCGCCGCGGTGAAGACCGAGCCGGTCCTCAGCGCCAAGACGGTGCGCATGGCCAACGCCGTCGCGCTCAACCCGCAAGCCACCCCCATCACCAACGTCGCCGACGCCGTGCGTCGCATCGGCCTCTCGTCACTGCGCTGCCTGGCCTTCGCAGTGGCCGCCGAACAGCTCGCCCAGGATCACCGCTCGCCCAAGATGCGCGCCATCGCCTCCGGGCTGTGGATGCACTCGGTGGATGTCGCCGCGTGGTCCTCCGCCCTCGCTCGCGAACTGCGCGTCGTCAATCCCGACACCGCGATGTTCGCAGGCATGCTGGCCGACATCGGGCAATTCCTGCTGCTCGCCCGTGCCGCCGAATACCCCGCGCTGGAGGACAACCTGCCGCGTTTTGCCGAGTTCGTGACCACCTGGAGCCAACCCGTCAGCGAGGCAGTGCTCGACGTCTTCGAACTGCCCGAATCGATCCTGGACGCATTCGAGTGCAGCAACCCCTACGGCGGCTCCTGGCCCCCCGCGAACCTCGCCGACATTCTTTTCGTCGCGGAGCTTGCGGCGGAAACGCCCAACCCCTTCGACAAACTCCTCGGACTGGATCACCGTGCCAGCCTCCTCGACGCGGCCACGCACGGCATCGACCAGCAGGACCTCGACAATCTGCTCGAATCCACTCGCGAAAACCGCCAGCTGATCCTCGCTGCGCTCTGCGGCTGACGCCCCCCCGTGCGCGTCACCCTCGTCCATCCGGCCGGCTTCAACTTCGTCCCCGGACAGCCCGATTTCTCGGTGCTGGCCAACCGCATGGCGCCGATCGGCATCCTGTCGCTCGCCGCCTGGCTGGACAAGCACGGTCATGAAACGGCCGTCCACGACTGCCTCGGACCCTTCGCGCCGCCCGGCATCGAAGCCAACGTCGACGCCATCCTCGCCACCGAACCCGAACTCGTCGGCTTCTCCGCGACCACCTCGGCGTTCATGGACGCCGTCGACATGGCGACGAGCATCCGACGCCGCCGGCCGGACATCCGCATCGTGCTCGGCAACGTCCACGCCTCGTCCATCGGCGCACCGCTGCTCGAGCACTTCCCCGAGATCGACTACCTGTGCATCGGCGAGGGCGAAGGCCCCCTGCTCGACCTCGCCGACGGCAAGCCCCCTGCCGCGATCGACAACCTCGTGTGGCGCGACGGCGCGCGCATCGTCGCCAACCCGCGGCGGCCACGCATCCTGGACCTCGACGAACTGCCCTTCCCCGCCTACGAGAAGCTCGCCGGCTTCCCCGCCGGCTACCACCTGCCGCTCTTCTCCTACGCCAAGCGCCACGGCGCCACGATGATCACCTCGCGCGGCTGCCCCTACACCTGCTCGTTCTGCGACCGCACCGTGTTCGAGCGCCTCTACAAGGTGAACTCCGCCGCCTACATCTACGCGCACATGAAGCACCTGCGCGACCGGTTCGGCGTGCATCACATCAACTTCTACGACGACCTGTTCACCGCCAGCCGCGAACGCGTCGACGAGCTGTGCCGCCTGCTCATCGAGAAGCCCCTGGGCATGCAGTTCAACTGCGCGATCCGCACCGGCCACACCTCGCAGGAGATGCTGCACCAGTTGAAGCGCGCCGGCGCGCTGATGGTCTCGCTCGGCATCGAGTCCGCCGACCCGGCGATGATGGAACGCCACAAGGCCGGCGTCACCCTCGACGCCGTGCGCGACACCGTCCGCAAGATCCACGCCGCGGGGCTGCGCGCGAAGGGCCTCTTCATCTTCGGCCTACCCGGCGAGACGCCGCAGACGCTGCGCGCCACCAGCGACTTCATCCTCTCGCTCGATCTCGACGAGATGAACATGACCAAGTTCAGCCCCATGTACGGCGCGCCGATCTGGGACGAATGCGTCGACGGCAGCAGCGGCGACTTCCGCGAGGACTGGCGCCTGATGAACTGCCTCAACTTCGTCTACCGCCCCGCAGGCTTCGCCTCGCGCGAAGAGATGGACGCCCTCTACAACTGGCACGTCCGCCGCTTCTACGACAGCGAGGGCTACCGCCGCCGCTTCGCCCGTCGCCTGTGGGAACACCGCTGGAGCCTCTGGCACCTGGTGCGCAACCTCCCGCGGGCGGTCAAGGCCGCGCGCTACTTCAGCGCCAACCGCGCGCAGCTCGAAGCCGCGCGCCGCGACTTCCCCGTGCACGCGCGCCAGCCGGCGGGACTGAAGGCCCATCTCGGCGCGGAACTGCTGGCCGACAAGGCACGCTCTGCGGCGCAGCAAGTTGTCATCGCCCTGCGCGGCGCATAAGATTGATGATCTTGACCTCCCTCCAACGGCGTACATACGCCCAGCCCGAGCAGGTACCCGATGACAGAGGAAGCCTTCGATCACGTCACCAGCCTGCAGATCCGGCTCACGGAGCTCCGCAACGAGCACCGCGACCTCGATGACGCCATCACGCGTCTGCAGGGCTCCCCGCAGGAAGACGAACTGCTGCTGCGCCGCCTGAAGAAGCGCAAGCTCGCCCTCAAGGACCGCATCGCCGTCATCCAGCGCATGCTCGACCCCGACGAACTGGCGTGAGCCCCGCTCGCGCCGAGGACAACCAGCCGCCCCGCCGATGACCCAACCCAAGACCTTCGGACCCGAAACCCTCGCGCTCCACGCCGGCCAGTCCCCCGAC
>NZ_WTVK01000004.1 GCF_012910805.1 Aromatoleum evansii
TTCAGAAGATCGGATTTGGTCACGGACTCGCGCTTGGCGATCTCCTTCTCGATCCGGGCGGCGAGTTGCTTGAGCTGGGGGAAGGTGTAGATGGAGAGGGCTCCCATGGGTGTCCCGAGACGCCTCCCACCGGTGGGAGCCAAACCACCAGTGAACCACCAGTTAACCACCAGTTAACCATCAGGGGGACGGCGGCGCCTGCAGAGCCGGAACTCCCCTTTGCTGTCGCCAAGGCGCCAGCCCCCCACCAGGCCCAGGCCCCGCCCGGCGAGACGGCGCTGCAGGCCGCCTGCCGGGCGACCTGGGCAGCCTACCGCCAAGCCTATGCAGACCGTTACGGTGCCGCCCCGGTGCGTAACCAGAAGGTCAGCTCCCAGGTGAAGCAGTTCGTGCAGCGCATCGGCTACGAGGAATCGCCCCTGGTTGCCGCGTGGTTCGTGCAGCACCCGGGGAGCTACTACGTCGGGCGCATGCACGACTTGGGCAGCCTGCTGAACGACGCCGAGAAGCTGCACACTGAGTGGGTGACGGGAAGGGTCATGACCGCCGGCAAGGCCCGCCAGTCCGACAGAACCGGCACGACCATGGCCGCACTCGCCGAGGTGCTGGCCGAGAGAGGAGAGTCGCTGTGAGCGCGAACACGCTAAAGGCCATCGCCGTGACGGCCGAACTGACCGGGACCGAGCTTTCCACGGTGGCGCTGAAGGCCATGGATGTCGACCTGTCCGCCTACCCGGAGGCCGACGTGCTGCACGCCTTGGACCGCTGCCGCAAGGAGCTGAAGGGCCGCCTGACGCTATCGGCCGTGCTCGACCGCGTCGCGGAACTCGACGGGCGGCCAGGCGCGGAGGAGGCGTGGGCGACCGCGCTTTCCGCCGACGACGAAGCGGCGACCGTGGTGTGGACCGACGAGATCGTCCAGGCACTGGCGGTCGCCAAACCGCTCCTCGATGCTCGCGACAAGGTGGCAGCACGCATGGCGTTCTGCCAGGCCTACGAGCGTCTGGTACGTAAGGCGCGCGATGCTAAGGAGCCGTGCCGGTGGTGGGCGTCGCTTGGTCGCGACCCGCGGCAGCGCGCGGTGGCCCTCGCGGCGGCGGTCGAGACGGGGCAACTCACGCATGCGGCCGTCCAAACCCTGCTGCCCGCCCCGACGGAGAGCGATGCGGTGGTCGCGGCGCTCATCGCCGGCGACGACGCGAAGCTGCTCTCCCACGTTCCCAAGAATGGCCGCGACACCGCGATGCACAACCTCCGGTGCCTCCGCGCCCACCTCGCCGAGCGGGAAACCCGGGCAGCGGCGCGCGAGGCGCAGCGCGCGACCGATGAGCGAGGGCGGCAGGCGGCCGTGGAGGCGCGCAAAGCCAGCATCTTCCGCGCCGTGCAGGAGCGCATGAACGGCACGGCTTCGACGGTCGACCGCCCTCCCCCAAAGACCTTGCTTGTTCCTTGAATGCCAACCTGGCATGAACCAGAATGCAAAAACATTCTCAAGCGGCGGCTCCTCGCAGCCGCGCGACCTGTCAGCCCCTGAAACAGGTACGGCATCCGCCCGGGGTTTTTCTTCCAAGTTGCATTCAATTTCCCCTCCGGGATGACCCACGTCCCGGTTCGCGGATCGCGCGTTCTCCCGTCCAGCACTTACCCCCGAGGAGATCGCCATATGTGGCACGACGAACCCGCCGACAGGCCGGGACAGGATCCCCAAGCCCACCTTCCATTTGCCCAATGGGAGGACCGTTTTCGCGAACGCATCGCGCATTACCAGGAGCTGCTGCTCGTCTTTCCTGGCTCCGCCTACCTCGCAAACGAGCTCGCCAACTACCAGCGTTGGTTCCGCGAGCATCTCTCGCTGCGCACCACCGCAGCTATCACCAATGAAGAGCTGCCGTTCTGAAAGGAAAGCAGCATTCCGGGTGGTGAGCCCGGAACGCTCGACACCACCCGCGCGGCCGACCCGCCGTGACAATGCCTTGCGAATACTCGACCGACGCACTATCGTAAATCCGTCCCCTCGACAATTTCTGCGCTCGATCCCCTCGCTCAGCGACGCTCCTTCGATCACCGTTCGAAGCAGCGTCGCGCCTTGCCTCCCCTACGCTGTTGTCTGAGCGACCCGCCCACGCGGGTTGCCTCGTCTCGTCAGATCCCTCGCAGCCGGCGCACGCCGGCGCAGTGTCCAGGCGTTGCGCGCCTGGCCTCGCTCCGCTTTCGCGATCGGTGTCCCCTGCCTCCGCGCCCCGCGCCCGGCTATGACACGTCGAAAAGCCGAAAACCACGGCCGAGACACTCTCGGCCACCCGGCAACCGAGACACGGAGAAAAACCATGCACACGACACACAATTCCCAGGAATCCCCGCATCGGTGGATTCGACGACGCAGTGCCCGGCCCGGGCGTAGGGTCCATCAGGCCACCGACGCTACGATTCGCTCGCACCTTCACATCGGGCGAGACCTCAGACGCGCCCTCGAGCATCACGAGTTCGTCCTTCACTACCAGCCCGAGATCGATACAGGCACTGGCCGCATGGTGGCGGCCGAGGCACTGATCCGCTGGTGGCACCCACAGCTTGGCATGATCGGCCCCGACACCTTCATACCCGCAGCGGAACACGTGGGACTGATCGGTCGCATTGGGCAATGGGTGCTCGAGACTGCGTGTGCGCAGCTTCACGCGTGGCGCGCCGCCGGCCATGATCTCCGAATCGCGGTCAACTTCTCGGTCGAGCAACTGCGCCGGCGCGACATCGCCGACACCGTCGCCCACACGCTCGAACGATTCGATCTCCGGCCGGATGACTTGGTCGTCGAGATCACCGAAAGCATCTGCATGCACGCCCATGACCGCGCGCGGGAGAGCCTCGCCCACCTCGCTCGGCTGGGCGTACGGCTGGCAATCGACGACTTCGGCACCGGCTACTCGTCGCTGAGCTACCTCAAACGCATGCCGGTCCGCATCCTGAAGATCGACCGAAGCTTCGTCGTCGACCTCGCCGACGCCGCCGATGCGACCATCGTGCGAAACATCATTTTGCTCGCGCATGAGCTGGATCTGACAGTCATCGTGGAAGGCGTCGAGACGGCGGCTCAACACGAACTCCTGCGCGTCATGGGCTGCGACGTGGTTCAGGGCTACCTGGTTGGCAAAGGTCTGCCACCGGCCCTGTTTCACGACGCGTTTCTCGCGCCCCGACGGCACGCGATCGTAGGGCAGGAGCGTTGCTGAATGGCCATGTCGACGGACAACCTGGCGCTGCGCGCCGGTCATTCCGATGCGGTCTCGCTATGCCGCAGGAGATGACATGCGCGGTCATCGACACAGCCATCCGCTCCAAGTCGGTCTCGAACTAGCCGGGCATACCCTTTGATCGCTATACAATGCGATCGACTGCCAATAAACGGAAATCAGCCGACGACCATGACCAACCTCTCCATCTACACCTTCCCCCAGCTCAAGCAACTCGCCGCCCGGATCGAGAAGGAGATCGCCAAGCGCGAGTCCGTGACCAAATCCGATCTTCTGAAAAGGCTGACGAAGCTCGCGAAGGAAAGCGGCCTCTCCCTTGACGACGTGCTCGGAAACGCCACTCCGGTTCCGGCGAAAGCTCGGAAGGTTTCCCCCAAGGGGACAGTTACGCGCAAAGAGCCTTTGCCAATCAAATATCAGCACCCAAGCAACCGCGATCTCGCTTGGTCCGGACGCGGACGCCGGCCGCAGTGGGTCGAAGCTTGGTTGGCGCAGGGGGGTGCATTGAGCGCGCTGGAGATCGCAGCGCAAAAGATGGCAAAGCGGAGCATGAAGAAGGCGACCGAAGCGCAGCCGGTAGTGCAGGAACCGCCGGCAGAGGTAGCGGCTGGCTAAGCCGCTTTGGGGGTGTCGGGGAGTTCGAAGCGTCCGCACATTCCGCCACCCCAATTGGCCCGGCGCATTGGCCCGGCGCACCAGGTCATCACTGACCATCCGTCCGAAGCCGCTTCGTCGTAGAACGAGTGGCAGGTTCCCGCGCACAGCACGCATCCAGAGCGGAACCCGAGCGAGTCTTGCTCGGCCATTGCTGTCATTCATCATCCAACCTAAGCATGTCGGCAACGCGCCCGTTATCGGACATCGGTCAGGACAACGGAGCGCCAACAGATCAACGTAGCCGAAATTATGACAAGAGGGCTGCCTGTGCTCGAACTAGCCAGCTGTGCCGCGCGCCCGTACGAGCTGAACTTATTGTTCCGCGCCGGGCCATACAATGCCGTCGAGCTATTGCCGACGATTGTTGAGTATGAGGTCGCCGGCATCCCTCAAGGCAATCTCGTACCGTTCAGGGGAGGACTGTCGAATTTTCTCCACGACTATGCGGTGCTCATCGCTGCTGATCTTAAATTTCTCCACACCGAAGCGACTGGCGATGTCTCCAAGCGAGGCCTTGCCCCAAGAATCTTCAGCCATCCCATCAGGATGCAGAACGACGCTGTGAAAATACCCACGTTCGTTGCGACGCGTTCCTTCAAAGAGTGGCGAGAAGCGTATCGCCAAAAGGGCGACGGGCTGCAGTCCGTTAATTTCATGCATCGCTTCAGCAAATGCAGCGCATAGACCAAATGTAAACCGCGCTGCCTGGTGTGCTGGAAGAAACGGCCGGTTCCTTGGTGGGATTGCGGAGAGATAGTGCTTATTCTCCCGAATCTCCTCAATTGCACGGACAATCTTTCCCTCCTCTGGTTGGCTTCGGAGAGGCAGCGACGAGAGCTTTTCCTCGTCGTAAAATCGAGTATAGACACTCCCGCTTCCTGTACTGATCCGGCGCGCTATCTTTGTGATCGTGTTTTGATTGAAGTCAAAAATTGATCTGATTCCGCGCACATCGAAAATCCGGTCATGATTATCAGCAACGTAGACTCGAAGCGGTTTCAGTTGATCTAGCGGAGTATCTTCCTTGTGTTCGGTGGATGTGGACCACCAGTCAACGTGAAGCAGCCAGCCAGTTAGCCGTGCAAGTGCAACCGCGAAGTTGACACAATCGTCAGCCTCCCATTCCTCGACAAGTTGCGGCCTAAACGAAGTGCGCTGCTTGATCTTCGCTTGCCCCATTTATTAATCCTCGCAAAGTTTCTACTATAGGCGCGGCGGCCCCTGTCGATTTCTGATCACGTGTATGCTTTGATGATCGGCTCGTTGATATGTATAAGGTAAAGAAATGGTCGGTGTTACGGGAGTAGCAGCACGCAAGGGTCTATCTTGGGCGTCATGATAGTGACCCGCTTCTTCCCACGTGTTACGCTAACCCGGAAGTTCTGTCTAACCTGATCGTTGATGGCATTCCTGTCATTTCCACGAACGATCCGGTCAAAATTCGCCACGATTTTCCCCTTGGCGCGTCGAGGGTAGCTCTCGTAGATGATCACTTCGTCGAACTGCTTGCCCTTCGCCTTGTGCATATTCATCACGACCACTCCGGACTCCGGCCTCGAATTAGTCGAAAAATGCTCCTGGACAAACGAGCGTCGTGTCGTGGACAAGGCATTCAGATAACACCCATTATCCCGCCAGTCCTGACTGAGCGCCTGCCTGAACTGTGTTCCGCGCTCAAGTAGACGAATTGCCCGGACATCGTCCGCCACGTCTCTGAGTCTTGAGCACGGGCCCTTCTCAAGAAGGGAGCGTACGTTTTGCCAATCCAGATCTGGATCCCCTGACAATTGGAGCGATCTGACCGTTTCGTAAACCTGGAAAAGGCCGACGAGGACACTGTTTTTTTTGATCGGCTTTCCGACAGCGCTCCGCTCCAGCCATTCCTCGTACGCCTTCCTTAACCCGTCAGCTTCCTTGATATCGCCCTTGGTCGGACTGTCGCCTCCTCGACCATGGAAATAGTTCCGCAGCAGCGACAGAAATAGGTCGAAATGCCCAAGTTCAGCGAATGGCTGCATCAATACGGCGATGATCTCAGCACCCAAAATAGCTGCGTCTAGTTCGATCGAAGCTCTATGGTGAACCCTAGTCATTCCGGCAGGAGGTACTCTCAAGGCGTCGGAGACGAATCTGGTCATCCTCTTGGTCGGTACGAGGATGGCAAGTGACCAGTCCTGCTTGCCTGAATCCACAAGCCGCTTTCTTGCTTCATATGTTTGCTTGACCAACGCTGTCATGGGCATCGCTCCGTTCGCCTCGTAGCAGACGAAGTCAATCCCTTCATAGGTCTCCTGAGTAAAACCACCGGACAACAGGTCGTTGCCAAATTTCGCAATGTCGGTTCCAGGACTTCGATGGTTGTCCTGGCTGAGATCGATTTCGGTTGGAGCGAATGCTGCACGAAAGTGATTCAGGCGCTCTGGGTCCGCCCCGATCCAGTCGTAGATTCTCTGTTCCGGATCGGCAAGAGCAAACAAGGTACTGACGCCGCCCAGAGCCTTGACCACGTTCCATTGTCCAAAATTCGTATCCTGAAACTCATCCAGAATGATCGTCGGGTACATCGTAGAAATGAGCCGACAGACGCGCACACTTCCGTTCAGGATTTCCCCCACATAGGTAGCGAAAAGGCTGAAACAGACGCTCCCCTCATCTCTCGCCAATCGCTGACGCTCTGCCTCCTCTAAATCGTTCCGCTCCTTCATTTCCGCCGGCGACAACTTCGACCCTGATTTAAACTGGCTACGGATTGATGCAAGCGCGATCGCCTCGGACGGGGGCGTAAGGATAGTTAGCCGTCGAGGAAGCCCGATAAGGTATCCATGCGCCTTCAAAATCCGCCAGAAGAACGAATGGTAGGTCTCCACCTCGATGCGACGTTTCTGCTCGCGTGGAATTTGCTGTTCGTGCTCAATGGCCTCGACGACCCGGGACACTGTTGCCCGAGCGAAGCTCAGGAACAAAACCCGTCTCTCCGGAAGCAGATCCTCTTCGGCAATCCGCGCAGCTTTGAGAATCGATACCGTAGTCTTGCCGGAACCGGGGCCCCCCGTAACGAGAAGATGCCCTTCGGCATCCATGATTTCCGACTGCTTGGGCGTAAGATCCATGGGTCACACTGCTTCGCCGCCGGACTCGGCTCCCGCCTCGATGACTTCCAGCTTCGGCTGCGGTGAGCAATAGGTCTTGAGCGTAATGCACGCATCTCGAATCCATCCGGGTATCTCGTTCTCCGTGCATTGGGCGAGGAAATCGGCAACCGCGAGATCGGCCTTCTTCGCCTGGAAATATTCGCTGACAGCCGCATAAAGATCTTCTTGAGGGTTTGGATACTTCCCCTTTAGGTGCGATGGCCATTCGACTGCAAGAGCAAAGCGCGAAAGGGCTTCGATCGTTGTATTCTTCAGAACAAGGTCTTCGATACCCTTTTCCTCATGCATGAACAGCCGATCGACCTGGGGTTCGATGAGAGCCTTGTTCTCTTCGCTCTGCTTATCGCAGAAGGCGAAAGTTTCCTTACCAAGTTTCTTGTAGAGGGCGGAGAGGTCTGGAATGCTCTTCTCGCCACCCGCATCAACAGTGCTGATCCCCAACGCTTCAAGTGGAGCGTATCTCGTCGGGTCCAGCTCCGTTAGACGACGGCATGCGACTGGGAATGCGGCAGCTTCAGTCGCCCCTTCTGCAATCAAGACGCGACGAGCGAGCAAGCCCTCGCAGAAGCGTGTCCGGAAATCCATGCGATACCGCTTCGGTTTGACGCTGTCAGGTAGCGCAATCTTCGATTGGCTAAGCGTCCCTTTGTTGTCTCGGCGAAGAACCAGAGTCTCGTCGAGTGCGAACTCCTCCAGGATGTATGGTGAGTGGGAAGTGAATATAGTCTGAGATGCGAGCTTCCGCACTTCGTGCACGATGCGCTTTTGGGCATACGGGGGAATCGCCGTCTCCGGCTCTTCCATTGCGAAAATGACATTCTGCTTGCCCTCAGCAATCAGGGAAAGCAGCGCGAGGACGAGCATGTTAATCGTCCCGGTCCCTTGGCGGTAAAAAGGTGCCGAATGGTCGCCCTCCCCAGTAGCGATGAACGCAGTAATGACCTTCCTGAGGTTCTCACGTGTCAGGTTAGAAACCTTTAAATGGGGTTCGATGCCCCACTCTTTGGGAACGTACTTCTTAAGAGCAGCATTGATGCTCTCCAAGACTCCCGAGATTCCCAATTCAGGATCGCTGGCAACGGAATAGCCGGAGATGCTTGATATAGTATCTTCCCACATCCTGGGTCGGACCTCCTTCTGTCGCAGGATGATGTCCAGCAGACTTCCGCGTTCTAGGCTCAATGCTCTTGAGCCGGTTCGTACGGAACGGAGATAAAGGAACCCGCAAAACTGCTTATCCTTCTTGGTGAACGGGACAGGAGACTCGCTTTCTGTGAGGCTTCTGGTGTAATAAGTGTTTCCCTTGAAATCATCCTCTTCCGGCTCGTATTGGCCGATGAACGTAACTCTAAGCGCTTCGCCGATGAACTCCGCATCCACTCCTTCTGGATTAGGAATCGAATAGAGCGTATTTGTCGAAGCATCCCAGAATTCGATATCGTCTCCAAATCGAGCCTTCTGCTCATCGCTCAGGTCCGTGATGGTTGCTTCGATTTCAATTTTTGGGGCTTTTTGCTCTACAGCGGGATCTTCCAGAACAACCTCTACCCCAGCATGAAGTTCCGCGGCTGGTTGCTCCGGACCGCCAATCAGATAATTACCCAAATAGAAGTCATGCTCATCAATCGGAGGATTGCGGCTAAGTCGATCCGGTCCGAGAACTAAATCGAGAGCTTCGAGGATCGTTGTCTTTCCAGTGTTGTTATCACCGATCAGTACGCTATGCTGAGGGAGAAATACGGTCGCGAAGTGAATCCCGCGGAAATTGGTGATATTGACGCGACAAATCTTCACGTAAACCTCGGTCGTTATCAGAATGTCGGCATTTTAGTCCGAGCCGGAGACGTCGTCCCATGAACTTTTTCTAGCGTGATGACCAACGGGTCCGACGGTAGTCCGGTTTTGATAGCGCAGCGGCGGCAACCAAGGTCGACGGCCGCAGACCGATGACCCACGAGCCGCTCGGAGAGAACGTGTAGATAGATTACTCAACGAGCCGCGCTCTGCGCTTCGCCCGTCCGAATTCTAGGAGTGGGTCAGAGTGGCGAGATCGCTGAAGGCCAGAACGACTATTCCGGCTGACCTCGAAGTCGCGGGCCGGTACCGGCTTGAGACCTGTCGCTGAGAGGCCCTCCGCTCAGCGGCAGGTGAGGCCGATTAGTGTGAATTGCCCCTCCGACAGGTTCCGGAGTACAGCCGTCAGCCGGCTGGCTGCTAGCTCACAATCGCCCTATGCTCATCCACCCCTCGCCAAACTTCCTCACGCTCGATCACTTCGAGGAATCTGGCGACGCTGAAGCCAGCCGGATACAAGGTCTTGGACGGTTCGCCCTCCACGTCGGGCAGATCGCCCTCGCCCAGGTTCCCGTGCAATAGCCCGGCTGGATCGTCGAGGAGGTGCGAATCGTCTCGCAGCGCGATCAACACTTCCTCCAGCGAGACCTTGAGAAACCCCTCGAACCGCTGGTGGTCGCACTCGATGGAGGTATCGACGATCCAGCCGTGAATGTGCAGCTCGTCCTCCATGCCTTTTAGCGCAAGTTTTTCTGAGAACTCGGAAGGGTCTCGCAGTGCCCGCTCGACCGCTGCCACCTTCCGCCGCAACTGGATGCCCGCCTTGCGGAGTGTCGTCGTCGAATGGAGCCAGGCGTCGCGGTTCGAGCGCCTGAGGTAAGTGGATTTGAGCTCCAGGACGAGCAATACACCGTCACGGGCACAGACCAGATCAACCTCGCCGGGGATCTCAGAGTCGGTCGGCGGCGGCGTCCAATTCAGGACGATACGAAACCCCCTCGATTCGAATAGCTGGCCAAGCCGCTCCTCGATTCGTTGCGTCTCCTGTCGGGCTTCGTCGCGACGTGCCCCCAAGCGACGCAGGTTGTTGATCGCGGCGGAGCTGTTGTTCTGTACCCCCACGACCCATGGCAGTTGCACGAGGAGCGACCCAAGCTTCAAAACAGGCCGCTCAAATAGCCCCGGCTGCACGCCGCCGCCCCCGTCGCGCATCCGCGTGCCCAGTTGCCCCCAGTCACTGGTCCAGAAGTCCAGAATCGCGGCGGCCATTTGCGGACTGCCGTTGGGGCAGTCATCGCGCACCGTCCAGCCAACGATATTTGCGATCTTCTCTGACCGATCGGACCAGGTCAGAGGGAAGCGATTCTGGAACTCGTCTGCAAGTCCGAAGAAGGCAAGGCGACTCAGCGCAGCGAGCGTGTCCCGGCTGTCCTCGAGGTGCTCGGCAAACACCAGCAGAAAGTCCCGCAGGAAGAACGCGGACATCAGTTCAAGCGACAGCAGCGCCGTAAAGAGATGCACTTGCTCGCCAGTGTCGGTGGTCACGGTCTCATCGGCGCCGTACACCTCTGTCAGCCGAAGATGGGTCCGCATCGCGGCGATGTAGGCAAACTGGTTTGCCTCATGATTCTCGGGGCGACCGATGATCTTTCCTGCCTTCTCCGACGATACGAAGGCATCCATCGCCCGGTAGAGCCAGTAGAAATGCAGTCGGTCGAGTTTGCGACCATCCCTTGTCCAAGCTGCCCGCAGAGCCGGGTTGATCCGTTCAATTTCCAGCCGCCGGTCGTGCCGCACGAAGCGGATCGCATCGTCGTAGCAAAACGCCTCGGCCGAGCGCGACAGAAATGCATTGAGCTCGACCTGGTCCGCTATCACCTGCGTGAAGGCCGCCAAGAGATCGTGCCGCGGAGGATGACCTGACGGAGACGGGAAGATCAGCGGAGACAGGTGTTTCGCGACGGACATGGCAGCGTCGTATTCGGATACGCGCAGGGTCTTCTCGGGCGCAGTGGCGAGCTTCCAGCTTACGAGGGCCGCGAGGGCGTCCCAGAATTCCTCGTCCGTCGGCTGCTCCTCTCCCTCGTCCAGGACAACGCCCCCCACGTTTCGCGGGACAAGCGTGTGGAAAGCATGAAGACTCGCGTACAGGATGAGTTCGAATGGCGTCAGTTCAGATAGCCGCGCCCGACTTTTCTCGAGTGCGGTAATGCGTAATTGATGCGCCGCCTCGAATATCTCAAGAACACGGCAAAGCTCCGCGATCTCGGGCGCGAGCTCGGCCATCCCCGCCAACTCCGCGCGTCGTGGGGACGTCGAACGCAAGACGAGTCCCGAGCGCCGCACTGCGTAACACACGGTGTCGGGCAACGACTGCGCGAGCCGCGAGACGAGCGGAACATTAGCCACGCGATCCTGCGAGAAGTAACGTACCAAGGCCAACGTGAAAGGCTCGGTCGCCCATCTCTCAATGGGCACCGCACCTACGACGGCACTGCTCCAGAAGGCTTTGTCCCGCTCTGCCTTCGAGATTTTTTTCTTGCCCCGCAGACGTGGCTTGCCATCCAAGTAGTCTTCGACCACAAGGCGCGCAGCGTCCTCGGGCGTTCTTCCCGACGCCTGCATTCGCTCAAACGTCGCGTCATAGGCGGTGAAGGGCACCTCGGATCCGGACATCGGTACTACCCCTCCACGCCGCGTCGATGCGTGCTCTTGTCGGCCGCACGCATAGGCAACATTGAACGGCACTTCGGAAAGCTCGGGCAGCCCCAGAACGGTCCGCGCTTGCTATCGCGAGCCATCATCTTGGTGCCGCACCCCGGGCAGGTCGGCGTAGTCCAGTCGCCCTCGGTGGCAAACGCCAGAAGGTCCGCACGGGCGGTCTCGGGCAGACGCTCCAACATGGCCAGAAAGAGTCGGCCGTCGACCAAGGTGATCCGATTCTCCGCCGCGAATGCGCGGGCATCATCGGTGAAGCCATTCGGCGCCATGAAAAACCCCTTTTCGACGCTCTGGTGCGCCATGACACCTCGCAGCTCGCGGATCGGCTTCACACCAACGGCCTGGCTCCATGCCTTGCACTGAACGATCGCCGAGCATCGGCCGGGATCGGCGTCATCCTGAAAAAGCCAAATATCGATGCCGCCATCAGCACCCAAGACGGTGGTTTCGGCCCGAAGCCCCTTGACCCGGTAAAACTCGCAGCACACATCTTCGAAGCGTTTCCACTCGATCCGATCGATGACCTCCCGCGTCCAAACCGTCGGACGCTCCGGGATGTCAGGGTGCATCCCCCGCTCGCTGCGTGCACGCAACAAGGCCTCGTCAATCGCCGAGAGCGGCGGATTGCCCGCCGCGGACACCGGCTCAATCCGCCTCATCGACATGCGGTCCACGCTCGACGATGAGGCCCGCACCTGCTGCTTGGAAAAGCGGATCAGGGAAATGCAGCCGAAAACGGCGGCCATCATCCAAACCAAGGGGTAACGAGTGCAGCCACCGCGCTCAGTAGTGGCTGCCGACCAAAGAGAACAGGCACGATCACCAAGGCACCTACGACACAGAAGGCGGACATGCCTGCGGACACCTTCCAGTCCGAAGTGACAGCGATCTCGATGAGCCCCGGTTCGCGGCGGGATTTGCGGTAACGTCGATTCATTGCGTGATTATGCTCAGAGCAAGGAGAGAAGGTGTCACGGGATTGGTCACCACTGTGAATTTCGCGGCGGCATTGCGGGGCAGCTTTGCAGGGCGCCCTCACGTGCCTGCAAGTCCGTCAGGAACTGGTCGAGGTGCTCGTAGCAGTCTTCGCCGCGCAGCAGGCGGGATTCCGCAATGCCGAAGTACACGCAGTGGAGCCCTGCGGCCCCGGCGAACTCCGACAACGCTGCGTCGTACTCACCGGTGCGGGAACGGGGCCCGGAACTGCCGAAGGTCACGAGACAGGAGCGATCACCATGGGGGTGATGCCGCAGAAAAGCGATCGCATGGGTGAGGTGAAACACCTTGGGCTCGGGATAGGCGCCCGACAGCACGGCATGGCGCCGTGCGGGGTCTTTGGGAATGAGTCCCATGGCAGGGTGAAAAACCATCTCCACCACCTCCACGTCACCCTCCTCAGCCGCAATTTCGCGCTGAGCGTCCGCGGCCGTCCTGACGCGGAGCTGGCTTTCGGTGAGGGGCTTCCGCCGCAGCGCTTCAGCTTCGCGCATCTCCTCCTGCAGCCTTTGCCGCAATTGCGCCTCACCCACATGAAACACCCATTGCCGGATGCTCATATCGGTGCGCAGCGCGAGTTCCAACGTGGTCAGGTTCCATCCCCCGCTGCGGTACATCCGCGACAGATCGAACTCAAGCGTCGACACGCGATGGCCTTGAAGTCGGTTGCGTTTCGCATCATCGACCGCATGCGCGACTTTCACCTCGCACCAGATCTGCTCGTTCGCGCAATGAAGAACCACATCAGGTCGCACGCGAAGATTCGACCAGGGCGAACGGGCACGACGCTCGTCGGGAAGTTCTGATCGACGCACAGACAAGATTCGGCCCGGCAGCGCGCCTTGCCGTCCCGCTTCGTGAACAAGCAGTGCGGGCAGTTCAACCCACTGCCAACCCGCGAGGATCTGCCGAGCCGCCCGGTGCAGTGCGCTTTCGCGACCACCGTCGCAAGTCGGACGCGCACGACCGGCGACGTGATGAGCGAAGTGGTGGCGATTCTTCCGACCTTTCCGCGCCTGCAGTTCGGTGCCGCAGTTCGGGCACACACATTCGCACGCCAATCCGCGCTCTACCATCCGGATATCAATCATGCGGCCGGTCTTGCGGGATAGGGCAAAATCGAGACCTTCGTCATTTTTCATTGGAATGCTCCATGAGTGCCAAGGACGCACCCATGCTCGACGTCGAGCCCCAGCAAAACGAGGGAAGATCGCGGGAAGAGTCAGGAATGAAAGCGGAACCGTCTGAATCGGAAAGACTTTTTGCTCAGGCCATGCTGCTTGCCCGCGCTGCCGAAGTGGGCACGGAAGCGGCTGCGAGCAGCCGCGAAAGTGGCTGGAAGGGCGACTGGCTCGTGCTGTTACAAGCGCTGTGCGGCCTCACCGCAAGACAGGCCGCGGCTGGTGACCCCACCCCGGTTTTCACCGCCGAGCGGCTCCGCGAGGAAATTGCGTCGATCCTCGGCGCGCCGGAAGCACAGTGGTGGTCGGACGATTCCGATTCCGTGCGGAAGAAATTCGCCAACGCATGGAAGGCGCTGGAGAACGATTTCAATCGCCTGGACGGGCACCTTCTCGGTCGGGCAATGAAGAATCGCGTCGCGGGGCAGATCGTGCTCAATGCTCCGGCTCGCCTGGGCACGACAAACGCGATGGGCTACGGTTTGAGCGTCCGACCGATCGAACTTCCTGCGGCACAACCGACGGTGGCGCCCCCCTCCGTGGCCGCCGACGCCAACCGATCGGGGACGGCACCGTTGGAGATCACCTATCAGGAGGAAATGGAGGTCTACCCCATCCCTGGCCTCAAGCGCCCCCTGAAGCTTTCGCTGCCGGGCTTGCGCGCCCTGATCGTCCTGACGCCGATCATCGGCGCGCTCGTCGCGGGCGGTTTTCTGGTGTGGTTCCTCCTGACGCTTTGGATGTCGAACGAGGCGCCGCGCGTCCTCTTCCAATGGACGATTCTTACCGGCCTTGTCGCGGGGCTGATCGCGTGGATCTGCCACCCCTTCTACGTGCTGATCAACGACCGCATCGTGCGCGCGCCGACGCTACTGGAAGCAACGCTCCCGCTCGGCCACGTCCTCGTGCTTCGCCGCGAGGGCGAAAATCGTGTGCTACGGATGGTGCGCTTTACCGCGAAATGCCCGATCTGCGAGGGCGAACTCACGATCGAGAAAGGCCGGCGACAGCATCGCGGACGGCTTGTTGGCGAATGTGGGCGAAATCCGGTCGAACATACGTTCTCATTCGATTTCATCACCGGCAAGGGACGGCAGCTGTGAACGGAGTGTGAGCGCACTGGGCGCAAATAGATCACAAGAACCATCGAGAGATCAGCACTTTCGCAATGCAGCATCGGAATATGGAAATGCTGGATTTCGCAGGCAAGTCGCACTATCGGTGCTCAGGACTGCAGGATGTCGGCCGAAGCAATCAGTCAGCGATACAACAGAAACCGCTGGAATACACAACAAGCCGGACACTCCCTCCGGTCACTGAACCAGGCCGGACTTCGGATCAAACACCTTGTTGTATTGCTCCAGATCCGAATTTGGATCAGTTTTTTCACTTTGGGACTTGCGAAGTGCTTGTACCAGTTCAGTGCGCTCTTTCTCGTCGCGCAGCTGCTGAGCCACCTTCAGCTTGAAATCTTCAGCCTCATCGATCCAGAAGTGCGTGAGGGCGAGGAGGTACAGGGCGAAGAAGAAGCCGGCAACCCAGCTCACGGCTACCAAATAGCCAGCGGCGGAGTCTGCCGTGACTCCAACAGCGAAGCCGAGCAGAAAGACTGCTATCAGGTAAAGAGAAGCTAGCCAGAACCGTAGCGTTCGCTTCCGAACGATGGTAACGAGATTTGCTCGCTGAATATCGGTTAACCCATCCATCCCGCACAGATCGCGGAACTTAGAGATCGCGAGAGCGACCGGTGCTAAAGCCACGCTACATACCCAAGTCAGTTTTCCGCTCCACTCTCCGATGGTCTTTGCGCCCAGCACTTCGACCAGCCAGATCGCCAGAAAGGCGAAGATCGGCGCCAGGATCACTGGCACCCAAATCTCGAAGTAGATCGACTTGTGAGACGCCATCTCATGCCGGGATTGCGCTAGCGGACGCAATCAGCGAGGCAATCAACGGTACTTGCTCAGTCACCGGCACCTTCTCATCCTTGAGGAAATCGCCCTCGGCCAATCCCAGCAACCAGCTGTGCATTTCATCGAAAAGCTCAGGCATATCGACGTGGCCATTGTGGCAAGCGACAACAATGGGCTTTGAGAGCTTCAGGTCGTCGCCTTTCAACGTGCCCAAACCAGGAACCTGTACCGAGATATCATCGCCATCGACATTGCGCAGTGCCCGCGCAATGTCGTTGATAACCTTCTGCCCCTCTTGAGTCGTGGTGCGCTGGTAGGTCACCTCCAGGGAGATTTGGAGATTCCCGTCCAGGGCATCGTCCAACTTCAATCTCTCAAAATCCTTGATGCCAATAGCGGCCTTCAGGATGTCCACTGCCCGGCCGACCGGCGTAAGCCGCAGCTTTTTCTCATTCGTGACCTCGGTTGGACTGGACGGGGTATCGGGAGTCGTTTCGTGAGCCATGGCAGATACATAGGTAACCTTCTTGACCGGCCTGGACGCAAGCTGGTCGGTGGTCATCCTGGGTGGATGATCCACCAATTCGAGGCGATTGTGAGTACCTAGTACCCCGCAGGCGGACAGGAACCAGTTTAGGTACAGCTCCAGCTGCTTGCCCTTCAGGCCGCTGGACTGCATCAGGACGACGTGGTTGCCCCTGATGCCGAAGTACAAGATGGAATCCAGGAACTCGGTCTGCTTCTTGTTGGGCAGCTCCGGCGGCGCCACCTGCGCCACCGGAAAGGCCGTCAGGTTGCCGTCCACGGTCAGGAAAAGCTTGTTGGTACCGTGCTCATAGGTGATTAGGTTCCCGCAGAGCCGGCCGCGGTGGTTGGTCGTATGGTTGATCAACCGACAGTCCCCCGTCGCCGTGACTTTCTCGATCCGATTGGCGACCAGGCTGTTGACCTTGAGGGCCGCCGACAGCAAATCCTCCAATGTGCGGCTGGGCGTCAGGAATTGTGCCCTGCGATAGTGCAGCGTCTTCGGTTTGTTATCGGTCGCCATTGCCAGCCTTCGATGTGAATGAGCTGGCGGCAATGATACATAGCATTACGCGGCTGTCCTACACCGTGTCAACGCCAAAAAAACCGCAACAAATCCCATGTGTAGCCCTTCGGCTTAGCCAGTCGAATCCTTTCGGTAGGATCGACGGAGCCTATTTCGGGTCGATAAGTCCGGCGCCCTCATTCCTCACGTTTCCCACGGCTTTACCGACTGGATGCAGCGCAAGAACATCATCCGCACAGGGCGAGAGTCGCGCCTGCAGCGCGACAAGATCACCTTCGGGGTCCAGCCATGCCCCATACGTATCCGGCGCAAGAATCACCGGCATGCGCGCGTGCAGCGGCTTCATGAGCGCATTCGCATCGGTGGTCAGGATGGTGAAGGTGTCGATCCGGGCGCCGTCGTCCGGCCGATGCCAGTGCTCCCACAAGCCGGTAAGCGCCAAAAGCTGCTCATCGGTCGCATGGATGTAGTACGGCTCCTTGCCGCCGGCGACCGCCTTCCACTCGTAGAACCCATTGACCGGCACGATGCAACGGCGCTTCCGGTAGGCCGCCCTAAAAGAGGATTTATCGGCCACCGTCTCCGGACGGGCGTTGAAGAGCCGGTCGCCGAGGGCTTCATCCTTTGCCCACGAGGGCACCAGCCCCCAGCGCAGCAGATGCACGACGCGCTCACCGTCTGATCGCTGCCGGATGACCGGCAGCCACTGGGACGGTGCCGCGTTGTAGCGGGCTTCGAATTCGAGCTCATCGACCTTGGCGTCGAACTGCTCCCGGATTCGGGAGACCGGGCCGTAGAGCGCGTAACGACCGCACATGGGTGAGCCCTCCGGCAAGTGCTTGATCGCCATCCTGATCCCGGCCAAGCGATACGACAAGCCCGAGGACGTGGGACGCGTGGTGGTTTGCAGTCGACTGAAGACTGAATAAAATTACAGCACTAGAAAGGATCTGCCATGACCACCACCCACCACACCTGTCCGCACTGTCACAGCCCGATCGCACTCGACCGCTTCGAGTACGCGACCGACGGCGAGCATTTCTTCCGTATTTGTCCCGAGTGCGACCACACCTTGTTGATGGTCGATGGCGAGGACTGGCCGGTGCGCGTCGAGCCCGTTGGAATCGACGCGAGGGGGTCTGCGGCCGCGCCCCGTGCCCGGAACTCGGTCGATGCGTGAAGGGTGCGCCGTGCTGATGATGCCCGCCGACCTGTTGCGCGCTCCGCTCGACGCGCCGGGCATCGCCAGCACGTCGCAGGTAGCGAACTTCGGACAACCACCAATGCGGTGTGCAACAGCGCCTGGTCAGTGCTCCTCACGACAAAGCTTGAGGAGCAGTCCCGTCGGCGGGGCCAGGGGTGCGAGATGCGAGAGGAAGGTGATGCCAGGACGAGGGCTGCCGCCCCCGCCCTGGCTTCGTCACGCCGCCAGCCTCTTGGCCAGCGCCACCTCGATGCTGTCGCCGGACTGGTTGAGGACGTCGAGGCCCGTCTGCGGCATGTCACCCGACGTGGATTGCGCAACGGCGATCTTCTGGGCCATGAGGGCGAGGCAGTCCATTTGCGCCGATTCCGCGTATCCGAAGAAGTGCACGGCCACGTCGTTCCGCTGCCCGATGCGCCATGAACGGCGCGAGGCCTGCTGCAGGGTGTAGCAGTTGTAGCCCGATTGCATGTAGGCGATGGTCGGAAAATCGAGCAGGTCCAGCCCTGTTTTGACGAGTTCCGGGTTCGTGATGAGCACGTCGACGCCGCGTTCGACCTGGTCGGCCACCCAGTCCTCGCGCCGCGCCGCTTCAACGCTCGCGCGCAGCACAGCCACCTTGAAGCCGACGCGCTCCAGGTGGACCCGCAGACGACTCGTGGTGTCTCGGGTTCCGGTGTAGATGGAGTACGCGAGCACCTTGCGCCCCTTGCCCTTTTCCTGCCGGCAAAGTTCGATCAGCGTCGCTTCCTTCGGGCTGACGTCTTCGTCGCCGAAGATTGCCCGCTGAAACGCAAGCTGGGCGCCAGTGCGAGGATGCCTGACGAGCTCGTCGCGGAAGCAGCAGTCAGGCCACGCCAGCAGCACCTGGAGCACGACCCCGAGCAGCGTGGCGTCGCCGCAGCGCAGTGTCTGGCGCAACTCGGTAGTCAGGACGCCCGCGAGCTTCGTGTAGCCCTCGCGCTGGGTCTCCGTCATCGCCACCGCTTCGAACACCTCGCGATACGGCGGCAGCACGTCGCCGCCGATGTCCTTGAGCTTCAGGAAGACCGTGCAGGGCAGCACGTACCGCATGATGCCCTTCGGGCCGAAGCCGGGGGCCTTCGCTGTTCGATGGCTGATCGTCTTGCCCTTCGCGGTCCGATGGGAGCGGCTTTCCACCTCGCGGTAGATGTCCTTCACGACGCCGTGGTCGCGCATGAAGGCCATTGCTGCCGGTCCTAGGCTGCGACGTACGTTCGTGCGGTAGCCGTCCTCAATCATCGCCCTCGGATTGAGACGCCAGAGGAGGTAGAAGAGGTCGTCGGCGTACCCGCCCATCAAGGTGCCGGTCAGAAGGAGCGTCTTGCTGCACTTGGCGGCCAGGACGCCCATGGCTTGTCCCTGTGCGCTTCCGGCGTTCTTGTACTCGTGCCCCTCGTCGACCACCAGCAAGCCGAAGTAGCCTTGGGGCAAATACCGTTTGATGAATTCCGTCGCCTGGTAGTCGCCCTGACCGAAGCCGATCTCAAGGGCGGCCATGGCGCGCTCCATGCGTGCGGCTTGGCGGTCGGAGAAGACGAGCTCGCCCTCCTCGTCCATCAGGTTGATGAACTCGTGCACGTTGTCCGCCAGCATGGCGCCGAGCATCTCCTCGCCAAATCGTTGGACCAGGTTCTCGGCAGTCTTCGCGCCGATGGTCGGGAGCTGCTGTAATGCGTCCACGACGAGCGCGCGATGCGAGCGCTGCGGCTTGCCCTTGCGGGTCAAGCTCCACAGGCGCCCGCTGCAGTGCGGGCAAGCGGTTCGATTCTCGTCGAGCACCACCTTGGCCCGCGCCGCCGACATCGGCAGCTCGGCATCGTTGGCCTTGTCCGTCAGCCATTGCCCGCAATCCGGACAAGTGGCGTAGGCGACGACGTGGCGCACACCGAGCTCGTCTCGATACACCGTCCTGCGCACGTTGAACGCGGGCCGCCAATGAAAGCCCATTCGCATCCGCACTCGCCCGAGCACAAAAAACTCCGGCACGGCGGGCGCGGTGCGCATCGCGCGCAGGGTAAGGAGCTTCTGCAGCGTGTCCGGGCCATTGAGTATCCAGACGCGAGCATCCGGCACGGTCAACTGGATCTCCCGGCGCCACTTATAGACCAGGTGCGGCGGGGACAGCACCAGGGTGCGACGCAAACCGGCCTCGTGCATCACGACGGACGCGGCGATGGCCATCATGGTCTTGCCGGTTCCCATCTCGGCGTTGAGGATCGCCGCGGGGTCGCCGGCGTCGAGCAGCAGGCGCGTCACCGCCTGGACGGCATCGCGCTGCGCCGGAAAAGGCTTCCGGGCCAGCCGATTCATCAGCGCGTCGCGCCGCGGATCCGCCGCGCCGTCATAGACGGGCGGATTCTGGCGTCGAACGGCGTCCAGCAAGCTGGCGCCGAAGTCGTCGACGAACTCGGCCAGCGACAACTGGGCAGGCTCCGGCAGGGCAAGGGCCGGCGCGAAGTCAGCATGTGCGAAATGCATCGAGGTCTCCTTCAGAAGACGGAGACCGAACCCCATGCGGGGTACGTGTCCCCGCATGGGTTTGAGATGGACGAAAGGGGCGACAGCCGACACGCAGACCGTATTCGTCGGTGAGTTTGTCGCTCAGTACTCGTCGGGCAGCAGCAAGGTCGTGACGCTGCGGTCCGCTTCGGTGATGATCCACAAGGTATTGGCGCCGTATCCCGCGCTCGGTCGAGCCGGATCGATGGGATACGCAGCGAATATGCGGCAGTCACCCAATCGAACGGCCTCGTCGTTCAGCTCAGGCTCGGAGCTCACGCCCCAATCGCCCTGCACGTAGGCGCGGAGACAGCGGTCGACGAGGTCCGGATGACGTTCGAGGAGCGGTTCGACCCCTGCCGTCATGACCACGCGACCGAGTTGGAACAAGGGTTTGGCCGAAGCCTGTGCGCGCGGCAACGCTTCAGCAATCGCCCGGATTCGTTCCGCCGCATCGGCGGCCAGGTCGTCCGCCTCGAGCGTCAACAGACCCTGCTTGACGGCCATCGAAACGATGTCCTGGAAGCGATCCTCCAGCGTGACGCGGACGCCCCCGACTTTGCCGAGCGGTGGAAACCTGAAGCGGCTCAGTGGCATGCAGAGCCGATCGCCCAAGCCGTCGAGCAGCGGATCGCACCAGTGGTCGAGGAGCGGCAGCGGGCTGAGGTTCTGGATCAGGGCCCAGAGTTGGGAGCGCGGCACTTCCTGCTCATCACTCACCAACCAGGCGGTTGCCCCAGCTCGGTCGGGCTGAATCAGAACCGGGTCGTAAAGCCAGGTGTGGGTCAGGCTTCCAAACAGGTTCCGGTCAGGGAACCGGCCCGTGAACTTCTGTAGCCGCTCCGGCTCCGGGACGAAGACCGTGTGTCGTGCTCCATCCTCGGTCAGGTTGAAGCTTGCCTGCCCCGCCTGGAGCAGGCCTCCCTGATCCCGACGCACCGAGAATGCCGACATGAACTGCAGCGCGGCGGTGTCGCGTCCATACAGGGAGAGCAGCAACAGCTCACCGTCTTCACCGCGGACGCAGGCATCCGCGTACAGATCGGAGAAACCCTCGATCGACAACATGATGGGTTCCGCCTCAATCGCCCGTGGCGACCGGATTTCAACGTTTTCCATGACAGAGCTCCTCGTGAGATGGGGAGATGCCGCCCCCATCGGGGAAGCGGATCTTCCCGATGGGGTGGATGAATGGACGAAGGCCCCGGGCCCCGAAGGGCCGTCGCTGTTTCAGGGGCTGACAGCACGCGGCGCCGACTCGATCGAGTCGCCGGCAATTTCATGAGTTCGCTTTCTCAACTACCTCGATGGGGCAGTGGAGAAAGCCCCCCGCACCGACCGGCGCGGGGGAAGACAGCTCCTTGGATTGGGCTCTCAATGCATGTGAGCGGCCAGTCGAGGCACCGCCGTGCACGCAGGCAGCCACACCCGCCCGTTGTAACTCACGTAGGCGATCTGCTGGCCGCAGCCGTCGAGGACTTGTCCGCCCGCCCAATTGCCGCCACCGACGTTGTGCTCGTCGATGAAGCGGCACACGGCGCGGCTTGCGTCTCCGAGCGTCGCGACCGGCACCAGTCGATTCCGGACGCCGAGCAGTGTTTGAGCGGGATCCTGACCCAGGTCCGGGTTACCGGCCGTCATCAGGGCGACGCGAAGCGGTTGAAGCTGCGCGAGCTCGTACTCGTCCGCCACGCGGATGAAGTTTCGCGATGTGTGCATGATTCGCTCCTGAGAGTCCCGTCGGCCGCCCCACCCCCCGGGTGTGCGACCCGGCGGGTGATGAGGATGACAAAGGACTTGCGGCGGCACGGCCGCCGCAGGAGAAACTACGGGTCGCTGATGCGCCGAACCGGAAGCAAGAGCAATTCGCCCTGCGCGAGCACCGATATCAGCACCTTGTCGCTGGGCACACGTACCGACCGCGCGATCGCATCGAAGAACGGCGACTGATCGGTGAGATGGTCGGACAGGAGGCGCGCCAGGTCGCTCAGCACGCGGTGGACGGCCCCACCGGCAGCGGCGGAATCACGCGTGTCCTGCAGCCGCTCCGCAACGTGCGTGAGAAGCGCGGCGCCCAACGGAAACAGGGCCTCCGGCCAGTCGATGCCGCCGTCGCGCCCGATCGGGATCTCCATCTGGTCGGCGCCCGCCTCGGGGAGCAGTACGCACAGGCGGTTCAGGGTGCTCGCCAGCGCGTGGTTGAAGTTGGCCCGAACCACTCGGAGGGTCGACCAGAAGGTCTCGGCCTCGTCGGGCGCCCGGCACACCAGTGGCCAGACGACCTCCGTCCGCGCAAGAGGGCCCGGGTGGCACAGCAACGTGGTCTGAAGATACTCGAGGCACCCCGCTCGCCACTCGGGATCCGTCATCGAGCGGTTGCGGCCCGCGCTCGAAGGCACGGGCACATCACGGTGTCGCACGAGCACCCACATATCGATTTCCTGCTGCATCGTGTTCTCCCAAGAAGGATAGATGGCTGGAAGACAACACCAAGGTGAGCTTGCCCCGGAGAGCGAGCCCCTTCGGGTCGCGGTGGCGGTGATCAAGGCGCCGGCGCCGAGGGCCGGCAAGGCGGAGCGGTGCTCCGCAAGACCAACGGGCAGCGCGCCCGCCCTGCCCTATTGGATCGTGACGACAGACCCGAACCCGGGCCCCGGCGTGAAGTCGATTCCACGTATCACGGGTACGAACCGGTCGGTGAGAATGACGGTTTCGCTGACGGTCCCGTCCGAACTTTCCGCAAGCTCGACGGAGCGGACCTTGTCCTTGTACGTGTCGCCCTTGATCAACAGGGTGCGACCGCCGCCCGAGGTCACGATGCCGTGAGCCTGGCCCGCCGCCAGCGCCAGTGCCAGGTGCCACCGGCCCATTTCGGTCAAGGGCGGACGGTGGACGCCTTTCGCGCCACCGAAGTGGATCCGGAACTGCGGCCAGAGCGTATGGGGGTGCAGTCGCGCCACCTCGGCCGCGAGCTGTGCGGCGTCGATGCGGACCGCGTGGAAGTGAGCTTCCCCACCTGCAATCTCGGGCACGGCATAGGGCTCGGCGGTCCAGCACTCGGGCAACACCTGGTCGAGCGCCTCGCCCTTGCCGGCGGCGATGAGCGCCGACACGGTGCGTGGTTCAGGCCGATCCGAGCGGCGCCGAACGCCGAACACCACGCACTGCTTGAACTGCTGCTCCGGCGCCATATGGAAGCGAAGGCGATCGAAGTTGCGGGCGAGCAGCCCTGCGAACTCCGCGTCGATCACGTAGTAGGGCACGATGAGAACGAGCACACCCCCGAACGCGAGGCTTTGAAAGGTCCGCCGGAAGAAGATCTTCTCGAGCCGGTCCGGTCCTTTGTCGCCGGTCTGCGCCCGATCCGCGACCGCGTCGCCATAGGGCGGATTGAGGAACAAGAGCCCCATCGATCTGGGCGCTACGACGACGTCCTGGATGTCGGCGTGAATCGCGAGGTCCAGGACGGTTTTTGCATGCCAGGCCCGCTCGGTATCGAACTCGACGCCGAATGCCTGAACAGCGGCACCGCATTCTGCGAGCGCGTCGCTGACTCGGTGGAGTGCGGCGCCTTCTCCGCAGCACGGATCCAGGATCCGCAGCTCGTTGCCCGCCACATCGAGGGCGGCAACGATCCGCTCAAGCGTCGCCTGGTCGGTCGGGAAGTAGCCGTTCTTGATGAAATTGTGCGCCAGGCGCGGGAATATCAGGGCCATGGAATCTTCTCCTCGGAGAGAACGTGTGGGACGAGGACCCTCGGCAGGTCGATCGCGACCCGCGGGTGGTGGTGGACGATGTCCCGGAGCGATAGGCTCGGTCCTGTTGCAGGGACTGACAGGTTGATGAATCAGGCAACACACACGCGGCGGGCCGACCGCCGCGCGCGGCAAACGGACTCCCATCGTCGGTCTGCCCCGTGCAGGCCGACGATGGGAACCCTTTGGTTCCGCTTGGACGAGATTTGGACGATGCCTTCGTCACACCCGCGGACCCAGGCGCATGGCCCTGGAAACCCGTGGCTCGGGTGCGAGGCACCCCGGAGGAAGGCGTGGGTGCCGATGAAAGGGCGCGCGGGGCAAAACCGCCGACGCAAATGCCGCAACACATCGGGCGTGCTGCTGCCCAGTTGTTCATGGCCCCTCGCGGGCTTTCCGAATCGCACTCGTCCCGTGACGCAGTGATCGCGATTCGAAAAGCCCGCGCGCGGGCTGGCGGCCGGCGTCGGCCGCGGGGATTACTTTAGGATGCGTCCGCCTTCGCGGCGACGTAGGCCTGATACCGATCGGATTCCTCCGGATACCAAACCTGCTCTTCCGGCACGAAGCCGTATTGGAGTCCGGCTTTCAGGCGGTTGCGCTGCTCCCGAAAGCGCCGGCGATCATCGAGGGTCGGATCGAGCTTCACCGGTTGGCGCGCCGCAACCAGCGCGTGGAGTTCATCGCCGAAGAGCGCGAGGTCGGGTGATTCATCCAGCCCCGTGCTGGGCGACGCCGGCGGCGCCCCGTCCCCCTGCCCGCGTTCGATCGCGGGCGCATTGCTTCCCTCCAGCTCGCGATGCCCAACACCTGGATCACCGGTGTGGGCCGAGATCTCGTCAGCAGGGTCGGGTTCGATCGGCGCTTCCGGCAGGCTCCTTTCGGTGCCGCTATCAACGTGCAGATCGACGAGTCGGGCGCGGATCTCCAGCACGAGCCGGCCATTGCTGGCGTAGGACCAGGGGAAGATGCGCTGGATGATATAGCGCCCCGCGTAGCTCCCTTCCTCGAACTGGTCGAGGATCGGGTCCTTGACGCGAAACTCGCCGATGTCGGTCAGCAGGTCGCCGACACAGAACGGCCCATTGGCCCCCTTGATACGCTTGATGTTCAGGGTCCCTTCGACGGTAATGCTCACGATCGCGATCTCCGAATGTGACATCGGAGGCCTGCCCGCCCAAAGGGGACGAGCGCCCCGATGGGTGGTTGAGAATCGGACACCGAATGGGTCGAGCCCTCGGCTCCTGCGGCACAAGGGGGCCACCAACGTGATCGGTGGCCCCGGCTTTGAAACATGCACCGGGTTTCCGGACCGGTACAGGATCGAAGCGGACAGGCAAAACCCTGCCGACGGACCCCGGGCCTGACGGCCGTCCCAGCTTCAGGGGCTGACTGGGCGCACGACGCACGTTTTTGCCGAAACGTGCAAAACGGCTGGAACAACGACGAAAGGTTCTTTCTTCAGACCGCGGCCTGGAGAAAGAGCCCTTCTTGATGAAGGGCTCTGGGGTTGAAGCGGCTGACCGCGTGATCACCCGAGGGTGCCGTTGCGCTCTTCGTGAGCGCTTTCGGCCGACTCCTGAACAGCCGTGGTCTTCGGGCGCTCGAAGACCGTTTCACCGTCCACCTTGACGTGCGTCAGCAAGAGCAGACGGCCCTTGATGATGACTCTCGGTTCCTTACCCGGCTCACCGGTGTCGGAATCCTTGACGTCCGCATAGTAGAGATGGGGGTAGATGTCGCCCACGCGGAATGACACAAAGACCTTGCGGTCCTGCTGCACATCCTGCTTGAAGCGTTCAACGAGCTCAGTGCACTCGGCACCGACCACTCGAAGGTCAAAGTACGTGTACGCGGGTTCCGTGACGGCCCCATGAACAGCATTGATCGCGCATGCGAGAAAGGGCTCGCCTCGACGACCACCGCCGCGCGGTTTCACCCACCGGACCCGGCCCAAATAGCCGCATCCCTTGGTATGCAGATCGAAATGCTCCTTCTCGGGAGCGGAGTTGGAAGCAACTTGCTTGGATTCGGTCATGACGGTCTCCAGACAAAAAAATCGGGAGACCACCTCCCATGACCGGGAAGAGGATCTTCCCGATCGGGTGGGTGACACAAACGGAACCCCAGACCTGACGGTCGTTCCGGTTACAGGGGCTGACCGGACGCAGGACAACGGCCTCATGGCCGATTGCTCAAATTTATTCTACGCCACGAGCAGGCTGCGTCAACGGGACAGCATCAGCGAACCTTAAACCGCGCACCTCAAACCGCCTTGCATTTCGCCGATTGATCAGCGATAGTCCCCCGGGGCAGAGATGGTCTTGTCCGCCCGACAGCCCCCTTCGCATACGATTGCGGCCGCACTTCCTTGCGGCCCACTTCCGATCGGACAAGAGTCACTTCGGAACGCCTCTTGGGGTACCCAGTACCCCGACGACCCATTCAGACCGGCTGCGCCAACCGCCCAGACGCCGCGTACTTGCCTGGACAGCCCCTTCGGCCACACGTCCTCTCACATTTGTGGCGACATGCTGATGCGCCGAATTTGACGCCACCAGACCGGCGGCTGCCGCCTCTTCCATTACGGGAGAATCCGACACGCCGATTGCGCTCTCCGATGGAACGCCTGGGCGAGAGGAACTGCACACAGCTTGGCGCGATCCGCGCCGTGATGACCTGACATTCCCCGGACATGGAGGTGAGGGATATGAACGTAGTACACATCAACACCCATCCGTCCCGCCTGCGACCGGGCGAGCTGGCGATCCACCGTGAGCACGGATGGGTCGAGATCCTCGAACGCACCGGCCCCCTGCTGCGCATACGATGGATCGACTGCTCACCGGTCGCCCACGAGGACCTCGCCCCCGGCGAGATCGACGGCGAAATCCTCACCGCCTGGGAAGACTGGGTCGGATGCGAAAGCCTCAGGCCGATGCCGAGACCGTCACTGGGGGTCGAATCGGCGGCTCGAATCCCCCTCGACTTGGCAGCCCGACGAACGCCCCGGCGACCCCAGAGATAACGGTGAGTTTGAAGCGCTGCGCGCGCAAATTGCCGGCCGTCGAATACGGTTACGCGTTTCGCACATGACAGGTGCGTCGAAAAGTTCAACCGGGGCGACGCCTACGCCGCCGTGTGCGCGGCGAACAACCCTTTACCGACACAGCCGCCTCGCGCAGAACCGGCACCCACCAATCGACGCATTCTGCACGGCCCTCCTTGACGCGCAGGCGTTTGGAGCCTAGGAATATATTCAACGTCCGGTCAGCCCCTGTAACCGGAACGGCCGTCAGGTCCGGGGCCGCTGTCACCACCGACGCTGTCGAGGCCCCTTCAACCGAGCGCCTCTCGAGAAACCCAAACCATCCTGCAGCCCTTCGGGCCGCCCCTCACATCAAGGCGCACACCTTGAATGAAGGTACCTCCTTGATAGCCTTCCGTCCCGAGTAATGGGCTTGCACTTGCCAAACAGCGACCTGGGCGGTATTTTTTTGTCGTCTCAAACGCGCAACACCGCTCCTTGAGACACGGCGGGGACGCCTCGCTCTTCCGCTTCAAGTGACGCCCTCGCTCATTTCCTTGCTCGTCACTCGGCGCTTCTTGCCGCGCTGACTTCGTCTCGTCTGATTCCCCGCCTTGCGACTGCTGCAATCGCCGTCAGCCGGCCCTGGCATGCATTGACCATTCGGACAACGAACACCAGCAAGGAGAAACCGATGAAACATGAATTCCAGACGGCGCACGCCATGCGCCGAACCGGCGGCCCGGTCGGTGCCGGCCAGGACCTTAGAGGAGACACATCACCGGGCCAGGTAAGCATCGAGGACATCGCCCATGTCCTCGCGTGCACGTGCTGCTTCGCGGGCCGCGCGCGCACCTTCTATTCGGTCGCGCAGCACGACTATCTGGCAAGCACCGTCGTGCCGCCCGATGACGCCCTGGCGGCGCTCCTCCTCCACGCCGGAGATGCGCTCAGGAAACTGCTCGCCGCGTGCCTCGATGCCGAGAGCCAGACGACCGCGGATATTCTCGCCGACCTCGGCGCCCCGCCCTGCCTGCCGCCGTCGGTCAAGTACACGGATCTCGTATTACGAGCCATCGCGCGGCGCGATCTCGACCCACCCCACGACCACGCATGGATCGGTACGACGCAGACGTCGCCCCTGGCCCGGCCGATCCAACCTCTTGCGCCCATCGTTGCGAAGCACCTCTTCATCGATCGCTACTACGAGCTCCACCTTGAGGTGGGCAAGGACCGATTCCGCAGCGTCGCTGCAGGACGGAGGGCCACGAGATGACCGTCTATTTTGATGCCCTGATGCACAACGACTGGCCGATGCTGGGCCGTCCCCTGAAGAGCGGCCACCTGTTCAGCGCCCCGGAGGATCCCGATGAGCGCCACGCGATCACGCAGGCCATCCGCCTGAAGTCGCGTGGTTACGGAGCGACAGCCGCAGGGCGCACTATCGTCTCACACCGGGGAACCGCCTCCAGACGATCACTGCCGGCGCCGTCCCTGCCCGTCGGAACCTCGCGGTGCGGACTTGACGAGCCCAGTAGCCAAGCGGACGACTGGAGGGTCAGCGATGAACGATGAACACTCGCTGACCAATCGATCCCACGGCCCAGGGTCTCAACTCGTGCTGCAGTCCCCCTCAATGGATTGCGGCCGGTCTGCGAGACCAAACAATCCAACGGGCATCGAGTCAGCCCCGCAGTCACCCCCACTCATCCCGCGCCTCTCGCCCGCTTCCAAGAGATCGCACCTAAGCGCGGAGGTGGTGCCGCGGCTTCTGTGGCCACGCATAGCGAGCGCCGAATGATGCGGACGTCGACCTTTCTCAGTCCAGATGAGATCGCGGACTTGACTGACACGCCGGTCAAGGCACTGCAGTGCCACTGGCTCGACCAGAAGGGCTGGACTTACACTCAGTCTCGCATGGGCAACCCCAAAGTTCTTCGTTCCTACGCAGAACAGAAGTTGGGGCTTGCATCGGCTCAGCCCGGCGACAGCGAGCCAGATTTCACCGCCTGGACGACAGCATGATCGGACGCAGGAAGACCGGCCTTCACCTTGGCATGAGCCGTCTCTACGAGTACCGCGGGAAGCGGGTAACGACCTACTTCACGGTCACACCCGACAACCGGCGGATTAATCTCGGCCACGATCTGAAGGACGCGAGGCGTAAACTTCTCGAACTGGACAGTGAACCGAACCAAGCCGGCACTGTGTCCGATCTGCTCGATGAGCTGATGAAGGAACGCAATCGACTAAAGGAGCGCGGGAAGCTGTCGCCCGAAACGATTACAAGCAACGAGTTGGAACTCATCCCACTGAAAAAGGCCTTCGGTAAGATGGCGCCGGAGGCGGTCCGGCCAAAGCACATCTGGGACTATCTACATCTGTATCGTGGGGCAAAGACCCCTATCCGGGCAAACCGCGAGATCGCCCTGCTCTCGCGCATGTTCTCGCGACTCGTCAATGCCGGCGCGCTCGACGTGAATCCCTGCACGGGTGTCGAGCGCAACGAGGAAAGTGAGCGCGACAGGCTCGTTAGCGACGCTGAATTCGACGCCTTTCTTACCTTCTGTAGAGCAAATGGCCATCTCCCCGCCGACAGCCCGATGAAAACCTTGAGCGACGCGGGAAAGCGTCTCGCCCTCGCCGCCACCGTTGCCTACCTGTCCGGCAAGGCCCAAGGTCAGGTCCTACGAATAAGCCGCACGCAGCTCAAGGACGATGGAATCGAATTTGCCGGTCGCAAGCGGGGCGCCCGTACGCTGGTGCAGTGGACAGCGGCCCTGCGTGCAGCCGTCGAGGAATGCCTTACGTTGCCGACGAAGGTGAAGAGCACGTACCTGATCTGTAACTCGGACGGTCAACCCTACACATCAAGTGGCTTCAAGGCGATGTGGCAACGAGCTATGAACGCATGGGTCGAGAAGGGTAACGAACGCTTCACCTTCCACGATCTGCGCGCCAAGGCTGTCACTGACACCACCGAAGCCGGCCGCAAAGCGAGCGACCTGACGGGCCACCGAACGGAGGCAGTGGTGAGCAAGGTCTATGACAGAAGGCGTATAAGAAAAGCGCCGGCGGTCCGCTGATCTTACAAACTTCGTAAAAAGCGACACCACCGGCGCCGGGCAATAGCTCGTAAGCTATTGAATTACTTGGGGCGACATACCGGGATCGAACCGGTGACACCTGGAGCCACAATCCAGTGCTCTACCGACTGAGCTAATGCCGCCACTTCTCCGACTGCAAGAAAATCCTACAATCAAAAAACCTGTACTTCTGGCCTGCCCGACAGGGATCGAACCTGTAACCCCCGGCTTAGAAGGCCGGTGCTCTATCCAATTGAGCTACGGGCAGTAAATCCATCCCGCGGGCATTTCGGGGTTAGCTGGTCGGGGTGGAGGGATTCGAACCCCCGACATCTTGCTCCCAAAGCAAGCGCGCTACCGGACTGCGCTACACCCCGAGAGCCGCGAATAATACACACTCATTCCCGATGCGTCAAATGCGAGTTGAAGAAAATTTCGTCTCCGCGGAAAAACGTCGAATCGGCCGGGGAACGGCGTCTTTTCTTGCCGGTTCGATCCGTTTCTGATATTAGTTCGCTTCTTTCAATTACCAACCGGAACTCGAAGTCATGCCGGACGATACACTGCAGAAACAGTTCCCGCCGTACGTCCCCGAAAAGGGCGAGGAATACATGAGCGAAAAGCAGCTGGCCCACTTCCGCAGCATGCTGGAATCGGTAAAACGGGAACTGGCTGGCGATATCGAGCGCACCGTTCACACGATGCAGGACGAAGCAACCGCATTCGCCGACCCGAACGATCGCGCGAGCCAGGAGTCCGACATCGCACTTGAACTGCGCAACCGCGACCGCGAGCGCAAACTGATCAAGAAGATCGACGAAGCCATCGGCCGCATCAATGCCGGCGAATACGGCTACTGCGACAGCTGTGGCGTTGAGATCGGCCTCAAGCGGCTGGAAGCACGCCCTACCGCGACGCTGTGCATCGACTGCAAGACGCTGGAAGAAATGCGCGAGCGGCAGGTCGCAAAGTAATCACTGCGCCTCCGCCGCGCCTCGCGCACGGACGGACACAGGATAAAAAAAGGGACGCCGCGGCGTCCCTTTTGTTTGATCCTGCAGAATTACTCCGCGGACTGATCCAGCAGCGCCTTCATGCTCAGGCGGATCTTGCCGCGCTCGTCGGTTTCGAGAACCTTTACACGCACGGCCTGCCCTTCCTTGACGTAGTCGCCGACGTTGTTGACCCGCTCGTTCGCGATCTGCGACACGTGCAGCAGACCGTCACGCCCCGGCATGATGTTCACGATCGCGCCAAAATCGAGCAGACGGATGACCGTGCCGTTGTACACCTTGCCGACTTCGACCTCGGCCGTGATGGCGTCGATCTTTTCCTTCGCGAGCTGGGCACCCTCGGCGCTGACGGAAGAAATCGTCACGCTGCCGTCGTCCTCGATCTCGATCACGGTGCCGGTCTCTTCCTGCAGCGCACGGATCACCGCGCCGCCCTTGCCGATCACGTCGCGAATCTTCTCCGGATTGATCTTCAGCGTGATCATGCGCGGAGCAAACTCCGACACCTCGCCGCGATGCGAGGCGAGCGACTGCTTCATGATCCCCAGGATGTGCATGCGGCCTTCGCCCGCCTGCGCGAGGGCGACCTGCATGATTTCCTTGGTGATGCCCTGGATCTTGATGTCCATCTGCAGCGCCGTAACGCCATTCTCGGTACCTGCAACCTTGAAGTCCATGTCGCCGAGATGATCCTCGTCGCCGAGAATGTCGGTCAGGACGGCAAAACGATTGCCTTCCTTGATCAGGCCCATCGCGATACCGGCCACGTGCGCCCTCATCGGCACGCCGGCATCCATCAGTGCGAGCGAACCGCCGCACACCGACGCCATCGAGCTCGAGCCGTTCGACTCGGTGATCTCCGACACGACGCGCACGGTATAGCTGAAGTCTTCGGGTGCCGGCAGCGCCGCGACAAGCGCGCGCTTCGCCAAACGGCCATGGCCGACTTCGCGCCGCTTCGTCACGCCCATGCGGCCGGTTTCACCGGTCGAGAACGGCGGGAAGTTGTAGTGCAGCATGAAGCTCTCGCGGTACTCGCCGGCGATCGCGTCGATGATCTGCTCGTCACGTCCGGTACCCAGCGTCGCAATGACGAGGGCCTGGGTCTCGCCACGGGTAAACAGCGCCGAACCGTGGGTCCGCGGCAGCACGCCGACGCGGATGTCGATCGGGCGCACGGTGCGCGTGTCGCGGCCATCGATGCGCGGCTCGCCCGCGAGGATGCGGCTGCGGACGATGCTTGCCTCGAGCTCGTGGAAAATGTCCTTGAGTTCGTTGCCCGACGGCGCGACCTCGAGCTCGGTGGCGATCGTGGCGATCGCGTTCTTGCGGATCTCGTTAACACGCTCGGTACGAGCCTGCTTGCTCGTGATGCGGAAGGCTTCCTCGAGCTGGGCGCCTGCAAGTTCCTTGACGCGATTGATCAGCGCTTCGTTCTTGGCCGGCGGCTGCCAGTCCCACTCGGGCTTGCCGGCGATCTCGACGAGTTCGTTGATCGCGCGGATCGCTGCCTGCATCTGCTGGTGCCCAAAGACCACGGAACCGAGCATCACTTCTTCGGAGAGCTCCTGCGCCTCGGATTCCACCATCAGCACGGCGGCTTCGGTACCGGCGACGACGAGGTTCAGCTTGCTGGTCTTGAGCTGCTCGACGGTCGGGTTGAGAATGTATTCACCCTCGGCATAACCCACGCGGCATGCGCCGATCGGGCCATTGAACGGCACGCCGGAGATTGCCAGAGCGGCCGATGCGCCGATCATTGCCGGAATGTCCGGATCGATTTCCGGATTCAGCGACAGCACCGTGACGATAACCTGGACTTCGTTGTAGAAGCCATCCGGGAAGAGCGGACGGATCGGACGATCGATCAGGCGGCTGGTCAGCGTTTCCTTCTCGGTCGGACGGCCTTCACGCTTGAAGAAGCCCCCCGGAATGCGGCCGGCCGCATAGAACTTCTCGACATAGTCGACGGTAAGGGGGAAGAAGTCCTGTCCGGGCTTGGCGTCCTTGGCCGCAACGACCGTGGCGAGGACCATGGTGTCGTCCATGTTCACGATGACGGCACCGCCCGCCTGACGAGCAATCTCGCCGGTCTCGATGGTGACGGTATGCGCGCCGTATGCGAATGTCTTTTTGATGGCGGTAGGCAAGTTGAATATCCTTTAGGTGAGTGTATGCAGCAGACTACAACTGCGAAGCTGTCCCGGTCACGCAACCCCGACAGCAAAAACAAAGCCGGTGCGACCCCGCGGGATCCGCACCGGCTTGTTCGCTTACCTTGTCTTTTGCGACGCTGTCAGACGCGACACGGTCGGCGAGTTACTTGCGCAGACCCAGGCGCTCGATGAGGGCGCGATAGCTGTCGGCGTTCTTGCCCTTCAGGTAGTCGAGCAGCTTGCGGCGCTGGCTGACCATCTTGAGCAGGCCGCGGCGCGAGTGGTGATCCTTCGCGTTGGCCTTGAAGTGGCCGGTGAGGCCGTTGATGCGGGCGGTGAGCAGAGCGACCTGCACTTCCGGCGAACCGGTGTCGCCTTTTGCGCGCTGGAAGTCGGTGACGATCTGCGCCTTGGATGCGGTATCGAGAGCCATGTGGGTGTTTACTCTTTTCGTATTCTGCCAATCAGAAGCGTGGGATTATACCCAACGCGCCATGAAAAACTCAATAATTATCAGGACTGCCGTGCTGTCGTACCGGTTGCAACGAGGCGTTTTGGCAACAGGCGGCAGTCATCGCCCAGTTCCCCCAGGCCAAGAAAGCGCCCGTCCCCGTACACCCTGACCAAACCGCGCTCATTGCCGTCACACGCGACCGCACGCCCCTGCAGCAAACCCGCCGCCTGCTCCGCCGAGAGCGCGACAGCAGGCAAGTGCGACACCAGCGCGTCGGCCGGCGCGAGCAGGCGTTCCCGCTCGTCCGCCGGCGCCGCTTCGAGTTCGCCGAGCGTTACCGTACCGTCCCCCGCAGCAAAGGGGCCGATGCGGGTGCGCCGCAACGCCGAGAGATGCGCACCGCAACCAAGAGCTCGCCCGAGATCGATCGCAAGCGTCCGGATATAGGTGCCCTTGCTGCACGCGACGCGGATACGAAAGCTCTCCCTGCCGAACTCAAGCAGTTCCAGCGCATGAATCGTGACGCGACGCGGCGTGAGTTCGATTTCGATGCCGGCACGCGCGTACTCGTACAGCGGTTTCCCGTCGCGCTTGAGCGCCGAATACATCGGCGGTATCTGCTCGATCTCGCCCGCAAAGCGCATGAGCGCAGCACGGATGTCATCCTCGGAGACCGACACCGGAGCTTCACCGATCGGACGCCCTTCGGCGTCCCCGGTATCCGTCTCGATGCCGAGACGGACAGTTGCCTCGTATTCCTTGTCGGCGTCGAGGAGCATCTGCGAGAACTTCGTTGCCTCACCGAAGGTCAGCGGCAACAACCCCGTCGCCATCGGATCGAGCGTCCCGGTATGCCCGGCCTTTGCGGCATTGAGAAGACGGCGGGCCGTCTGTAGCGCCGCGTTCGACGTGATGCCAGACGGCTTGTCGAGCAGCAAGACGCCGTCCAGCACGCGGCGCTGGTGCCTGAATTGCTTCTGTGCTTTCAAGACCGCTCAGTTTTCCGGATCGTCCTTGTGGCGCGCATCATCCTCGCGCACCACCTCGTCGATCAGTTGCGACATGCGGCTTCCGCGCTCGACGGACGGGTCGTAGTGAAAATGCAACTCGGGCAGCGTGTGGATACGCACACGCTTCCCGAGCTCCCTGCGCAGGAAGCCGCTGGCGCGGCGCAGACCGACGAGGATCTCATCGAGCCCCTCCTCGCCCCGCATCGAGGTGAAGAACACCTTCGCGTGGGCGTAGTCGGGCGTGATCTCGACGTCGGTGAGCGTGATGAATCCCACGCGGGGATCCTTCACTTCCAAGCGGATCAATTCGGCCAGTTCGCGGCGGACCTGCTCCGCCACGCGCTGGCTGCGGGAATACTCCTTGGGCATCTCTTAAAGCGTCCGGGCGATTTCCTGGATTTCGAACACTTCGAGCTGGTCGCCTTCCTGGACATCGTTGTAGTTCTTCACCGACAGGCCGCACTCGAAGCCGAATTTGACTTCCTTGACGTCGTCCTTGAAGCGCTTGAGGGACTCGAGCTCGCCCGTATGCACGACCACGTTGTCGCGCAGCACGCGGATCTGCGCGCCACGCTTGACGAGACCCTCGAGCACATAGCAACCGGCGACCGTACCGACCTTCGGCACGCGGAACACCTGACGAACCTCGACCATGCCGATGACGTTCTCGCGCCGCTCCGGCGACAGCAGACCGGACAGCGCCGCCCTGACGTCATCCACGGCGTCGTAGATGATGTTGTAGTAGCGGATATCCACACCGAAAGTCTCGGCGAGCTTGCGTGCACCGGCATCGGCGCGGGTGTTGAAGCCGATGATGACCGCACCCGAAGCCTGCGCCAGGTTGACGTCCGACTCGGAAATCGCACCGACCGCGGAGTGGATCGCGTTGACGCGGACCTCGTCCGTGGACAGTTTGTTGAGCGCCTGCACGAGAGCTTCCTGCGAACCCTGCACGTCCGCCTTGATGATCAGCGGCAGGGACTTCACCTCGCCCTCGGCCATCTGCTCGAACATGCTCTCGAGCTTGGCCGCCTGTTGCTTGGCCAGCTTGACCTCGCGGAACTTGCCCTGACGGAACAGTGCTATTTCGCGCGCCTTCTTCTCGTCGGCGAGAACGATCGCCTCGTCGCCGGCCGACGGGACATCGGAAAGACCGAGGACCTCGACCGGAATGGACGGACCCGCTTCATCGATCGCCTTGCCGTTCTCGTCGAGCATCGCACGGATGCGGCCGAAGGTGGCGCCGACCAGCATGACGTCACCCTTGCGCAGGGTGCCGGACTGGACCAGCAACGACGCGACGGGACCACGCCCCTTGTCGAGGCGCGCCTCGATGATGAGGCCCTTGGCAGGCGTATCGACCGGAGCGGTCAGCTCCAGCACCTCGGCCTGCAGCAGGACGGATTCGAGCAGGCTGTCGATTCCGACACCGGTCTTGGCCGAGACGTTGATGAACATGACGTCGCCGCCGTATTCCTCAGGCACGACGCCTTCAGCGACCAGTTCCTGCTTGACCCGCTCGGGGTTGGCCTCGTGCTTGTCGATCTTGTTGACTGCCACGACGATGGGCACTTCCGCCGCCTTCGCATGGTGGATCGCCTCGCGCGTCTGGGGCATCACACCGTCGTCGGCCGCGACCACCAGAATGACGATGTCGGTGGCCTTCGCGCCGCGGGCGCGCATCGCGGTGAATGCCTCGTGACCCGGGGTATCGAGGAAGGTGAGCATGCCGCGCGGCGTCTCAACGTGATACGCGCCGATGTGCTGCGTGATGCCGCCCGCCTCACCCGAGGCGACTTTGGCGCGCCGGATGTAGTCGAGCAGCGAGGTCTTGCCGTGGTCGACGTGGCCCATGACGGTCACGACTGGCGCACGCGATTCCACCTTGGCGTCGGCCTGGGCTTCGGTGTCCTCAAGGAAGGCATCCGGGTCGTCGAGCTTCGCGGCAAACGCCTTGTGCCCCATTTCCTCGACGAGGATCATTGCGGTTTCCTGATCGAGCACCTGGTTGATGGTGACCATCGACCCCATCTTCATCAGCGCCTTGATCACCTCGGCCGCCTTGACGGCCATCTTGTGAGCAAGATCGGCGACGGTGATGGTTTCGGGCACGTGGATCTCGCGCACCACCGGCTCGGTCGGCATCTGGAAGGCCTTGTGATCATCCTGCTGGCCCCGGCCGCGACCACCGCCACGGGCGCCACGCCACGAACCGGTCGTGGCGCCGACTTCACCGCGGGTCTTCAGGCCACGACGCTTGGCGCTATCGCCGGCTTCGGCGGCACCGCCACGCACACCGCGCTTGGCGTCCTTGCCACCCGCCTTGTCATCGGTCTTGGCGGGACGATGAAGCGTACCGGACGGTGCCTTGGCGGCCTCGCGTGATTCCGGCTTGGCGGCTTCGGCACGTTTCTCGGCTTCGGCACGGACACGCGCCTCTTCTTCGGCGCGGCGGGCATCGGCGGCGGCACGTGCGGCCGCTTCGCGCTCCTGCTTGGCTTTCAGGTCGGCCATCTGGCGCGCACGCAGCTCCTCGTGTCTGCGCGCCTCGCGCTCGCGGGCGGCGCGCTCCTCATCGCTGAGGATGGATACGCGCGGACGCGGCACGGAGGCGGGCACGGCCGAAACGTCTTCGGCGGATTCGGCCACGGCTGGCTGCGCGGACTCCTCCGCAGACTCCTCGGCGGACGCCTCGATGACGGGCTCCGGCTCTGGCTCTGGCTCGGGTTCAGGTTCGGGAGCGGACTCGACGACCGGCTCCGGCTCGACCTCGACGACGGGCGAAACTTCGACGGGAGGCGTCTCGGGGACGGCCTCGGCCACCGGCTCGAGCACCGTTTCAGCCTCGACCGCTGCCAGCGTTTCCTCGAGCGAGGACACGTCGCCGGCGCCGATCTCGCCACCGAGTTCGTCACGCTTGACGAATACGCGCTTCTTGCGCACCTCGACCTGAACGGTACGGGCACGGCCCGACGAGTCGGTCGCGCGGATCTCGGACGTCTGCTTGCGGGTAAGCGTGATCTTGCCCTTGGGCTGGCTATCGCCGTGGGAACGACGCAGGTATTCGAGCAACCGCGCCTTGTCCTGCTCGGTCAGCAACTGGTCGGGGCTGGTCTTCTCAACGCCGGCTTTCTGCAACTGCTCGAGCAGTACCGCTGCCGGCATTCTTAGTTCGCCGGCGAACTGGTTTACGCTCATTTGTTCCATCGATCAGTGCCCTCCCCTCATTCTTCGAACCAGTGCGCGCGCGCGACGGAAATCAGCGCGCTGGCACGTTCTTGTTCGATTCCGGCGATTTCGACGAGCTCATCGACTGCGAGATCGGCGAGATCATCGCGGGTACGCACGCCATGCTCGGCCAGCTTGGCGGCGAGCGGCTTATCCATCCCTTCGAGATTGATCAGATCGTCGGAAACATTTTCCAGCTGCTCTTCGGTCACGATGGCCTCAGTGAGCAGGACGTTGCGCGCACGATTGCGCAGCTCGTTGACCGTCTCTTCATCGAAGGCTTCGATCTCGAGCATTTCGGCGAGCGGCACGTACGCAATTTCTTCGAGCGAAGAAAAACCTTCGTCGATCAGGATGTCGGCGAGTTCCTCGTCGACGTCGAGCTTGTCCATGAACAACTGGCGCAGGCTCTGGCGCTCCTGGCCGGACTTTTGCGCGGACTCTTCTTCGCTCATCAGGTTGATGGTCCAGCCGGTCAGCTCGGAGGCGAGCTTCACGTTCTGACCGTTGCGACCGATCGCGATCGCGAGGTTGTTGTCGTCGACGACGACATCCATGCTGTGCTTTTCCTCATCGACCACGATGGACACGACCTCGGCGGGCTGCAGCGCGGAGATGACGAACTGCGCGGGATCCGGCGACCACACGATGATGTCGATCTGCTCGCCGGCGATCTCGTTGCGCACCGCGGTCACGCGCGAACCGCGCAGACCGACGCAGGTGCCGATCGGATCGATGCGTGCATCGTTCGACTGCACGGCGATCTTCGCACGCAGGCCGGGGTCGCGGGCGCAGGCCTTGATTGCAAGGAGGCCGTCCTCGATCTCGGGGACTTCAAGCTCGAACAGCTTGCCAAGGAAGTCCGGCGCCGTGCGCGAGAGGATCAACTGGGGACCGCGTGCACCGCGATCGATGCGCAGCAGGAAGGCCTTCACCCGATCGCCGACGCGCAGGTTCTCGCGCGGGATCATCTGATCGCGCGGAATCATGGCCTCGAGACGCCCGACCTCGATGATCGCGTTGCCGCGCTCCATGCGCTTGATCGAGCCCGAAACGAGGTGTTCCTTGCGATCGAGGAAGTCGTTGAGCACCTGTTCGCGCTCGGCATCGCGGATGCGCTGCAGGATCACCTGCTTGGCGGCCTGGGCGCCGATGCGGCCGAAGTCGATCGGCTCGAGCGGCTCCTCGATGTAGTCGCCGACCTGGATGCCGGGCTTCACGTCGCGAGCATCGATGATGCCCATCTCGGCCTCGTCGTTGACGACCTCCTCGTCGGGCAGCACCACCCAGCGGCGGAAGGACTCGTAGTCGCCCGTCTCGCGGTCGATCGTCACGCGCACGTCGGCTTCGTCATTGATACGCTTTTTCGTCGCAGAGGCAAGCGCCGTTTCCAGGGCACCGAAGACGATATCCTTGGCCACATTCTTTTCGCGCGCCAGCGCATCGACAAGCAGCAAAATTTCGCGGCTCATTAATCAAAATCTCCACACACGAATTCAAAATCTGGGCACGAGACGCGCCTTCTCGACCTCGTCGAAGGGAAGGGCCACATCGCCCTTTCCGGTACTCAGATGCACCACGCCTTCGGCAAAGCCAGTGAGCACGCCGGCAAAATTCCGTTGATTGCCGATCGGCATGCGCAGGCGAACCTGCACCTCGCTACCGACAAAGCGCTCGAAATCGGCGGCCTTCTTGAGCGGCCGATCCAGCCCGGGCGAGGAAACCTCGAGTCGATCGTAGTCCACGTTTTCGACCTCAAAAACGCGCGTCAGCTGATTGCTGACCGTCGCGCAATCATCGACATTCACACCACGCTCGATGTCGATGAACACGCGCATCAACCGCCCCTTCGGGGAAGTCTCGAAATCCACCAGTTCGAAACCCAGGCCGGTGACCACCTGTTCGACCAGACGCTCGACGTCCATTTCCACGCCCACAAATAAAAAATGGGCGTAACGCCCATCTTTGTTGATTCCATCCACAAAACGATACCAACTCGGAAGCCAGTATCAAAGCTTTGCGATTATAACAGCCCCATTGAAAACAGGCAATTGCAAAGCCGGCGGGACCCGCGCGCTCATGCCCGTCCGCGCGGCGTGGTGCGATGCAAGCGGACCTGGCGTTCCTTTTCTGCGGTGCGCGCCGAAACCTGGCGCTGCGGCCGTGGAACGCCGGCGAGCTTGCACACTTCTTCCTCGGGCATCTCCATCCACATGCCGCGCTTGAGGCGCGAGGACAGCGTCACCGGGCCGTAACGCACGCGCATCAGGCGGCTGACCGTCAGCCCGACGGCCTCGAACATGCGGCGCACCTCGCGATTACGCCCCTCGGACAAGGTGACCTTGTACCAATGGTTGGCCCCCTCCCCGCCCTGATCGGTGAGGTTCGTGAAGCGCGCAAGCCCGTCCTCGAGCTGAATGCCCGTTTTCAGCGATTCGATCTGCTCGTCGGTGAGTTCGCCGAGCAGGCGCACCGCATATTCGCGCTCCAGTTCGTAGCGCGGGTGCATCAGCTGGTTGGCGAGGGCGCCGTCGTTGGTGAACAGCAGCAGGCCCGAGGTGTTGAAGTCAAGCCGACCGACCGCGATCCAGCGCCCCTTACGCAACAGCGGCAGACGCTCGAAGACGGTGGGCCGCCCTTCCGGATCCTCGCGCGAGACGATTTCGCCTTCGGGCTTGTGGTAGATCAGCACGCGCGGGGCGCGCGCCGAAAATCTTACCGAAAGGAGCTTGCCGTTGAGCTTGACGCGATCGCCGGGGCCGATCTTCTGCCCCAGCTCGGCGGGTTCGCCATTGACGGTGATGCGCCCGGCGACGACCCATTCCTCGATCTCGCGCCGCGAACCGATTCCGAGTCGGGCCAGGACTTTCTGCAGCCGCTCCGGTTCATGCTCTTCCTGCGGCGCGGCGCGACCGACGGCCGACCCGCGCCGCAGGGGCAGTTCGCGCCCCGTCTCCGCAGGCATGTCAATGCGACCGGGCCGAGGGGCTTCATGCGCGCGCTGCGGCCCCGCCGCAGGCTCAGCTTTCTTCTTCGTTGGCGGCCGGAGCGGCCGATTCGATTTCTTTGGTGTCGACAAGATCCATGATCCTTTCAATTTCGGTTAGCGCGGGCAATTCGGTGAGGCTGCGCAGGCCCAGGTCGTCGAGAAACCGCCGCGTCGTCGCGAACAGGGCCGGACGCCCAGGCGTATCGCGATGCCCGACGATGTCTACCCACCCACGCGACTCCAGCGTCTTCAACACGTTGGGAGACACTGCAACCCCGCGGATGTCCTCGATGTCGCCGCGCGTGACAGGCTGACGATAGGCGATGATCGCCAGCGTTTCCAGTACGGCGCGCGAATACTTCGGTGGCTTTTCTTCCTTCAGCCGATCGAGGAAAACCTGATACTCCGGTCGCGTCTGGAAACGCCAGCCGGAGGCGATCTGCACGAGCTCGACGCCCCGCCCGGTCCAGTCGGTACGCAGCTCGTCGAGCAGACGCCGGACGAGATCGGCCCCGGGGTCTGGATCGAAAAGTCGCCGGACATCGGCGACCTGCAGCGGCGCAGTTGCTGCCAGCAGGGCCGTCTCGATCACGCGCTTGAAGTCTTCAGGCGTCGTTGGCTGCATCGGCAAGCTTCACGTAGATCGGCGCGAAGGGCTCGTTCTGCGCGACGTGGACGAGTTTTTCCTTCACGAGTTCGAGCACCGCGAGAAAACTCACGACCAGGCTCGCCGGACCGCGCGCAGATTCGAACAGGGTATCGAAGACGACGAAGCCTCCGTCAGCCAGCTTGCGCAGGATCGTCGTCATGTGCTCGCGCACCGACAGCTCGTCGCGCTTCACCTGGTGATGCTGCGTCAGCCGGGCCTTCCTCATGATCTTGAGCCAGGCGAACTGCAGGTCGTGCAGACTGACCTCGGGCAGGCGCTCGACGACCTTCTCGGCGACGAAGATGCCGACCCATTCCTGGTCGCGCTCGATCCGCGGCATGGCGTCGAGCCGCGCCGCCGCCATCTTCATCTGCTCGTATTCGAGCAGCCTGCGCACCAGTTCGGCGCGCGGGTCGAGCGATTCGTCCTCGCTCTCGCGCGGCGGACGCGGCAGCAGCATGCGCGACTTGATCTCCAGCAGCGTCGCGGCCATGAGCAGGTAGTCGGCCGCCAGTTCGAGGTTGTGGCGGCGCATTGCCTCGACATAGACGAGGTACTGCTCGGTGAGCGGCGCCATCGGGATGTCGAGGATGTTGAGGTTGGCCTTGCGGATCAGGTAGAGCAGCAGGTCGAGCGGCCCCTCGAAGGCGTCGAGGAAGATTTCGAGCGCGTCGGGCGGGATGTAGAGGTCCTTGGGCAGCTCGAGCAGCGGCTCGCCGTACAGGCGAGCGAAGACCTCGACCGGGACGGGCGTCTCGGCCGGAGCCAGTGCAAGCGGCATGTTCATGCCACACTCATCCTGCAAGCCACCGTCTGCCAGTGCGTCAGCGGTACGAGAGGCCCATCGCCTCGCGCACGTCGCGCATCGTCTCTTCGGCGAGCACGGCGGCGCGTTCGCAGCCGTCGGCGACAATGCGCCGCATCAGGGCGGGGTCGTCGAGATAGCGTTGGGCCCGCTCGTGCATGACGACCTGTTCCTTGAGGACGCCGTCGATGACCGGCTGCTTGCACTCGATGCAACCGATGCCGGCACTTCGGCAGCCCTGCTGCACCCAGCTGCGCGTGTCGGCGTCGGAGTAGATGGCATGGAACTGCCACACCGGACACTTTTCCGGGTCGCCCGGGTCGGTGCGGCGCACGCGGGCCGGGTCGGTCTGCATGGTGCGGATCTTCTTCGTGACCGTGGCCGGATCTTCGCGCAGGAAGATGGTGTTGCCATAGCTCTTCGACATCTTCTGGCCGTCCAGGCCGGGCATCCGCGCGGCCTCGGTGAGGAGCGCACCCGGCTCGACGAGGATCATCTTGCCGCTGCCTTCGAGGTAGCCGTGCAGGCGCTCGAGATCCACATGGCTGACGCTTCCCGCATCGCGCAGGATGAGCCGCGCCTGCTCGAGCGCTTCGGTTTCGCCTTCCTGCTGGAAGCGTTTGCGCAGTTCCTCGAACAGTTTGCCGGTCTTGCCGCCCAGCTTCTTGACCGCTTCCTTCGCCTTGTCCTCGAAACCGGGCTCCCGCCCGAAGAGATGGTTGAAGCGACGGGCGATCTCGCGCGTGAATTCGATGTGAGGCACCTGGTCCTCGCCGACGGGTACCTTGTCGGCACGATACAGGAGGATGTCAGCCGACATCAGCAGCGGATAGCCGAGGAAGCCGTAAGTGGCGAGGTCCTTGTGGGCGAGCTTTTCCTGCTGGTCCTTGTAGGTCGGGACGCGCTCGAGCCAGCCCACCGGCGAGATCATCGACAGCAGCAAGTGCAGTTCGGCGTGCTGGGGCACCTTGGACTGGATGAAGATGGTGGCCTTCTCGGGATCGACACCGGCCGCGAGCCAGTCGACGAGCATGTCCCACACGCTGTCGGTGATGACTTCGGGATTGTCGTAGACCGTGGTCAGCGCATGCCAGTCGGCGACGAAGAACAGGCAGGGGTATTCCTCCTGCAGCTTGACCCAGTTCTTGAGCACGCCGTGGTAGTGGCCGAGATGAAGTCGCCCGGTCGGGCGCATGCCAGAGAGAACGCGTTCTGCGTACATGATTTAAAACCCGAAAAGCGTCGCGAGAAGGATCTGGAAGAGTGCGATCAGCGGCCACAGGATGTGGCCGAGGATGCCGGTGAAAAGGAGTACGAGAAGAATCGGGAAGCCGTAGGGCTCGATACGCGCGAATTTCCACGCCAGCCGGTGCGGCAGCAAGCTGACGACAATGCGACCGCCGTCGAGCGGCGGAATCGGCAGGAGATTGAGCAGCATCAGCACCGAATTGATCTGGATGCCGGCCATGCCCATCTCGCGCATCGGTTCCGCGTACATGCCGTGCGGATCGGACATGCCGAACTTCAGCAGCAGCGCCCAAGCGAGCGCCATCAGGAAATTCATGAACGGCCCTGCCGCCGCGACCCAGAGCATGTCGGCCTTGGGCCGGCGCAGGCGGTTGAAGTTGACGGGCACGGGCTTCGCCCAGCCGAACAGCATTCCTCCGCTCCCCAGCAGCGAACTGAGCGCGAGGATGGCGCCCGGCACGATCACGGTTCCAACCGGATCGATGTGCTTGAAGGGATTGAGGGTGATGCGCCCCTCCTGCTCCGCCGTGGGATCGCCGAAATGCCGCGCCACATAGCCGTGCGCAGCCTCGTGCAGCGTGATGGCAAGCAGCACCGGCAAGGCCCAGATGGCAAGGGTGGCGATCAGCGATTCCATGAAGTCAGGGGGGCAAAACGCCGCATTCTAGCAGAGCGGGGAAATCCCCCACGTCCGCACGCGCCCTCCTCCGGCACTTTCAGTCGTTTTCCAGGCCGAATGGCGCCAGATCGCCGCGGCCGGCGCGTACCAGCACCGGGGCGCCCGACGTGAGGTCGATCACGGTGGTCGCCTCGGGACCACAGTAGCCGGCCTCGATGACGAGTTCGACCTGCTTCTCGAGACGTTCGCGGATCTCCTCGGGGTCCGTCAGCGGGAAATCGTCGTCGGGCAGGAGTAGCGTGGAGGTGAGGATGGGCTCGTCCAACTCCTGCAACAGCGCCGCCACCACGGGATGCTCGGGAACGCGCAGGCCGATGGTCTTGCGCTTGGGATGCAGCACGCGCCGGGGCAGTTCCTTCGTGCCCTCGAGAATGAAGGTGTACGGGCCCGGCGTGACCGCCTTCAGCAGACGATACTGGGCATTGTCGACCCGGGCGTATTTTGCGATCTCCGAGAGGTCTCGGCACATCAGGGTGAAGTGGTGGCGCTCGTCCACCCCGCGCAGCCGGCGGATCCGCTGCAGGAGATCGGCATCGCCGGTGATGCCGCCGAGTGCGTAGGCCGAGTCGGTGGGGAAAGCGACCAGCCCGCCGGCGCGCATGATCTCGGCTGCCTGGCGGATCAGCCGCGGCTGGGGAAACTCAGGATGAAGCGAAAAGAACTGGGCCATGAATGCATTCCGGATCAGGGGAGCCCGGCGGCGACGGGCGCTGGCACCCCGAGTCGCGACCAGACGGGAACGAGGTCGGGCGGCAGCGGATCGCAGCGACCTAGATCGACGGGACTTTCGCTGCTGCCGTGGAAATCGGAGGCGCGCGAGGCGAGCAACCCGCGGCGGCGCGCGACGCTTGCGAAGCGCTGCACGTCCGGAGCGGCATGGGCACCGGAAACGACCTCCAGCGCCTCGCCGCCGCAGGCGACGAAGTCGTCGAAGAGCGCATCCATGTCGCTTGCGGAGAGACGGTAGCGCCCGGGATGGGCGATCACCGCGATGCCGCCGGCCGCGCGGATCCAGCCAACCGCGTCCTCGAGCCGCGCCCACACGTGAGGAACGAAGCCGGGTTTGCCGCGGGCGAGGTAGTAGCGGAACACCGTCCCGACGTCGGGCATCAGTCCGCTCGCAACGATGTGGCGGGCGAAATGTGCGCGCCCCACCATCGCCGGGTTGCGCGCAAACCGGCGCGCGCCTTCGAGCACGCCATGCAGGCCGATGGCGTCGAGCGCATCGCTCATGGCCTGCGCCCGCTGCTCGCGGCCGCTGCGCACCTGCGCCAACCCGTCCAGCAGTCGCGGATTTCGATGGTCTATGCCCAGGCCGACCACATGGATGGTCTCGTCGCGGAAGGTCACCGAGATTTCCACCCCGGGAACCAGCGCAATGCCACACTCGCGCGCTGCGGCCGCCGCCTCGTCGATCCCGCCCACTTCGTCATGATCGGTGAGTGCTAGCAGTTCGACGCCATTGGCCGCTGCGCGCTGCACCACCTCGGCGGGAGTCAGCCAGCCGTCCGATACGGTCGAGTGGCAATGAAGATCGGCATTCGGGAACATGGTTGGGGATCTGGTGCCTCATCCCGGCCGGACGCCGGAACGGATGTTTTTTTCATGATAGCAAACCGCATGGCCGCCCCGGCCGTTGCCAGCCCCTCGACGTGGTGCTATCGTCCGCCCGTCGCGCGGGAGCGGGTGAGCATTCCGGATAGAAAAACGCCGCTGGCAACATCCCGGAGATCGCGCAGGCACGCGGACCGAATGCCGGCCCGGGGGAACGAAGCGCGCGAAAGCGACGCCTGCAGCAGCCGGCATATCACCGGATCCACTGCAGCATCGACCGTAAGCTCGCGACCTCCCGGACACCCGAGTCGGGCGCGCATGGCTCTGCAACGCAGGCCCCAGGGCATTGCGCTGACAGTCTCGACAACCGATTCCGCGTTTCGGCAGGAGCGTCCGGTTCCCATGCAGACGCCTTTTCATCCAGCCTTGTTTCTCGTTCATTTGCCGGCGCCCGATCGTTCCCGCAGCGTCACCCCGCCAACGCAAGCGTGGACGGCCGACATCGCAGGATCGAGGGGCGCTCTGTCGCGCATCGGTCGGCCGGCACCGTTGACCTGCGACGCTGACATCGACAATCGATCATAACGAAAGCAACACCGCATCCGGCACCGAAGCCTGGACTACGAACCTTCCATCACTGGAGCCCGTCATGAGCAACTTTCCCGCAAACCTGAAATACACCAAATCGCACGAATGGATCCGCGTCGAAGCCGACGGCACGCTGACAGTGGGCGTGACCGATCACGCCCAGGAAGCGCTGGGTGACGTGGTATTCCTGGAACTGCCCGAAGCAGGCCGCGGCGTTACCGCGGGTGAAGCCTGTGCGGTGATCGAGTCGGTCAAGGCCGCCTCGGACATCTACGCGCCGGTTTCGGGCGAAGTGGTCGAGTTCAACCAGGCAGCGGTCGATGCGCCCGAATCGGTGAATGCCGACGCCTACGGCACTTGGCTGTTCAAGATCCGGCCGGACGCCGGGGCGGACCTCACCAATCTGCTCGACGCCGCCGGCTACGAAGCCGTCGCCAACGCCTGATTCCGCCGCACGCATCTCCCTCCCGGGCCGGCGATGCGCGGCCCGGCATACCAGTCGAGTTTTCTTCATGTCGAACACCCCTGCCTCCTCCTCCGTGCATGCGCCCCTGTCCGGGCTCGAGCAGCGCGACGCCTTCATTGCCCGCCACGTCGGACCGAATCCCGCTGAGGTCGCCAAGATGCTCGCGGCCATCGGCGCCCCGACGCTGGACGCGCTGATCGACCAGACCGTCCCGTCAGGAATCCGCCTCCCCGGCCCGCTCCCCCTCAGCGGCGCGAAGCCCGAGCACGAGGCGCTGGCCGAGCTGCGCGCGATCGCACGGAAGAACGTCGTGAAGAAGTCGCTGATCGGCATGGGGTATTACGGCACCCTCACGCCGGCGGTGATCCTGCGCAACGTGATGGAAAATCCCGGCTGGTACACCGCCTACACGCCGTATCAGGCCGAGATCTCCCAGGGGCGTCTGGAGGCGCTGCTGAACTACCAGCAGATGGTGATCGACCTGACCGGACTGGAGCTCGCGAACGCCTCGCTGCTGGACGAGGCCACGGCCGCTGCCGAGGCGATGACGATGGCGCGGCGCGTCAGCAAGTCGAAGGCCAACGCCTTCTTCATCGACGAAGCCTGTTTCCCGCAGACGATCGACGTCGTGCGCACCCGGGCCGCCTATTTCGGCTTCGAGCTGGTGTTCGGCCCGGCTGCCGGCGCGGCCGACCACGAGGTGTTCGGCGCGCTGCTGCAATATCCGAACGAGCGCGGCGAGATCGCCGATCTCGGCGGCACGATCGCGGCGCTGAAGGCGAAGGGGGCCGTCACCGCCGTCGCATCCGACCTCATGGCGCTGGTCCTGCTCAAGTCTCCCGGTGCCATGGGTGCCGACATCGCGCTCGGCTCGGCCCAGCGCTTCGGCGTGCCGATGGGCTTCGGCGGCCCGCACGCCGCCTTCTTCGCGACGCGCGAAGCCAATGTGCGTGCGATGCCGGGCCGCATCATCGGCGTATCGAAGGACACGCGCGGCAAGACCGCGCTGCGCATGACGCTGCAGACGCGCGAACAGCATATCCGCCGCGAGAAGGCGAACTCCAACATCTGCACCTCGCAGGTGTTGCTCGCCAACATGGCCGGCTTCTACGCCGTCTATCATGGCCCGGAGGGGCTGCGCACGATCGCGGCGCGGATCCACCGCCTCGCCGCGCTCCTCGCCGAGGGACTGCGCCGGGCGGGATTCGCGGTGCCGACCGCGGCCTTCTTCGACACCCTGCAGGTCGAGACCGGCGTGCGAACCGCGGCGATTGCCGCCGCGTGCGACGCAGCCGGCTTCAATCTGCGCAAGGTTTCGGACGCCGTGCTGGGCATCTCGGTCGATGAGACCACGACGGCCGCCGACGTCGCCGCCGTGCTGCAGTGCTTCGGCGCGGACGCCGACATCGCCGCACTCGACGCCACGGTCGCGGCCTCCGGCGGCGCCATCCCGGCGGCGCTGCTGCGTGACGACGCGATCCTGAAGCACCCGGTGTTCAACACGCACCGCACCGAGCACCAGATGCTCCGCTATCTGAAGAAGCTGCAGAATCGCGACCTCGCCCTCGATCATTCGATGATCTCGCTCGGCAGCTGCACGATGAAGCTCAACGCGACGAGCGAGATGATCCCCGTGACCTGGCCGGAGTTCGCGAACATGCACCCGTTCGCGCCGCGCGAACAGGCCGCCGGATGCCTCGAGATGATCGAAGGACTCGCCGATTACCTCAGGGCCATCACGGGCTTCCCCGCAATCTGCATGCAGCCTAACTCGGGCGCGCAGGGCGAATATGCCGGCCTGGTGGCGATCGCCCGCTATCACGCCAGCCGCGGCGAGGCACACCGCAACGTATGCCTGATCCCGAAGTCCGCGCACGGCACGAACCCTGCGACGGCACAGATGTGCGGCATGGAAGTGGTGGTGGTCGCCTGCGACGACAAGGGCAACGTGGAGGTCGCCGACCTGCGCGCGAAGGCCGCACAGCACGCCGACCGCCTCGCCGCGCTGATGATCACCTATCCGTCGACGCACGGCGTGTTCGAGGAGGCGATCCGCGAGATCTGCGCCATCGTGCATGAGCACGGCGGCCAGGTGTACATGGACGGCGCCAACCTCAACGCCCAGGTGGGGCTGACCTCCCCCGCGCACATCGGCGCGGACGTCAGCCACATGAACCTGCACAAGACCTTCTGCATCCCGCACGGCGGCGGCGGTCCGGGCATGGGCCCGATCGGGCTCGCGGCGCATCTGGCGCCCTTCATGGCCGATCACGTCGTCGCCGCGACTGGCGGCGAGCACCGTCCGAACAAGGGTCAGGGCGCGGTCAGCGCCGCCCCCTTCGGCTCGGCGAGCATCCTGCCGATTTCGTGGATGTACATCGCGATGATGGGCGGCGAAGGCCTGCGCCAGGCGACCCAGGCGGCGATCCTCAACGCCAACTACATCGCCGGCCGCCTCGCCGACCACTACCCGGTGCTCTACACGGGCTCACAGGGACGCGTCGCGCACGAGTGCATCCTCGACATCCGTCCGATCAAGGCGGCGACCGGGATCAGCGAGGTGGATATCGCGAAGCGCTTGATGGACTACGGTTTCCACGCACCGACGATGTCCTTCCCGGTTGCCGGCACCATCATGGTCGAGCCCACCGAATCGGAGGACCTGGCGGAACTGGACCGCTTCATCGACGCGATGATCGCGATCCGCGACGAGATCCGCGAGATCGAGGCCGGCCGCTGGACCGCCGAGGACAACCCGCTGAAGAACGCCCCGCACACCCAGGCCGACTTCATCGGCGACTGGACGCGCGGCTACACCCGCGAGCAGGCCGCATTCCCACTGGCGTGGGTCACCGAGAACAAGTTCTGGCCCAGCGTCAATCGCATCGACGACGTATACGGCGACCGCAATTTGTTCTGCGCCTGCGTGCCGATGGAAGACTACGCAGGCTAAAATCGCGCCGCTTCTCGCCCAACGGAAGCCACGCCACATCGGCGTGGCTTTTTTTCGACCTTCGCCACACGAGCCCCACGCATCTCCATGTCAATGCACGCCCCGTCCACGCCGAACGACCGCAACTGGCTCGGCCTGCTCGCCTCGGCCCTGATCGTGCTGCTGGTCCTTGGCATCATGCTCGTGCAGCAGACCCGGCCGGTGCCGATGCATGATCTCAAGCTCGCGGACGGCGAACGACTGAAGTGCGTCTCCTACGCCCCCTATCGGCTTCCCGGCCAGACGCCCTTCGACGAAAAGCTCGTGATCTCGCGCGAGCAGATCGCCGCGGACCTCGCCGCACTGGCGCAGATCACCGAGTGCGTGCGCATCTATTCGGTCGACCAGGGGCTGGACCAGGTGCCGGCAGTCGCGCGCGAAGTGGGCCTCAAGGTGCTGCTGGGCGCCTGGGTCAATGCCGACGCCAAGCGCAACATGAAGCAGCTCGACCACGCGATCGCGCTGGCCAACGAGTACGCCGACGTCGTCCGCGTCCTGATCGTCGGCAACGAGGTGCTGCTGCGCCGCGAACGGACCGAGTCCGAGATGCGCGAGTTGATCGAGTATGCACGCGCCCGCGCGACGGTACCGGTGACCTATGCCGACGTCTGGGAGTTCTGGCTCCAGCACCCCAAGCTGTCGGAGTCAGTCGATTGGGTCACCGTGCACATCCTCCCTTTCTGGGAAGACCATCCGGTCGCGATCGACCGTGCCGTTGTGCACGTCGCTGAGGTGTTCGACGAGGTCCGCAAGCACTTCGACAAGCCGCTAATGATCGGTGAGACCGGCTGGCCCAGCGCCGGTCGCCAGCGCCAGGGCTCGGAGCCGTCCCAGGTCAATCAGGCCCGCTACATCCGCGAATTCGTGCATGTCGCGCACGAAAAGGGCTGGAACTACAATCTCATCGAGGCCATCGACCAGCCGTGGAAGCGCCGCCTCGAAGGCACGGTCGGCGGCTTCTGGGGCATGCTCGGCACCGACCTGAGTCCGAAATTCCCCCTCGCCGGCCCGGTCGCCGAGCGCTCCGGCCTTGCTGCACCGCTCGCAGGCGCCGCACTCGGGGCGACCCTGTGCCTGCTGCTGGCATTCGGCACGCGCGGGACGCCGGCACGGCTTGCCGCGCTGGCTGCAACCGGCGCGGTCGGCGGGCTCGCCGCGGTTCTCGGCTGGGAACATGCGCAGCTCGCCTGGCGCGACACCTTCGAATGGTGGCTGTTGGGCAGCATCGGCGTCCTCGGCCTGCTGGCCGCCCCGGCGGCTGCGCGCTGGCCGGGCGCCACGCCCATCTGCACCGCGGGCGAGGCCTGGGCAGCCCTTCGCACCGGCGGCCCGGCCCACCTCGGCGCCGGGAAGTGGCTGGGACTGCTGCGCGGCGTCCTGCTGTTCGCCGCGGCGGTCGCGGCCCTGCTGCTGTTCGCCGACCCGCGCTACCGCGACTTCCCGGTGTTCCTCTACCTCGTCCCGACCCTCGTGTTCGGCGTCACCGGATGGTGGGCGGCGAACCGCTTCGGCGTAGAGGAAAAGGTGTGCGGTCTCGTGATCGCCGTGTGCGTCGCAGGCCGCTGGTTACCGGAACCCTTCAACCCGCAGGCCGTCGCGTGGCTCGCCACGGGACTGTTCCTTGCCGCCCCGTGCCTGCGCGCCATTGCGCGCAAGAACCAGTAACGACAGCATCGCGCCGACTGCCGCGTAATCGAAACTGTAGAGCACGAGCCCCGCAATTCCGCTCAACCAACCGGCCCACGCCGCGGGGCGACGGCCGGAGGCGAAGGCGACCACGCCCAGCGCCAGACTCACCCAGCCGAGGCGCTGCTGCATGAAGGCCTGGACGAGGGCCCATTTCACCAGACACAGCCCCTCCGGACCGTCGGCAAACAGCGGCTTGCAGTCAGCCGGAAATGCCCCCGCCTCCAGCACCGCATACCGCAACAGCAGGACCGCCGCCAACACGACCGCACTCACCCCGACCAGACCGGCAATACCACCACCCCGCCGCATTTCCTCTCCCGACAACGCCTTTTTCCTTATTAATCAAAGCCCCGAAAACGAGGCTGAAACGTGTTGCAAATTAACCCACAATCTCTTTGCTAAGCAGAAGAAAAAGCGCATAAACTCCGCGGCCAACGGCTGTACGGGCCCGTATGCACCGATTCTGGCATAGCCGGAAGTATTTTATTGCACCGCAAGGCCCGGTGCCTCGCCCGTCGGGGGCAGGCACCGCGGTGTTTGATGCAGTCCTCGAGGGACATTGATCCTGATGAAAAACGCGGCTTCGCTGATTTACCGAATTGTCGTAGCTCTGATCATTGCCGGAATCGTCGCCGGCGCGCAGTACCTGATTGCAGAACGCTGGAACCGCGGCACCGAATTCGTCGGCGCCGCCAACAGCATTCACGGATACGCCTACAGCCCCTACCAGCGCGAGCAGAACCCGCTGCAGGGCATCTACCCGAGCGACGCCGAGATCGGCGGCGACCTCGATCTGCTCGCCCAGTCCGCCGAGCACATCCGCACCTACGGCAGCCTCGAGACCCCCGCCATCGTTCCGCTCGCGCTCGACCGCAAGCTGACCGTGATGGCCGGTGCGTGGATCGGCCCCGACGAGGAGCGCAACGCCAAGGAAGTCGACGCAGTCATCGAGTCGGCACGCAAGTACTCCCACGTCGACCGCGTCATCGTCGGCAACGAGGTCCTGCTGCGTGGCGACCTGACCGTCAAGGAACTTGCCGTCCACCTCGACAAGGCGCGCAAGGCACTCAAGCGCTCGAAGAAGACCGTGTCGACCGCGGAGCCTTGGCACGTCTGGCTGAAGAATCCGGAACTGGCCAACAGCGTCGATTTCATCACCGTGCATCTGCTGCCCTACCACGAGGGGGTGCCGGTCGAGAACGCAGTCGACTACGCGCTGATGCGCTACGACGAACTCGTGAAACACTTCCCCAAGAAGAAGATCGTCATCGGCGAAATCGGCTGGCCAAGCCGCGGTCCGGTCATGGACAGCCTGGGCGGCGGGGATACGAAGGGGGTCGCCTCCGCCGAGAACCAGGCGCGCTTCATCCGCGAGTTCCTCGCCCATCCGCGCTCGGCCACGCTCGACTACTACATCATGGAAGCGATCGACCAGCCGTGGAAGATCGAGATCGAAGGCTGGGCCGGCGCGTACTGGGGCATGTTCAATGCCGACCGCCACCAGAAATTCGCACTCGACGGCCTCGTCGTGAAGGACGTGCGCTGGCACGACAAGGCACGCACCGCAGGGCTGATCGCCTTCCTGCCAATGTTCCTGATCGCCTTTTTCCTGCGCGACTGGAGCGTGATCGGGCGCCTGTGGCTTGCCAGTCTGGTCCAAGCCTGCGCCGCGACGCTGGTCATCGGCATCAACGTGCCGGCCGACTATTACCTCACGCAGCGCGACCTCATCGGCCTCGCGATGCTCATCGGCGCAACGGTGCTGACGATCGCGGTGCTGCTGTCGCACGGCTTCGAGTTCGGGGAGGTGCTGTTCAAGCGCAAGTGGAATCGCCGCTTCCTGCCCCTGCCCCCGCACGATGCGGACAAGGAGCCTTTCGTCTCGATCCACCTCGCCTGCTGCAACGAGCCGCCGGAGATGGTCATCGCGACCATCGACAGCCTTGCGGCCATGAAGTACCAGAATTTCGAGGTCCTCGTCCTGGACAACAACACCAAGGACGAGGCGTTGTGGAAGCCGCTGGAGAAGCGCTGTGCCGAGCTGGGGCCGCGCTTCCGCTTCTACCATCTCGACAACTGGCCGGGCTTCAAGGCCGGCGCACTGAACTTCGGCCTGCGCCAGACCGACCCGCGCGCGGAAGTCGTCGGCGTCGTCGATGCCGACTACGTCGTGTCGCCCGACTGGCTGTCGTGCCTGATCCCGCACTTCGACGACGCGGAAGTCGCCGTCGTGCAGGCGCCGCAGGCACACCGCGACTGGGAAACGCACCCCTTCCGCCGCATGTGCAACTGGGAGTTCGACGGCTTCTTCCGCATCGGCATGCACCACCGCAACGAGCGCAATGCCCTGATCCAGCATGGCACGATGACCCTCGTGCGCCGCCTCGCGCTCGACGACGTCGGCGGCTGGTCGGAATGGTGCATCTGCGAGGACACCGAACTGGGTCTGCGCCTGATCGAAAAGGGCTACGACACCCGCTACGTCGACCACATCCTCGGCCGTGGCCTCACGCCGGCGGATTTCCCGGCGATCAAGAGCCAGCGCTTCCGCTGGGCCTTTGGCGCGATGCAGATCCTCAAGCACCACCTGCCCGCAATGGTCGGCCCGAGCCGGCTCAACCTCGCCCAGCGCTACCACTTCCTCACGGGCTGGTTCGCGTGGCTGGGCGACGCACTGCAGCTCGTGTTCGCGTTCGCGAGCCTGGCATGGACCGTCGGCATCCTGTTCTACCCCAAGGCCTTCGGCCTGCCCGTGACCTCGCTGGCGATTCCCATCCTCGCCTTCATGGCGTTCAAGGCCGGCCTGGGACCGATCCTCTACCGACGCACCATGGACGCCCCGTGGAAGGACATCCTCGGCGCCTCGATACTGTCGGTCGGGCTCGCGCATGCGATCGCGCGCGGCGTGTTCGCGGGGCTCGTCAAGCGGCGCGGCGAATTCGTCCGCACCCCGAAGGGCTGGAAGGACAAGGGCACCCTCGCGTTCTTCTCGCCGCTGCGCGAGGAGATCGGCCTGCTGGTCGCTCTGGTGCTGGGCGGCGCCGTGCTGGTGCTGCAGCGTGGTTACGACGATCTCGAGGTGCAGCTGTGGGTCGGCATCCTGGCGCTGCAATGCGTGCCCTATCTCGCCTCCATCGCCTGCCAGGTGGCGTCGTACATGCCCGAGGCCGAGCCGGCGAAGGCTCTGGCGAGCAGCTCCGGCGGCACGGCGGGACAGGCCGGGTGAGGCCACACAGGCCCGCATGAGCAATCAGGGCGCCGCATGGCGCCCTTTTCACGTCTGCAGCCGCACCGGCACGGCTCCGGGCCCGAAGGCTCAGGGGATATAGGCGAGCGGAATCTCGTCGCTGGTGCGTGCCCCCGCAGTCATCTCTCGGCACAGGGCAATGAAGGCACGCATGCCCGGCGTGGTGAACTTCTGGCGATGCCAGAGGAAATGGAAGGAGCGCTGCAGGTCCAGTTCCGGCGTATCGACGGGCACCAGGCTGCCGCGCCGGAATGCCTCCCGCAGCGCGAGACGTGAAATGCAGCCGATCCCCAGCCCTGATTCGACCGCACGCTTGATCGCCTCCGTATGCTCCAGTTCCAGGCGCACGTCGATTCGCGCCGCGACATGGCGCATGGCGTGATCGAAGGTTTCCCGCGTACCGGATCCGATTTCGCGCAGGATCCACGGCTGGCGCGTCAGTTCGTCCAGGCTTGCCCGCCGCGCGCTCGCCAGCGGATGCGAGGGTGCGCAGAACACCACCAGCTCATCGTGCAGCCACGGGACGGCCTCGAGATCGGGATGGTGGCAGCTGCCCTCGATCATGCCCATGTCGAGCTCGAAGCCGGCGATCTGCTGGACGATGGTCGCCGTGTTATGCACGCTCAGGTGGATGCGGCTCTCGGGGTGGCGCTGCAGGAAGGTGGCCACGATCAGGGTGCCGAGATAGTTGCCGATCGTGAGCGTCGCGCCGATCCTCATGCTGCCGAAGCCCATGCCGCCCTGGAGCAGATCCTCGATGTCCTCGGCGCGCGCCAGCAGTTCGACCGCACGTGGCAGCAGGCGCTGACCAAGCTCGTTCAGGCGCAGCGACTTGCCGACGCGATCGAACAGGCGCACGTCGAACTGGCGTTCGAATTCCGCGAGGCTGCTGCTCGCCGCAGACTGCGACATTGCGAGATGTTCGGCGGCCTTCGACACGGTGCCTGCGCGTGCCGTCGCGACGAAGACTTCGAGCTGCCGGAGGGTGTGCTTCATATCGATTCAATAGATATTGATTATCCAGATTATCCACGCATCAGCTTAGCGCCACTCACTAGAATCGCTCCATCGGACATCGAAGCGGAGCAAGACCCGAAATGAGCAACCTGGCAACCGAGCGCGTTCTGAGCGTGCACCACTGGAACGATTCCCTGTTCAGCTTCCGTACCACCCGCGATCGCGCACTGCGCTTCACGAACGGCCAGTTCGTGATGATCGGACTCGAGGTCGAGGGCCGCCCGCTGACCCGTGCATACAGCATCGCGAGCCCGAACCACGAGGAGCACCTCGAATTCTTCAGCATCAAGGTACCCAACGGCCCCCTGACCTCGCGTCTCCAGCATCTGAAGGAGGGAGATCCCATCGTTGTCAGCAGGAAGCCCACGGGCACTCTGGTGCTGCACGACCTCAAGCCCGGCAAGCACCTCTACCTGCTGTCGACCGGCACCGGACTGGCTCCCTTCATGAGCGTGATCCAGGATCTCGAGACCTACGAGCGTTTTGAGCGCGTCGTGCTCATCCATGGCGTGCGTACCGTATCAGAGCTGGCGTATCGCGACTTCATCGCCCACGAACTGCCCCAGCACGAATTCTTCGGCGAGTTCGTGCGCGAGAAGCTCATCTACTATCCCACGGTGACGCGCGAACCGTTCGAGAACCAGGGGCGCCTCACGGACCTCATCAACAGCGGCAAGCTGTTCCGCGACATCGGGCTGCCCGAGCTGGACCCCGGCGTCGACCGCGCAATGATCTGCGGCAGCCCGGCAATGCTCAAGGATTGCTGCGAATTGCTCGACTCGCGCGGCTTCCATATCTCGAAGCACATCGGTGACCCGGGCGACTACGTGATCGAGCGTGCATTCGTGGAGAAATGAGCGGGCAGCGGCACTTAATGCCAAATATGTGACCGTTACGTCGGGGCACAACAAGCTGCATGCACAAGCGGCCGTGCAGGAGTACACTTCCATGTACTCGCAGCAAGCCGGATCGAAGCATGGAACTCCCTCGCCGGACGGTCGTGTCCTCTGTGTACGCCGCCGCACGTTTGTCACTCCCGGTGCTGGCGGCGCTATTGGCCATGGCGCCCCCCGCAGCCCACTCCGCTCCGCCACCGGGGCATCCCTCGCCGGGCGCGGCGATGCAGTTGATCCGACCCGGAGTGGACCAGTCCGCTCCCTTGCGCCGCACCGGCGTCGCGCTCGATTCCATCGACGCCAACGAGTACACCTACATCGAAGTCGACGAGGGCGGGAAGAGCTACTGGATCGCCACCGCGCGGATGAACATCATGCGTGGCGACATGGTGCAGTTCGACGAAGGCGTGACCATGGCGCAGTTCTACAGCAAGTTGCTCAAGCGCACCTTCCAGTCGGTGATGTTCGTCGACGCCGTTTCGACTGCGCCCGGCAAGCGATGACGGCGGCGGCCCAAGTCGTCGAGGTCCGCATGCCGAAATTTCCGGAATGCTGGGACAGCTGCGGCAACTGCCGGACCGAGGATGTCTTCGTGCAGAGCGTGCTCGTGCGGGCCGGCGAACGCATCGGCTTCGACGAACCGCTGATCGTCCTGGAAACCGGCAAGACCGCGATGGACATCCCCTCGCCCCGCGCCGGCACCATCGTTGAGGTCAAGGTCGATGAAGGCGATCTGATCGACGAGGGTGACCTGATCGCGCTGGTTGCCGTTGGCTGAGGCCCGCTGCCGCTAACGCACCCGGCATGCGCGATTGCGCCCGCCGAGTTTCGCCCGGTACATGGCCTCGTCGGCACGGCACATCAGCTCGTGCTCGTCCTTGCCATCCTCGGGATAGAGCGCAATCCCGATGCTCGACGAAATGCGCACTTCGCGGCCCTCGAACGTGAACGGCTTTTCGAGCGCGCTGCGGATCTTCTCCGCGACGATCTCGGCATCCGTGTCGGCACTGATTTCAGGCAGCAACACGACGAATTCGTCACCACCGCGCCGTCCGAGCGCGTCGGACGACCTGATCGAACCCTGCATGCGCCGCACGGCCTCGCACAGCAGCATGTCGCCGACATGATGTCCAAGATCGTCGTTGACCTGCTTGAAGCGGTCGAGATCGACAAACAGCAGCGCGAAGCGATGCCCCGAGCGGCGCGCCTGCACGAGCGCATAACCGAGCAGCTCGCCGAACATCAGCCGATTCACGGCGCCGGTCAGAATGTCATGCGTGGCCATGTGGGCAATGCGCCGCTCCGCCTCCTTGCGCTCGGTGATATCCGACAGGAGTGCGATGGCTCCCTTCATTTGCCCCCAACCGTCATTGAGCGGCGCCAGCGAGGCGAGGACCGTCAACTGCCTGCCGTCTCCGCGCGTCAGTCGGACCTCATAGTGCCTGCTTTCCCCCTCGCCGAGGCGGGCGAGCATGGCGTCGCGGCTTTCGCCACCACCTTCGGCCCACAACTCATCGAGCGCCAGTCCGATCAAACTTGACTCTTCGCGCCCGACGAGCTCGATGAATCCCGGATTGACGAAGGTCAGCCTGAACTCCGCATCGGTTGCCGCTATGCCGTCGTGCGCGAGGTTCACGAGCGTGCTGTATTTCGCCTCGCTGCGGCGCAGCGATTCGGTCGTCCGCGCCAAACGGGTTGCCCGCTCGCGGGTGACAACGAAGAACAGCGCTGCCACCACCAGCAGCACACCGACCAGCACGACCGATACGAATTCGGCCTGACGAATATCAGGTTCGGCATCGAAGGACGACAGAGCATGTAGCCGGATGATCCATTCGATCCCGCCGAGTGACACACGCTCGACACTGACCGGATGGGAAGCGGATTCGGGCATCCCGGCATGACTGTCGTAAAGCAGGGCTTCCGCTGCGATGCTGCGGTCAAACACCTGCATGCGGATCTGCCCTGGATGCTGGTCCAGCATCTGGCGCATCAGGCTCGCCATGCGGAACGGCATGTAGACCCATCCCCGGAGCGCTGCCCAGCGCTCGGCATCGGTTGCGACCGGCATTCCGTCCGCGAACAGCGGCATGTAGAGCAGAACGCCCGCCTGCACGTCCGCCTCCGTTTCCTGGACAAGAACCGTCTTCCCGCTCAGGGCAGCATCACCCGAATGCACGGCCCGGTCCATCGCCGCGCGCCTGACCGGCTCGGAATACATGTCGTATCCGATCGCGCGGGCATTGCGCCAGTCAGCCGGCTCCAGCACGACGATGCTGCTCAGCAACGCCCTCTGCCCCTCGGGCCAAACCCGGTAGTCATCGCGCGCGAATTCGCGCATGGCCCGCGTGTGCGCCTCGAGTTGGCCCGGCAGGATCGATTGGGCGAATCCGATCCCCTGCACGCCCGGAAAGTCTTCCTGGAAGGACAGTCGCTGCAGGTAGGTCCGCCAGGCAAGCAGGTCGAGCTCGGCGCGCGATCGCATGAATGCCTGGCTGCCGCGCAACAACATGCGATAGGACTGGAACCGCTCCCGGACCGTGAGGACCACTTCAGCGGAATGGCTCGCCAGATGCACGCGCACCTGCTCGTCATGCCGCTGTCCGAGGTGGCGCCAGACGACCACCGCTGCACCGATCGAGCAAGCGAGGGCCACTGCAATGAATACGCCCCCCCACGGCGACCAGGCACGCATCGGTGCGGTGTCGGCACGCTGAACTTCGGCATCGTGCATTTCGCGATCCATCCGGAGCTGGGGCGGGTCACAGCAACGCACCCACACCGTCATCATGTAACAAAATGATAACGGCCAGCACGACCGGCGGCGCGTGATTCCTTCTCACTTCCACGACAGCGCAAGCGGTGGCGGGCTTGAGGTATCCTTTGCGCACTTCATCATATCGGTTCGACCGAAACAGAAAGCGACCCAATGGCCCAATACGTAATGTCGATGCTCCGCGTGAGCAAAGTCGTGCCGCCGAAGCGGCAGATCATCAAGGATATTTCGCTGTCGTTCTTCCCCGGCGCCAAGATCGGCCTGCTCGGCCTGAACGGCTCGGGCAAGTCGACGGTGCTGCGCATCATGGCCGGCGCCGACAAGGAATACGAGGGCGACGTGCAGCACCTCGCGGGCATCCGCATCGGCTACCTGCCGCAGGAACCGCAGCTCGATCCAACCAAGACCGTCAAGGAAGAGGTCGAATCCGGCCTGGGCGAGATCGTCGAGGCCCGCGTGAGGCTCGAAGAGATCTACGCCGCCTACGCCGAGCCCGATGCGGACTTCGACAAGCTCGCCGAGGAACAGGCGAAGTACGAGAACATCCTCGCCACGGCCGGCTCCGACATCGAGAACCAGATGGAGATCGCCGCCGATGCGCTGCGCCTGCCGGCGTGGGACGCGGTCGTCGGCAATCTTTCCGGTGGCGAGAAGCGCCGCGTGGCGCTGTGCAAGCTGCTCCTGTCCAAGCCCGACATGCTGCTGCTGGACGAGCCGACCAACCACCTCGACGCCGAGTCGGTGGAATGGCTGGAGCAGTTCCTGACCCGCTTCCCCGGCACCGTCGTCGCGGTCACGCACGACCGCTACTTCCTCGACAACGCCGCCGAGTGGATCCTCGAACTCGACCGCGGCCACGGCATCCCGTGGAAGGGCAACTACTCCTCGTGGCTGGAACAGAAGGAAGAGCGCCTCGAGCAGGAGCAGAAGCAGATCGACGCGCACATGAAGGCGATGAAGACCGAGCTGGAATGGGCGCGCTCGAACCCGAAGGCCCGCCAGGCGAAATCCAAGGCCCGCCTTGCACGCTACGAGGAGATGGCCACCGTCGAATACCAGAAGCGCAACGAGACGCAGGAGATCTTCATCCCCCCCGGCGAGCGCCTCGGCGACAAGGTCATCGAATTCAACGGCGTGACCAAGGCCTTCGGCGACAAGCTGCTGATGGACAAGGTCAGCTTCAGCATCCCGCCCGGCGCGATCGTCGGTGTGATCGGTCCCAACGGCGCCGGCAAATCGACGCTATTCAAGATGATCGAGGGCCGCGACAAGCCGGACTCGGGCGAGATCACGATCGGCTCGACCGTGAAGCTGGCGGCGGTCGACCAGTCGCGCGAGGGGCTGGCGAACGACAAGACGGTGTTCGAGGCCATCTCCGACGGCGCGGACGTGCTCACCGTGGGCCGCTTCGAGATGCCCAGCCGCGCGTACATCGGCCGCTTCAACTTCAAGGGTGGCGACCAGCAGAAGATCGTCGGCAACCTGTCCGGGGGCGAGCGCGGCCGCCTGCACCTCGCCAAGACGCTGATTTCCGGCGGCAACGTGCTGCTGCTCGACGAACCGTCGAACGACCTCGACGTCGAGACGCTGCGCGCGCTGGAAGACGCGCTGCTCGAGTTCGCCGGCTGCGCGCTGATCATCAGCCACGACCGCTGGTTCCTCGACCGCATCTGCACGCACATCCTCGCGGCCGAAGGCGACTCGCAGTGGACCTTCTTCGCGGGCAACTACCAGGAATACGAGGAAGACAAGAAGAAGCGTCTGGGCGAGGAAGGCGCGAAGCCCAAGCGCATCCGCTACAAACCGATCACCCGCTGATCCGCATCGCCGCCGGGCTGCCGGAGCAGCCCGCCTCGCGATGAGCGCGTTTTGCGCTATTCTCCATGACGCGCTCATCGCCCCAACCGACAGGAGAATTTCCATGTACAAGAGCCTCCAGCGAATTCTCGCCGTGAGTGCCGCGTTGTTCGCCCTTGCGCCGGCCGCACCGGCGCTGGCGGAAGCCCCCATGGTGAAGACCCAGGTTCCGGGCTACTACCGGACCATGGTCGGGCAGTTCGAGGTCACCGCCCTGTATGACGGCGCAATCGAGCTCGACACCAAGCTGCTCAAGAACGCCGAACCGGAAGACATCAGCCGGATGCTGGCACGCGGTTTCGTCGGCAACCCGAAGATGCAGACCGCGGTGAATGCCTACCTGATCAACACCGGCGGCAACCTGATCCTCGTCGATGCCGGTGCGGCCAAGCTCTTCGGGCCCACGCTCGGCTTCGTCGTCGACAACCTGAGGGCGGCCGGCTACGACCCCGCGCAGGTCGACACCATCATCCTGACCCACATGCACCCCGACCATATCGGCGGCCTCGGCGATCCGGCGGCTCCCCCGGTCTTTCCGAACGCCAACGTGTACGTGTCGGTGCTCGACAACGACTTCTGGCTGTCGCCCGAGGCTGCTGCCGCCGCAAAACCCGAGATGCAGGATTTCTTCAGGATGGCGCGCGAAGTCGCGGCTCCCTACCAGGCACGCGGCAAGTGGCGCACCTTTGCCGACGGCACCGAGATCGCCGCGGGCATTCGTGCGGTGAAGGCTTACGGCCATACGCCGGGCCACAGCGCCATCTCCCTCGAGTCGGCCGGCCAGAAGCTGCTGATCTGGGGCGACATCGTGCACTCGCATGCGGTACAGTTCGCGTTGCCCGGCGTGTCGATCGAGTTCGACTTCGACCAGACCCAGGCGGTGGCGACCCGCCGCAGCCTGATGTATTCGCTGGCGGCGAGCAAGACGCTGGTGGCCGGCATGCATCTACCCTTCCCCGGTATCGGCCACGTGCGCGCAGACGGCAAGGGCGTCTACGCCTGGGTGCCGATCGAGTACGCGCCGCTCCCCAAGCCGGCTCAGTGATCAGCGTTCCGGCCAGAAACGCTCCATCAGCGGCTTGACGCTGATCCCATGGCACAGGATCGACAGAGTGACGACGATCAGTGTCATGTGGATCAGCTCGAGCGCCAGCTTTTCCGGCAGGCCGTGCTGGATGGCGTACATCAGGTAGTAGAGGGAACCGATCCCGCGCACGCCGAACCAGCCGGCGAGCGCCTTCGCATTCCAGGGCGTTCGCGTGCCCGCCAAGCCGACGAACACGCTCACGGGACGTGCGACGAGGAACAGGAACAGCGCCAGTGACACGGCGCGCCAGCTCCACGAGTCGACAAACAAGGTCCCGCCGATCAGCAGGATCAGCACCACCTCGGACAAGCGCTCGAGGTGTTCCTTGAACACCAGCGAGCCCTCGCTGACCGTCGCAGCGGGGGTAGCTTCACCGCCTTCCGGGCTGTCATAAGCCAGCAGGCGGTCCGGGACGTCCGGCCCGGCGCCCACGAGCTTGCGCTCCGTCTGGCGCAGCGCGACGGCAGCGAAGAACACCGCGAGAAAGCCCCACACACTGATCAGCAGGCTGAGGCCATACACCAGCGCGATCAGGCCCAGCCCGAGGAAGTCGTCGAGCAGGCCGTGCTCGGCGCGGCTGCTGCGCAGCCGATGCGCCAGATGGGCGAGGCCGGCGCCGGCGACCGCACCCAGCGCAATGCCGGCAGCGGTTGCCCACACCACGTCGACCAGCAGCCAGCGCGCGCCCATCTCGCCCAGTTCGTGCAGCCCGAGCAGGCCTAGACCGAGCATCACGAAGGGAAACGCGCTGCCGTCGTTCATGCCGGCTTCGCAGGTCAGCGTGAAGCGCAGGCGGTCGCGGTCACCCGGGTGGCGAATCTGCACCTCGGTCGCCAGCACCGGATCGGTCGGCGCGACGATCGCGCCAAGCAGGATCGCGGCGCCGAGCGGCAGCCCCAGCGCGTAATGCGCAAAGACGGCCACCAGGCCGACGGTGATTGCCATCGACACGAACGCGAGCAGCACCGGTTTGCGCCACCTCGCCATGCTGACCGGAACGGGCATCTTGACGCCCGCAGCGTACAACGAGATCAGTGCTGCCGCCTCGGTGAGGATCTCGAGGAGCGCCGATTCCTTGAGCGGATTGAAATGGAAGAGGTTCAGCACGGTCGGCCCGACCAGCACGCCGACCGCGAGGTAGATGATCGCGCTGGTGACCGGCAAGCGCTTGAGGACCGACGAAGTCAGGCCCATCGCGAGCAAAAGGCCGCCCACCAGCAGAAACCACTGCGCGTTAGTCATTGCGTAATCCGTGAATGCGGAAAGGTGCGGCAGGAGCCCCTTTCTCCGGTATCAGTAACTTCCGCTACGCGGTCGGCAGGAAACGATGCCCGGCAATGAAAGGCTGACGCGGCCAAGTACCGCATCCACCGTGCGAAGACCGACTCCGCACGCACTGCGATCACGCCGTATGGTGCCCAAGAAGGGACTCGAACCCCCACGCCTCGCGGCGCCAGAACCTAAATCTGGTGCGTCTACCAATTCCGCCACTTGGGCCCCGCCGTACCCGCAGAGCGGGCTGCCGCCATTGCAGCGGCGGGCGCATTATACACGGCCTCACATCCTCAGGCGTTCGGCGTAGCCGGTCATCTCGAGGTAACCGCGTCCGATCTCGCGACCAGACTCGAACAGCCGCACGGCGCCTTCCCAATACACCGCGCCGGTCGAACGTCGGCTGTCGAGTTCCTGATCGTCCATCAGGGGACGCAGCTCGAGGCGGCGGCCGTCGATGTCGATCACCCATTCGACCGCGTACTCGGCGCCGGTGCGGGGCGAGCGCCAGCGCCGCTGGGGTGTCAGGGCCACCTGCTCCCGCTGCAGGGCGCGCACCGCGCCTCCGGCGGCGCGCAGCGTGCCGGCAGACCACATGGATCCGCCGCGCTCGTCGCGCATGCGGAAGGCCATCAGCGAACCGCCGTCGTGCAGGTTGATGCCGATCCAGTCCCAGCCCCGCGCGCCCTCGGGCAGCAGCTCGCTGGACCACTCGTGGTCGAGCCAGGCCCGCCCTTTCACCGGGACGGTGTTGCCATCCACGCGCAGCGACCCGCTGACCACGAGCTGCGGGCGGCTGTAGTAATGGCTTGCATGCTTCGGATCAGGGGCTTTCTGGCTGAAACCCTTGTCGCCGTTGAGCACGGGCGGGCCGGAGGGGTCGAATCGCAGGTCGAAGGCGAAGGATCCGGCGTCAACACGGCTGCGATAATGATCCTGCCCCCATGCGAGTTGCCAGTCGCGGATCCATACCCCCGTCGCGCCCGTCTCGGCGCCGGCCAGCGGCTCCAGTTCGCGCTCGCTGCGCTCGGCATGAAGCAGACGCCCCACGGCGGGATCGGCGATCGCCGCGTGCGCGAGCACGAGCTGGCGTGGTGCGAAGCGACTCGGATTGTCCTCGCCGATGCCGGTGCGGACGCGGAAGAAGGTGACCTGGAAGCCGCGCTCGACACCCCGGTCGTCGGTGATCCAGCCGGTGACGTACCACCACTCGGTGCGGTAGTCCGGATGCGCGCCGCCGTCCGCCGGAAAGCGCAGCGTTGCGCCGGGCAGCACGGGCGGGTAGTCGGGCGCGGCGTCTGCCGCAGGCACGGCAAGCACTCCGCACACGGCGAACGCAAGGGCATGCGCGAAGCACCTCCAGTCCATCACCAGTCCTCCCGCACGGCCATCACGGCCGTACCGCGCATCGCCTGGTAGCCGGAAACGCGCGCGGCGATCCCCGCAAGCGCGATCACGGTGACGGCAAAAGCCAGCAAGCCGCCGATTGGAAGCGTCAAGTCCATGCTCCAGTGGAAACTCTGGCGATTTACGACCTCGATCAGAACGACCGCAATCGCGGTACCCGCCGCGAGGCCGAGCGCGGTCCCTGCCGCGGCCGTGAGCACGCCCTCGAGCGTGATCAGCCGGCCGACCTCGCGGCGCGTCATCCCCAGATGACGCAGCATCCCGAATTCCTTGCGCCGGGCGATCGCCAGCACCGCAAAACTGGTGCTGACGCCGAACAGTCCGATGAGCACGGCGACCGCCTCCATCGCGTAGGTAACGAGGAAGGTGCGATCGAAGATGGCGAGACTGCGGGCGCGAATCTCCCCGGGACTCGCAATCCGAACGGTGTTCTCGCCGACGATGTCGCGGACCGCGGCGGCGACCGTATCGAAGGATGCGCCCTCGGCAAGAAGGACGCCGACGTCGTTCGCAACGAGGTCGCCGGTCACCGCACGGTAGTCCGCCAGCTCGATCGCGACCGCACCCTGTTGCCGCGCGTAATCGCGCCACACGCCGGCGACGCGGAAGGTCACGGACTTCCCGCCCAGCGGCAGGACGAGGGCGTCACCCGTCGCGACGGCAAAGAGGTCGGCCATCGCTTCCGATACCCACGCCGGCATCTCCCCCGCCGCGGGCGGCGTCGCCAGGCCAACCAGCGGGAGCAGTTTGCCGCCGTCCAGCGGGCGTGCAATCAGGACCACGGGAAGACGCCGGTCGTCGAGGCGCAGGGTATCGAAGCGCAAGGGCATCGTTCGCGACACGCCCGGGAGCGCAGCGATCCGCCCCAGTACGGCCGGGTCGAGGAAGCCGCTGGTGCCCTGCGGGGACGCGCTGACATAGAGATCGGCAGGCAGCACGGCGGTGAGCCAGCGATCGACCGAATCGCGAAAGGAGGCAACCATGATCGCCATGGCGACGGCGAGTGCGACGCTCGCGACCACCCCGGCGCCGGCGACGACGCCCTGCCCGGGCGCGGCCGCAAGACGAGCGTTCGCGAGTCGCCAGAGGGGCCGGCGCAGGAGGGAAGCGATGCGCGCAAAGCCCCGCACGAGTATGGGCAGCACCAGCACGGCGCCGACCAGGATAAGGGCGACGGCGAGGTAGCCGAATACCGGCACCCCGCCGAGCGACGGCAGCAGGCATAGCGCCGCAGCGCCTGCGAGACAGGCGGATGCGCTGCGCGGGTGCGCGCGGAAGCGGAACATCGCGGCTTCGTCACCGGACTTGAGCGCAAGCGCGGGTAGCATGTGCCATGCCTCGCGCGCCGGCTGCCATGCACCCGCCAGCCCGGCGAGAACACCCAGGAGGAGGTAGGCGCCACTTGCCACCGGATCGAAGCGCAGCGCGGGGCTTAGCGCGCTGAAGTAGCCCGCACCGAGATCGCCGCCGGCGACTGCGAAAGCGACGACCGCGATCCCATGCCCGAGAACGATCCCGAGCAGGCCGCCCGCGAGTCCGACGACGGCACCTTCGACCAGCAATCCGCGCATCAACGAGCCACGATCCAGTCCCAGCGCGCGCAGGAAGGCGAATTCCTGGCGACGGCGGGCCACGGCAAGGAACTGCGTGGAAAAGACGAGGAAGCCGCCGGTGACGAGGGCGATCGTGGCCAGCATCGTGAGATTTACGCGGTAGGCGCGCGAGAGTCCTGCCGCCAGTTCCTCGGCGGCGCTCGGGGTGAGCACTTCGACGCCCGGGGGCAGGCCGGCCGCGAGCGCATCGCGTGCGGCGGCAACATCGAGGCCTTCCTTCAGGCTGAGGTCGATGCGCGTGATGCGCCCCACCCGCCCGAAGAGCTGCTGCGCGGCGGCGATATCCATGACTGCCAGCGCCCGCCCCTGCCGCGCGCCGGGGACCCCGCCGGCCACGTGCAGCGATACGACCCGCGCGGCAGCCACGACATCCAGCCGGTCGCCAACCGCGACGCCGAGTTCGGCCTGGGCGGCGGGGCTCAGGAACAGCGCATCGGGCTGCAGCCAGGCGAGGGCGGCCCCTTCACGCCCGGGCTCGGTGGCCTGCGGCATCAGGGCCGGATGGACGTGCGCCGCCCGCAGGGCATCGATGCCGAAGAGGGGAAGCGAGCGGCCATGCGACGGCAGACGGACCTCGAGTTCCACGACAGGACTGGCATCGGCCACCTCTTCGCGCATCGCGAGGGGTCCGTACAGCGCATCATCGAAGCCCTCGCGCGATCCGGCTACCTGCAGGTCCGCCTCGCCGGCAAGCAAGCGCATGCCGCGACCGAATTCGTCGAGTGCCGCAGCATGGATGATCTGCACGGCCAGGCCGAGGGCGACACCGAGCGCGATCGCGAACAGCGACAATGCCGTTGCGAGCCGGCGACGCGCGAGGCTGGCGATGAAGATCCGGCCGAGGACCCGACTCACGTGCGTTCGCCGTCGGGCGCGAGGCCCCCCGTGGTCAGGCGCAGGATACGGTCGGCGCGCAAGGCTGCCGCACGCGAGTGCGTCACGAGGATACCCATCGCCCCCGCGTCGCGGATGCACTCCAGCAGCAGGTCGAGCACCCCCGCCGCGCGCCCGGGATCGAGGTTGCCCGTCGGTTCGTCGGCGAGCACGAGCGAGGGCCGATGGACGAGCGCGCGGGCGATCGCGACGCGCTGCAGCTCCCCGCCGGAAAGCTCGCGCGGCCAGGCGCCGGCTCGGTCGAGGAGTCCGACCCGCTCCAGCATCGCCCGGGCGCGCCGGTCGGCTTCGACGTCATCGGCGTCGAGCAGCCACAGCGGCAGGGCGACGTTCTGCGCCACGTCAAGGTGCGGGAGGATGTGGAAGGCCTGGAAAACAAAGCCGAAGCTGCGCCGGCGCAGTCCCGCCAGCGCGTCGTCGTCGAGCCCGACGAGTTCGGTTCCGTCGAGACGGATGCTCCCGCCATCGACCGGTTCCAGCCCGGCAATGCAGTTGAGCAGGGTCGACTTGCCTACTCCCGACTCGCCCATGACGGCAACACACTCGCCGCGTCGCACGCACAACGATAGCCCCTCGAACAGCACGCGCGCGACGGCAGCCCCGAGTCCCTTGCTCAGATCGTCGATTTCCAGCATTCCGACCGCTCCCCCGCCCATGGTTCAGACCGGCACCGCCTGCGCGATCCCGATGCAAATCCCGATGCAAATCCCGAAGGCTTATGATGGGCACATCCGGGATTGACTCGACACGGCATAAATGGAAAGCTGCACCATTTGAACAGCACAGTATATCCGGCGCGCATGACGCGGACGAACACCACCCGGGCCGCGAGCCCCTCGCGCACAGCCTCCGCAACGAGGAAGAACACGCCGGTCCGGGGCGAGTCCGCTCGCAAGCATACGATACCCTGTTCCCCTGCGGCGGCTGTCGCGGGCCACGGATGACATGCTGAACCGACTGGCGCTCCTCGTACTCGGTTTGTTGGCGCTGGCCCTGGCGGCCGGGTCGGCGTTCGCCCTCGAGGCGGCCATCGTTCTGTCGAAGCGGAGCGACGCACAGACGGCCTTCGCGGCCGCGCTAAGCCGCGAAATCACGACCTCGGCAGCGATTCGCCTCAGCGATGCCGGCAGCACCGGTGACTCGATCAACGAGGCGGCCCTCAAACGCGCCGACGTCGTGATCGCCGTGGGGGCCGAAGCGGCCGACGCCGTTGCCGATCGCAGCACCTCCCCCGTGCTGGTTGCGCTCATCTCGACACCCAACCTGCGCGCGTTGCAGCAACGGCATCCGCGCACCAAGCTCGCCGGCTTCGTGCTCGACCAGCCCCTTGCCCGGCACATGCGCCTGATCCGCGCGACCAACCCGAAGACCACCCGCGTGGGCGTGCTGCTCGGCCCGCAATCCGCCGCGACGCGCAGCGCGCTCGCCGAATCCGGCGCCCGGCAGGGGCTGACCATGAGCTTCGAGATCATCGCGGATGTCGACGGCCTTCTGCCTGCGCTCGAACGCCTGCTGGAGTCCTCAGACGCAATTCTCGCGGTGCCCGACCCGACCGCCTACAGTCCTGCGACCGCGCGCCCGATCCTGCTCACCACCTACCGCTACCGCAAGCCGCTGTTCGGCTACTCGCAGGCCTACGTGACCGCGGGAGCGATCGCCTCCGTGTTTACGGCACCGGAGGACGCGGCTCGCCAGGTGGGAGAATGGCTCGTCGCGCAGCAAGGGGCGGGACACATCGACCTCCCGGTGGCTGAGGCGCCACGATATTTCAGTGTCGGCGTCAATCGCCACGTCGCACGCTCGCTGCTGTACCCGGTTCCGGACGAAGCGGCGCTCGTCGATGCAATCGAAAAGCGGAGGCCGCAATGAACCCGGCCAGCCTTTCCCTGCACAACCGCTTGCTGCTGGTGGCGCTGCTGCCGGCGGCGCTGCTCGCCACGCTGGTCACGACGCTGGTGCTGTATCGCGGCGCACAGACCCTGGACCGCACCCTGCACGAGCACGGCAACGCGATCGTCAGCTTCCTCGCCCCCGCCGCCGAGTACGGCGTCATATCCGGCAATCGCGCCACGCTCCAGACGCTGCTGCAGGCTGCAACGGCGCAGCGGGAAGTGAGCGCGGCGGCGGTATATGACGGCCGCGGCGAACTGCTCGCCAGCAGGGGGCGCATCAGCGTGCTGGAACCCGATGCGCTGCGCAAGATCGAGGAAAGCACCACCAGCCACGCAGCCCCGGACATGCTCGCGGTGGTCGCCCCCATCAAGTCGGGCGTCATCGCCATCGATGACGAACTTGTAGACGGCTGGCAGCCTGGCGTCGCCCAGCAGGGGGCGAACACGATCGGCTGGGTGCATGTAGAGCTCGACACCCGCCCCTCTTCGCGGGAGAAATCCTTCATCATCTGGACGTCCTTCGCGATCGTCGCCTTCGGCCTGTTGCTCACCGCGGTGATCGCCGTGCGGCTCGCGCGCTCCGTTTCGCGTCCCGTGGCGCGCCTTGTCCGCGGGGTCGGGCAGATGGCGCTCGGCGCGCTCGACGTCGCGATTCCCGAGAAGGCCTCCAGTCAGGAACTCTCCACTCTGGAGCGCGGCTTCAACACGATGGCGCGCGCGATCTCCGAGAGCCACCGCACCCTGCAGTCGCGCATCGATGACGCCACCGCGCTGCTCGCATACCAGGCACAGCACGATCCGCTGACCGGCCTGCCGAACCGCCGCGTCTTCGAACAGAAACTCGACGAGTGCGTCGTGGCCTCCCGCAGGGCGGGCGATCACGGGGCGCTGTGCTTCATAGACCTCGACCGCTTCAAGATCGTTAACGACACCTGCGGCCACGCCGCCGGCGACGACCTGCTGATGCGCATCGCGCTGCTCATCCAGCAGCGCGTGCGCGAGCAGGACATCATCTGCCGCATCGGCGGCGACGAATTCGCGCTGATCCTGCGCGGCTGCAGCCCATCCGACGCGCTCGACATCGCGGACGAACTGCGCACGAGCATCGCCTCGTTCGATTTCGAATGGCAGGGACGACACTTTTCGATCGGCGCCAGCATCGGGATGGCCTGCATCGACGGCAGCCACACCGATCCATCGGAGATCCTGATTGCGGCCGACGCGGCGTGCTACGAAGCCAAGCGCAGCGGCCGCAATCGCGTGGTGCGCTATCCGCTCGAGGCGGTGAACCAGGACTCACCCGCGCTCGAAGGGCCGGACGAGGCGCAGGCGGTCTGACTCATCCAGGGGGCGACGCCCCTGTGGGAGCGGCTTTAGCCGCGAACGAGCGGTTCACTCCGCGCCACGGTTGCTTCGCGGTTGAAGCCGCTCCCACAGGACAGCTCTCACGCGAGGCCCCGCGCTTGGTTCCTGCGATTGCCCTGGCGTGCCGTGCTGCGACGCACGCGGCTTCGCGTATACTCGCGGCGCCCCGATCATGCCCGTCGACCACTACGAAAACTTTCCTGTCGCCTCGCTCCTGCTTCCGGCCCGCCTGCGCGAGCCCGTGGAGGCGATCTACGCGTTCGCGCGCAGTGCCGACGATATCGCGGACGAGGGCGACGCGACGCCCGTTGCTCGCCTGGCGCGGCTCAATGACTATCGTATCGAGCTCAACGCCATCGACACCGGGCAGCCCCCGCGCGATGCCTCGCTCGCGCCGATCTTCGCCCGCCTCGCGAGAAACATCCGCGCCCACAGGCTGCCGCTGCAGTATTTCCGCGACCTGCTCGACGCCTTCAGCCAGGACGTCGGCAAGACGCGCTATGCCGACTTCGCCGAACTGCTCGACTACTGCCGCCGCTCGGCGAATCCCGTCGGACGCCTGCTGCTGCACCTCTACGACGCCGCGACGCCGGATAACCTGCGTCGCTCCGACCTCATCTGCACGAGCCTGCAGCTCATCAACTTCTGGCAGGACGTCGCGATCGACTGGCGCAAACGCCGCATCTATCTGCCGCAAGCCGACATGGCCCGCTTCGGCGTAAGCGAGGACCATATCGACAGCACCCGTTGCGACGATGCATGGCGTGCCCTGATGGACTTCGAAGTGCAACGTGCACGGGCGATGATGGTCGAAGGGGCGCCCCTCGCACGGCAACTGCCGGGACGCATCGGCTGGGAGCTGCGCCTGATGGTGCAGGGCGGCCTGCGCATTCTCGAACGCATCGAGAAGGCGAACTACGACGTGTTCCGGCACCGCCCCACCCTCACCCGCAGCGACTGGCCGCGACTCGCCTGGCGCGCCGTGCATTACCCGAGAATCCGATGAATCCGCACGATTACTGTCACGACAAGGCTGCCAAGAGCGGCTCCAGCTTCTACTACAGCTTCATGTTCCTGCCTCCGGAGCGCCGCCAGGCCATCACGGCCCTGTATGCGTTCTGCCGCGAGGTGGATGACGTCGTCGACGAATGCCACGACGTGCAGGTCGCGCAGACCAAGCTCGACTGGTGGCGCAAGGAGGTGGCGCGGGCGTATGGGGGGGCCCCCAGCCACCCGGTGGGGTTCGCGTTGAAGGACGTCAGCGCACGCTTCAACCTTCCGCGCGAACAGCTGCTCGAAATCATCGACGGCATGGAGATGGACCTCACGCAGAGCCGCTATCTCGACTTCAAGGGCCTGCAGCTCTATTGCTACCGCGTCGCCAGCGTCGTCGGGCTCCTCGCCGCCGAGATCTTCGGCTACCGCGAGCGCCAGACGCTGAAGTACGCGCACGACCTGGGCATGGCCTTCCAGCTCACCAACATCATCCGCGACGTCGGCGAGGACGCGCGCCGCGGCCGCATCTACCTGCCGATCGAGGACCTGCAGCGCTTCAAGGTGCCCGCAAGCCAGATCATGGAAGGCCGCCACGACGACAACTTCCGCGCGCTGATGACCTTCCAGGCCGAGCGCGCGGAGAAGTTCTACGACCAGGCGCTCGCCCAGCTGCCCGCGGCCGACCGCAAGAGCCAGCGTCCCGGCCTGGTGATGGCCGCGATCTACCGCACCCTGCTGCGCGAGATCGCCAGCGACGGCTTCCTGGTGCTCGACCGTCGCACCTCGCTCACGCCGGTGCGCAAGCTGTGGATCGCCGCCAAGACCTGGGTGCGTGCATGATGACGGGACGCAGCCCGCGATGAACCAACCGGTCGCGGTCATCGGCGCCGGCTACGCCGGCCTCGCCTGCGCGGTCGAACTCGCCCGGCGCGGCGTGCAGGTGACCGTGTTCGAACGCTCGCACACGCTCGGCGGACGCGCACGCGCGGTCGCGAAGGACGGCTGGCGCGTCGACAACGGCCAGCACATCCTGCTCGGCGCCTATGGCGAACTGCTGCGCCTGCTGCGCGTGACCGGCGGCACGCCGAAGGAGCTGGCCCACCTGCCGCTCACCCTGCACACGCCGGGGCAGCTGCATCTGCAAGCCGCCCGCCTGCCGGCCCCGCTGCATCTGGCGCTCGGCCTGCTTACCGCGAAAGGGCTGAGCTGGGGCGACCGGCTCGCGATGCTGCGCCTGATGCGCGTGCTGAAAAAGCGGCGCTTCCGTGTCGACTCCGCGCAAAGCGTGGCGGCGCTGCTGCACGAACTGCGCCAACCGCAGCACCTCGTCCGGCTGGTGTGGGAGCCGCTGTGCGTCGCCGCGCTGAACACGCCGCTGGACGAGGCTTCCGCGCAGGTGTTCGCGAACGTGCTGCGCGACAGCCTCGGCGCCGGCGCGGCGGCGAGCGAGCTGCTGATCCCGCGCGTCGACCTATCCGAACTCTTCCCCGTGCCTGCGGCGCGCTACCTCGCCGTGCGCCGTGGCAAGCTGCGCACCGGCACGCCGGTCGAGGGGATCCATCAGGTGCAGGGCGGGTTCCGCCTGGAGGGCGACCCTTCGCCGCGACAGGTGTATTCGCAGGTCGTCCTGGCGACCGCGCCCCACCATGCGACAGCCCTGCTCGATTCCGTCGGCAACTGCGAGCGGCTGTCGGCGATGATCGCCGCGTTGCCGAGCGAGCCGATCACCACGGTATACCTCGCGCTCGGGCAGACCGTGCGCCTGCCCTACCCGATGATCGGCCTCGCGCGCGGGCCCGCGCAGTGGGCCTTCGACCGCGGCCAGCTCGGCGGGCCGCACGGCCTTCTCGCCTGCGTCATCAGCGCGCACGGGCCGCACGACGCGCTTTCGCGCGAGGATCTGCTGCTCGCCGTGCACGCACAGCTCGAGCAGGAACTCGACCAGCGCCTGCCACCACTCGAGTGGTCGCAGGTCATCACCGAGAAGCGAGCGACCTTTGCCTGCCAACCCGCCGTCTCGCGCCCCGGGGCGCAGACGCCCGTGCCGGGGCTGTGGCTCGCCGGCGACTACCTCGATTCGGATTACCCCGCGACGCTGGAATCGGCCGTGCGCTCCGGCATCAATGCGGCCTCGCGCGTGCTGCGCCGCATTGCCAGCACCGCGGCCTGACCCCGCCCGCTCCCGTCAGGCTGGCCGCAGCGCCGGTTCGGTGAGACGCCCGGCCTGCATGTGCAGGACCCTGTCGCAGCGCGCGGCGAGCGACTCGTCGTGGGTGACGAGGATGAGCGTGGTGCCCGATTCGCGGTTCAGCGCGAACATCAGCTCGATCACCGCTTCGCCGGTGACCGCGTCGAGGTTGCCGGTGGGCTCGTCGGCAAGCAGCAGGCGCGGATCGGGAGCGAAGGCGCGCGCCAGCGCGACGCGCTGCTGCTCGCCGCCGGAAAGGTGCTTGGGATAATGCCGCAGGCGGCTGCCAAGACCGACGCGCTCGAGCCATTTGCGTGCCGTGGCCGCGGCGTCGCGGGCGCCGGCGAGTTCCAGCGGGAGCATGACGTTTTCAAGAGCCGTCAGCGCCGGCAGCAACTGGAAGGCCTGGAACACGAAGCCGATCGCCTCGCCGCGCAACCCCGCGCGGTCGTCCTCGCCGAGTGCGAACAGATCCCGGCCGAGAATATGCACGCTGCCCGCGCTGGGAACATCCAGCCCGGCCAGCAATCCGAGGAGGGTCGATTTGCCCGAGCCGGAGGCGCCGACGATCGCGACGGACTCGCCGGCCGCGACGCCGAACGACACATCCTGCAGAATCTGGAGCATCCCCTGGCCGTCGGCCAGTGCGACACTCTTGGACAGGCCCGAGACCTGCATCACCGGAACGGAGAACTCAATGCCGCTACGATCCATCGTGACCTTCTTGTTTGCAATGCTGTTGTCGGGCGCCGCCCAGGCGGCAACGATACTCGTGTGGGGCGACAGCCTGTCGGCCGGCTACGGCCTGCGGTCGCAGGAAGACTGGCCCACCCTGTTGCAGACGCGACTTGTGCGCGAAGGGTTCCGTCATACCGTGATCAACGGCTCCGTCAGCGGCGAAACCACGGCCGGAGGGCGCACGCGCCTGAGCGCGGCACTCGACCGGCACAAGCCCGATCTCGTCATCCTTGAGCTCGGCGCAAACGACGGCCTGCGCGGACTGCAGCCCGCGCTCATGGGCGAAAACCTCAGCGCCATGATCCAGGCGGCACGCGGCAAGGGTGCGAAAGTGTTGCTCGTGGGCATGCAGTTGCCGCCCAACTACGGCCCCGCCTACACGCGGCGTTTCCAGCAGACCTTCACCGAGGTCGCACGCAGCGAGAAGGTGCCCCTCGTTCCCTTCCTCCTCGACGGCTTCGCCGACAAGCCGGATCTTTTCCAGCCTGACGGCATCCATCCGACCGCCGAGGCCCAGCCGCTGATCCTCGAGACCGTCTGGAAGGGGCTGAAGGGCCTGCTCAAGGGCTGAGACGCCGGCCGGGCCGGGGCGCACCCGGCCCGGCGACATTTTATTCGACGCGCAGCACCGCCTCGCCCGCGACCATGCGGCCGATGACGTGGCCCTCGCTGCCCTGCTCCGCGCGGATCGCCGCCAGCACCGCCTCGACACCCGACTCGGCGCAAGCGATCAACAGGCCGCCGCTGGTCTGCGGGTCGGTGATGAACTTGCGCTGCCACTCCGGCGCGTCGGCCGCCATTCTCACGTCGTCGCCGTAGCTCGCCCAGTTGCGCGTCGAGGCCCCGGTGGCGACGCCCTCGCGCACGAGCTTCTCGGCCGCGGCGATCTTCGGCAGCGCATCGAAACTGAGGGTCGCGCCGAGCTTCGAGCCGCGGCAGATCTCCAGCAGATGGCCCGCCAGCCCGAAGCCGGTGACGTCGGTGACCGCATGCACGCCACCCATGCCGGCGAGGCGTGCGCCCACGCGATTGAGCAGCGTCGTCCAGCGCAGCATCTCTGCGTAGTCGGCATCCGCCAGCAGACCTTTCTTCAGGCCCGCGGAGAGGATGCCGATGCCCAGCGGCTTGGTCAGGATGAGGACGTCGCCCGCCTGCGCGCCGGCGTTCTTCTTGACCTCGGCGGGATCGACCACCCCCAGCCCGACGAGGCCGTAGATCGGCTCCAGCACGTCGATGGAATGGCCGCCGGCGATCGGGATGCCCGCGTCGCGACACACCGAGGCGCCGCCCTCGAGAATGCGGCCGATGACTTCGGGCGGGAGCTTGTCGAGCGGCATGCCCACGAGCGCGAGCGCCATGATCGGGCGTCCGCCCATCGCGTACACATCCGACAACGCGTTGGTCGCGGCGATGCGGCCGAAGTCGTATGGATCATCGACGATGGGGGTGAAGAAATCGGTCGTCGCGACGATGGCCTGACGCTCGTTGAGCTTGTATACGGCCGCGTCGTCGGCGGTTTCGGTGCCGACGAGGAGCTCCGGCGGGACGATCCCGGCGGGGGCATGCGCAAGCAGCTTCGACAGCACGGCGGGCGCGATTTTGCAGCCGCATCCGCCGCCGTGGGAGAATTGCGTAAGTTTGATCTGATCCATGGATTCCGAAGGGGAAAGACGGCCGTCCGGCACATGCCGGCGCGCCGCGACAAGGCATGAAAAAAGGCATCGCGACCGTAGCACAGCTGGACACCTTTGACGAGTTCATCGACGCCCGCAGCCCCGCGGAATTCGAGGAAGACCACATCCCCGGCGCGGTCAGCTGCCCGGTGCTGGACAACGAGCAGCGCGCCATCGTCGGCACCATCTACAAGCAGCAGTCGGCCTTCGAGGCGCGCCGCATCGGCGCGGCGATGGTCGCCGAGAACATCGCCCGCCACCTGCGCGAGCGCTTCCAGGACAAACCCAAGGACTGGCGCCCGCTCGTCTATTGCTGGCGCGGCGGCCAGCGCAGCGGCTCCTTCGTGACCTGGCTGCGGCTCATCGGCTGGGACGCGTGCCAGCTCGAAGGGGGCTACAAGAACTGGCGGCGCATGGTCGTCACCGAACTGGAAACGCTGCCGCAGCGCTTCGACCTGCGCGTGCTCTGCGGGGCGACGGGCAGCGGCAAGACGCGCGTGCTCGAACAGCTCGCCGCGCTCGGCGCTCAGGTGCTCGACCTGGAGGATCTCGCCGCGCACAAGGGTTCGGTGCTGGGCGCTCTGCCCGACCGTCCGCAGCCGACGCAGAAGTCCTTCGAGACCCGCCTGTACCAGAAGCTGCACGGCTTCGACCCGGCGCGGCCGGTCTTCGTCGAGGCCGAGAGCCGCAAGATCGGCCGCATCCACCTCCCCGAAGGCCTGATCGCACACATGCGAGCGAGCGCCTGCGTCGCGATCGAAGCCGCCCGCGACGCGCGCATCGAATTTCTGGTGCGCGACTACGACTACCTCGGCCGCGACGTGCCCGACCTGCAGAACCGTATCGAATTCCTGCGCGGCCTGCAGAGCAACGAAGTGCTCGAACGCTGGAAGGAGCTCGCCCGGCAGCGCGACCTGCACACGCTGTACGGGGAGTTCATCGACCTGCACTACGACCCGCTCTACCACCGCTCGCAGAACCGCAACTTCGCGCGCTTCCCTGAAGCCCCGAGTTTCGCCTGCGACGACCTCACGCCCGCCGGCATCCGCGAACTGGCGCAACGTATCCTCGCCGCACAGGCGTGAAGGGGCTCACACGCTGGTCACGGTGAGCCCGAACTTGTCGATGCGGTAGCGCAGCGTATCGCGGCTGATGCCGAGCACGCGGGCCGCGCGCGACACATTCCAGCCCGTCCGGCGCAGCGCATCGAGGAGCGCGCGGCGCTCCATGTCCTCCAGCGTCTGCGGGGCCGAGGGCGCTGGAGGTGCCGCGGGTGCGGCGTCCGGCACCTCATGCCCCAGCGGCGGCACGCTGACCACGGTCGACAGCGACAGCTGCGAGACGTCTATCGTCGGCCCCGTCGCCAGCAGCACGGCCTGCTCGAGCACGTTGCGCAGCTCGCGCACGTTGCCCGGCCAGCAGTGCGCGAGCAGCAGCGCCTCCGCACCCCGCGTCAGTGCGGGGGGATGCTTGCCGTAGCGCGAGGCGTGAAGCGCGATGAAGTGACGGGCGAGCGACAGGATGTCCGCACCACGCTCGCGCAGCGGTGGCAGGGTCAACTGGAACACGCATAGGCGGAAATAGAGATCTGCGCGGAAGCGTCCCTCGCGCACCAGCGCCTCCATCGGGCGATGGGTGGCCGCGACGATGCGCACGTTGACGCGCTGGTCGCGCAGGCTGCCGATGCGCCGCACGGTCTTCTCTTCCAGCAGTTTCAGCAGCTTCGCCTGCAGCGACAGATCCATGTCGCCGATCTCGTCAAGGAACAGGGTGCCCCCCTCCGCCGTCTCGACGAGACCGAGTTTGCGCTCGCGTGCGTCCGTGAACGCACCGCGTTCGTAGCCGAACAGTTCGGATTCGAGCAGTTGCGAGGGAATCGACGCGCAATTGAGTTCGACGAAGGGCTTGTCGCGCCGCGGCCCGTTGAAGTGCAGCGCCCGCGCGACCAACTCCTTGCCGGTACCGGTTTCGCCCAGCACCAGCACGGCCGGGGCATCGCTGTCCAGCAGCTGGGACTCGGCGTCGAGCAACTGGCGCAGCGTGTTCTTCAGCGCCGTCATGGGCGGCGAATCGCCGAACAGGCTCGCCAGGTCGGTGGCATCGGCCTCGCGGCGCTGGTAGTAGTCGAGCGCACTGTCGCGCTGCTTCTCGTCGAAAGCCTTGTCGACCAGCAGCTTGAGCTTGCCCAGTGCGACCGGCTTGGTGAGGAAGTCGCGCGCCCCCGCCTTCATCGCCTCGACCGCGAGCTCGACCGTGCCGTGGCCGGTGATCATGATGACGGGGATGCCGGAGTCGAAGGCCCGCACCCGCGTGAGCGCCTCGAGGCCATTGAGGCCGGGCAGGTTGAAATCGAGGATCACCGCGTCGGGCTTGAAGACGTCGAGCAGCGCCAGGCCCTCTTCCGCGCTGCCCGCGACGCGCACGTCGTAGCCGCTGCGCTCCAGATAGATGCGGATGTTCTTGCCGAGAACCGCCTCATCCTCGATAACCAGAATCGCGCGCCCCATAGCCCCTCTCCTGCCTGCTCCAATCCGTCAAGCGCACGTCAGCGTCAGATGCACGGCGGTCCCGCAGCCCGGCGCACTGTCGATGTCCATCGTGCCGCCATAGCGCTCGATGATGCGCCGGGCGAGCGCGAGACCGACACCCAGGCCCTGCGTCTTGGTGGTGTAGAACGGCTTGCCTGCGCGCTGCAGCTGCTCCGCGGTCATGCCCGGCCCGCTGTCGCGCACCGTGAGCACCACATGGCGTCCGCCACGCGCGCTCTCGCAGCGGATTTCCAGCCGCCCATCGGCCTGGACGGCCTCGATCGCGTTCGCCACGAGGCTGTGCAGGACCTGCGCGAGCAGCAGCGGATCACCGTGTACCGGAGGAATCTGCGCAGGCATCTGCAGCGACGCGGTGATGTGCCGCCTGTGCAATTCGCGTCCGAATTCGTCCACACAGCGCCCGACGATGGGCCCGAGCGATACCGCCCCGGCCTTCTCGTCGAGCGGCCGCGAATAGGAGAGCAGCTCGCGCACCCAGGCTTCGAGGCGGTCGGATTCGGAGATGATATCGCCCGCCGCCTCACGCCCCGTGTTCTCGTCGGTCACCAGGATCAGCTCGGCGGAGCTGCGGATCGACGCGAGCGGATTGCGTATGCCGTGCGCGACCGCGGAACTCATTTCCCCGACCACGGCGAGCGTCTCGGCGTCGACCAGGCGGCGCTGCTGTTCGGAGATCAGCAGGTCCGCCCGTCGCACCATCCAGAACAGCGCGGCATACAGGAACAGCCCCGCCAGCGCCGCGCCGACGGCGATGTTGCGGTTCAGTTGCTGCAAGGCATTGAAGAGCGCCACCGGATTCTTGTAGAACTCGATCGCCCCCAGCACCGTCCCGTCGGTGTCGCGCACCGGCAGATAGATCTCGACGAAGAAGTTGGCCGCCCGCGCCAGATGCATATGCTCCGCCTTCTCCTTCACCTCATGGCGCCTGCCGTGCGCCACCAGCCTCCCCGCGAGGGCCTCGTCCAGCTCCTCGTTCGCACCGAACTGCTGACCGATCAACTCGGCCTCGCTCGACCACAGGATGCGGCGCGACGTATCGTAGAGATTGGCCCTCAGCACCCCCGGCATCAGCGCGAGATGGGAAAACGCCCCACCGGGTTCGTCGACGCTTACCGGTTCGCGCTCGACAAGAAGCCTGCGCATCGACTGCTCGGTCAGCATCAGGTTCTCGACCATTTCCATGGTCAACTGGCCTTCCTGTCGCACCATGCGTTCGGTCACGAAGTCCGAGATCAGGTATGCCGCAGTCGCCGAGATCGATGCAATCGACAGCAGCCCGATCAGCGCAAACCAGCGGCTCAGGTTGAACGGCCGCAACTGCACGGGCATCGCAGGTTTCCTGGGTCCGGCCCCGATCATCGCTCCATCCCCCCCGCCCGCATTCGCCACGGCGGACAACTCGCGCCCCCATAGATCCCCCGCCGAACCGGGAACGACGCATGCGCATAGTAGACGCGCGGAGATCAATCCGGCGCTCATTCCGCTGCCCTCCGTTCAGGGGCGCAAGGCGCCGCGGCGCGCAACTGGACGCACCCGCCGTCCGCAGGCGAACTCGAGGTGTCGATGCTGCCCCGGCCGTTCGATACGTGCCTGGATCCAGTCGCCCACCCGCGAAACACGGGGGCCGCCGAGCAGGGTGACGTTTGGGGTATTCATTTTCGACCTCCGGGGCGGCTGACTGCCTATTCCCGGACACGAGTGCCGGGTTCGCTAGTCCCTATGCACGCACCGTGCCACCGATGGGAAAGTTCCCACTACCAATGATCACGCCCCTTTGCCGTCTTTACTTCCCTTGCGCGGCCAACTGGGGAAATCCCCACTTGGGGCATATCACCCATTTGTTCTGGCAATTCCGGGGGTCGTTACCCACGCATATCCTCACTCGGATGCGGGTGGCAGCGCAGTCGAGTCCGCGGGACGCCTGACCGCACACACACGCTGAACGACCGCAGCCTTCGGTCGCTCCACGACCCCCTGTTCGAACGCCAGCACCGCGAAGTCCGTCCCCAGCGAGCCGAGCAGCTCGCCTGGCCGCAGCAGGAACTCGGGGTTCGAGGGACGCCCGAAGCGCTCGTTGCCCAGCATGAAGGTTTCGTAGATCAGCACGCCACCAGACGCGACGCACGCGAGGAGCTCGGGCAGGCGCGGACGGTAGAGATAGTTGGTGACCACGACCGCATCGAAGAGCTCGCCGGCCAACGGCCACGGCCCCTCCTCCAGGTCCTCGCAGCGCGGCTCGATGCGCGGCTCCTCCGCCAAAGTCGCGAGCGCCTCCGCGTTGCGATCCACCGCCACGACACGATAACCGCGCGCCGCAAACAGGCGGGCATGGCGTCCCGCACCGCACGCGTAGTCGAGCACCGTACCCCCCGGCGCCACGAGCGGCAGGAAGCGCCGCACCCACGCAGAGGGTTCGGCCGGGTACGGGTGGCCGGCGGAGATCTCTTCGCTCATCGGTCGATGCCCGCGACACAGATCGACTTGATTTCGAGATACTCTTCGATGCCGTACACCGAGCCCTCGCGTCCGAGGCCCGACTGCTTGATGCCGCCGAAGGGCGACACCTCGTTCGACATCAGGCCGGTATTGACGCCGACCATGCCGTACTCGAGCTCCTCCGCGACGCGGAAGATGCGCCCCACGTCGCGCGAGAAGAAATATGCGGCCAAGCCGTACTCGGTATCGTTGGCCATGCGGATCGCCTCCTCCTCGGTCTCGAAGCGGAACAGCGGCGCCACCGGACCGAAGGTTTCCTCGCGCGCGACGCGCATCGCCGGCGTCACGTCGGCCAGCACCGTCGGCTCGAAGAACGAACCGCCCAGCGCATGGCGCCGACCGCCGGTCATGATGCGCGCGCCTTTCCCCACCGCGTCCGCGATGTGGCTCTCGACCTTGGCGACGGCCGCATCGTCGATCAGCGGACCGATAGTCACCCCTGCGTCAGTTCCGGGACCTACGCGCAGCCCTTTCACCGCCTCGGCGAGGCGCTCGGCGAAGCGGTCGTAGATGCCCGACTGCACCAGCAGGCGGTTCGCGCACACGCAGGTCTGGCCCGCGTTGCGATACTTCGACCCCATCGCGCCCTCCACCGCGGCGTCGAGGTCGGCATCGTCGAAGACGATGAAGGGCGCATTGCCACCGAGTTCCAGCGACAGCTTTTTCAGCGTGGGCGCGCACTGCCCCATCAGCAGGCGACCCACCTCGGTGGAGCCCGTGAACGACAATTTACGCACGACCGGGCTGGACGTCAGCTCCCCGCCGATCGCCACCGGATCGCCGGTGACGACGTTGAACACCCCCTTCGGGAAGCCCGCCTGCTCCGCGAGCGCCATCAGCGCCAGCGCGGTTAGCGGCGTCTGCTCCGCGGGCTTCACGATCACCGTGCAGCCCGCCGCGAACGCCGGTGCGACCTTGCGCGTGATCATCGCCGCAGGGAAATTCCACGGCGTGATCGCCGCGCACACGCCCACCGGCTGGCGGATTGCCAGCAGGCGGCGGTCCTGGCCCACGGTCGGGATCACGTCGCCCATCGTGCGCTTCGCCTCCTCGGCGAACCACTCGACGAAGGAGGCGGCATACGTCACCTCGCCCTTCGCTTCCGCCAGCGGCTTGCCCTGCTCCGCGGTCATGATCGCCGCCAGTTCGTCGGCCGCATCGACGATCAGCGCGAACCAGCGCCGCAGCAGCGCCGCACGCTCCTTCGCCAGGCTGCGGCGCCACGCGGGCAGCGCCGCATTCGCTGCCGCGATGGCGCGCGCCGTCTCCGCCGCCCCCATGTCGGGGACGTGCGCGATCGTTTCACCGCTTGCCGGGTTGCGGACGGCGAAGGTCGCGCCCGAATCGGCGTCGGACCAGCTGCCGTCGATGTATGCCTGCTGGCGGAAATTGGGGTAGTCGGCGAGAGTTTTCATGATGGGGAGATGTGTCGATGTCGGCGTTAAGGCCGCGGGAACGTTGATTCTAGTCGCGCCGCCGCGCCTGCGCACGGGCGAGCGCGTCAGCGCCAGCCCCGCCACCTGTACGCCTTGCGGTTGATACTGACCCGATATCGTTACCGTTTATGTCACAATAAGATTTGTGCACTGCGGTAAACTTGAGTTTCACCAACGGTGAACCAGACTGCATCACCACGGACACGATTCACGCGGCATGGCCGTCGACGCCCCCGACGACCGGGGCGAGGCCGCTGACGAACCTGGATCCAGGCAAATGACAATGAAAGAAAAGCACTACCTCAGCCCGCTGCTCGAACCCAAATCGGTAGGGGTCATCGGCGCCAGCGAACGCGAGAACTCGATCGGCCACGTGGTCGTGCGCAACATGCTCGACGCGGGTTTCCGCGGGCGCCTGTTCGCGATCAATCCCAAGCACGAATCCGTGCTCGGCGTTCCCTGCCACAAGACCGTCGAAGACGTGCCGCACCGCCTCGACCTCGCCGTCATCGCCGTGCCGGCCGAGAAGGTCCTGACCGTCGTCGAAAGCTGCGGCCGCGCCGGGGTCAAGGCGATCATCATCCTCTCGGCGGGTTTTTCCGAGAGCGGCCCGCGCGGCGCCACGCTCGAGCGCCACGTCGTCGAGGCCGCCCGCCGCTACCGCATCCGCCTGCTCGGCCCCAACTGCCTGGGCATCATGCGCCCCGAACTGGGCCTCAACGCCACCTTTGCGCATGTCAGCGCCTTGAAGGGCACCATCGGCCTGATCTCCCAGTCGGGCGCGCTCGTCACCTCCATCCTCGACTGGGCCAAGCCGAGCAACATCGGCTTCTCCACCGTCGTCTCGCTCGGCTCCTCGAGCGACATCGACTTCGGCGAAATCCTCGAATTCATGATCTCGGACCCGCGCACCGAGAGCATCATCATGTACGTCGAAGGCATTCGCGACGCACGTCGCTTCATGAGCGCGCTGCGCGGCGCCGCCCGCGTGAAGCCGGTGCTGCTGATCAAGGTCGGTCGCCATCCCCAGGGCGCGCGCGCGATCCGCCTGCACTCGGGTTCGGTGAGCGGCGACGACGCCGTGTTCGACGCCGCGCTGCGCCGCGCCGGCGTGATCCGCCTGTACAACATGGGTCAGCTCTTCGCCGCCGCGAACGCGCTGTTCGCGCACTTCCGCCCGCGCGGCAACCGTCTCGCCATCATCACCAACGGCGGCGGACCGGGCGTCATGGCCGTCGACCGCGCCGCGGATCTCAACATTCCGCTATCCGAATTTTCCGAAGCGACGATGGAGAAGCTCAATGCGATCCTGCCGCACGGCTGGTCGCGCGCCAATCCCATCGACATGCTCGGCGATGCCGACGTCGAGCGCTACCAGAAGACCGTGCAGGCCGTGCTCGAAGGCCCGAACGTCGACGGCGTGCTGGTGATGCTCACGCCGCAGGCGATCACCGACCCCACCGCCGTCGCGCAGGCAATCGTCGAGGTGGAGAGGACCGCGGACAAGCCGGTCGTCACGTGCTGGATGGGCGACGAGCTCGTGCGCGAAGGGCGCAAGGCCTTTGAAGCCGCCGGCATCCCCACCTTCCGCTCGCCCGAACCGGCCGTCGAGCTCTTCAGCCACCTGTCGGCGTACTACCGCAACCAGAAGCTGCTGATGCAGACCCCGGCCTCGTTGTCGCACCTGAAGCCGCCGAGCATCGAAAGCGCCCGCCTCGTCATCGAGACCGCGCTGGCCGAGCGCCGCAAGGTGCTCAACGAGATGGAATCGAAGGCGCTGCTCGCCGCCTTCCGCATCCCCATCGCGCAGACCGTCGTCGCGCGTTCCGCGACAGAAGCGATGGTGCTGGCCGAGGAGATCGGCCTGCCGGTCGTCATGAAGATCGACTCGCCGTCGATCATCCACAAGGCCGACTCGGGCGGCGTGCGCCTGAACCTCGGCAGCCTCGCCGCGGTACGCACCGCCTATCAGGAAATCCTCGAAGACGTCCGCCGCAACAAGCCCGATGCGGCGATCAACGGCGTCGCGATCGAGCCCATGATCCTCAAGCGCAACGGCCGCGAGCTGGTCGTCGGCGTACGCCGCGATCCCGTCTTCGGGCCGGTGATAACCTTCGGCGAAGGCGGCAACCGCGTCGAAGCCAACAAGGACCTCGCCGTCGCGCTGCCGCCGCTGAACAACTACCTCGTGCACGACCTCATCAAGTCGTCGCGCGTTGCCAGCCTGCTGGGCGAATTCCGCACCATGCCGCCCGTGAATATGGAGGCGCTGGAATTCGTGCTGCTGCGCGTGTCGGAAATGGTCTGCGAACTGCCGTGGATCACGACGCTGGAGATCAATCCCCTCATCGTCGATGAACACGGCGCCGTCGCGGTGGACGCACGCGTCACGGTCGAGAACGTTTCGCCCTCGGTGGACCGTTACGCCCACATGGCGATCCACCCGTACCCCTCGCAGCTCACCAGCACCTGGACGCAGCCCGAGGGCACCATCGTCACGATCCGCCCGATCAAGCCCGAGGACGCGGAACTGGAAGTCGAGTTCGTGCGCAAGCTATCGTCCGAGTCGAAGTACTACCGCTTCATGAACACCATGCGCGAACTGCCGCCCGCGATGGTCGCGCGCCTCACGCAGATCGACTACGACCGCGAAATGGCCTTCCTCGCGACGATCCCCGGCGAGGATGGCGTGACCGAGGTCGAGGTCGGCGTGTGCCGCTATGCGGTCAATCCCGACGGCGAATCCTGCGAGTTCGCGGTCGTCGTCGCCGACGACTGGCAACACCGCGGCCTTGCACGCAAGCTGATGGGCGTGCTGATCGAAACCGCGCGCAACAAGGGCCTGCTGTACATGAACGGCGTCTTCCTCGCCAACAACGAGCGCATGCTCAAGTTCGTGCAGGGCCTCGGCTTCGTGCTGTCGAGCGACCCCGAGGACAGCACCGTCAAGCTCGGCGTGCTCGCGCTGCAGGACTGAAGGCCCGCAATGCCCGCAAACATCGAAACCATCGACTTCCACGGTCAGCCCGCACTCGCGCTCACGACGCAGGCGGGCGCCCGGGCCATCGTGTCCATTTTCGGTGCACAGGTCCTGTCGTGGATCCCCGCCGGCGGCCAGGAGCGTCTCTACCTCAGCCCCTCCGCCATCTACGACGGCAGCACCGCGATCCGCGGCGGCATCCCGGTGTGCTTCCCGCAGTTCGCCGGACTCGGCAAGCTCCCGAAGCACGGCATCCTGCGCACCCGCCCCTGGGTGGTTGCCGAGAAGCGCGCCGGTGACAACTTCGCGCTGGTGACGCTGCGCTTCACCGAGACCGACGACACCTGGGCGATCTGGCCGCAGAATTTCGTCGCCGAGCTGACGGTGGTCATCGAGGGCGAGCGCCTCGACGTCGAACTCGAGGTCGAGAACACTGGCCACGCCCCCTTCGCCTTCACCGCCGCGCTGCACACCTACCTGCGCGTGCATGAGGTCGAGAACGCCCGCCTCGAAGGCCTCTACGGCCATGAATACCGCGACTCCGCCGATCAAGACCGCGTCAAGCGCGATTCGGGCGACGTCGTGGTCGTCGAGGACGAGACCGACCGCGTCTACCACGACGTCAAGCGCCCGCTGCTGCTGCGTGACGGCAGTCGCAGCCTGGGCATCAACGCCGAAGGCTTCCCCGACGTCGTGGTGTGGAACCCGTGGGAGGAGCGCTGCGCCGCGCTCGCCGACATGCCCGCCAACGGCTTCCGCCACATGCTGTGCGTCGAGGCCGCCGCCGCGCGCCAGCGCATCGAGCTCGACGCCGGCGAAAACTGGGTCGGCCGCCAGAGCCTCATTGCGCTCTGAGGCCACACGTTCTGCAACCGGACGGCGCTCGCATCCCGGACACCCGCACGCCCCTGTGGGTGTTTTCGTGGGAGCGGCTTCAGCCGCGAATCGACGCCTGACGAACCCGAGCCGCCCCATTCGCGGCTGAAGCCGCACACAGCCCGAGCCCTGCTCTACCGGGCTTCATGCGATTACCCTGCGCTTGCATCGACAAGCCCGCCTGTTGCACCATCGCCCCCCTCATCCCCCTTCTTTCCCAAGCGCGCGCCTGTGCGTGCCCGCCAGAATCCATGCTTCCCCCGATCGAACACCGCATCGCCGCAGAACTCGCCGCCCAGCCCCGCCAGGTCGTTGCCGCCATCCAGCTCCTCGACGAAGGCGCCACCGTGCCCTTCATCGCCCGTTACCGCAAGGAAGTCACCGGCGGCCTCGACGACACCCAGCTGCGCAACCTGGAAGAACGCCTCGGCTACCTGCGCGAGCTCGAGGATCGCCGCGCCGCCGTGATCGCATCGATCACCGAACAGGGCAAGATGACCGACACGCTGGCCGCCGAGATCGCCTCCGCCGAGACCAAGCAGCGCCTTGAAGACCTCTACCTGCCATACAAGCAGAAGCGCCGCACCAAGGCGCAGATCGCCCGCGAGGCCGGCATCGAGCCCCTCGCGCTGGCGCTGCTGGAAGACCCGAACCTCGTCCCGGAAACGGAAGCCGAACGCTACTTCAATGCCGAAGCCGGCTTCGCCGACGTCAAGAGCGTGCTCGACGGCGCGCGCCAGATCCTCATCGAGCGCTTCGCCGAGGACGCCGAGCTGCTGGGCACCCTGCGCACCTGGCTGCAGGAGAACGGCCAGGTCAGCTCGACGGGGATCGAGGGCAAGGAAACGGAAGGCGCGAAATTCCGCGACTGGTTCGACTTCCGCGAGCCGGTCGCCACCATGCCCTCGCACCGCGCGCTCGCGCTGCTGCGCGGCCGCAACGAAGGCGTGCTGCGCCTCGCGCTCACCGTCGACCAGCCCGACCCCGACGCACCCCACCCCTGCGAAGGCCGCATCGCCGCGCGCTTCGGCATCCGCGACCAGGGCCGCCCGGCCGACCGCTGGCTGCGCGACAGCGTGCGCTGGGCGTGGAGCGTGAAGATCTCGCTGCACCTCGAACTCGAACTGATGAACGAGCTGCGCGAACGCGCCGAGGAGGAGGCGATTCGCGTCTTCGCACGCAACCTCAAGGACCTGCTGCTTGCCGCCCCGGCCGGCGCGCGCTGCACGATGGGCCTCGACCCCGGCATCCGCACCGGCGTCAAGGTCGCGGTCATCGACCGCACCGGCAAGCTCGTCGACACCGCAACGATCTACCCCTTCGAGCCGCGCCGCGACCGCGAAGGCTCGCTCGCGACGCTGGCGACGCTGGCGAAAAAGCACGCGGTCGAACTGATTGCCATCGGCAACGGCACCGCCTCGCGCGAAACCGACAAGCTTGTCGCGGACCTGATGGAAGCGCTGCCGCAACTGCGCCTGACCCGGGTCACGGTGTCGGAGGCCGGCGCGTCCGTGTATTCCGCCTCCGAGCTCGCCGCCCGGGAATTCCCGAATCTCGACGTGTCGCTGCGCGGCGCGGTGTCGATCGCCCGCCGCCTGCAGGACCCCCTCGCCGAACTCGTCAAGATCGACCCGAAGTCGATCGGCGTCGGCCAGTACCAGCACGACGTCAACCAGTCGCGCCTCGCCAAGAGCCTGGACGCGGTCGTCGAGGACTGCGTGAACGCCGTCGGTGTCGACGTGAACACCGCCTCGGCGGCGCTGCTGGCGCGCATCTCGGGCCTCAATGCCACGCTCGCCGGCAACATCGTCGAACACCGCGACGCCAACGGCCCCTTCCCGAGTCGCGACGCGCTGAAGAAAGTGCCGCGCCTCGGTCCCAAGACCTTCGAGCAGGCCGCCGGCTTCCTGCGCATCCCCAACGGTGACAACCCGCTCGACGCCTCCTCGGTGCACCCGGAAGCCTATCCGGTCGTCCAACGCATTCTCGCCAAGGTGAGCAAGAACGTGCGCGAGCTGATGGGCAACGCGAGCTTCCTGAAGACGCTGCGCCCGGTCGAATTCACCGACGACCGCTTCGGCCTGCCCACCGTGCAGGACATCCTCGCCGAACTGGAGAAACCCGGCCGCGACCCGCGACCCGAGTTCCGCACAGCCTCTTTCCGCGACGGCGTCGAGACGCTCAAGGACCTCGCGCCGGGGATGATGCTCGAAGGCGTCGTGACCAACGTCACCAATTTCGGAGCCTTCGTCGACATCGGCGTGCATCAGGACGGACTCGTGCATATCTCCGCGCTGTCGGACCGCTTCGTGAAGGATCCGCACAGCGTCGTCAAGGCAGGCCAGGTCGTGAAGGTCAAGGTGCTGGAAGTCGATCTCCCGCGCAACCGCATCGCGCTGACGATGCGCATGAGCGACGAACCGGCCGCAGCCCGCCCGGCAGGCAGCGCGCGCGACAACGCCCCACGCGGTCGCGGGGACGCCCCGCGGCAGGATCGCAACGCCCCGCGCGCGCCATCGCGCGGCAACGACCGCCCCGCCGCCGGCGGCGCGATGGCCGACGCGCTCGCGCGCGCGCTGCGCAAGTAAGGCCGGACGCATGACGATGAGCACGACGATCTACGGCATCAAGAACTGCGATACGATGAAAAAGGCATTCACCTGGCTCGACACACAGGGTATCGCCTACACTTTCCACGACTACCGCAAGTCCGGCATTTCCCCCGACACGCTCGCACGCTGGTGCGACCGCCTTGGCTGGGAGGCGCTCGTCAACAAGCGCGGGACCACCTGGCGCAAGCTCGATCCCGCGCAGCAGGCCATCGCCTCCGCCGCCGACGCGATCGCGCTGATGGCCGCGCACACCAGCGTCATCCGCCGGCCGGTTATGGAAACCGCGTCGGGAGAGATCGTCGCCGGATTCGACCCCGAACACCTCGCGGCGCTGTTCGCCCGGGAAGGAGCCCGTCCATGAAGGACCACAAGAGCTACGTGCGTCGTTTCCTGCTCGAAGACCTCGACATCCGCGGCGCCGTGGTGCGCCTCGACGACGTCTGGCAGGCGCTCCAGAAGGGGCGCGACTACCCGCGCAATGTCGGCACCCTGCTGGGAGAGATGAGCGCCGTGTCGGCCCTCATCGCCGGCAACCTCAAGCAGGCGGGCCGCCTCACCTTCCAGGTGCAAGGACGCGGCCCGGTGCGCCTGATGGTCATCGACTGCAACGAAGCCCTCAACCTGCGCGGCTTCGCGGCTTTCGACGAGCGCGTCCCGGAAGGTGACCGACTGTCGGAACTGGTCGGCGACGGCATTCTCCAGCTCACCCTGGACGTCGAAGGCATGGCGCAGCCCTACCAGAGCCTCGTCCCACTCGAAGGCAACAGCATTGCGGCGGTGTTCGAGCACTACCTGCAGCAATCCGAACAGCAACCGGCCGGCCTGTGGCTCGCCTGCAACAAGGACGCCGCCGCCGCGCTCTTCCTGCAGAAGCTGCCCGGCGCGGATGCGCGCGACGAGGACGGCTGGTCGCGCGTGCACCAGTTCGCGCAGACCGTCACGCGCGAGGAACTCCTCGCCCTCGACCCCGAAACCCTGCTCGGCCGACTGTTCGCCGAGGAGACGGTGCGCGTGTACGACCCCCGCCCGGTGATCCACGACTTCCCCCCCGACCGCGACAAGATCATCGCGATGCTGCGCTCGCTTGGCGAAAGCGAAGTCCGCCGCATCTACGCCGAGCACGGCGAACTGGTCGTGCGCGACGACCTGTCGAACCACGAATACCGCTTCGAACCGGGTGAAATCGACGAATTCTTCAAGTCCGGCCCCGGCGGCGAATCGCCTCCGACCCTGCACTGAGCCTGGGGCAATCGCATGAAACCCCGGGAGCGGCTTCGCGTGGGAGCGGCTTCAGCCGCGAATGTGCCCCGATGCGTGCGATAACGCCGATTCGCGGCTGAAGCCGCTCCCACAGCAGAATCCCACCGACACGCACCGCCGCGGCAGGACGGCATGCGCCGCGAGAACCTTGCCCGATTCCACTGTCGTCAGTAGACTTTAAAGTTTTTCGGCCCCTTCGCACCCATGTCCGCACCCAACGCCGCCCGTTCGATCGAGTTCCGCAACGCGACGCTCGGCGCCACCATCGCGGTCCTACGCGAAACCGAACCGGCACGGCTCGCCGATGCCCTGCACCTGATGCTCGGCGGCATGCCCGACTTCTTCAACGGCGAAGCGGCTGTCCTGGATTTCTCGGGCGTGACCTCGCATCCCGAACGCATCGACTGGGTCGGCCTCGCCAGCCTATTCCGCCGCTACCGGCTGCAACCCGTCGGCGTGCGCAGCCTGCCCGAGGAACACGCAGCGTCGGCGCGCCAGGCCGGCCTCGCGATTCTCGATGGCGCCGAACTGCGGGAACGTCAGGGTGGCGCCGCCCCGGCACCGCAGGCGCGACCGGAACCCGCACCCGCGACTCAGCCCGCGCCGGCCGCGGCATCGGCACTGTCCGCGAACACCCTCTACATCGACCGCCCGCTGCGTTCCGGCCAGCAGGTATATGCCCGCGGCGGCGACCTTGTGCTCCTCGCCGGCGTCAGCAACGGCTCCGAAGTCATCGCCGACGGCAGCATCCACTGCTACGGCCCGCTGCGCGGACGCGCACTGGCCGGCGCGCAGGGCAACACCGATGCCCGCATCGTGACCACCAACTTCGGCCCCGAACTGGTGTCGATCGCGGGCATCTACCGCACCTTCGAGCAAGGCATTCCCGCAGCCGTCGCGGGCCGGGCGACGCTCGTGCGCCTCACGGCCGACGGCAACGAACAGAAACTCGACATCGCATCGCTGCAGCTCGGTTGAGCGCAGCGCAAACTTTCAGGAAGGACATACCGTGACTCGTGTCGTCGTCGTAACTTCGGGCAAGGGTGGCGTGGGCAAGACCACCACCAGCGCCGCCTTTTCCTCCGGCCTGGCCCTGCGCGGCTTCAAGACGGCCGTCATCGACTTCGACGTCGGCCTGCGCAACCTCGACCTGATCATGGGCTGCGAGCGGCGCGTCGTGTATGACCTCATCAACGTCATCAACGGCGACGCCAAGCTCAACCAGGCGCTCATCAAGGACCGGCACTGCGACAACCTCTTCGTGCTGCCCGCCTCGCAGACGCGCGACAAGGATGCCCTGACCGAGGAAGGCGTCGAGAAGGTGATCCGCGACCTCGAGCACATGGGTTTCGACTACATCGTGTGCGACTCCCCCGCCGGCATCGAACGCGGCGCGGTGCTAGCGCTGACCTTCGCCGACGAGGCGATCGTCACGACCAACCCCGAAGTCTCGTCCGTGCGCGACTCCGACCGCATCCTCGGCATCCTGCAGTCCAAGTCCCGCCGTGCCGAAGAAGGCAAGGAGCCGGTCAAGGAACACCTGCTCGTCACGCGCTACTCGCCCAAGCGCGTCGAGGAAGGCGAGATGCTGTCGTACAAGGACGTGCAGGAACTGCTGCGCGTGCCGCTGATCGGCGTGATCCCCGAGTCGGAATCCGTCCTTCAGGCCTCGAACCAGGGTACCCCTGCGATCCACCTCAAGGGAACCGACGTTTCCGAAGCCTACACCGACGTCGTCGCCCGCTTCCTCGGCGAAACCCGCGAGCTGCGCTTCGTGAACTACGAGAAGCCGGGCCTCATCAAGCGCCTGTTCGGAGGCAAGTAAGATGTCCTTCCTTGCCCGCCTCTTCGGCGAAAAGAAGAAGACGGCGGAAATCGCCAAGAACCGCCTGTCGCTGCTGATCGCACACGAGCGCAGCGGCGACGCGGCCAAGGCCGACTTCCTGCCCGCGCTGCAGCGCGAGCTGATCGAGGTGATCTCGAAGTACGTCGCCGTCAATCCCGACGACATCAAGGTGCATCTCGACAAGCAGGACAACTACGAGGTCCTGGAAGTCAATATCGTCCTGCCCGAACAGGCTCGCTGACCTCCACGGCACCAGCCGCAAACCGGGCGCCGCGCGGCGCCCGGTCCGCCCCCGTCAGCGCTCGGCGAGCAGCGCCTCCGCCGGCACGCCGACCCGCACATTCCCCCAGTGACGGCCGCCGACCATGATCGGCATGGCCACGTCGCACAGGATTTCACCCGTATCGCGCAGGAAGGTCTGCAGCAGCATCGGCTCGGCGTTCTTCGCCGCGCGCTGCTCCGCGTGGCTCACGAACTTGCGGCAGGTGCGGTTGCCGACCAGGTCTGCGTCCTTGTTGCCGGTGAGCGGCTTCGAATACTTGAGGTTGTGCGCCGACAGGTAACCATCGGTATTGACCGCGACGGCATAGGTGCAGCCGGGAATGGAGGTCAGGCATTCCTCGAGCAGCTTCTGGCAGCGCCGCGTGTATTCGTCGCCCCACGACACCTTGAACTTCTGCGGGAAGGTATCCGCGATCGGCTGGTAGCGCTTGTCGAAGACATCGATGCGATTGTTCTTCATGTCCTCCAGCTGGGCCTGCACACGGTCACGGAAGGCCTTCGCCTGCTCGACGGCATGATCGAACTCGCCTTTGCCGATCTTGAAGCGCGACACCAGCTCCTGCACCGACTCGGTCGCGCGGGCGAGCTTGAGCGTGCAGGCCTCGGACTCTTCCATGTGGCCCGCCACCGTGCCGGACAGGTCGTGAATCGCGGTCACGTTGTCATGGACCTGGGCATTGGTCGCCGACAGCTGCTCCATCGCCGCCGCGATCTGCAGCAGCTGCTCGCCGGTCGTTTCGAATTCGCCAACCATGAACTGGAACTGCGTCGCGGAGCGGGCGACGACCTCGCGCGCTTGCAGCACGTCGGCATTGATGACCTCGTTCTCCGCCCGCGTCGTCATCACCCGGCCGATCATCCCGTCGATGTTGCCGGTGATCTCCTCGGCCGCGGTGTTCACTCGCTCGGCCAGTTTGCGGACCTCGTCCGCGACGACCGCGAAGCCGCGCCCCGCCTCGCCTGCGCGGGCCGCCTCGATCGCCGCGTTGAGCGCGAGGAGGTTGGTCTGATCGGCGATCTCGCGGATCAGCTTGGCGATCTGCTTGACGCTCTCGGAGCGCGTGGACAGATCGTCCACCGTCGCATTGAAGTGCACCACCTTCTCGCTCACCGCATTGATCTTGTCGGATATCTCGCGCATCTCGCCCAGCGAGGCCCGCGCGATGTCGAGGTTCTTGGTCGTCGAGGCCGATATATGCTGGGTGCTCGCCGAAACACTCTCGATCGCCGAGGTCGACTCGGTGCTCGCGCTGAACACCACCTCGGTGAGCTGGCCCTGCCGGCGTGCATTGTTCGCCGCGCCTTCGACGCGCGACTTCACCACCACTGCGTCGCGGGCGATATTCACGCTCGACGTGCGCACATCGCCGATGATCTGCCGCATCTTTTCGGCGAAATGGTTGTAGCTGACCGCAAGATCGCGCAGCTCGTCGTGCGTGACGAGCGGCAGGTTACGCGAAAAATCGCCCTCGCCGCGCGCGATCTCGTTGAAGATGCCGGTGATGATGCGCACCGGCCGGACGATGAGGTGCCGGATGTAGACGATCTGGCCGACGTTGATCAGCAGTGCCACCGCCGTCAGGACCAGCATCAGGTACAGCCCCCCCTCGAGGGACCCCGCGACCTGCTGCGCCAATTCGGGCGAGACCTTGCCCGCCTCGAGCAGGGACCGGACCTCCGTCTTCTGGTTCAGGTAAATCGCGAGATACACCACGTCGATGAAGAACAGCAGCAGGAAGCTGCACAGCTTCTTCGTGAGCGAATTCCAGAAGGTCTTTTCTATCCTTACATACAGGCTCTCGGGTGAACTCATGGGGACTCTCCGGTCTATTTTTGTCCAAACATGGCAACCTCTATCGGCTGCGAAGGCGGACACTTTAGGCGAAGCGCGAAACGGATGTATGCGCCGGCGCCCGGCACGCGACGACCGGCGGAAGATACGCGACGGTCGGGGCATACCTCGGGGCGGCATGGGCGTTGCTGGGCGGTCCGAATTTGCCCGGTATCCCGCGGCATGCCACAATTGCCTTTTTTCGCCGCAACCAGCCGATTCGATTCATGAGCGACCAGAACAACAACCCCGCCAGCGCACCCGACGAGAACCACATCATCGCCGAGCGGCGTGAGAAACTGGCCGCCTGGCGCGCCACCGGCCGCGCATTCCCGAACGACTTCTCGCGCGAAAACACCGCCGGCAAACTCGACGAGCTGTACAGCGACAAGGAACCGGAAGTCCTCGACGCCAACCCGGTCGAAGTCAAGGTCGCCGGCCGCGTGATGCTCAAGCGCGTCATGGGCAAGGCGAGCTTCATCACCATCCAGGACCTGTCCGGGCGCATCCAGCTCTACGTCACGCGCGACGCGGTCGGCGAGGAAGTGTACGCCGACTTCAAGCACTGGGACATCGGCGACATCGTCGGCGCGGTCGGCACCGTGTTCAAGACGCGCACCGGTGAGCTGTCGGTGAAAGTCTCGGAAGTGCGCCTGCTCACCAAGAGCCTGCGCCCCCTGCCGGACAAGTTCCACGGCCTCACCGACGTCGAGCAGAAGTACCGCCAGCGTTACGTCGACCTGATCATGAACGAGCAGACGCGCTTCACCTTCGTCGCGCGCAGCCGCATGGTGCAGTCGATCCGCAACTACATGGTCAACCACGGCTTCCTCGAAGTCGAGACGCCGATGATGCACCCCATCCCTGGCGGCGCGGCGGCCAAGCCCTTCACCACCCACCACAATGCGCTGGACATGGAGCTGTTCCTGCGCATCGCGCCCGAGCTGTACCTCAAGCGCCTGGTGGTCGGCGGCTTCGAGAAGGTCTTCGAGGTCAACCGCAACTTCCGCAACGAAGGCCTGAGCCCGCGCCACAACCCCGAATTCACGATGATGGAGTTCTACGAGGCGTATGCGGACTACCGCAGCCTGATGAACTTCACCGAGGGCCTGCTGCGCCAGGCCGCCCGTGAGGCGCTGGGCACCGAGGTGTTCGTGTATCAGGGCCGCGAGCTGGATCTGTCCAAGCCCTTCGCGCGCCTCACCATCGTCGAGGCGATCCGCAAGTATCATCCCGGCTACACCGTCGAGCAGCTCAACGACGCCGGCTGGCTGCGCAACAAGCTCACCGACCTGAAGGCCGAACCGCGCGCAGGCGCCGGCCTCGGCACGCTGCAGCTGATGCTGTTCGAAGAGACCACGGAAGCCGAGCTGTGGGAGCCGACCTTCATCATCGACTACCCGGCCGAAGTGTCGCCGCTCGCGCGCCGCAACGACGCCAACCCGGAGATCACCGAGCGCTTCGAGCTCTTCATCGTCGGCCGCGAGATCGCCAACGGCTTCTCCGAGCTGAACGACCCCGAAGACCAGGCCGCACGCTTCCTCGAGCAGGTGAAGGCGAAGGAAGCGGGCGACGAGGAAGCGATGTTCTTCGACGCCGACTACATCCGCGCCCTCGAATTCGGCCTGCCCCCGACCGGCGGCTGCGGCATCGGCATCGACCGTCTCGTGATGCTGCTCACCGACAGCCCCAGCATCCGCGACGTGATCCTCTTCCCGCAGATGCGGATGGAGTAAGCTGGACATCGCGACGACGACAGGGCGCCGAAAGGCGCCCTGTCTTTTTCGAGTTGCGATTTTTCGTCACCGCCCCGTCCGACGACCATGCCCATCGAACCGGCCCGCCTGAGCTTCACCGAGGACGGCACGCCCTGCTCCGACGCCTTCGGCGACGTCTATTTCTCGCGCGACGGCGGGCTCGAGCAGGCACGGCATGTGTTCATCGGCGGCAATGGCCTGCCGGAGCGCTGGCAGGAGCGCGAACGCTTTACCATCGTCGAGACCGGCTTCGGGCTGGGGCTCAACTTCCTCGCGACCTGGGCGGCCTGGCGCGAGGATGCGCAGCGCTGCGGTCGGCTGCATTTCGTGTCGGTCGAACGCCACCCCTTCCGCCGCGAGGACATCGCGACGCTGCACACCCGCTGGCCCGGGCTGGCAGCGCTCGCGGCGGAGCTGCGGGAACACTGGCCGGTGCTGACGCCGGGCATCCACCGCCTGCACCTGGACGGTGGCCGCGTCGTCCTGACCCTGCTGCTCGGCGACGCGCTGGACCTGATGCCCGAACTGCAATGCCGCGCCGATGCCTTCTATCTGGACGGCTTCTCGCCCGCGACGAACCCTGAGCTGTGGTCGGCCGAGCTGCTGCGCGAACTGCCGCGCCTGGCGGCACCGGGCGCCACCCTCGCGACCTGGTCGGTGACAGGCGCCGTGCGACGCACCCTGGGCGAGCTGGGTTTCCGCTGCGAGAGGGCGGCAGGATTCGGCGGCAAGCGCGAGATGCTGCGGGCCCGGATCGGCGACGCCGCCGACACGGCGTCGGCCGCCACGGCCCGCCATGCGCTGGTGATCGGGGCCGGGCTGGCGGGCAGCAGCATCGCCAACCGCCTTGCCGAGCGCGGCTGGACCGTAGATGTCGTCGACTCCGCGGCGGAGGCGGCGCAAGGCGCCTCGGGCAATCTGAGCGGCGTGCTGCGCCCGCTGCCCAGCCTCGACGACAACCGCCTCGCCCGCATTACCCGCGCCGGCGCCCTGTACGGCCTGCGCCACCTGCAGCGCCTGAGCGCAGGCGGCCTGCCGGTGCGCTGGGAGGCGTGCGGGGTGCTCCACCTCGCACGCGACCCGATGCACGAGGATAAGCAGCGGCGCGTGGTGGAGGCACAGCAGGCCCCCGAGGAGTACCTGCGTTTTGTCGCGAGCGAAGAGGCATCGCGCATCGCAGGCTGGCCGCTGCCGCTGGGCGGATGGTGGTTTCCCGGCGGCGGCTGGGTCAATCCTCCCAGCCTGTGCCGGGCGAACCTGACCGCCTTCCCCGAGTTGATCCGTTGCCATTTCGGCAGCGACGTCGCCGCGCTGGAGTCGGACGTCGACGGCTGGCGCGCACTGGACGCGAACGGCGACGTGATCGCGGCGGCGCCCGTCGCGATCCTCGCCAACGGCGTCGGCATCCGGCGCTTCCCACAGGCTGCCGCCCTGCCCGTGCGCAGCGCGCGCGGCCAGGTGAGCCATCTCCCGGCCGAGGCGGACAGCGCGCCGCGCGTGGTCGTGTGCCGCCTCGGCTACGTCAGCCCGGCGATCGATGGCGTGCGCTGCGCGGGCGCGACCTTTTCGGTGGATGACGAAGACGCCGCGCTGCGCGTCAGCGATCACCGCGAGAATCTCGCCAAACTCGATTTCATCCTGCCCGGCTTCGCCTCCGCTTTCGATCCAGCCCGCCTCGACGGACGAGTCGGCTTCCGCCCCGCATCCCCCGACCGGCTGCCGATGATCGGCGCAGTGCCGGCGGTGCCCCAGGCCGATCGTGCGAGTCCCCTGTCCTCCATCCCGCGCCACCCCGGCCTCTACGCCGTCGAAGGCTTCGGTGCCCGGGGGCTGGTCTGGGCCGCGCTGGCGGCCGAACTGCTGGCGAGCGAGCTCGCGGGCGACCCCTTACCGCTGGAACGCTCGCTGGTGGAGGCGCTCGATCCGGCACGCTACCTGTTGCGCCCGCCTCGCCGCGCGATGGCGGACGAGTGACGGCAAGCGGACGATACATCGCGTTACACACTGGTACAGGGTTCCGGGTATAGGTCGAGGAATCTCGCCCCGGTATGATCATTGGCTTTGAAGCTTGGCCTCGAGGCCGGTTTCAGCCATGTCGTCCGTATGACGACGGAACGCGCCACCAGGAGACATGTGCTGCCCGTAATGCATTGCGTGGCGCACAGGCGCGACCTATTCCCGCAGTTCGAGGCGATACGTCCAAGTCGGGACGCGCGGCAGCGCGCGTATCACATCCGAATTTTCCGGTGTGCGACGAAGGTATCGGCAGGAGACCTGAATGGGAGCTTGGGACGAGTGCAATTCATATAAATATCTTGGCTGGCGCACTAGAATGAGAATGATTCCCAAGGATATAGCGCTGCCTGGAAACGCGCGCGCGAGGCGCTCCGCGCGCGAGAATTCGGCTTCTGCGCCATGCGCCATTGTGTTTACTGCGTCGATCTGGTCGCAGTGAGGTTGTCATGCCCCGGGAGATGCCCGACCCACCCAATGCCGAAGAGGTCCTCCGTGCAAGCGAGGCTCGCCTGCACGAAGCGCAGGCGGTCGGACGCATGGGCGACTGGGAACTGGATCGCGACACCGGCGCGATGAGTTGGTCTCCACAGCTGTACCGCCTGTTCGAACGGCCCAGCACGCAAGGCACCCCCGATCTCAACGAAGCCCTGGGTTACTACTCGCTCGAATCGGTTGAGCTGACGCGTGCCGCGTTCTGGGAAGCGATCGACACCGGCGCGCGGCAGGAGCTGGAGCAGACCGTGCATCTGCCGTCGGGCGCCGAGCGCTTCCACGCGACGACGATCGTGCCGGTCAAGAATCACCGCGGCCGGGTGTACAAGCTCTACGGCACGACTCAGGACATCACCGAACGCAAGCTCGCTGAGCAGGAGCTGCGGCGCAAGACCTTCGAGATCGAGGATCTCTACCAGAACGCACCCTGCGGCTACTATTCCCTCGACGCGGACGGGATGATCATCCGCATCAACGACACGCTGCTGCGCTGGCTGGGGCATGAACGCGACGAAATCGTCGGGCGCAGGCGCGCCTTCGAGCTGTTCTGCCCCGCGAGCCGGGCGCTGTTCGGGCAGGTGTTCCGCACGTTCAAGAAGACCGGCCTTCTGCGCAACATGGACATCGAGCTGTTGCGCCGGGACGGTTCGTCGCTGCCCGTGCTGCTCAGTTCGACGGCCATCTTCGACGCGCAGGGCAGCTTCGTCGCCAGCCGGACGGTGCTTTCCGACAATTCCGACCGCAAACAGCTGGAACTCGAACGCGCGGCCCATGCGACGCGGCTCGCGGAGCTCTCGCGCCACATGGTCGACGTGCAGGAGAACGAGCGCCGCAAGTTCGCCGCCGAGCTGCATGACCACACCAGCCCCAACCTCGCCGCATTACAGCTCACGCTAACGAACCTCGCGCGCGCGCTGCCTGCCCCGGTCCTCGCGGAACTCGAACCCTTGCTCGACGACGCCAAGGGGCTCCTGCTCGACACCATCACGGGCATCCGCGACGTCTGCACCAACCTCCGCCCGGCGACCCTGGACTACGCTGGCCTGATTCCGGCCGTGCAGGACTACGCGCAGCAGTTCCGCCAGCGCACAGGCATCGCCGTGCATCTCGACACCACCCATTTCACCATGCACTTGCCTTCCAACGTACAGTCACTGCTCTTCCGCATCACCCAGGAAGCCCTGACGAACTGCGCAAAACATGCACGCGCGAAAAACGTCCGCATCCATCTGGAGAACTCCGACGGTCTTCTCTGCATGGAGATCGCCGACGACGGCATCGGCTTCGACCCCCACCATCTGGGCGAGTCCGGTACGACGCCCGGACTGGGGCTGATCACCATGAAGGAACGCGCCGAATTCGCGGGAGGAACCTTCGAGCTGAATTCGTCTCCGGAAACCGGCACCGCAATCCGGGTCAGCTTCGATCTCCAGGCGGGCGAATTCCGCAGGCAGCCGCGGCCGGCGAGATCTCAGGCGGCTGAACACTCGATGAGCACGGGGCGGGCATGAGCAGCGGAAAGATCCTGATCGCGCTCGCGGACGATCACCGCATGTTCCTGCACGCCTTGCGCGCGATGCTGGAAAAGGAGCCCGGTATCGAGGTGGTCGGCGTGGCGGGTACCGGCGACGAGCCCCTGGCCCTCGTCGCGGACAAAGCGGTAGACATCGCATGCGTGGACATCGGCATGCCGGCAATGAACGGGATAGAGACGACCCGCCGGCTGCTGGCCATCCGTCCCAACCTCAAGGTCATCGGCGTGTCGGCCTTCTCGGATCGGCAGTTCGTGCTCGACCTGCTCAATGCCGGCGCGAGGGGTTACGTCACCAAGGCCGAAGCGGGCGAGGAACTGCTGCGCGCGATCCACACCGTGCAACTGGGCAAGACCTATCTGTGCCCCGACGTCGCCGCCACGGTGGCGAGCGCCCTGCTCGACAACACCCCGCGCGATACTTCGATGCCGCGGATCACTGCCCGCGAACGCCAGGTGCTGCAACTGATCGCCGAGGGGCATACCTCGGGACGCATTGCCGAACGCCTGCACCTGGCCGCGTCGACGGTCGAGGTGCACCGCCGCAACATCATGCGGAAACTCGATCTGCACAGCGTCGCCGAACTCACGAAGTATGCCATCCGCAATGGCATTACAACGATATCGGGATAAGGTCGATCGCGGGGAAAATACCTGGAAACCGGTATCCAAAACACGCAGAAAGATGTATGTCACGAGCAAGGCTGGCAACGTAGCATTCACCTTCCGCTTTGCCTGGCGCCAAATCGACGGAGATCGGATAGCGCCCATGATCACATACAGCCGAGGAGAGCTAGACGTGAACACTCTTGTAACCACCCAGAAACTGGCGAAAGCCGCGAACGGCAACATCGAAGCCTTCCAATCGCTCGCCGACACCATCCTGAATGCGACCGAACGCCTGATGGCGCTCAACATCGATGCCGCCCGCAATGCCTGCGCGTGCGTGTCGGCGGGCGCAGCACCGCTGGTCGAGGGCGACATGCGCGAGCAGTTCGCCTCGCGCCTCGCCGTGCAGAACCAGTCGCTGGAACAGGCCGCCGACTACTTCCGCAACATCAATGCACTGTTCATCGAGACCCAGGGCGAGATCGCCGCTTTCGGCACCCGCCAGTTCGACGAAGCGGCACGCGGCCTGGGCGAGTTCGTGGAGCAGTTTGCCCACAGCGCCCCCGCCGGCACCAACGAGTTCGTCAATGCGATGAAGACCGCGATGAGCAACGCGAGCGCCGCTTACGAGAGCTTCGTCAAGACCAGCCGCGACGTGGCCGAGACCAACCTCGCGGCCGCCAGCAATGCGCTGCAGCCCATCCTGACCGCACAGGCGAGCAACACCAGGGGCCGCAAGGCAGCCTGAGCGCACGCAGGCGCCCTGCTCCGCCAGCGGGGCTGCATGAAGGGGGCCGTCGGCCCCCTTTTTCATGTGCCACGCCGCCCGGCGCCACCTCAACCCCCTGCCCGTTCCAGCTTCAGCAATTCGATTCGGAACGTGGGCTCGTAGGGCGGCACGTTGCATTCGACGACGTCCGGCGGCGCCACCTGCAGGCGCACCCCTACCACATCGGCATGGATCGGCAGCCGGTTGACGCAACGGTCGGCAAGGGTGACGACGATGATCTGCCGCGGCTGCTTCTGCGCCAGCCACGCCACCGCCCGCAACATCGAATTCCCCGTGTACAGCACGTCGTCGACCACCACCACGGTGTAGTCCTTCAGGTCCAGCGAGCGCTGCGCCTCGTTCTCGTCCAGGCGGGTTTCGGGATGGAGCAGCGTCAGGTCGTCCTCGTAACGCTTGATGCGCAGATCGAGGCGCATCGGCGGCGGCACCCCGTAGTGGCGCTGCAGGGCCGCTACCAGCCGGTCTGCCAGCGGCGCGCCACGGCGCAGTATGCCGACAACGGCGACGGGATCGGCGCGGTCAAGCCGCGTGGCGAGCCTTTGCGCCATCTCCGCGATGACCAGTTCGAGCTGCGTTTCGTCGTAAAGACAGGTCCGCAATCCGCGTGGGCGTTCCATGTGCGCCTCCGGTCAGGCCCGCACGCGAAGCGGGCGATGCGGATACTATAACGCCGCACCTGGACGGCTGCGCACCGACATCCCCGACCGGCCGCTGCGGCCGTTTTTTTGCTTGACCTCCAACGATTTTACTTCCATCCTGACTCCATTCCGTACCACTTCCGCAGGCCCCGCATGAAGACGCTCGACAGCAGGACGGCACTGGCACTTGTCGCCGGTTGTCTCGCCTCGGCCCAGGTCGGCAAGGTGCCCCCCGCACTCGGCGCGATCAGGGACCAGCTGGGGGTGGGCCTGATTCACGCGGGCTGGATCGCGACGGCGATCAATGCCGCCGCCGCGATGCTCGGCGTACTCGTCGGACTGGCGCTCGGCAGCCTCGGTGCGCAGCGCGGACTCCTCGCAGGGCTGCTGCTCCTGGGCCTGGGCTCCGCACTGGGAGCGGCGGCCGCCGACGGCCTGAGCCTGATCGCAGCGCGGGCGTGCGAGGGCGCCGGCTTCGTGCTGGTGGTGGTGGCCGCGCCTTCGCTGCTGGCGACCGCCGCTGCCGACGATCCCCGACGGCGCCGGCGGCTGCTGACGCTGTGGAGCTGCTACATGCCGACGGGGATGGGGCTGATGATGGCGGTGGCGCCATACATCCTCCAGCACCACGGCTGGCGCGGCCTGTGGTTGGCAAATGCATTGGCAATCGGCACGTGCGTGCTGGTCGCGCTGTTCCTGAAGCTCGGGGCGGTACCGGGAAGCGGCCCGCGCCCAGTGCCGGTGGCGATGTTCTCGCGCACACGCCTCGCGCAGCCGGCGCCTTGGCTGATGGGGGTGTGCTTCGGCTGTTATGCTGCGATCTGGTTCATGATCGCGACCTGGTTGCCGTCGTTCGCAGTCGAGCACATGGGTTACACGCCGGAGCGGGCAACCTGGCTCACGGCCCTGGCGGTGGGGGGCAACATCCTCGGCAACCTGACGACAAACTTCTGGCTGGCGCGGGGGGTTCCGCGCTGGGCGCTGCTCGCCGGCGTGTCGGCCATGATGGGGGCGTTCGGCTGGTTCGTGTTCACGGCCGGCTACGATCCGGTCCTGCGCTCCGTGGCCGCAGTCTTCGTCTGCAGCGCAGGAGGCGTGCTCCCGGCAGCCACGATGGGGGGCATACCGCTGGTGGCGCGCACGCCTGCCGACATCGCCATCGCCAACGGCATCCTCATGCAGTGCTCGAACGTCGGCACTTTCATCGGCGTGCCGGCCATCGCAGCGCTGGCGACCGTGCTCGGCGGCTGGGACGGCGGCCGCTGGCTGATCCCGGTGCTCGCCGGCGTTGGCGTGCTGGCGGCGTGGGGGTTTCGCCGGATCGAGCTGCAACCCGCGGAGGATGCCGGGAGGGATTCACCGGCGGGGATGCTGGCCGAGCAGGTCTGACGGGAGGGGACGAGTAAGCACTCGCTGCAGAAAACCGTCCCCCTCCTGACCGGTAGTCTCGGCTGCGCCTCGCCGCTTCACCGCCCGCGAGCAGTGCTCGCCGAAACCCCTGCTCCGCCCCCCTGAAAGGGGAGGAACCGCCTCCCAGACCAACGTCGTCTATTCGGTTGCCAGCTCAATCATTGCGGAATTCGACCGCTTCGCGGCGGCCGAAGCCGGCGGCGTTGTCGATGAAGTAGAACTTTTCCGGATCGAAGCGGTACCAGCGAACCTTCGCCAGCGCTTTCACGATGAAGGCGGGCGCCTGGGCGATCTTTCCGACGACCGGGTACTTTTCGCCATAGAGCTCGCGCGCACGGTTTTCCTCCGCCCCGCCGATCTCCACCGCGCGCCCTTCGGCCTGGATGCCCTTGATCTCGTGCCAGTCCGCACAATCTTCCTGGATCGTGATGGCGATGCGGGCGTCGTGCGCGATATTGCGGCTGTGGCGCGTAGTGGGCGACGACAGGAAGTACAGCTTGAAACCGTCATTGACGTAGAACACGGTCGCCGCCCAGACGCCCTCCGCGCCGCATGAGGCGATGCTCATCGCGTGGCGGGCCTTGAGGTAGTCGAGCACCTTTTCGCGCAAGGCGCTCATGTCATGCTGTCTCCCCCGCGGCGTCCGGGGCGGGCTCGCGCGCCGCGTCGTCCTCGTGCAGGCGCTTGAGCCGGTAGGCAAACTGCGGCCGGGTCAGGCCGAGCATGCGTGCGGCCGATGACAGGTTGCCGCGCGCCCTGTCCATCGCGGTCTCGAGCAGCATCGCCTCGACCTCGTTCAGCGTCATCGCGCCTTCGCACACGGCGTCGCACAGCGCACGGCCGACCTTCGGCCCGTGGATGTCGAGCTTGCCGTCCGAGTCGAGGCCCAATTCCTGCACCTCGTCCTCGCTGCGCGACAGGAACAGGTGGTCGATCTCGATGCGGCCGCCGTGAGGGGCGAGGATCACGCCGCGCTCGATGGTGTTCTGCAGCTCGCGGATGTTGCCGGGCCATGCGTAGCCGACCAGCGCCTTCTTGGCCTTGTCGGTGAAGCCGAGCAGCTTCTTGCCGTTGATTGCGGCGTACTTCTCGAGGAAGTGCTTGGCCAGCGGCGAGATGTCGTCGCGCCGTTCGCGCAGCGCGGGGATGTTGATCTGCAAGGCGTTGAGGCGGTAGTAGAGGTCGGCCCGGAAACGGCCTTCCTTGACGAGCTGCGCGAGGCCGGCGTTGGTCGCTGCGACAAGGCGGACGTTGATCTTGCGCACCTTGTCGTCGCCGAGACGTTCGACCTCCCCCTCCTGCAGCACGCGCAGCAGCTTGCTCTGCGCGGTGAGCGGCAGGTCGCCGACCTCATCGAGGAAGAGCGTGCCGCCGTCCGCGCGCTCGAAACGTCCGGGGCGGGAGACCTGCGCGCCCGTGTAGGCGCCCTTCTCCACACCGAAGAGTTCCGATTCGACGAGGTCGTGCGGAATCGCGGCGCAGTTGATCGCAACCAGCGGCTTGTCGCGTCGGTTGCTCATCTCGTGCAGAGCTCGCGCGAAGAGCTCCTTGCCTACGCCGGTCTCGCCCAGCAGCAGCACGGTAATCTGTCCTGCCGCGGCCTGCTTCACGAGTTCCAGCGCGTGACGGAAGCCGGCGGAATTGCCGATCATGTCCGCGGGGAGGTTTTCCTTCTCGGCGATGGTCGAGCGCAGCTGCACGACCTGGGTCTGCAGGTCGAACAACTGATCGGCGATGGGGTCGGGGGCGAAGCGGCGCATGTGTTCGTCGGCATCCTCCCATTCCTCGATCGGCTTGCCGACGATGCGGCAGCAATCGTCGCCCATGCCCGCGCATTCGACCTCCTTGAACAGGATCTGCCGCCCCATGAAGGCGGACGAATAGCCGCAGGCGTAGCCGATCTGGGTCCAGCACACCGGTTCGTCGTGAATGCCGAACTGGCGGCGATGGGATTGCCCTTCCCAGGAGTTGATCCAGCGGAACTCGCAATGAAAGATTCCCGCCTCGCGGTCGACCTCGACGCGGATCGGGATCACGCCGACGATGCCTTCGAGCGAGTGCAGCTGCGGACCGGTCATGAAGGCGTCGGCTTCGCTGAGCTCGGGCATGCGCGTGCGGACAAGTTCGGCGTCACGCACGCCGGAGGCGTAACCCATGCGCAGCAGCAGTCCGCGCGCACGGTTCATGCCCAGCGTGTCGATGAGCTCCTTGCGCAGCGAGGCTTGCGCCTCGGCATGCACGAGCAGCATGCGGTGCTCGTGCAGCCAGATCTGGCCCGTTTCCGCGCAGAAATGAACGCGTGCGCGCAGGTCGTCTGCCGCGACGCGCGCCTTGGGATGGGCCCTGGTCATTGCCTGGTCCTCATGTGTGATCTCCTCCTGGATCGTTCCTTCTACGCGTCGCCCACGCTAGTCGTATTGACCCAAGTCAAACGATTTGAAGTCGTGCTTTTTGCTTGCCATTCGGAGGGGGCGGAAGCGAGTTCACCAAATGATCAATCGGTCGATGGATGGCCGCGAAAAGATCATCAAATGATCAACTGCGCACTTGCGCATGGTCCTGCATCTCTTGCGCAGCCAGGCGTTTCGCGAGTCTCGAAAAGAATTTTTTCCGCAACTGCGTAACGCGCCCGACAGCCTTTCGGCGCAGCCTCCCCTACCCGATTCACCACCCCCATGGCATGCACTGTTGCTGCATTGCGTCAGCCCATGCTGGCACAGCGGTTGCGATGGCTGTCCGGCAACCGGCCGCGAAACGAGTCCGGTGAAACCCAAAACTACACAAGCACGAGGGGACACACATGAAGTTTCCTGTTCCGCACGATGTGAAGGGCAAAACGATTCCGGGGACCGAAGGCTGGGAGCGGATGTATCCGTACCAATACCAGTTCGTCACCGACGACGCCGAGCGCAACCAGTACGAGAAGGAGACGTTCTGGTTCTACGACGGACTGCATTACCCGGAACCGCTCTACCCCTTCGACACGATCTGGGACGAGGCCTGGTACCTCGCGCTGTCGCAGTTCAACAACCGCATCTTCCAGGTGCCGCCGGTGCGCGGCGTCGATCACCGCATCATCAACGGCTACGTCTATATCTCGCCGGTGCCGGTGAAGAACCCGGACGAGATCGGCCAGCGCGTGCCCAACTTCATGGAGCGAGCCGGCTACTACTACAAGAACTGGGACGAGCTCGAGGCGAAGTGGAAGACCAAGATGGAGGGCACGATCGCCGAGCTGGAGGCGCTGCAGATTCCGCGCCTGCCGGAGGTCGAGGACCTGAAGGTGGTGACCGACGGTGTCGGCGAATCGACCGCCTACCACCTGCTGAAGAACTACGACGATCTGATCAACCTCGGCATCCGCTGCTGGCAGTATCACTTCGAGTTCCTGAACCTGGGCTACGCGGCCTACGTGTTCTTCATGGATTTCACGCAGAAGCTGTTCCCCAGCATCCCGCTGCAGCGCGTGACGCAGATGATCTCGGGCATCGACGTGATCATGTACAAGTCCGACGACGAACTGAAGGCGCTGGCGAAAAAGGCCGTCGCGCTCGAAGTCGATGACGTCGTGACGGGCCACCGCGAGTGGACGGACGTGAAGGCGGCGCTCGCCGGCCGGCGCCATGGCGACGAGTGGCTCGCGGCCTTCGAGAAGGCGCGCTATCCGTGGTTCAACATCTCGTCCGGCACGGGCTGGTTCCACACCGACCGCAGCTGGAACGACAACCTGAACCTGCCGCTCGACGGCATCCAGACCTACATCAACAAGCTGCGCGACGGGCAGGAGATCGACCGTCCGATGGAGGCGGTGCGTGCCGAGCGCGACCGCGTGACGGCCGAGTACCGCGACCTGATCGACAACGACCAGGACCGCAAGCAGTTCGACGAGCTGCTGGGATGCGCGCGAACCGTCTTCCCCTACGTCGAGAACCACCTGTTCTACGTCGAGCATTGGTTCCACTCGGTCTTCTGGAACAAGATGCGCGAAGTCGCCGCGATCATGCAGGAACATGGCGTGATCGCCGAGATTGAGGACGTCTGGTACCTGCGCCGCGACGAGATCAAGCAGGCGCTGTGGGACATCGTCACCGCGTGGGCGACGGGCGTGACGCCGCGCGGCACGAAGACGTGGCCGGCCGAGATCGAGTGGCGCAAGGGCGTGATGCAGAAGTTCCGCGAGTGGGCACCGCCGCCGGCGATCGGCATCGCGCCGGAAGTGATCCAGGAGCCCTTCACGATCGTGCTGTGGGGCGTGACGAACAGCTCGCTGTCGGCCTGGGCCTCGGTGCAGGAAGTCGCCGACCCGGACAGCATCACCGAGCTGAAGGGCTTCCCGGCGAGCCCGGGCCTGGTCGAAGGCAAGGCACGCGTGTGCCGCAGCGCGGAGGAGATCCGCGACCTGCAGGAGGGCGAGATCCTCGTCGCGCCGACGACCTCGCCGTCCTGGGCACCGGCCTTCGCGAAGATCAAGGCCTGCATCACCGACGTCGGCGGCGTGATGAGCCACGCGGCGATCGTGTGCCGCGAATACGGCATGCCGGCCGTCGTCGGCACCGGCCATTCCACCCGTGTGATCAAGACCGGCATGACATTGCGCGTCGATGGCTCGTCCGGCCTGGTCACCATCGTCCAGTGAAGAGGGAAACAGCATGGGAAGCGCTCTGATGGCTGAAGAAGTGCGCCTCGCCCCCGGCATCGACAGCCGGGCGCCCAAGGTGTGCATGTTCGAGGACTGCAACAAGGACTCCGTGCCGCTTGTCGGCGGGAAGTGTTCGTCACTCGGCGAGCTGATCAACGCGGGTGTCCGGGTGCCACCGGGCTTCGCAGTGACGACGGCGGGCTACGCGCAGTTCATGCACGAGGCCGGCATCCACGACGAGGTCAACGCCCTGCTGCAGGGGCTGGACCACGACGACATGGACCGCCTCGAAGAGGCTTCGCGCCGGATCCGCGAAATGATCGAGTCGCGGCCGATCTCGATCGAGCTGGAGGACCTGATCGCCGAGGCCTACCGCAAGCTGTCGGTGCGCTGCTACCTGCCGGCGGTGCCGGTGGCGGTGCGATCGAGCGCGACGGCCGAGGACCTGCCGGGCGCGAGCTTCGCCGGCCAGCAGGACACCTACCTGTGGATCCGCGGCATCGACGAGGTCATCCACCACATTCGGCGCTGCTTCTCCAGCCTCTACACGGCGCGTGCCATCGCCTACCGCATCCGCATGGGTTTCCCGCACGAGCAGGTGGCGATCAGCGTGGGCGTGCAGAAGATGGCGAACGCCTACACCGCGGGGGTGATGTTCACGCTGCATCCCTCGACCGGCGACCGCTCGGTGATCGTGATCGACTCGAACTTCGGCTTCGGCGAGTCGGTGGTGTCGGGTGAGGTGACGCCGGACAACTTCGTCGTCAACAAGGTCACGCTGGACATCATCGAGCGGACGATCTCGACCAAGGAGGTCTGCTACACGGCGGACCTCAAGCTGCAGCGCTCGGTCGCGATGGAGGTGCCGGCCGAGCGCCAGAACATCCAGTCGGTGCTCGACGACGAAATCACCGAGCTCGCGTGGATGGCCAAGAAGATCGAGAAGCACTACGGCCGGCCGATGGACATCGAGTGGGCGATCGACAAGAACCTGCCCGCGGGCGGCAACGTTTTCATCCTGCAGGCGCGCCCCGAGACGATCTGGAGCAACAAGCAGAAGGCACCGGCGACGACCGGGGCGACGTCGGCGATGGATTACATCGTCTCGAACCTGCTCGTCGGCAAGCGCCTGTCCTGAGGAGGAATGGATCGTGATCGTACGCAACTGGATGCAAGCCAATCCCGCGGTGCTCGGCAGCGACACGCTGCTGTCGGAGGCGAAGCGGATCCTGTCCGAAACCAATTTGCATGCCCTGCCCGTCGTCGATGACGGACGGCTGCGCGGACTCGTCACCCGCGCCGGCTGCCTGCGCGCAGCTCACGCGGCCATCCGCAGCCAGAGCCCGGACGAGCTGAACTACTTCTCGAACCACGTGAAGGTGAAGGACATCATGGTGCGCAACCCCGCGACCATCGATGCCAACGACACGATGGAGCGCTGTCTTCAGGTCGGCCAGCAGGCGGGCGTCGGCCAGCTGCCGGTGATGGATGACGGCCATGTGGTCGGGATGATCTCGGCGATCGAGATGTTCTCGCTCGCGGCGCATTTCCTCGGCGCGTGGGAGCGCAGGAGCGGCGTGACGCTCGCGCCGACGCGCATCGGCCCAGGAACGATCGGCCGCATCGCCGACATCGTCGAGGGCACGGGCGCCGAGGTACACGCGATCTACCCGATCAGCCTGGGGCCAAAGGGCGTCGCGAGTGGCGACCAGGAGCGCAAGGTCATCGTCCGCTTCCATCACGCCGACACCGCCGAGGTCACGCGCGCGCTCACGGCCGCCGGCTACGAAGTCATCGAGTCGGTGCAGGCAATGCACTGATTCCCATCACACAACAACCCCAACTTTCCAGCCAAGGAGACATCCGAATGGACCTGAGGTACTTCATCAACCAGTGCGCCGAAGCTCATGAACTCAAGCGCGTGACGACCGAGGTCGACTGGAATCTGGAGCTTTCGCACGTCTCGAAGCTCACCGAAGAGAAGAAAGGCCCGGCACTGCTGTTCGAGAGCGTGAAGGGCTACGACACGCCGGTGTTCACCGGCGCCTTCGCGACGACCAAGCGGCTCGCGATCATGCTGGGCCTGCCGCACGACCTGACGCTGTGCCAGTCGGCGCAGCAGTGGATGAAGAAGACGATCACGTCCGAGGGCCTGATCAAGGCGAAGGAAGTGAAGGACGGGCCGGTGCTGGAAAACGTGCTGACCGGCAACAAGGTCGATCTCAACATGTTCCCGGTGCCCAAGTTCTTCCCGCTCGACGGCGGGCGCTACATCGGGACGATGGTGTCGGTGGTGCTGCGTGACCCGGAGACGGGCGAAGTGAACCTCGGCACCTACCGCATGCAGATGCTCGACGACAAGCGCTGCGGCGTGCAGATCCTGCCCGGCAAGCGCGGCGAGCGGATCATGAAGAAGTACGCCAAGATGGGCAAGAAGATGCCTGCGGCGGCGATCATCGGCTGCGATCCGCTGATCTTCATGGCCGGCACGCTGATGCACAAGGGCGCGTCCGACTACGACATCACTGGCACGGTGCGCGGCCAGCAGTCCGAGTTCCTGATGGCGCCGCTGACCGGACTGCCGGTGCCGGCGGGCGCGGAGATCGTCCTCGAAGGAGAGATCGACCCGAACAATTTCCTGCCGGAAGGCCCGTTCGCCGAATACACGGGTTATTACACGGACGAGCTGCACAAGCCGATTCCGAAGCCGGTGCTGGAAGTGCAGCAGATCCTGCATCGCAACAACCCCATCCTGTGGGCGACCGGCCAGGGCCGTCCGGTGACCGACGTGCATATGCTGCTCGCCTTCACGCGCACGGCGACCTTGTGGACCGAGCTCGAGCAGATGCGCATCCCCGGCGTGCAGTCGGTGTGCGTGCTGCCGGAATCGGCGGGCCGCTTCTGGACGGTGGTGTCGGTGAAGCAGGCCTACCCGGGGCATTCGCGCCAGGTCGCCGATGCGGTGATCGGCAGCAACACCGGCAACTACGGCATGAAGGGCGTCATCACGGTCGACGAGGACATCCAGGCGGACGACCTGCAGCGGGTGTTCTGGGCGCTGTCCTGCCGCTACGACCCGATGCGCGGCACGGAGCTCATCAAGCGCGGCCGCTCGACGCCACTCGATCCGGCGCTCGACCCCGACTCCGACAAGCTCATGACGTCCCGCATCCTGATGGACGCCTGCATTCCGTATGAATGGAAGCAGAAGCCGGTCGAGGCGCGCATGGACGAGGAGACGCTCGCGAAGATCAAGGCGCGCTGGCACGAGTATGGAATCGGGATCTGACAAGGAATCGAAGACATGGAAAAGGCCAAGAACATCAAGCTGGTGATCCTCGACGTCGATGGCGTCATGACGGACGGCCGCATCGTCATCAACGACGACGGCATCGAGTCGCGCAACTTCGACATCAAGGACGGCATGGGCGTAGTGGTGCTGCAGCTGTGCGGCGTCGAGGTCGCGATCATCACTTCGAAGAAGTCCGGCGCGGTGCGCCATCGCGCCGAGGAGCTGAAGATCAAGCGCTTCCACGAGGGCATCAAGAAGAAGACCGAGCCCTACGCGCAGATGCTCGAGGAGATGAACATCTCCGACGCCGAGGTGTGCTACGTCGGCGACGACCTGGTGGATCTGTCGATGATGAAGCGCGTCGGCTTGCCGGTTGCGGTCGGGGACGCGGTCGCGGACGTGAAGGAAGCCGCGGCCTACGTGACCACGGCGCGCGGCGGGCACGGCGCGGTGCGCGAGGTCGCCGAGCTGATCCTGAAGGCCCAGGGAAAGTGGGACGCAATGCTCTCGAAGATCCACTGATTCACCACCGCAGCGAACGGCATATCCATCACCAAGGAGACAGACGTGGGAAAGATTTCGGCACCCCGCAACAACCGCGAGTTCATCGAGGCGTGCGTCAAGTCCGGCGACGCGGTGCGCATCAAGCAGGAAGTGGATTGGGACAACGAGGCCGGCGCCATCGTGCGCCGCTGCTGCGAGCTCGGCGAAGCTGCGCCCTTCATGGAGAGCATCAAGGACTACCCGGGTTTCAGCTACTTCGGCGCCCCGCTCTCGACCTACCGCCGCATGGCGATCTCGTTGGGCATGGATCCGAACTCGACGCTGCCGCAGATCGGCGCGGAGTACCTCAAGCGCACGAACAGCGAGCCGGTCGCACCAGTCGTCATCGACAAGCGCGACGCACCGTGCAAGGAGAACATCCTGCTCGGCGCCGACGCCGACCTGTGCAAACTGCCGGTGCCGCTGGTGCATGACGGCGACGGCGGGCGTTACGTCGGGACCTGGCACGCGGTGATCACCAAGCACCCGGTGCGCGGCGACGTGAACTGGGGGATGTACCGCCAGATGATGTGGGACAGCCGCACGATGAGCGGCGCCGTGTTCCCCTTCTCGGACCTCGGCAAGGCACTCACCGAGTACTACCTGCCGCGCGGTGAAGGCTGCCCCTTCGCGACCGCAATCGGCCTGTCGCCCCTGGCGGCGATGGCCGCGTGCGCGCCCTCACCCATCCCCGAGCCGGAGCTCACCGGCATGCTCTCCGGCGAGCCGGTGCGTCTCGTGAAGTGCGAGACAAACGACCTCGAAGTCCCCGCCGATGCCGAGATCATCATCGAGGGCATGATCCTGCCCGACTACAAGGTCGAGGAAGGCCCGTTCGGCGAGTACACCGGCTACCGCACCAGCCCGCGCGACTTCCGCGTGACCTTCCGCGTCGATGCGATCACCTATCGCAACAACGCCACGATGACGATCTCGAACATGGGCGTGCCGCAGGACGAGGGGCAGTTGCTGCGCTCGTTCTCGCTCGGGCTGGAGCTGGAGAAGCTGCTGAAGAGCCAGGGGATTCCGGTGACCGGCGTGTATATGCACCCGCGCTCGACGCACCACATGATGATCGTCGGCGTGAAGCCGACCTACGCCGGCATCGCGATGCAGATCGCGCAGCTCGCGTTCGGCTCCAAGCTCGGGCCGTGGTTCCACATGGTGATGGTGGTCGACGACCAGACCGACATCTTCAACTGGGACGAGGTCTATCACGCGTTCTGCACGCGCTGCAATCCGGAGCGCGGCATCCACGTCTTCAAGAACACGACCGGCACGGCGCTGTACCCGCACGCCACTCCGCACGACCGCAAGTACTCGATCGGCTCGCAGGTGCTGTTCGACTGCCTGTGGCCGGTCGATTGGGACAAGACCAATGACGTGCCGACGCTCGTCAGCTTCAAGAACGTCTACCCCAAGGACATCCAGGAGAAGGTCGTCAACAACTGGGCCGATTACGGCTTCCGCGGCGCGAAGAAATAAGGAGCGGTCATGGCAAACAAGTGGGAAGTGTTCGTGATGGACCTCGGGGAACTGGCCGAGGGCAAGGAGCTGGAACTGACGATCCGCACGCTCAACGACGGGCTGCACAAGTACACCTACCAGCGCGCGAAGGTGGAGGTGTCGAGCACGCTCGACAAGTTCGCCGACAGCCTGCAGGTGCGGTTGGGGCGCGGGCAGTTGAGTGACCGGAAGTTCTCGATCAGGGTGATCGAGCGCGTGGAGCGCTTGCCGGCGCGGTATCGGTAAGCAGTGCGACCCGGGCAGGCCGCGTGCCTGCCCGGCCCGATTCCATCATCGAAGGGAATAGCGAAACAATGGCCTACCCTGACCTGCGCAGTTTCCTGGCCGACCTTGGCGACGACGTGCTGCACGTGCGTGACGAGTTCGACCCGAGGTTCGAGATCGCGGCGGTGCTGCGCAGCCTCCCGGCGGACGCGCCCGCGACGATCTTCGAGAACGTGCGCGGCTACGCTGGTGCGCGCGTCGCCGGAAACCTGTTTGGCGCCCGTCGTCGCGTCGCCCGCGCCTTCGGCACGACCGAGGACCGGCTCGCACAGGCCTGGCTCGACAACAAGCAGCGCGCGATCGCGCCCGTCGTCGCAAGGAACGCGCCGGTCCAGGAAGTCGTCCATGAATCGCGCGACGAGTTGCTCTCGCTGCTGCCGATCCTGACCCATCACGAAAAGGACGGCGCCCCCTTCATCACGACCGGCGTCGTGCTGTGTACCGACCCGGTCACCGGACGTCGCGGCATGGGCATCCACCGCATGATGGTGAAGGGCGCCAACCGCCTCGGCGTGCTGCTCGCGAACCCGCCGCTGTCGCAGTTCCACGCCAATGCCGAAGCCAAGGGCGAAGCGCTCGATGTCGCCATCGCGCTCGGGCTGGAGCCCGCGACACTGCTGGCGTCGGTCGTGCGCAGCGGCCCGCAGGGCCCGGACAAGATGGCGGTAGCGGGCGGTCTGCGCGGCGAGCCGGTGGAACTCGCGCGCGCGCTGACCGTTAACGTCGAAGTCCCCGCGCGCGCCGAGATCGTCATCGAAGGCCGCATCCTGCCGGGCGTGCGCGAGCCGGAAGGCCCGTTCGGCGAGAACACGGGCTACTACTTCTCCAACGTCAGCCCGGTGGTCGAAGTCACCGCCGTCACGCACCGCGACAACTTCATCTACCCCGGCCTGTGCCCGTGGTCGGGCGACGTCGACACCCTGCTCTCGCTCGCCGCCGGCACCGAACTGCTGGGCCAGCTGCAGACCATGGTCGCGGGCGTCGTCGATCTGGACCTGACCGGTGGCACGGCCGGTTTCTCGGCCGCGATCGCCGTGAGGAACTGCCCGCGCAACGAGGTGCGGCGCCTGGTCATGCTCGCGCTGAACCTCGACAAGCGCCTCAAGACCGTCACCGTCGTCGATGACGATGTGAATATCCGCGACCCGCGCGAAGTCGCGTGGGCGATGGCGACGCGCTACCTGCCCGAACGCGACACCGTGATCATCGGCGGCGCCGAGGGATACGTCATCGACCCCTCTTCGGCCGGCAGCAGCTTCGGCTCGAAGGCCGGCTTCGTCGCGACGCGCGGCGCCGGCCCCGAATTCGACCGCGTCACCCTGCCCGCCGCCGCACTGGCGAAGGCGCAGGCCCTGCTCGCCACGCTGCACAAATAACGGAGACAGCACCATGAGAATCGTCGTCGGCATTTCCGGAGCAAGCGGTGCGATCTACGGCATCCGCATCCTCGAAGCGCTGAAGCAGATCGGCGTCGAGACCGACCTCGTGATGTCGGACTCGGCCAAGCGCACGATCGTCTACGAGACCGACTACTCGATCAACGACGTCAAGCGTCTCGCCTCCTGCGTGCATGACAACAACGACGTCGGCGCCTCAATTGCGAGCGGCTCGTTCAAGCATGCAGGGATGATCATCGCGCCCTGCTCGATCAAAACGCTCTCCGCGGTCGCCAACTGCTTCAACACCAACCTGCTGATTCGCGCCGCCGACGTCACGCTGAAGGAGCGGCGCAAGCTCGTGCTGATGCTGCGCGAGACGCCGCTGCACCTCGGCCACCTGCGCCTGATGACGCAGGCCACGGAGACCGGCGCGGTGCTGGTGCCGCCGCTGCCGGCCTTCTACCACCGGCCCAAGACCATCGACGACATCATCAACCAGTCGGTGACCAAGGTGCTCGACCAGTTCGACCTGGACGTCGATCTCTTCGGGCGCTGGACCGGCAATGAAGAGCGGGAGCTGGCGAAATCGCGGTGATCCGGCGACGTCTCCTTGTGGGAGCGGCTTCAGCCGCGAAGCAACGCCGATTCGCGGCTGAGGCCGCTCCCACAGAACCGCCCCGACGAACCGCACCCACGCAATAAGGATTCGCCACATGATGACCACCGCCACCATCCTCGAACTCGAAGGCGAAGTCGCCCCCGGCCTCGGCGAAGGCTCGCGCTTCACCGCGATCGACTGGGTCGTTGCCGAAATCCGTCGCAAGCTCGGCTTCATCCCCTGGCCCGGCACCTTCAACCTGCGCATGCGCGGCGCAGCCTGGGACTGGGCACGCGCGCGACTGCGTTCCGCCGCCGGCATCGCGATCACGCCGCAGGATGGCTTCTGCGCGGCGAAATGCTTCGGCGTGAGCATTGCCGGCCATCTCACGGGTGCGGTCGTGTTCCCGGAGATGCCCGGCTACCCCGAAGACAAGTTCGAGATCGTCGCGCCGGTGCCGATCCGCGAAACGCTCGGACTGCAGGACGGCGACCTCGTCAACCTGCGCCTCGACCTCGCCCTGTCCGCCCGCGACGACGCGACTGCGGTCTGACCCATCCAAGGAGACCAAGATGGCCCCCAAGTTCTGCCCGCAATGCAGCACGCCGCTGGTCCTCGCGAAAATCCACAACCGCGAGCGCGAGACCTGTCCTGCCTGCGGCGAGACCTTCTTCCACAAGCCGGCGCCGGTCGTGTTGGCCGTGATCGAGCACGCGGACAAGCTGGTGCTGATCCGCCGCAACCTCGACCCGCTGGGCGGCTACTGGGCACCGCCCGGCGGCTACGTCGAGCAGGGCGAATCGCTCGAGGAGGCCGTCGTGCGCGAAGCGCGCGAGGAGACCGGGCTGGAGGTGGCCGTCGACGGACTGATCGGCGTGTATTCGCAGACCGGCGTACGCGCCGTGATCCTCGCGTATCGCGCGCATTCGGTCGCGGGCGAGCCGGTCGCGGGGGACGATGCCGGCGCGATCGCGCTGATTGCGCCGGGCCAGTTGCCGATCCAGCCGGCGCCCGAGGGCGCGCCGCTGCTCGACCGCTGGTTCCACGACGTCATCCAGGAAGTCACCGCACCATGGAAATGGGGGCGCCACACGAGCGCCAGAACAATGATGAGGAGATAACGATGACCGCAGCGACTTCCCGCCCGTCCGGCTGAACGCCCGGCGCCCGCCCGACGCGGGTTCCCCCGACAACTCCGCAGCATCCGCCCATACGGCAATGCCCCCTTCCGAACCCGGACGGCATCGCCGCGGGACGGTTCGTCCAGAATTTCGAGGAAGACAGTCATGGCGTATTTCGATCAGACCACCGAAACCCTGCCCCGCGAACAGCTCGCCGCCCTGCAACTGGAAAAGCTCCAGGCGATGATGGCCGAGTTGTGGGGCAAGAACCGCTTCTACAGCAACAAGTGGAAGGCCGCCGGCATCGAGCCGCGCGACATCCGCTCGCTCGACGACCTCGCGCGCCTGCCGCTGACGACGAAGTCCGAGCTGATGGAAGACCAGGCGGCGAACGGCCCCTTCGGCACCAACCTCACTTATCCGATCGAGCAGTACACGCGCCTGCACCAGACCTCCGGCACAACCGGCGTACCGCTGAAGGTGCTGGACACGCAGGACTCCTGGGACTGGTGGGCGAAGTGCTGGGCGCACGTGCTCGCCGGCTCGGGGGTGGATGCGAGCGACCGCGTCTTCCTCGCCTTCGCGTTCGGGCCCTTCATCGGTTTCTGGGCGGCGCTGGAAGGCGCGCGCAAGCTCGGCGCAGTGATGATCCCTGGCGGCGGACGCGACTCGCTGCAGCGCCTGGAACTGATGCGCGAGACGGGCGCGACGGTGCTGTGCTGCACACCGACCTACGCCCTGCGGCTGGCCGAAGTGGCGCGCGAACACGGCTTCGACATGGGCTCGATCAAGATGAAGTCCACCGTGCATGCGGGCGAACCGGGCGCGAACATCCCGGCGACCAAGCAGCGCATCGAATCCTCGTGGTCGGCGAAATGCTTCGACCATGCGGGCGCCTCCGAGATCGGCGCGCATTCCTTCGAATGCGAGCACCAGCCCGGCGGCACGCACTTGATCGAGTCCGAGTTCATCGCCGAGGTCATCGACCCCAAGACCGGCGAAGCCGTGAAGCCTGGCGAGCGCGGCGAACTGGTGGTCACGAACCTCGGCCGCTGGGGCTTCCCGCTGATCCGCTACCGCACCGGCGATCTCGTCGAAGTTAATCTCGACCCCTGTTCCTGCGGCCGAACCTTCCTGCGCTTCCAGGGCGGCATCCTCGGCCGCGCGGATGACATGGTCACCGTGCGCGGGGTGAACGTCTTCCCGGCCGGCGTCGAGAACATCATCCGCAAGTTCGTCGAGGTCGACGAGTTCCGCATCACCGTCAGCAAGGTCAAGCACATGGACGAGATGGATATCGAGGTCGAGCTGTGCGAAGGGGCCGACCCTGCGGTCGTGCATTCGATCGCCGAGCGCCTCGACGCGGTACTCGCCTTCCGCCCGCGCGTGCATAACGTCGGACGCAACATCCTTCCGCGCTTCGACATGAAGGCCAAGCGTTTCCACGTCAATCGCGCGGCCTGAGCCAGCTTCCGCACCCCGGTATCGGCAATGGCCCGGCCGAGGCCAGGGGCGGCAACGCCCCGAATCGTGCCAATCAAGGCATCGCAAACAAGAAATCAAGGAGGAGGCATGAGACTCAAGCAGATCTGCGTGGCGTTGGCCCTGTCCGGGCTGGTTTGCGGCGGCGCGCTCGCGAAGGAAGGGGGCGACCAGTATCCGCACGGAAGCGAGAACTGGGTCGCGGGCGCATTGCCGCCACCGGGAAACTATTTCCTCAACTATTTCGGGTACTACCATGCCGACAGCCTGCGCGACGACGACGGCGACAAGGTACCCGGGACCGGGGTGACCGCCTGGTTCGATGCGATGCGCGTCGTCAAGGTCACGAACACGAAGATCCTCGGCGGAGACTGGGCGGTACAGGCCATCCTGCCCGTCGTGCAGCAGAAACTGACCCTCGGCGACAGCAAGACCGTCACCGGCATCGGCGACATGCTGTTCTCGCCGCTCGTGATCGGCTGGCACGCCGGCAACCTGCACTGGGTCTTCGCGCTGGATTTCTTCGCGCCGACAGGGGAATACAAGTCGGGGCAGCCGATCAAGAGCATCGGCACCAACTACTGGAGCGTGGAACCGGTCCTTGCGGTGACCTGGATCTCCGATTCGGGCTGGGAGCTGTCGGGCAAGTTCATGTACAACATGAAGACGAAGAACAAGGACTTCCGCCCTGCCCCCGGCGCGCCGAAGATGGATTACGAGTCGGGCGACGAGTTTCGCGTCGATTACCTCGCGGGCAAGCGCTTCGGCCCGTGGGGCGTCGGCCTTTCCGGCTACTACCTGAAGCAGACGACCAACGACAAGCTCGAAGGCGAAACGATCTCATCGGCGCTCGGACCGTGGTCCTCAGGGCGCAAGGGCGAGGTGTTCGCGATCGGGCCGAGCGTCAGCTACACGACCAAGGGCGGCACGATGTTCATCGGCCAGTGGCAGCAGGAATCCGGGGCGGAAAACCGCTTCCAGGGCGACAAGGCGTGGTTCCGGCTGATCATGCCGTTCTAGCACCCGGTTGCGCCGCTGCCCCCATCAGGGGTGGCGGCGCCCCTGGCCGAGTTGCAGTTCGAACTCTTCCAGCGGCACGGGGCGGCTGAAGTGGTAGCCCTGGTAGTTGCTGCAGCCGTGCACCGCGAGGAAGTTTCGCTGCTCGGCGGTCTCGACGCCTTCGGCGATGACTTCGAGGCCGAGGCTCTGGCCGAGTGCGATGATGGTGCGCACGATCGCGGCGTCGTTGGCGTTCTCGGTCACGTCGCGCACGAAGGACTGGTCGATCTTGAGCTGGTCGAGCGGCAGGCGGCGCAGGCAGGACAGCGACGAGAAGCCGGTGCCGAAGTCGTCCAGCGAGAACTGGATGCCCATCGCCTTGAGCCTTGCCATCTTGTCGACGACCTGGTCGATGTTCTCGACGACCATGCTCTCCGTGAGCTCGAGCTTGAGGTTCGCCGGATCCGCCCCGGTCTGCTCGACGACATCCAGCACCTCGCGGACGAAATCATCCTGCCGGAACTGCCGCGCGCTCACATTGACAGACAGCCGCAGATGACGCGTCGCCGGCACGGCCTCCCACGCTTTCAGCTGCCGGCAGGCGGTTTCCAGCACCCAGCGGCCAATCGGAAGGATCATCCCGGTTTCCTCCGCGAGCGGGATGAAGTCGCACGGCGGGATCATGCCGCGCTCGGGGTGCAGCCAGCGGATCAGGACTTCGGCGCCCTGGATCGTGCCGGAACAGTCGACCTGCATCTGGTAGTAAAGCCGCAGCTGATCCGGGAGCGCCTTGCTCAGCCAGCCTTCCAGGCGCACCCGCTCCTCCAGCGCCGCCTGCATCGCGACATCGAAGAAATGGATGCCGCCGCGCCCACGGCTGCGCGCCTCGAACATCGACGCATCGGCCTGCTTGAGCAGCTCGTCGACGGTGCCTTCCGCGCCCGAGAACATGCTGATGCCGACGCTGACCGAACCCAGGACCTCCTGTCCGTCGACATCGAGCGGCTGCCGGACCACCGCCTGGATGCGCTCGGCAATCTCGCGCGCGGCGACCGCGGCGGCGTCCCGCTCCGGACTCAGCCCGTTGGCGACGACGACGAATTCATCGCTGCCGACACGTGCCACGGTGTCCTCGCGGTGGACGCTCGCGGCAATCCGGCGCGCGATCTCGACCAGCATGCGGTCACCGACCTCGTGTCCGCGCGTGTCGTTGAGCGCCCGGAAACCGTCGAGATCGATGAACAGCACCGCGCCACGGGTATCGCTGCGGCGCCCGCCCAGCAGCGACTGTCCGAGGCGGTCGAACAGCAGGCGTCGATTCGGCAGGCTGGTCAGCGAATCGTAGAAGGACAGGTTATGCACCTGCTCCTCGGCGTGCCGCCGCTCCGCCTCCGACGCGAGCTCGCGCCGCAGACTCTGGTTCAGCCTGCCGACAAGGCGAATCAACAGGCCGTACAGCAGCACTGCCGTGATGGCGACGAAGACCCAGCCCTTGGCCTGGCTGGCCTTCACGATGAGGTCGGGGTCGCGGAAAAGGAAACCCAGCGCTTCGTCGGAAAGCAGGATCCACAGCGCAGCAAAGGCCGCGTACGCCAGGACGACCCTGAGTACGCCGGCTTTCGCGTCGAGAATGCTGTCCTGATCTCCCATCAACGACCTTCCCCGAAACGATTTGCCCCGCGACGTCGCGGCAGCCGGAATGAGCCGTATTAGATCGCGAAACGGCGGTATGCCGGCAGGAAAAATTCCCGCCGGGCAAGCCGTATTGCCGTTATCGGGTGCCTCAGAACGGCAGGCGGCGCTTCGGAGGCTGGGCCGGCTTCCTTGCAGGCTCCGGCTTCACGGCCTTCACGGGTTTGCGCGGGAGGTTCATCTCGTCGCGGGCGAAACGCACCTTGCCTTCGAGCACGCAGCCACGCATGCCGGGCTCGCACACCGCGCCCTGTACGCGCTGACACACGCCGTCGAGGTCGTGCGGACAACTCCATGCGCCGCTGCTCATGTCGAAACGCTCCCGCTTGTCGCTCAAAGGCCAACCATAGCCCAGGATGGACAGATTCCCCATGAGGAATGTCAATTCAGGGGACCTGCGGTTGCGCCGCCGCGGCATGCCGCGCATCATGACCGCAACATCCAACCACCCGACTGCGTGCGCCCATGTTCACTCCCGGACACGTCTCCCCCGCCCCGCTCCGCGACGACGACCTGTGTTTCGTATTCCGCAAGAATGCCCTGCTCGTGCTCAACAGCGAGGGCGAGACCCGGGTGCCCACGCGCAGGGAGCCGGGTGGGCTGGATCCGTCCGGTCCGCAGCACTACCTCGGACGCCTCGGCGATCGGCACTGCTACGCGGCCGCCGTCGGGCCCGAAGCGCCCGCTCCGGAGGGCATGGAATGGCACGACCTGCGCTCCCTGTTCGGGCGGCTCGACGAGACGTCGTTCGGGGTGGCGGGCCGCGCGGTCCAGATCGTGCAATGGGACCTGACGCATCGCTACTGCGGCCGCTGCGGCACGCCGACGGATCCGCACCCGGACGAACGTTCGCGGGTATGCCCCGGCTGCGGCATGGTCCACTACCCGCGCCTCGCCCCGGCGGTGATGGCTCTGGTGCGACGGGGCGACGAACTGCTCCTCGCGCGCTCGCCACACTTTCCCGAAGGCATGTTCAGCGCGCTCGCGGGATTCGTCGAGCCGGGCGAGTCGCTGGAGCAGACCCTCGCGCGCGAGGTACGCGAGGAAGTCGGGATCGAGATCACCAACGTGCGCTATTTCGGCAGCCAGCCGTGGCCCTTCCCGCATTCCCTGATGATCGGCTTCGTCGCGGATTACGCGGGCGGCAAGCTCGTCCTGCAACCCGAGGAGATCGAGGCCGCCGACTGGTTCACGATCGACCGGCTGCCGCGCCTGCCGCACCGCATCAGCATCGCGCGGCGACTGATCGATGCGACGGTGCGCGAAATCGCAGCGAAGCGTGGATCCGACGCTTGATCGCAAGTGCCTATCGTATTCATTTTTTAGTTCAATTGGAGCTATCGCACCCCGGTCGGTAAAGTGACACCCATCGAGCAGGACACACCGCTCGGTCCCCTTACCCCACTACGACAATGGAGTGCGACATGTCCCAGATCAACCAGCAAGTCAAGCCGTTCAAAGCCACCGCCTACCACAACGGCAAGTTCATCGAAGTCAGCGACGAATCGCTGAAGGGCAAATGGTCGGTGGTGTTCTTCTACCCGGCCGACTTCACCTTCGTGTGCCCGACCGAACTGGGCGACCTCGCCGACAACTACGCCGAGTTCCAGAAGCTGGGCGTCGAGATCTACAGTGTTTCGACCGACACCCACTTCACGCACAAGGCATGGCACGACAGCTCCGAGACCATCGGCAAGATCCAGTATCCGATGATCGGCGACCCGACCGGCACCATCTCGCGCAACTTCGACGTGATGATCGAGGAAGCCGGCCTGGCCGACCGCGGCACCTTCGTGATCGACCCGGAAGGCAGGATCCAGATCGTCGAGATCAACGCCGGCGGCATCGGCCGCGACGCCTCGGAGCTGCTGCGCAAGGTCAAGGCCGCGCAGTACGTCGCCAGCCACCCGGGTGAAGTCTGCCCGGCGAAGTGGAAGGAAGGCGACGCGACGCTGGCGCCCTCGCTGGACCTCGTCGGCAAGATCTAAGCCGATCCGTCACCCGTAGCGCGGAAGGGCGGAGCGCATTCCGCCAACGCCGGCGCCGAAGCAAAACCCGCGGCCACATGGCGGGATACGCCTTCGGCGCCTCCCGCCCTACGAAACCGTTGCCCATCCGGCACTAGCGGGCGGGCGCCACGAGCGCCCCCCCTGAATTCCCCCTGCATTTCACGGACGATCCCGCCATGCTCGACGCGAACATCAAGAACCAGTTGAAGGCCTACCTCGAACGAGTCACCCAGCCGATCGAAATCGTCGCGTCCCTGGACGACAGCGACAAGTCGCGCGAGATGCAGGCCCTGCTCGGCGACATCGCCGAACAGTCGAACCGCATCACCGTCATCGAACGCCGCGATGACGCCGAGCGCAAGCCTTCCTTCGCGATCAACCGCGCCGGCGAAGACACCGGCGTGCGCTTTGCCGGCCTCCCGATGGGGCATGAATTCACCTCGCTGATCCTCGCGCTGCTGCAGGTCGGCGGTCATCCGCCCAAGGTCGAGCAGGAAGTCATCGACCAGATCCGCGCGATCGAAGGCACGTACGAGTTCGAGACCTTCATCTCGCTGTCGTGCCACAACTGCCCGGACGTCGTGCAGGCGCTCAACCTGATGGCGGTGATCAACCCCAACATCCGCCACACGATGATCGACGGCGCGCTGTTCCAGGACGAGGTCAACGAGCGCCAGATCATGGCGGTGCCGACCGTGTTCCTGAATGGTCAGCACTTCGGCCAGGGTCGCATGGAGCTCGCCGAGATCGTGGCGAAGATCGACACCGGCGCCCAAACGCGCGCCGCGGAGAAGATTTCAGCGAAGGGCGAATTCGACGTGCTGGTCGTCGGCGGCGGGCCGGCGGGTGCGGCGGCGGCGATCTACGCCGCGCGCAAGGGCATCCGCACCGGTGTCGTCGCCGAACGCTTCGGCGGCCAAGTGACGGACACGCTCGCGATCGAAAACTTCATCTCGGTGAAGGCCACCGAAGGCCCGAAGCTCGCGGCAGCCCTCGAAGAGCACGTCAAGGAATACGAGGTCGACGTCATGAACCTGCAACGCGCCGCGGCGGTGATCCCGGGCGAGCGCGGCTTCGAGGTGAAACTCGAGAACGGCGCCTCGCTCCAGGCGCGCACCGTGATCCTCGCGACCGGGGCGCGCTGGCGCGAGATGAACGTGCCGGGCGAAAAGGAATTCCGCGGCAAGGGTGTGGCCTACTGCCCGCACTGCGACGGCCCGCTGTTCAAGGGCAAGCGCGTCGCGGTGATCGGCGGCGGCAACTCGGGCGTCGAGGCGGCGATCGACCTCGCGGGCATCGTCTCGCACGTCACGCTGCTCGAATTCGCCGACTCGCTGCGCGCCGACGCCGTGCTGCAGAAAAAGCTCGCGAGCCTGCCCAACGTCACGGTGATCACCAATGCGCAGACCACCGAAGTGACGGGCGACGCGAAGGTGAACGGCCTGGTCTACAAGGACCGCGTGTCGGGCGACTCGCAGCGGATCGAACTGGAAGGCATCTTCGTGCAGATCGGCCTGCTGCCGAACACCGACTTCGTGAAGGACACGGTCGAGCGCACGCGCTTCGGCGAGATCGTCGTCGATGCGCGCGGCCAGACCTCGGTGCCGGGCCTCTTCGCCGCCGGCGACTGCACGACGGTGCCGTTCAAGCAGATCGTGATCGCGATGGGCGAAGGCGCGAAGGCCTCACTGGCGGCCTTCGATCACCTGATCAGGGAGTCCGTGCCGGCCTGATGTGGAGGGCGATTGCCCGGCCTTCCGGCGGGATGCGCTCCGCTCCTCCGGCTCTTTCGAGCCGAGACGCCGGTCCCGGTGTTGCGTAGGGCGGGAGGAGCCGAAGGCGTATCCCGCCATGCGGCCGGTGGCATATCGCCGACCGCATGGCGTCGCGAGATGCGCTGGGCTCAAGCCGCGGCGCGACGGTCCGGGAAGTCGATGAGTGCGTCGCGCTGACGGCGCTCGGCGTACAACGATTCCTCCAGCCCGGCACGGCCAGCGGCGGCGCCGGACCCGGCCGGCACCTTGCCCGCCACGGCCGCAAGATTGCCCTGTGCCGCGGACAGCAGTTCGTAGCACGACGCGGCGAGCGCCTCGATGCGGCGCGCATTCTGGGCATGCAGCGGCGAAAAGGCATCGTCGGACGACGCGGCCGGATCGGCCTCCTGTCGCAATGCCAGCTCGGAAATCGCGATGTTCGCGGCCTCGTTCTGGATCTGGTAGAGCCGTTCGCGCAGCGCCACGAGGGCGGTGTTCATGCGCGCGATCGTGCGCATCGTCGGCAGGCGCCGCGGTGCACCCTCCGCGCGGTCCGTCCATTGCGCGAGACCGTCATCGACGGTCTCGCGTGCGAGCTGCCACGCCACTTCGGCATTCAGGCGCTGGTCCCACGCCATGTCGTTCGCCTCGGGCTGTCCGATCGGCGGGATGAACTCGTTCTCCAGATCGCTCGTGGGAAGTCGTTCGGTCGTTGTCGTGCTCATTGCTGTCTCCTCCATTGAAACCTGTCCGGCTGCGGTCTGATGCCGATTTGCCGGTCGATGCTAAAATCCAGACGTTGCAAAATTATTATCGAAATCAAAGACCTCGCCGATACCTCCCTTCGGGTAGCGCCACTACCCGCTTTCGGGCCAGTCGATGAATCCCAGTCGCCATTAGAACGTATTGCGCCGCGAAGGTTCGCGACGAGGTCCCGGAATACGGGTCCGGCAGCGCGTCTAGCGCAAGGCCCGCTCGATGAAATTGCGCGGCACGCGGGGGCGCGGAACGCGGTCGGAGAACCAGCCGCGCACGTCCTGCTCCAGGCCGATGCCGTGCATGTAGTTGTAGAGCGCCTTGTTGAGCGCCACGCCCAGCGTGTCGTGGTCGACACCGGTCGGGTCGATGAAGCGCACGTCGTTCTTCGCGAAGGTCACGGGCGGCAGCGGGACGAGCTTCACGCCATACTCGTCCGGGTTCTGGCCGACCGGCGAATGCACCGTGCACGCGAAGCGATGGAAGAAGCCCGACTGGATGCAGCCGGATTCGAAGAGCTGGCGCACGTATTCGAGCGCGTCGACGGTGTCCTGCACCGTCTGCGTCGGGAAACCGTACATCAGGTAGGCGTGCACGAGGATGCCTGCCTCGGTGAAGGCATTGGTGACGCGCGCGACCTGGTCGACCGACACGCCCTTCTTCATGAGCTGCAGCAGGCGGTCGGAGGCGACCTCCAGCCCGCCCGACACGGCGATGCAGCCGCTGTCGGCGAGCAGGCGGCACAGTTCCGGGGTGAAGGACTTTTCGAAGCGGATATTGCCCCACCACGAGATCGCCACGCCGCGCTCGAGGAGTTCCTGCGCGAGCGCCTTCAGAGCCTTGGGCGGCGCGGCCTCGTCGACGAAGTGGAAGCCCGTCTGCCCCGTCTCGGCGATGATCGCCTCGATGCGGTCGACCAGCGTCTTCGCGCTCGCGCCGTCGTAGCGCGAGATGTAGTCGAGGCTCACGTCGCAGAAGCTGCACTTCTTCCAGTAGCAGCCGTGCGCGACGGTGAGCTTGTTCCAGCGCCCGTCCGACCACAGGCGGTGCATGGGGTTGAGCATGTCGAGCACCGACAGGTAGCGGTCGAGCGGCAGGCCGTCCCAGGTCGGGGTGCCGACTTCGGCGAAGGCGATGTCGGCCTCGCCGAGGTTCACGTAGCGCACTTCGCCGCCGTCGGGATCGCGGAAGAAGCTGCGCACGAGGCGCGAGCGGCCGCGCCCGCCCTTGAGGTGGTCGAGCAGCGCGAGGATGGGGCGCTCGCCGTCGTCGAGGGTGACGAAGTCGAAGTAGTCGAAGACGCGCGTCTCCTTGAGTTCGCGCAGCTCGGTGTTCACGAAGCCGCCGCCCAGCACGGTGACGATCTTCGGGTCGTGGGCCTTGATCGCCTGGGCGATGCGGAAGGCGCCGTACACCGCGCCGGGAAAGGGCACCGACAGCAGCACGACCTGCGGCGCATGGCGGGCAATCGCGTCGAGGGTGAGCGCGCGCAGCGTCTCGTCGACGAGGTTCATCCGCTCGGCCAGCGCCTGCGCCAGCGGTTCGAAGTTCGCCTGGCTCTGCGCCAGCGATTCGGCGTAACGGACGAACTCGAAGCGCGGATCGACCGCCTCGCGCAGCACGTCCGCGACGTCGTTGAGGTACAGCGTCGCGAGGTGGCGGGCACGGTCCTCCAGACCCAGCGCGCCGAAGGCCCACGCGAGCGGGTCGCCGCCTTCCGGGTCGATGTAGACGTCCAGCGATTCGAAGCGCGAGCCTTCGGGCAGGAAGTTGCGCCCGCAGATGCGGTTCGCGAGCGTGGGATCGCGGCCCTGCAGGAAGGCGATGGCCGGGTCTATCGTCAGCCGGTAACGCTCGAACTGCGCGAGGAAGGCTCTCACGCGCGGGCTGCGCTGGCGTTCCGGGGTCGCCTCGATGCGTCCGCGAATGGCCGTGAGCCCGTCGCGCGAGAACAGGCGCAGCACCAGCGCGAGAGCGAGGTCTTCCTGCACCGCGTCGACGCCGCGCGAGCGCAGGAAGCCGGTGAGATAGGCCGTCGACGGGTACGGGGTATTGAGTTGCGTCATCGGCGGGATCACCGACAGGACGCGCAGGGAGATTTCGGACATGGCGGACGGCGCGCGGCCGTGTTGTGCGGACTGTAGCAGCGGCATTCTAGGGTAAGGCGGTTCCGCTGGGCAGATCGTCGGATGGGCACGATTCCGTGGGAGCGGCTTCAGCCGCGAATCGGCGCCTGGCGAACCACGCCGTTTGATTCGCGGCTGAAGCCGCTCCCACACGAAGCCGCTCCCACGGTCATATGCCGAGCACGCCTCAGTGCAGCCGGCTGGCCCGCGGCAGCGGCAAGCACGCGCCACCCCGCACCAGATTCGCGAACTCGACCGCAGGAATCGGGCGGCTGCACAGGAAGCCCTGCATCTCGTCACAACGATGGCGCCGCAGGAAGTCGAGCTGCGCTTCCGTCTCCACGCCTTCGGCGACGACCGTCTGGTTCAGGCTGTGCGCCAGCGAGATGACCATGCGCGCGATCGCGGCGTCCTCGGACGAAGTCGTGAGGTCGGCGACGAAGGACTGGTCGATCTTGACGCTATCGATGAGGAAGCGCTTGAGGTAGTTCAGGCTGGAATAACCGGTGCCGAAGTCGTCGAGCGAGACCAGCACGCCGATGTCCTTGAGCGTGCGCAGGATCACGATGGTCCGCTCCGGGTTGCTCATCACGCCGCTCTCGGTGACTTCGAGATGCAGTTGCCGCGCGGGCACCTCGGACGCACGCAGGGCCTCGCCCAGCACGCCGACGAGATCCTCCTGCTGGAACTGCCGCGCCGAGACATTGACCGCGACGCTGACGCCCGTGAGCCCTTCCTCGCGCCAGGCCTTCAACTGACGGCACGCGGTGTTGATGACCCATTCGCCGATCGGCACGATGAGGCCCGTTTCCTCGGCGAGGGGGATGAAGTCGGCCGGCGACACCATGCCCAGCACCGGATGGCGCCAGCGGATCAGCGCCTCGGCACCGACCACGCGCCCGTTGGCGAGCTCGACCTTGGGCTGGTAGTGCAGCTCGAGCTCGTCCTGCTCCAGCGCCCGGCGCAGGCCGTTCTCGAGTTCCAGGCGTTCGAGCATGCGCGCGTTCATCTCGGGCGCGTAGAAGCGGAAGTCGTTGCGGCCCTGCTCCTTCGCGCGGTACATCGCAACATCGGCATTCTTCACCAGCAGGGCCGCCGATTCGCCATCGCGCGGGAACAGCGCGACGCCCAGGCTGCCGGTGACGACCATCTCGTGGCCCGACAACTTCATCGGCGCCGACACGGCCTGCAGCACCTTGGCGGCGAGCGATGCGGCATCGCTTTCGGCCCACAGCTCGGACATGACGATCATGAACTCGTCGCCGCCGAGGCGCGCCACGGTGTCGCCCTGGCGCACGCAGGCGGCGAGGCGCCGCGCCACCTCGCAAATCAGCTCGTCGCCGACGGCATGGCCGAGGCTGTCGTTGATCAGCTTGAAGCGGTCGATGTCGAGCAGCATCACGGCGACCGCGCCGGCGTTGCGCTGCGCGCGGATCATCGCCTGCTGCAGGCGGTCGTTGAGCAGGTTGCGGTTGGCGAGCCCGGTGAGCGCGTCGTGGTTGGCCTGCTGTTCGAGTTCCGCCTCGTAACGCTTGCGGTCGGTGAGGTCGTTGAAGATCGAGATGAAGTGCGACACGCGTCCGCTCGGGTCGTGCATCGACGCGAGCGAGACTTCATTCCAGAACAGCGAGCCGTCCTTGCGGTAGCAGCGCAGCGTCACGCGCGCGTCGCGCCCGCGGCGCACGGCCTCGCGCAAGCGTTCGATGTCGGGCTGGTCCCAGTCGTTGCCGATGAGCAGGCGCGTGTTGCGCCCGATGATCTCCTCCGGCGCATAGCCGGTCATCAGCGTGAAGGCCGGATTGACGTACAGCACCGGGTTGTCGGCCTCGCGGTCGGCGGCGCTGATCACGATGGCGTTGATGCTCTCGTCGATCGCGCGGTTGCGCAGGCGCAGCGTCTCCTCGGTGCGCTGCTGCACGACGCGCGCACGCAGCGTGTGGATGCCGTAGGCGATGTCGTCGGCGAGCTCACCGAGCAGTTCGAGTTCATCCGCATCGAAGGCTTCCTTCTCGCGCGTGACGATGCACAGCACGCCGAAGGTTTCGTGCTCGAACACGAGGGGCAGCACCGCGGCCGCCTGGTAGCCGCGCCCGATCGCCGCCTCGCGCCAGCGCCCGACGCGCGGATCGCTCGCGATGTCGCGCACGACCTGTGGTTCGCGCGTGCGCACCGCCTCGCCCACCGGGCCGTTGCCGCAGGCATTGTCGCCCCAGGAGAAGCGGAAGGATTTCAGCAGGGCGGCCCCTTCGCCGGCGGCGGCGACCGTCTCCACGGTGCAGTCGGCGTCGTGCCACGCCAGGCTCACCCAGGCGATGCCGTAATTGCCGAGTTCGACGAGGAAGCGGCACATCTCCGCGAGCAGCCGCCGCTCGTCGGTGGCACGCACCAGCGTACGGTTGCATTCGGCCATCACCTTGCGCGCGCGCAGCACGCGCCGCAGCTGCGCCTCCGCGAGCTTGCGGGTCTCGACCTCGCTGGCGAGATCCGCCGCACGACGTTCGAGCTCCTCGGCCTTGGCTGCGAGCTTGTCGGTGAGCACGCGCAAGTGCTCGCGTTCGAACTCGGCGTCGCTTGCAGGCGGGTTTTCCCGAGCGGCCTCCGCCAGCACCTCCGCAATGGTCCGCACGATCACTTCCGGGTCGCACGGTTTCACCAGGATGCGCGAGACACCGAGGATCCCGGCGAGGTGGCGCACTTCGCGCTCATGGTAGTTGGCGGTGTGGAAGATCACGCGCGTGTGGGCGATCTCGGGGTCGGCACGCAGCCGGCGCACGAATTCGTAACCGTCCACGTTGGGCATGAGGATGTCGCAGATGACCAGCTGCGGACGCTGCGCCCGCACGATGGCGAGCCCCTCGGCTCCATCGCCCGCCTCCAGTGCCTCGTGCCCCTCATAGCCGGCCAGGGCGACGATGAGTTCGCGATTCACGGCATGGTCGTCTATGACAAGGATCTTCGCCATCGGCACGCATCCTCACTCGCCGGCAGCCGGACCGGCCATGCGCCGTCCGGCCTTCAGATAGGCTTCGACCTCGCTGACGAAGGTCTCGGGTACGATGGGCTTCGAGATATAGCCGTCGAAACCCGCGAGCATGACGCGAGTCTGGTCGCCCGACATCGAGAACGCTGTGACCGCGATCACGGGGATGTCGTTCAGGGCGGCGTCGGCGCGGATGTGACGAAGCATTTCGAAGCCGTCCATCACCGGCATGCGCAGGTCGCTGATGACGAGTTCGGGCGGGGGCTCCCTGCGGGCGAGTTCCAGCCCCTGCAGGCCGTCCTCGGCGATCAGCACGGTGTGCCCGGCCGCTTCGAGCAGGTAGCTGACGAGTTCGAGATTCGCCGGGTTGTCCTCGACGAGGAGAATGCGCGCCGCCATGCTCATCCCTCCGGCAAGAGAAGCGCGAACGTGCTGCCGTCGCCCGAGGCGCTGTCCACGGTGATCCGCCCCCCCATCTGCGCGGCGAGCTTCTGGCTCAGGTGCAGGCCGAGGCCGGTTCCCTCGGCAAACTTGCCGCTACGCGGCGTGATGCGTGCGAAAGGCGCGAACAGGCGCTGGCGGTCCTCCTCGCCGATACCGGGGCCGGTGTCATGCACGCTGACCTCGACCAGCGCGAGTTCGCCCTCGATCCGTCGCGCGAGCCTGACGGTGACGCTTCCCTGCTCGGTGAATTTGATCGCGTTCTGCACCAGGTTGATCAGGATCTGGCTGAAGGCGCGCCGGTCGGTCGACAGCCGCAGGTCCTCGTCGAGCATCTCGACCGCAAATGCGAGTCCCTTCCCTTCGGCCGCCGGACGCAGCGTCGCCACCACGTCCTCGACCAGCGCGCGGCAATCCACGGGCTCCACGACCAGCTCGATCTTGCCCGCCTCGATCTTCGCGATGTCGAGCAGGTCGTTGATCAGCTCGAGCAGGTGCTGGCCGCTCGACTGCACGCGGCGCAGCTGCTTTTCCTGCACCTCGTTCAGGGGTCCCGGCAGCTTCATCAGCAGCGTGCCGGTGAAACCGATGATCGCGTTGAGCGGCGTGCGCAGCTCGTGGCTCATGCTCGCAAGGAAGCGATCCTTCGCGGCGTTGGCCTGCGCGAGTTCGACGTTCTTCTCGTGCAGCGCACGCTCGATCAGCTTGCGCTCGGTGATGTCGCGGATCGCACTGGTCACCAGCGTGCCCTCCTCGGTTTCGAGCGGACTGAGGCCGATCTCGACCGGAAACTCGCTGCCGTCCTGGCGCAGTCCGAACAGCTCCAGCCCCATGCCCATCGCCCGCGTGCGCAGCTGGCCGAAGTAGCCCGAGCGATGGGCCACGTGCCCGCCGCGCAGGCGCTCGGGCAGCAGCACCTCCACCGGCAGGCCGCGCAGGCGCCCCGCCTCGTAGCCGAACATCGCCTCGGCCTGGGTGTTGGCGAATACGATGCACCCGGACGCGTTGACCAGCACGATCCCGTCGGGCATCGACTCGAGCAACTTGCCGTAGCGCGCCTCGACGAGCTTCGCGTCACGCATCACCTTGAGCTGCGTGACGTCCTGCTTGCCAATGATCAGGTACTGCGGCCGTCCCTCAACGTCGCGCACGGTCTTCGCACTGATCGAGACGAAGACCAGCGAACCGTCCTTGCAGCGCCGCAACGTTTCGACCGCGGCGAAGCCGTTCTCGAGCGCCTCGCGACGCATGCCGCGTTCCTCTTCGGCGCGGCCCGGGGGCACGACGAGGTCGAGCAGATCCCGCCCGACGATTTCGTCGGCCCGGTAACCGAAGATCGATTCCGCGCTCCTGCTCCAGTGCAGGACGATGCCTTCCGGCGATTGCACCACGAAGGCATCGGGCGCCTCGTCCAGCAGGAGACTGCAAACGTCCATCGCCATGCACACTCCCCGGTTCGCGAATGCTGCGCGGAATGGGGGGAGGTCGCTCCGTGGTGCGGAATTGAATCCCCGTCCATGACGTATCTATAGCAAATCGCCGCGCCGTATCCAACTGTTTTTGTCGGGTAATAGCCCTGATAAACGCATGGTTTTCAAGCACCTGCGCTCATCGCTCGATACCGCGCCGGGTGCCATCGGCCAGCGTCCGCAGCACGCGCCGATAGCACGAAGCGGTCACCGGATCGCCGACGGCATAGACGTGGCGAAGGATCTCCCGCAGCGCACGGCACACGAAGTCGCGGTCCAGGCGATCCGGCGCCCGGCGCATGCCGAAGGGCTTGAACAGCAGATGCAGACGCTCGGGTGCCCCGCCCGGCGCCCAGCCGCCCACGGCCGGCGGGCGGTAGTCGCACGACACCTCGACGAAGCCGACGTGCCGGAACACCGCCACCGATTCCGTACCGCATTCGATGAACCAGCCTTCCGCCGACGTCCCGTCCTGCCGCATGCGCGCCTCCATACGCGCGAGCACGGGGCGCAGCAGGCCGCGGCCGCGCAGGCTTCCGGCAAGGACCAGATAGCCGCCGAAGCCGGCCGTCGGCAGCGTGAAGAAGCTCGCCATGCCCTCGGCCGGGGCGTCCGCTGCGGCGCGCAACAGCCACAGGTGATAATGCGCCGCACCGCTGTCGCCGACCGCGAAGGCTGCGACAAACTCCTGCGCCGCGGCGACCCGGCCGGGCACGGGAATCGCCGCGCGGGCGATCGCCATGGCGGTCGCGATGCCGTCCGGCGGTCGATCCGGCGACGGGACGGTTTCGATCAGCAGCCCGTCCGTGGGCTCCTGGCCCGCGTAACGACCGAGCGGAACCAGCGCGACGCGCGGACGCGATGCCAGCGCGTCGGCCATCGCGAGGAAGTCGCGGTCGGCGGCAGGGTCCTCGATGCGCATCGCCCAGCGCAGATACTCCGCGACGACGAGTTCGACCCAGTGCGAACGAAAGCCCGACTGCGGTACCCGTCCGAACGGACGCATGATCAGCAGCAGGCCATCGACCGGCTGCTGTCCCGCCGACAGCGCGGGCTGGACGTAGGGGAATTCGAGCACACCGAAACCCCAGCGGCCCCAGACCGCCGCGCGACGGAAGGGGTCCATGTTGTCGGGCGTCGCAGGATGGCGAAAGGGATCGTTCATCTCCGCGACCACGGCGGCGAGACGCGCGCCGCGCCGACGGGCGTCGCGCCGCAGCAGGCGGATCGCCTCGTCCAGGAGCGCGCGGCCGATGCCCGACTCGCGCCAGTCCGACACGACGAACAGGAATTCGATCACGCCCGCACGCGGCATGGCGAGGTAGTCGAAGACGACACCCCCGACCGCTTCGCCGCCGATTTCGGCGACGACGATGTGATAGTTGTTGTCCCCGTACCAGCCCTGCGCCTTCAGCGCGAGATAGCGGCGCATGTTGTCGAGCGACTCGCGCTCGTCGGGATCGGGGAACTCCGCGACATAGCGCTCGCGGTAGAAGCGCTCCAGCGCGGCCAGCCCGGCCGGAGAGGCGTCGATCTCGCGAAAGCCCACCTTAGCGGCGCGGTTTCTGTCGCTGGAGCTTGTCGACATAGCCGAAATAATCCGCGACGAGCTCCGGCAGGTGACAGGACGAGAAATAGCCCGCGAGCCCCCACGGTCGCTGCGTGGGATTGTCGGAACAGCCCGGGACGATCACGGCCGCGGCGAAGTCGCGATCGCTCTCCGCCTCGAGGCGCTCGCGCAGCAATTCGGGCAAGGGGTCGGCCGAGGCGTAGCGGATCGCACAGTCACAACCGGAGTAATCCGAACTGCACACGAGGTGGAAGCAGATACCGCCGGCAATGTCGTCGGCGTCGAAGAACTCGGTCCGCCGCTCCCACACCTGGCGCAGCAACTGGACGCTGTTCTCGACCAGCACGCGCCGCTGGAAGTGCAGCGCCGCCGGGTCGGCCACATTGGCATGCACGAAGACCGGCAGCAGGTTCTCCCACAGGCGTGCGTCGCCGACGCGCACGCGCTCGGCCGGACTCTCCGGCCATGACGGATAGGGCTTGCGGCGCAGGAGGCGCGGGCCGACGGTCGGATCGGTCGGGTCGGGCCGGGCGAGCGCGACGAGAAACATCATCCACAGGTAGGCGGAGAAGTACACGCGCGTCTCCTCGACGGCGTTATCGACCGACTCCAGCTGCAGCACAAGGCCGTCGGCGTGATGCGCGTGCTGCGGTCCTTCTCCGCACCACAGGCTCGCCTGCGCGGCCGCCATCGGATACTTGCGCGGCGGAGGCTCCTCCCCGGCATCGTCGCGTTCCAGCTCGTCGATCAGGTCGAGCGTCGCTTCGTCGTCCGCCGCCTCGCCGCCCCCATCTTCGCCTTCGCGCAGGAAATCCGGCCCCCAGCGCAGCCGCCCGGTGAGTTGCACCAGCTTCGCACCGCGCCCCTCGGCCGCGAGATCCGACACCAGCGGGCCTAGGGTACACGGTTCGCCGTTGTCGGCCAGGTCGAGCTCGATCAGGGGCAGCGAGTTGTTCTCGTCGCCGTACCCGTACTGGTAGGCAAAGCGTCCCTGCCATTGCGCGCAACGGCAGATCGGGATGCTCGGCCCCCACACCAGCCAGCAGTTCCATTGCGATGCCTGCAGGCTCTCGAAGGCCCCCGAGCGCCCTCCCGCCTTGGGAATCGAATGCCGGTAGGCGTTGAGTACGGGGCGCCAGTCGTCCTCGAAGCGCGACAGCAGCCCGGCGACGAGGAACTGCGGCGCGATGAAGCCGAGGTTCACCCGGATGCGCGCGAGCGTCGCGATCGCATCGCGCGCCGGGGTATCGCGCGCAGTCCTCGCCACGGCGTCGAAGTAGCTCTCCCACAACGCCTCGCGTTCCCGTGCGAGCATGAAAAACAGCGATTTCGTCTCGATCACGCTGGCGCTGAAATCGCCATCGTGCGCACCGCGCTTCAGCTCGCTGGCGAGGCGCTGCGCGGTCTCGTTGTCATCGAGACCGTCGAGCGTCTCCTGCAATTCCAACAAGGACGTGGGCGTGTCGGCGCGCAGCAGCTGATATTCGACGAAAAGCCGCACCGCGCAGAAAAGCGCCTGGCCCGAAAATTTGCCGAATGCGGCCAGGCGTTCGACGCTCCGCCGCGCGACCGGCTCGCGCTCCTCCTCGGGCGTCTCCTGCAGCAAGGTCGCGACGAGCAGCGACACCGCCGCGCGCGCATGCGCATCATCGCTCGTCCGATTGCGGTCGTTTCCTGCGACCGTGTTCGCGTCGCTCGCGTCCTCGCGGAGGAGTCCCGCGATCTCCACCATCAGGTCGCTGAGCCTGCGGCTCACCGCGACCGACTTCTCGCTGCCGAACTCCGCGAGCGCCTTGATCTTGCGCGTCTTCTCGTCCCTTTCCTTGGGCCGCAGCTCGGTTTCCCTGAGCCAGCCGATCACTTCCCAGGCGCTGGGAAGGATCTGCACCGGAATCACGCGCAAGCCTTCCTTGCTGCGCGCGAGCAGCTTGGGCAGTTCGGTCTTGCGGATGAAATCGGAGCTCAGGAAGGACGGGCTGATCAGCAGTAGCGCCAGATCGGCCTGCGCCAGCGCGGTCTCGATCTCCGGCAACCACTTGTCGCCGGCGCGGATGCCCTTGCGGTCGATCCACACCTCGACCTCGATCGGGTCGTGGAGGCCTTGCAGATGTTTCACGACGACATCGCACCATGCGCTGTCGTCGTGGCTGTAGCTGACAAACACGTGCACGGTCCGGCTCATGGGGCCCCCGCCTGGTCAGGTCATCCACTGCTCACGATAGACCACGAGCGCGTGCCCGGCTTGCCCCGCATGCACACGGGTGCGCTGCCCCCTCAGAAGGCGGTGTCGTCGAAGGCCGAAAGGGGCGCCCCGGCGGACTGCACCGTGCGCAGGTGCGCCGCGGCCTGGGGGGCGAAGCTGGCCATCCAGAAGCACGTCAGGTCGATCAGGCTCGCATGGTAGGCGGAATCGCCCTCGCCGGCCGCCAGGCGCCGGCGCGCCGCGAGCGCGAGGCGCGCCATCTGCCAGCTGCCGCAGACCGTGCCGAGAAGATGCAGGAAAGGCACGGCCGCGGCGAGCGCCTCGGCGTAGCGCTCCTTGCCGGCCGCAAGCAGCCAGTGCGTCGCCTCGTTGAGCGCCCCGACGTTCTCGGCCAGGCCGTCGACGATGGGGCCGAAGCCGGGCTGGGCGCGCAGCTCCGAGATCGTCGCACGCAGTTCGGCGATCAGCTCGCGCAAGGTCTCGCCGCCCTCGCGCAGGATCTTGCGGCCGACCAGGTCGTTCGCCTGGATGCCGGTCGTGCCCTCGTAGATCGTGATGATGCGCGAATCGCGGGCGAACTGCGCGATGCCGGTCTCCTCGACGAAGCCCATGCCGCCGAACACCTGGATCGCGTCCCAGCAGGCCTGCTGGCCGGTCTCCGTGCACCAGCCCTTCGCGACCGGCATCAGCAGGTCGACGTAGCGCTGCGCCTTGCCGGCCACCGCCGCGTCGGGGTGATGGTGGGCGGTGTCGAACCACGCCGCCGCGGTGTACAGCAGCGCCCGCATCGCCATCACGCGCGCGCGCAGCGACAGCAGCATGCGCTTGACGTCGGGGTGGCACAGGATGGGCTTGCCGGCCTCGCCGGTGATCGCGTCGCGCCCCTGCACGCGTTCGCGCGCATAGGCGAGCGCCAGCTGGTAGGCGCGCTCGGCGAGACCCGCGCCCTGCACGCCGACGCCGAAGCGCGCCTCGTTCATCATGATGAACATGGTTTCCAGCCCGCGGTTCGGCTCGCCGACCAGCCAGCCGACCGCCCCACCCGCATCGCCGTAGCTCATCGTGCAGGTCGGGCTGCCGTGGATGCCCATCTTGTGCTCGATCGAGATGCAGCGCACGTCGTTCCTCGCGCCGGGATTGCCATCGGCGTCGAGCAGGTACTTGGGCACGAGGAACAGCGACAGCCCCTTCACCCCCGCCGGCGCATCGGGCAGGCGCGCGAGCGCGAGATGGACGATGTTTTCGGTCAGTTCGTGCTCACCCCACGAGATGAAGATCTTCTGGCCGAAGACGCGGTAGCTGCCGTCCGCCGCCGGTTCGGCACGGGCGCGCGTCGCGGCAAGATCGGATCCCGCCTGCGGCTCGGTGAGGTTCATCGTGCTGCCCCACTCGCCGCTCACGACCTTGTGCAGCCAGGTCTGCTTGAGTTCCTCGCTCGCCGCGATGCGCAGGGCCTCGGCCTGGCTCACGTTCAACTGCGGCAGCATCGTGAAGGCCATGTTGGTGGAGAACCACATCTCCCACACGGGCGTGGACACCAGCTTGGGCAGGCCCTGCCCGCCGTATTCGACCGGCAGCGACAGCCCAATCCAGCCCGCCTCGACGTACTGCTGCCATGCCTCCTTCCAGCCTTCGGGGCTCGTCACGCGCCCGTCCGCCTCCAGCCCGCAGCCCTGCAGGTCGCCCGCGCCATTGATCGGTGCGAGCACACCCGCAGCGAACTTGCCGGCCTCGTCGAGGATCGCCTCGACGACGTCGGGCGTGGCCTCCTCGCAGCCCGGCAGCGCCGTGACGGCATCGAGCCCCGCGAGCTCACGCAGGATGAAGTGCATGTCGCGCAGCGGCGCGGTGTATTCGGTCATGTTCGGTCGCCCGGGTTTGATCGGTTATATGCAAGGCGGCAGCCGTGGTGGCGGGAGCCGATTGTCCTGTGGGAGTTCTGACGGCGGGAACCGACTGCCCTGTGGGAGCGGCTTCAGCCGCGAATGGGCCGCGCCACAAGCGATACCGCTGATTCGCGGCTAAAGCCGCTCCCACGTTGTTGCGCCCCCAACGCTCAGGCTCAACGTGGTGCGAGCCGGATCGCGCCATCCAGCCGTATCGTCTCGCCGTTGAGCATCGCATTCTCGACGATGGAGCGCGCGAGCTGTGCATACTCCGCCGGCTCGCCCAGCCGCGGCGGGAAGGGCACGGATTCGCCGAGCGACTTCTGCACGTCCTCGGGCAGGCCCTTCATCATCGGTGTCAGGAACAGACCCGGCGCGATCGTCACGACGCGGATGCCGAAGCGTGCCAGCTCCCGCGCAATCGGCAAGGTCATCGACACGATGCCGCCCTTCGACGCCGCGTAGCCCGCCTGGCCGATCTGGCCGTCGTACGCCGCGACGGAGGCGGTGTTGATGATCACGCCGCGCTCGCCGCCCGAATTCGGCGTCCCCTGCGCCATCGCGTCGGAGGCGATGCGGATCATGTTGAAGGTGCCGACGAGGTTCACATTCACGATGCGGCTGAAGGCATCGAGCGGATGCGGGCCGTCCTTGCCGAGGACCTTCGCGGCATTGCCGATGCCGGCGCAGTTCACGAGCCCCTGCAGGCCGCCGAAACGCGACCGGGCGAGTTCGACGCAGCCGCGCGCGTCGGTCTCCGAGGAGACGTCGGTCCGATGGAAGGCCGCACGCGGGCCGAGCTCGTCGGCGAGCTTTTCGCCAGCGGCGGAATTGAGATCCGCGATGACGACGTTCGCGCCGGCCGCGTGGAAGGCGCGCACGGTGGCTTCGCCGAGCCCCGACGCGCCGCCGGTGATGATGAAGGTGTTGTTTTCGAGTTGCATGCGATGTTCCTCAGAACCGTGCTGCTTAACCTATTTGCTGTCGAAGCTTTCCTGTGGGAGCGGCTTCAGCCGCGAATGGACTCTTCTGCTGGCGATGCCGCCGATTCGCGGCTGAAGCCGCTCCCACCGGGCATTTCCGTGCGCTAGCCGGCGTTCTCGACCACGATCGCCACGCCCTGCCCGCCGCCGCAGCACGCGGACGACACGCCGAACTGCAGCCCCGCCTCGCGCAGCTCGCGCGCCACGGTCGTGGTCAGGCGCACGCCCGACGCGCCCAGCGGATGCCCGATCGCGATCGCGCCGCCATGCACGTTGGTCTTGTCGCGGTCGAGCCCGAGCTCCTTCTCGCACGCGAGGTACTGCGCGCCGAAAGCCTCGTTGATCTCGACGCGGCCAAGGTCGCCCACCTTCAATCCCGCCTTCGCCGCGGCCACGCGGATCGACGGCGCCGGGCCGATGCCCATGATCTCGGGCGGCACCGCCACCGAGGCGCCGGAGACGATGCGCGCCAGCGGTTTCACACCGTGCGCCCGCACCCAGTCGCCGTGCGCGACGATCACCGCGGCCGCGCCATCTACGATCGCCGAGCTGTTGCCGCCCGTCTGCACGCCGCCGAAGGCTGGCTTCAGCTTCTGCAGGGTCTCCAACGAAGTCGGGCGCACATGGCCGTCGCGATCGACGCACTCGACACGGTCGGCGAGCTTCAAGGCGCGCGGGTTGTAGCCCGGGAGCACCCAGTTCGAATTCACAACGGATGCGACCTCGTCGGTGAAGTAGCCCGACTCCCACGCCGCGCACGCGCGCGCGAAACTTTGCGCGGCGAAGTGGTCGACCTCTTCACGCGAGATGCCGTAGCGCTTGGCGAGGTTCTCGGCGGTGTCGCCCATGCTGTCGCCCGGCGCGGTGTCCTTGGTCGCTTCCCACAGGAAGTCGCGGAAATCGAGCTGCCCCATGCGAAAGCCCGCGCGGTGCGTATAGGCGGCGATCGGGTTGCGCGACATCGACTCGGTCCCCACGCACAGCGCGACCTTCGCCTTGCCCAGCGTGATCTGGTCGGCCGCCGCGAGGATGGTCTCGAAGCCGGTGCCGCACAGGCGCTGCACCAGTAGCGCGGGCACGGCCGGATTCACGCCCGCATACAGGCCGATGTGGCGCGGCAGGAAGTAGGCGTCGAAGCTCGCCTGTGCCATGTTGCCGGCGACGATCGCATCGACCTCGCCCGCGGGGATGCTGCTGCGCTCGAACAGCGCGCGCGCGGCGAAGATACCCAGGTCGGTCGGCGACACGTCGCGCAGCGGACCGTTGTAGTCGGCGAAGGGCGTGCGCTGCCCGGCCACCAGCCAGATGTCGTCGTAGGCGCGCGCTTGCGCCGCGGCTTCGGATGCTGCGTAAGGATTCGTCATCGCTGCGGTCCCTGTCCCTTGCGTTGCAGGAAGTGCCCGATGCGTTCGGCGACTTCCGGGCTGGTCTGTGTCAGTGCGGCGGTCAGCGATTCGACGAAGAGACCGTCGTCGCTCGACAGGTTGTCGATGCGCTGTACGGCGCTGACCATCGCCCAGTTCGCCATCGGCGCGTTCTCGGCGATGCGGCGCGCGAGCTGCTGCGCCTTCGCCAGCGCCTCGCCGGGGCCGACGAGGTAGTGCGACAGGCCGAGGCGCTGGCCTTCGTCGGATTCGAGGATGCGGCCGGTGAGCATCATTTCGCACATCCGCCCGGCGCCGATGATCTTCGCGACGCGCACCGACGCGCCGCCGCCGACAAAGATGCCGTGGCGCCCTTCCGGCAACTGGTAGATCGTGTTCGGTTCCGCGACCCGAACGTGGGCCGAGCTCGCCAGCTCCAGCCCGCCGCCGATCACCGCGCCGTGCAGCGCCGCGACGACCGGGATGCCGCCGTTCTGGATGCGGTCGAACACGCGATGCCAGCCGCGCGAGTGCTGCATCACGCCGAAGGGGTCGCGATGCTGGTGCTCGGTCAGATCCAGCCCGGCGCAGAAGTGATCGCCCTCGCCACCGAGGACGATGACCCGCGTCCCTTCGGGTACGGCCGCGAAAGCGGCATCGATCGCGTTGAGCAGGCGGTCGCTGATCGCGTTGCGCTTCGCGGGCCGCGCCAGCATCACCGTATAGATGTTGTCCTCAAACGAGGTTCTTACCAGTTCTTCGCTCATGGCGATCCTTCTTTGCTTGTTCCGGCCGCCCCTGCCGGGCGGCCCTCGGTTCACGCCGTAATGACTGCCTTGTCCGGCATCTCGGCATACAGCGCCGCGACGAGATCCGCGCGCCGCGTCAGCACCGCACGCTGATTGATGTAGCCCTTGTCGGTGATCTCGCCCGCCTCCACCGACGGCGGTTCCGCCATCAGCAGCGCGCGCGTCGGCACCGTCGAGGATCCGCCTCCGCCCTGCGCCAGCGCCGTCATTCCCAGACGCACCCGCGCCAGCACCGCCGGATTCGCCAGCACCTGCTCCACCGGCGCGTCGGCCGGCAGGCCAGGGCACAGCGAGCGGCATTCGGAAACGTTCGGGAACACGAGGAAGCCGATCTCGTCGCGATCGTGGCCCGTCACGACGATGTCCTGGGCGACGGGCTTCAGCGCGTCGATGCCTTTCACGCGCAAGGCTCCGACGTGCACCCAGGTGCCGGTGAGCAGCTTGAAGTCCTCGCCGACGCGGCCATCGAACAGCAGGCCCTCTTCGGGCTTTGCCGGATCGACGAACTCGACCGCATCGCCGATCAGGTAGAAGCCTTCCTCGTCGAAGGATTTCGCCGTGAGCTCGGGCTGCTTCCAGTAACCGGGGAAGACGTTCGGCCCGCGCACGCGCACTTCGAGCTTGTCCGCCGACGGCACCAGTTTCAGTTCGACCCCCGGCACCGGCACCCCGATCACCCCCGAGCGCACGGCCTGGAAATGGCAGTCGGTCGCGAGCGGCGCCGTCTCGGTCGAGCCCCACGAGGACACCATCGCGACGCGGCGGCCGATGGATTCCTCCGAGAGGTTCTCCAGCTCCGCCCACAGGTGCTGCGGCAGCGCCGCGCCGGCATAGAAGATGAGCTTCAGGCGTCCGAAGAAGGCCTCGCGCAGTTCGCGGTCGCGGCGCAGCTCCGGCACCAGCATGTCGTAGGCGCGCGGCACGCTGAAATAGATCGTCGGCGACACCTCCCTGATGTTGCGCAGCGTCTTTCCAAGCAGCGCGGGCACCGGCTTGCCGTCGTCGATGTAGAGGCTGCCGCCGCAGCGCAGCACCATGTTCAGATTGTGATTGCTGCCGAAGGTATGGCTCCACGGCAGCCAGTCCACCAGCACCGGCGGCTCGTCCTTGAGGAAGGGCCACACCAGCTCCTTCGCGAGCTGGCTGGCGCACAGCATGCGTTGCGTGTTGATGACGGCCTTGGGCGTACCGACCGACCCGGACGTGAACAGGAACTTGGCGGTCGTGTCCGGCCCGATGCGGTCGAAGGCGCGCATCACCGCGGCCTCGTCGCCGCTTGCCTCGATCTCCGCGAACGCCACGCACCCCGCCGCCTGCCCGCTGCGCCGCCCCGCCACCACGACGCCGTCGTGCAGGTGGCGGATCGCCTCGATCGCCGCGCCGAAGCGCCCCACGTCGTCGGCATACACGACGCCGGGCCGCATCAGCTCGATGTTGCCCTTAAGCTTGGCGTGGTCCTTCGACATCAGCGAGTTGCCAGTCGAGATCGCGCACGAGGGCACGCCGACGTGCATCGCGGCATACATCAGCAGCGCATGCTCGACGGAGTTGTCGGACAGGATCACCACCGGCCGCTCGGCGGACAGGTTCTGCCCCAGCAGCCAGGTCGCGATCGCCACCACGCGCCGGCGCGCCTCGCCGTAGGTGAGCTTGTCCCACTCGCCCGCCGCATTGCGCTCGGCGAGGAAGACGCGCTCCGGCGCCTCACGCGCCCAGTGCTCCAGCCACTCGCCGACGCAGCGCGCATAGGCCTGCGGCAGCGGGATGCCCGAGCGCAGCACGCGGCTGCCATCGGGCCGTTCTTCCACATTGACGACCGGGCACGCGAACATCGCGTCGGTCTCGTTGATCGCAGTGCTCATGAATCGTCCCCGCGTGCGTCGCTTACTTGATCAGCTTGTAGTTGCCGCTGTCGATCTTCACCAGCACGTGCGAGCGCTCGTCGAGGCCGAAATGGTCGTTCGCGTTCATGTTGTAGACGCCGTGGCTCGCGATAACCTCCTTGTTCGCCTCGAGCGCGTCGCGCAAGGCAGCGCGGAATTCCGGGGTGCCCGCCTTGGCCTTCTTCAGCGCGACGGGCACCGCCTGCTCGATCAGCCGCCAGGCGTCGAAGGCATGACCGGCGAAGGATGAGAACGAGCCGGCGCCATACTTCTCCTCGTACTTCGTGACAAGTTCCTTGCCGATCGTCTTGGACGGATGCGAATCGGGGATCTGGTCCACCACCACGACCGGCCCGACCGGGATGATCACGCCGTCGGCCGCCTTGCCCGCGACCTTGAGGAAGGCCTGGTTCGCGACCGCGTGAGTCTGATAGACCTGCCCCTTGTAGCCGCGCTCGACCAGGGTGGTCTGCGGCAGCGCGGCGGGGCTGCCGGAGCCGGCGACCAGGACCGCGTCCGGCCGGGCCGACACCAGCTTCAGGATCTGACCACTCACCGAGGTATCTGCACGCGCATAGCGCTCGGTCGCCACCAGCTTGATCCCGGCCGCTTCGGCCTTGGTGGTCACCGAAGTGAGCCAGTCCTCGCCATATGCATCCGAGAAGCCGATGAAGCCCAGCGTCTTCACCCCGTTCTGCTTCATGTGCCCGACCACCGCGGCGGCCATCACGCTGTTCTGCTGCGGGGTGCGGAACACCCACTTGTTGCGCTCGGCCGGCAGCGACACCGGGCTGATCGTGACCTGCGGCGTGGCGCTCTCGGTGGCCACCTCGGCGATCGCGGCGGTCGCCGGCGTCGTCGAGGAACCGACCAGCACGTCGACCTTGTCCTCGCTCACCAGCTTGCGCGCGTTCTTCGTCGCCATCGTGGGATCGGTCGCATCGTCGAGCACGATGAAATTGACCTTCTCGTTGCCGATCTGGGTCGGCAGCAGTGCGAACACGTTCTTCTCGGGAATCCCGAGCGAGGCGCCCGGCCCCGTGGCCGACAGCGAGATGCCGATCGTGATGTCGGCCAGCGCCGGCGAAACGTACGAGGCGGCGGCCAGCGAGCACAGCACTGCGAGTTTCTTGACCTGCATGTTCACTCACTCCTTTGGTGTCTTGGTGCCCGACCGTGTCGGGTCGATTGGGTGGCGGCTAGGACCGCTCTGTCGCCAGACCTCGAAACGGGTCGGCATGGTGTGAAAGTTAGCAGCGCTATTATCACTTGTCAAACACTTGTTCAAGTAGTTTGTCAGCTACCTTGTGCGCCCCTTGCGAGGTGCTCCGGCACATGGGGATCCGCGGCCGGAACACCCGAGCAAGGATCAGAAACTGTGCCGCATGCCGACGCCGAACAAGGTCGTCGCACCGCCGAGCTCGGCCAGGCCGCCGTTGTACACGCTGCGCGCCACCGCGTCGTCGTTGTCGGCGCGGATCACGCGCCCGTACAGCGCCGTGCGCTTCGACAGGTCATGGCTGTAGCCGAGGGCCCAGGAACGCGAATCCGACTGGCTCGCATCCGACCTGTAGCCCGCGTAGGCGAGCTGCACGTTTCCCGCCGCGCCGACGGGAACGCGCGCACCGATGTTCCACAGCCGCGCCTCGGCCACAACGTCGCCGTCCAGCGTCTGGTAGCTGCCAATGACTTTCACGAGCTTGAAATCGTACGACGCGCCGAGCATGTGTTCGCGCTGCCGGCGGTCGACGACGGGCGCGGCGACGGTGCTCGTGTCGAGGCGATGGAACACGTAGCCGACCGACAGCGGGCCGTTCGCGTAGTTGAGGCTCACGCCCGCGAACTCGCCCGCATTGCGGTTCACCGTGCTCTCCTGCCCGAAGCCATACATCGCGCTGACCGTCAGCCCGCCCCAGGTCGGCGAGTTCCAGTTGATCGAGTTGTTCATCCGCCCCGGACCGGTCGACACGATGCTCATGCTCCCCTGCGCCGCGAGCGCGGTCACGGGCGAGAACGGCCCGCCCATCAGCGCGTCGTAACGCAACAATGACATCCAGTAACCCGGCGAATGCTGGCGCCCGGCCGTGACGGTGCCAAAACCGCCCTGCATGCCGACGAACGACTGCCGGCTGAACAGCACGCCCGGCGGCACGGTGCCGCCGGTATCGACAGCGATGCCGCTTTCCAGCCGGAACAGCGCCTTGAGGCCGTTGCCCAGATCCTCGGTGCCGTGGAAGCCGATGCGGCTCGGCTCCAGGCCGCCGCTGTCGACCACCGTGAGGCTCTTGTGCTCCCCGCGCGCCCGGCCGACGAACATGTCCATGGCGCCGTAGATCGTGACATTCGACTGAGCCAGTGCCGGGCCCGCGAATGCGCCCAGCGCGGCAAATCCTGCAGCGATCCGAATCCCTTTCATGCCTCCTCCTTTTTCCCGTATTTTGTTTTCGTGAGCGGACGATGGGCACAACAAAGCCCCGCCCGCGTCGTCCGGCGCAGGCGGGTGCAAGTCAGAAAGGGATCAGGCCGCGAGCCTGTCCTGGTGCTTCCCGCCCAGCCCCAGATAGGACTCGATCACGCGCGGATCGTCAGCGAGCTGCCTGGCCGGGCCTTCCATCGAGATCTCGCCCGTCTCCAGCACGTAGGCGTAGTCCGCCACCTGCAGCGCCGCGCGCGCGTTCTGCTCGACGAGCAGGATCGACACCCCGCGCCGGCGCAGCTCGCCGATGATGCGGAAGATCTCGCGCACGATCAGCGGGGCGAGGCCCAGGCTCGGCTCGTCGAGCATCAGGAGCTTCGGCTTGGCCATCAGCGCGCGCCCCACCGCCAGCATCTGGCGCTCGCCGCCCGAGAGCGTGCCGGCGAGCTGCGCCTTGCGCTCCTCGAGGCGCGGGAAGAGGTGGTACACCTCCTTCATCGTCTCGGCGTGGTCGCGCTTGCCCATGCGGTAGCGCTGGAAGGCGCCCAGCAGCAGGTTGTCCTCGACGCTCATCTCGGCGAAGAGTTCGCGCTTTTCCGGCACGAGGTTCATGCCGCGCGCGACCATGCGCTCGACCCGCGGCACGTATTCGGCCTCGCCGTCGAAGATGACCTGCCCGCGCGACTCCAGCAGGCCCATGATCGCCGAGAGCATCGTCGTCTTGCCCGCGCCGTTGGGGCCGATCACGGTGACGATCTGGCCTTCGCCGACGCGGATGTTGGCGTTCGACAGGGCTTCCACCTTGCCGTAGGCGACGCACAGGTCGCGCACCTCGAGCACCGCGCGCGGGGTGCCGGGGGCGCTTTTGCCAGCCTCGTCGATCGTCTGCTCGATCACATTCATCTCCACGCTCATGCCGTTCATTCCACACCTCCGAGATAGGCTTCGAGCACCGCGGGGTTCTGCTGCACTTCCTCGGGCAGGCCTTCGGCGATCTTCTGGCCGAACTCCATCACCACCACGCGATCCACGAGCCCCATGACGAAGTCCATGTCGTGCTCGACGAGGAGAATCCCCATGCCTTCGCCCCTGAGCTTCCTGAGGAGCTCGGCGAGCGCCTGCTTCTCCTTGAAGCGCAGGCCCGCGGCCGGCTCGTCGAGCAGCAGCAGGCAGGGGTCGGCGGCGAGCGCGCGGGCGATCTCGAGGATGCGCTGCTGGCCCAGCGCGAGGCTGCCGGCGGCGTCGAACATGTGCTCGGCGAGGCCCACGCGCTCGATCTGGCGCGCCGCCTCGTTCAGCAGCCGCGCCTCTTCGGCGCGGTCGAGGCGCCAGGCGGCGGGGAACACGCCCTTGTCGCCGCGCATGTGGGTGCCGATGGCGACGTTCTCCAGCACGCTCATGGTCGGCAGCAGCTTCACGTGCTGGAAGGTGCGGCTCATGCCCATCCTGGCGATCTCGCGCGAGCCGCGCCCGGCGACCGGCTCGCCGAGGAACAGCACCTCGCCCGAGGTCGGGGTGTCGACGCCCGAGATCTGGTTGAACATGGTGCTCTTGCCCGCACCGTTGGGGCCGATCAGGGCGAGGATCTCGCCCGCCTTCACGCTGAGGCTCATGGCGTTGTTGGCCACCAGGCCGCCGAATTTGCGCGTGACCTCCTTCGCTTCGAGGATCACCTCGCCGCGCGCGGGCAGCGGTTTCTTCGGCAGCGGTTCGGCGGCGGCGTCGAGCGTGCGCCGGGTCACCTTCACCGGCACGAGGCGGGCGAAGATCGGCCACAGGCCTTCGCGCGCGCGCTGCAGGATGA
>NZ_WTVK01000050.1 GCF_012910805.1 Aromatoleum evansii
GGCGGGCGCGGTTGGTCGCGCGCAAGCTTACCGCAGTCGTGGCGGCTGCGCCCAACGGTGCCCGCACGCGGAGCGCCCATGCGGGGCGCGGACGGGTAAGATGAAAACAAATGTTGCGGGCAAGGGGACGGAATGGTTGCCATGGTGGCCGATGCTCTGAGCGATGGGGACGATCCCCTGCCGGATTTCATCGTCCGCGACGAGGGCGGGCTGTGGGTTGAGCTGTCGCGCCTGGGAGGATCCGCCGAGTTCCGCGCGTGGGTCGATCAGACATTCATCCGCGGCGTCTGTTTCCGCGGGCTCGATTACGCCGCCTTCCAGCATTTGGCCTTCGACTGCGAGGCAGGGCGCGCGGATGATGAAGCCCGGGCATGCGTGGCCGCGGGACGGCCGTCGCGCGTGCGTTTCTCCTCGGGCATGAGCCATGTGCTGCCGGTGCGCATTCCCCTGTATCGCGGCCTGAAGATTTCCGGCGCGCGTGCCGAATATCTGTTCGAGCCGGTGAGCATCGAGTGCACGGTGCCGCGTACCGCCGAGGGCGGCGGGGCGGGGGGGCAGGAATTCGACACGGTCGCTCAGAAAACCCGGCTCGATTTCGACGAGTTCGTCGCGCAGGCGTGGCTCAAGGGGCTGCGCTGCGGCATCGACGAGGCGGTTGTCCGCGATGCGATCGGGAACGAGCGGACGGGCAGGATCGTCATCGCCCACGCGGTACCGCCGGGTGTCGGCCGCGACGCGGGGGTCGAGGAGCTGTCGAGTGGCCTGCATCGGGATGACGCCCCGGGATTGCTGCCGGACGGACGTGTCGACCTCGCCCGCTTTCGCAACCGCTTTCCGCAGATCCGCGCGGGCGAGAAGCTGTTGCGCAAGCTGCCGCTCGTGCTCGGTGCGCCGGGCCGCGAACTCGACGGCCGGGCAGTGGCGCCCGCGCTGCCGAAGGATATCGACTTTGCCGCGCTCGCCGGCACGGGGACGCGCGTCGAAAACGACGCGGAGGGCGAGTTTCTCGTCGCGACGATCGACGGCTTCCTCGACATCGACGAGGCTTCGAGCAAGGTTTCGGTCACCGAGAAGATCGTCAATCGTGCCGGCGTGAGCCTGCGCACGACGGGCGACCTCGTGCTGATGGGCGACGATTACGAGGAGCATGGCGAGATCCAGGAAGGTCGTGTGGTCGAGGGGCTCAACGTGACGACCTTCGCCGACGTGTTCGGCAAGATCGTGTCGCGCGGGGGCACGGTCGCGCTGAAGAAGAACCTGAGTGGCGGGGCGATCGTGAATCCGGGCGGGCAGGTCGCCGTCGAGGGCCGTGCAAGCGGCGCGACGATCCTCGCGCCGGATGGTGAAGTGACGCTGCAGTATGCCGAGAACAGCCTGATCGTGGGGCGTCGCGTCGTCGTGCGGGAACGGGCCATCGGTTGCGACATCCTCGCGGACGAGCTGGACATCGCCCTCGTGGAGGCGTCCGTGCTGGCGGGGCGCACGGTTGCCGTTGCGCAGGTGCGTCCGCACGGGCCGGCCGAGACCGTCGTGTCCGTCCTGCTGCCGCCCGAGGATTCGCAGGGCGAGTTGGTCCGGGCGGCGCACGCGCAGCTCGCAGAGCTGCAGGCGGTCGACGAGCAGGCCAGGCAGATCATGGAGGCCCTGCGCGCACGCCCCGGGGTGGGCAATTACCTGACGGTCGCCGCCAGGGTGCAGCGACAGGAGATTGTCTTGAACGCCGAGCAGCAGGCGGCCTTCCACAAGCTGCGCGACAGTGTGATGCCGGTGCTGAAGGCGATGGCGCAGGTGTCGGAACAGGGCAAGGCGCGTGCGGCTCATCGCGAGAAACTGCTGGCGGCGATTGCCGGGGTGGAAGCGGCGCGGCAGGCGGCGGTCGCTTCGATCCACTGCAGCGTGGCGGACATCGGGGGCGAGCTGATCGTGCACGCGCGGCATCTGGCGGCCGATGCGAAGCCGCCGCAGGGGCTCGCACCGGGCGAGCTGAGGGCCTTCCTGCGGGCGACGCCGGGCGGGACCCGTCCGCTGTTTGCCGGCAGCGGCGGCAGCTTCGACTGGAGTCCGGCCGGGAGCTCAGGCGAGCAGGGTTGAACTCCCGGTGTCGTTGTCAGGGGCGGATGCCCGAACGCTTGATCAGCAGTGCGACTTCGCCGACGACGCCGCGGCGGAAGGCGAGCACGCACACGACGAAGATCACGCCGGTCAGCACGGTGACCCACTGGCCCAGTTCCGCGCCGTAGTTCTGCAGGCTGACGACGATGGTCGCGCCGACGATGGGGCCGAACACGGTGCCCACGCCGCCCAGCAGGGTCATCAGCACGACTTCGCCGGACATGTGCCAGTGCACGTCGGTGAGGGAGGCGAGCTGGAACACCAGCGTCTTGGTCGCGCCGGCGAGGCCCGCGAGCGCGGCCGAGAGCACGAAGGCGAGCAGCTTGTAGCGATCGACGTCGTAGCCGAGCGAGATCGCGCGTGGCTCGTTTTCGCGGATCGCCTTCAGCACCTGGCCGAAGGGCGAGTCGATCGCGCGGTCGATGACCCAGAAACCGAACAGGAACACGGCGAGCACGAAGAAATACATGTTCATCGTGTCGGCGAGATCGATGAGGCCGAACAGGCGGCCGCGCGGAATGCCCTGCATGCCGTCCTCGCCGCCGGTGAAGGGGAACTGCAGCGCGAGGAAGAACACCAGTTGCGCGAGCGCGAGCGTGATCATCGCGAAGTAGATGCCGGCGCGGCGGATCGCGAGGCTGCCGAAGATGAAGCCCAGCACGGCAGCGCCGGCGCTGCCGGCCAGCAGGCCCAGTTCCGGCGACAGGCCGAGCCCCTGCATCGCGTAGCCGCAGATGTAGCCGGCGGAACCGAGGAAGGCCGCGTGGCCGAAGGACAGCAGGCCGGTGTAGCCGAGCAGCAGGTTGAAGGCGCAGGCGAACAGCGCGAAGCACAGGATCTTCATCACCAGCACCGGGTAGACGACGAAGGGCGCGACCAGCCCGATCAGGAGCAGGACGATCCAGCCGATGTGTTTGCCGTTCATGATGCGATTCCCGGTGCGGAGGCGCCGTGGGGCGCGGGGGGCAAGGCTGTGGGGTGGCGCGGCATGGCGCTCATCGCTCCCGTCCGAACAGTCCGGCCGGCCGCAGTAGCAGCACGATGCCCATGATGACGAAGATCACCACCGCGGAAGCTTCCGGATAGAACACCTTGGTCAGACCTTCGATCAGGCCGAGGCCGAGGCCGGTGACGATCGAACCCATGATCGAGCCCATGCCGCCGATGACGACGACGGCGAACACGACGATGATGAGGTTGGAGCCCATCACCGGGTTCACCTGCAGCACCGGCGCTGCCAGCACGCCGGCGAAGGCCGCGAGCGCGACGCCGAAGCCGTAGGTGAGCGTGATCATCAGCGGCACGTTGATGCCGAAGGCCTGCAGCAGCTGCGGGTTTTCGGTGCCTGCGCGCAGGTAGGATCCGAGCTTCGTGCGCTCGATGATGAACCAGCTGCCGAAGCACACGACCAGCGACACCGCGATGACCCAGGCGCGGTATTTCGGCAGGAACATGAAGCCGAGGTTGAAGCCGCCCGCGAGCAGCTCGGGGACCGGGTAGCTTTCGCCCGAAATGCCGAAGCGGTAGCGGAACAGCCCTTCGATGATCAGCGCGAGGCCGAAGGTGAGCAGCAGGCCGTACAGGTGGTCCAGCTTGTACAGATGCTTGAGCATGGTGCGTTCGATCAGCATGCCGAACGCCCCGACGACGACGGGGACGGCGATCAGCGCGACCCAGTAGTTGAGCCCGAGCCAGTTCAGGCCGATCCACGCGCAGAAGGCCCCCATCATGTACAGCGCACCGTGCGCGAAGTTGATGATGTTGAGCAGGCCGAAGATGATCGCCAGCCCGAGGCTGAGGATCGCGTAGAACGAGCCGTTGATGAGCCCGATCAGCAGCTGCCCCATCAGGGCCTGGATCGGAATGCCGAAGATGTCCATGGTCTCGCGCTCGGATGTCGGTGCCGGCCGCGAGGTGGTGCGCGTGCGTGCTGCTCACCACCTCACGGTCATGGCCGGGCTGGCGTGCCTACTTCTTGACCAGCGGGCACTTGCTCTCGGCCAGCGGGATGAAGGCGTCCTCGCCCTTGATGACTTCGCGGATGTGGTAGTAGTCCCACGGATACTTGGACTCGGACGGCTTCTTCACCTGCGCGAGGTACATGTCATGCACCATGCGGCCGTCGGCGCGCACCTTGCCGTTCTTGGCGAAGAAGTCGTTCACCGGCATCTCGCGCATCTTCGCCATCACCGCCTTGGCCTCGTCGGTGCCGGCGGCCTTCACGGCCTTCAGGTAGTGATAGACGGACGAGTAGTTGCCGGCCTGAACCATCGTCGGCATGCGCTTCATCTTCTCGAAGTAGCGCTTCGACCACGTGCGCGTCTCGTCGTTGTAGTCCCAGTAGAAGCCCGTCGTCAGGTACATCCCCGCCGTGGCCTCGAGACCGAGGCTATGCACGTCGGAAATGAACATCAGCAGGCCGGCGAGCGACTGCTTGGGCGTGATGCCGAACTCCTTGGCCTGCTTGATCGAGTTGATCGTGTCCGCGCCCGCGTTGGCCAGCCCGATCACCTGCGCGCCCGAGGCCTGCGCGCTGAGCAGGAAGGACGAGAAGTCGCTGCCCGGGAAGGGGTGGCGAACGCTGCCCAGCACCTTGCCGCCGCTCTTGGTGACCACCTCCGAGGTGTTCTTCTCGAGCGAATGGCCAAAGGCGTAGTCGGCGGTGATGAAGTACCAGTTCTTGCCGCCCTGCTTGACGACCGCCTTCGCGGTGCCGACCGGCAGCGAGTAGGTGTCGTAGGTCCAGTGCACGGTGGTGTCGTTGCACTGCTCGTTGGTGATCGGCGTCGAGCCCGCGCCCGACACGAGCGAGATGCGGTTCTTCTCGTTGGCGACCTTCATCACCGCGAGCGCGGTCGAGGTCGTCACGAGGTCGACGATGGTGTCGACCTTCTGCGTGTCGAACCACTCGCGTGCCTTGTTGGCCGAGATGTCGGCCTTGTTCTGGTGGTCGGCGGAGATGACCTCGATCTTGAAGTCGGGTTTTTCCTTCGCGATGAAATCCTCGACCGCCATTTTCGTCGCCTCCACCGTGCCGGGGCCGGCGAGGTCGGAGTAGGTGCCCGACATGTCGGTGAGCACGCCCAGCTTCACCGCACCGTCGCTGACGGTGGTAGCGGCCTGCGTGAATGCCGGTGCGAACGCGACGGCAGCGGCCACTGCCGAACCCAGAATCTTGCGCTTCATCCTCTCTCTCCTCCTCGTGTGCCGGGGCTCAGACGCCCAGCAGTTTTTGCAGCAGGGGCATCTTCGAATCGAGCTCGTCCTTGCTCACCATCTCGACGATGCGACCGTGTTCGATCACGTAGTGGCGGTCCGCGAGCGGCGCCGCAAAGCGGAAATTCTGTTCGACCAGGATGATGGTCAGGCCCTTCTCCTTGAGCTGCGCGATGACGCGGCCAAGCGCCTGCACGATCACCGGCGCGAGGCCCTCGGTGATCTCGTCGAGCAGCAGCAGGCGCGCGCCGGTGCGCAGGATGCGCGCCATCGCCAGCATCTGCTGCTCGCCCCCCGAGAGCCGGCTGCCGGGGCTGTTGCGCCGCTCCTTCAGGTTGGGGAACATCTCGTAGATCTCGTCGAGCGACATCCCGGTGCTGTTCACCGCGGGCGGCAACAACAGGTTCTCCTCGGTCGAGAGGCTCGCGTAGATGCCGCGCTCCTCGGGGCAGTAGCCGATGCCCAGGTGCGCGATGCGGTGCGTCGGCAGGTCGATGACCTGGCGGCCGTTGATCATGATCGAGCCGCTGCGGCGGCCGACCAGGCCCAGGATGGCCTTCAGCGTCGTCGTGCGGCCGGCACCGTTGCGCCCCAGCAGCGTCACCAGCTCGCCGCGGTTCACCTGGAAGTCGATGCCGTGCAGGATGTGCGACTCGCCGTAGAACGCGTGCAGGTCGTTCACCCGCAGCATCTCGGAATCGGGCGTGAATGCGCTCGCTTTAGCCATGTGCGGTACCCATGTAGGCTTCCAGCACGCGCGCATCGGCCGAGACGACGTCGTAAGGCCCCTCGGCGAGCACGGCGCCGCGCTGCAGGACGGTGATCGTGTCGCAGATGTGCGAGACCACGCCGAGGTTGTGCTCGACCATCAGCACCGTGCGGTTGGCCGCGACGCGCTTGATCAGGTCGGCCACGCGCCCGACGTCCTCATGGCCCATGCCCTGGGTCGGCTCGTCGAGCAGCATCAGCTCGGGTTCCAGCGCCAGGGTCGTCGCGATCTCCAGTGCGCGCTTGCGTCCGTAGGGTAGCTCCACCGTTACCGTGTCGGCGAAGGTCTGCAGGTCGACCGACTCGAGCAGTTCCATCGCGCGCCCGTTCAGGACGTCGAGGCTGCGCGCGGAGCGCCAGAAATGGAAGCTCGTGCCGAGCTTGCGCTGCAGCGCCACGCGCACGTTCTCGAGCACCGACAGGTGCGGGAACACCGCAGAGATCTGGAAGGAGCGCACGACCCCGCGGCGCGCGATCTGCGCGGACTTCTCGGGGGTGATGTCGATGCCGTTGAAACGGATCGTGCCGCGGGTGGGTGTGAGGAACTTGGTCAGCAGGTTGAAGACCGTCGTCTTGCCCGCGCCGTTGGGGCCGATCAGGGCATGGATCGTGCCGCGCTGCACCTGGAGGTTGACCTTGTCGACCGCGACGAAGCCCTTGAACTCCTTCGTGAGGTCGGTCGTTTGAAGGATGTAGTCCGTGCTCATCGCGTCTTTCAGATCCTGCCTCTCTCTGTGGGTCGAAGCTGAACTGCGCCGGCAGCGGGGTGCCGGTTCAAACACGTTGCGTCGTAGCGGAGCCTGCAAGGACGGCGGTACATGGATTATAAGAATCCATGTTGCAGCGATATGTATCCTTGATCACGGTCGGCACAAGTTAACACCCGTGCCGGGGGGCGTCAATGCATGCCGCCTAGGGGTGAACCCGCATGCCTGCTCGATCCGCACGCGGCGCATGAAGAAAAAGGCCGCCGCTGCTTGCGCAACGGCGGCCTTCGCGGAGACCTGGCGGCAGTCGCGCGTTACTCGATCGCGGACACCGATTTCGCCTGCTCGCGCAGCACGAACTTCTGGATCTTGCCCGTCGAGGTCTTGGGCAGCACGCAGAACTCGACGTACTTCGGCACCTTGTAGCGCGCGAGGTGTTCGCGGCAATGCGCGATGATGTCGTCCGCCGTCACCGCGACGCCTTCCTTGACCTCGACGTAGGCCGCCGGCACCTCGCCCCACTTCGCGTCGGGCTTCGCTACCACCGCCGCCGTCAGCACTGCCGGATGGCGATACAGGACCTCCTCGACCTCCAGCGACGAAATGTTCTCGCCGCCCGAGATGATCACGTCCTTGGAACGGTCCTTGATCTTCACGTAGCCGTCGGGCTGCATCACGCCCAGGTCGCCGGTGTGGAACCAGCCCCCCGCGAAGGCTTCCGCGCTGGCCTTCTCGTTCTTCAGGTAGCCCTTCATGACGAGGTTGCCGCGGAACATCAGCTCGCCCATCGTCTCGCCGTCGGCCGGCACGGGCTCCATCGTCTCGGGGTTGAGCACCGTGATCGCTTCCTGCATGTGGTAGCGCACGCCCTGGCGGCCGTTGCGTTCTGCGCGGTTGGCGATCGGCAGTTCATCCCATTCCGGGTGCTTCGCGCACACCGACGCCGGGCCGTAGGTCTCGGTCAGGCCATACACGTGGGTGATGTCGAAGCCGATACGCTCCATGCCCTCGATGATTGCGGCCGGAGGCGCGGCGCCGGCGATCAGCGCCGACACCTTGTGCTCGATGCCCGCGCGCATGCCTTCTGGCGCATTGATCAGCATGCCGTGCACGATCGGCGCGCCGCAGAAGTGGCTGACCTTGTGCTTGCGGATCAGCTCGCAGATCAGCGCGACGTCGACCTTGCGCAGGCACACGTTGATGCCCGCGTTGGCCGCCATCGTCCACGGGAAGCACCAGCCGTTGCAGTGGAACATCGGCAGCGTCCATAGATACACCGCGTGCTGCGGCATGCCCCAGCTGATGATGTTCGAGGCGGCGTTCAGGTAGGCGCCGCGGTGGTGGTACACGACCCCCTTGGGGTTGCCCGTCGTCCCCGAGGTGTAGTTCAGCGCGATCGCGTCCCACTCGTCCTGCGGCAGGTGCCACTCATAGGCCGGATCGCCGCCGGCGATGAAGTCCTCGTACTCGATCTCGCCGCACCGGTCGGTGCCGGGATACTCGGCATCCAGGGCGTCGATGATGACGGGCTTGGGGCCGTCGAGCAGTTCAAGCGCGCGACGGATCGTCGCGGCGAACTCGGGGTCGGTGATCAGCACCTTCGCCTCGCCGTGCGCCAGCATGAAGGCGATGGCTTCCGGGTCGAGGCGCGTATTCAGCGTGTTGAGCACTGCGCCGGTCATGGGCACGCCGAAGTGCGCTTCGTACATCGCCGGCACGTTGGGCAGCATCACCGCGACGGTGTCGCCGCGTCCCACGCCCTTCTGCACCAGTGCGCTGGCCAGACGGCGGCAGCGTTCGTAGGTCTGTGCCCAGGTGAAGGAGCGGTCGCCGTGGACCACCGAGGTGCGCTGCGGGTACACGTAGGCCGAGCGCTCGAGGTAGCTCAGGGGCGAGAGCGGCACGTAGTTCGCCGCGTTCTTGCCCAGACCTTGGTCATATGGACTGTTCGACACGATTTTCCTCTTTATTGGAGTAGTTGATCGATGACGCCGTTGCCGGCGCCTGTCGGGATGGGCGGCCGTTGCCGGCCGTGGGAGTCCTGATGGCGATGGGCGCCAATGTACCCAAATCCGCTAGACGCACCAAACGCTTCCGGTCTGGAATGTGCGACTGCGGCGCCCTGCGTGCGAAGAAAGTACTCAAGTCCGGCGTTGCGCGAAACGGCGCACGAAGTCTTCGCCCTTCATCGCCTGGCCGTAGAGGTGCCCCTGGAACTCGTCGCAGCCTTCGTTGCGCAGGAATGCGGCCTGGTCCTCGGTCTCCACGCCTTCGGCGATCACCCGCAGCCCCAAAGTGCGCGCGACGCCCAGCACGGTGCGCACGATCGTGTCGTTGCCCTGGTTGCGGCCGATGCCGCTCACGAAGCTGCGGTCGATGTTGAGCTTCGATATCGGCAAGGTCTTGAGGTTTCCGAGCGGCGAAAAGCCCGTCCCGAAACCGTCGATCGACAGCCGGATGCCCATCTGGTCGAGTGCCTCGAGGGCGGGCACGACATAGGCGACGTCGGAGAGCACCGATTCGCGGAACTCGAACTCCAGCGACTGCGGCGAGATCCCGGTCTCGGCCACCAGCGCGGCGACGCTGTCGACGAAGTCGATGCGTTCGAGCTGTCGTGCCGAGATGTTCAGTGACAGCACCGGCGGCGCGACACCGGCTGCCTGCCACGCGACGAACTGCGTGAAGGCACGGCGCATCACCCATTCGCCGAGCGGGTGGATGAGTCCGTTGTCCTCGGCGATCGGCACGAAGCGCTCGGGTTCGACGGCGCCCAGCTCGGGGTCGGTCCAGCGCACCAGCGCCTCGACGCCGAGCACCGAACTGCCCGCGACGTCGAACAGCGGCTGGAAGTGGAGCTCCAGCGCGCCGCTGGCGATGGCGCGGCGCAGTTGCGTCTCGATCGTCGCGCGCTCGTTGGCGAAGGCCGTCATTTCGGCGGAGTAAAAGCGGTAGCCGTGGCGGTCGTGGCTGCGCGCCTGCAGCATCGCCGCATCTGCGGCGGTCGCCAGGTCGTCCAGCGTGTAGCCGTCCATGGGGTAAAGGCTGATGCCGACATTCGCGCCGGCGTAGACGTCGATGCCGTCAACGGTGAGCGGTCGTTCCAGCGCCTTGAGCAACTGGTCGGCCGTCACGCTGGCGTCGCGCGGGCCGTTGATGCCCTCGATCAGCACCAGGAACTCGTTCTCGCCGTAGCGCGCGAGCGTGTCGGTTTCGCGCAAGTGCATTGCGAGCTGCTCGGAAGCGGCGACGAGGAAGGGATCGTTCGGCACCTTGCCTTGCGGCGTCACCTCGATCATGAGTACCGCGAGCTGGCGCGCATCACGCAGGCTGCGCCGCGCCGCCTGCTCGAAACGGTCGCGCAGCAGCATGCGGTTCGGCAGGCGGGTGAGCGGGTCGTGGTAGGCGAGGTCGCGCAGCTTCTCCTGCTCCGCCATGATCCGGCCGATGTCGGTGAACACGCCGACGTAATGCAGGATCTCGCCGGCGTCGTTGCGCACCGTGCTGATCGACAGCCATTCGGGGTAGATCTCGCCGTTTTTGCGGCGATTCCATATTTCGCCCTGCCAGCGGCCTTCGTCGCGCAGCGCGAGCCACATGCGCGCATAGAACTCGCGCCCGTGGCGCCCCGAGCGGAGCATGGCCGGGGTCCTGCCGAGGACGTCGGCGGCCGGGTATCCGGTCAGTGCGGTGAATGCGTCATTGACCGCCAGGATGCGTCCCTGGGGATCGGTGATCGCGATGCCTTCTGCTGCGTTCTGGAAGACGATGTGGGCAAGCTGCCCGGAGTCCTGAATGGCCGTCATGATCCGCCTCTCGTGCACATCCGGATATTATGCCGAAGCCGGGCTGAACAGGATTTGCTTATCGTCATATGCCCGCATCGCCGGGTGATGCGCGAGGGAGCCGAAAAGCAAAAAGGCCAGCTGCAGGAGCCGGCCTTCTCGGTATCTGGTGGGGGCACTAGGACTCGAACCTAGGACCAATTGATTAAGAGTCAACTGCTCTACCAACTGAGCTATACCCCCCGATGCCATCTGCAGGATGCTCCACCTTGCGGTGGTAGGCCGTGCTGGATTCGAACCAGCGACCAACGGATTAAAAGTCCGCTGCTCTACCAACTGAGCTAACGACCCCCGTGCAGAAGGACCCGAATTCTATGCAAGCGTTCGAGGTCCGTCAAGCAATTGTGACAGAAATTACTTCAGCCCGCTCCGAAGAGGCGGCGGAACCCTGCGCCGAGGGACGCCATGAAGCCTCCGCCCTTGGCCGCAGCGGCGGTTTCGGCCTGCGGTGCAGCCCGCTCGACATCGGAAATCAGGGACTCCATGGCGCCGGCCGAGGTGGTCTCCACCGCGTGGCGGAAGGTCAACGCCGGGTCGCTGACGAGCGCGCCGTGCTTGCGCAGCGCCGACTGCAGCACGAGCTTCAGGTATCCCGTGCGGATGGGCTTGGGAACGAAGCGATAGATCTGGCCCTGGTTGATCAGTGTCGTGATGGTGTCGGCGTCGCTCTCGCCGGTGAGCATCACGGTAACGATCTCCGGGTGCTTGCTCTTCATCAGGCGCACGAGGCGTGTCGCATCGATGGTGCCGACGCGCGTCTCGGAAATGATCACCGACACGTCCTCGTTGTTGAGGATGCCCACCGCGTCGGCAAGGTTGCGTGTGTACGAGACTTTTGCGCTGGCGCCGACGAGGTCGGCAACGGCGCGCCCCATCTCGGGGTCGTCGTCGATGACGAGGATGCGTTCGCCGTTGGCGATGATGGGTGCATCCTCGGGGATCTCGGCGGCCGGTGTCTCGACGGGCTGGGTCTTGGCGATCGTGATCGCCTGGGCGACCACCTTGGGCAGTTCCGAGATGTTCCACGGCTTGTTGATGAAGCGGAATACCTCGCTCTCGTTCACCGAGCGCACGATCGCCTGCATGTCCGAGTAGCCGGTCAGCAGGATGCGCATCGTGCGCGGCGAGAGCTTGCGCACTTCGCGCAGGACCTCGACGCCGGTCATCACCGGCATGCGCTGGTCGCTGATGACGACGTCGAAGTCGTGCTGTTTGACGAGCTCGAGCGCCTCGGCGCCACTGGTTGCGGTGAACACCTCGAACTGCTTCTGCAGCAGCCACTGGAGCGAGCGGACGATGCCCGGTTCGTCGTCGACGCAGAGTACCTTGCCGGCCAGTCGTGTCATGGGTTTCTCCTGCCTGTGTCAGGCGGCCTGCGCCAGAGGTGCCTCTTGGCGCACCGGCAAGGTGACGGTGAAGGTCGTGCCGACACCGATGCGCGTGCTGACGGTGATGTCGCCGCCGTGTTCGGTGACGATGTTACGCGCAATCGCGAGGCCGAGTCCGGTGCCTTCGCCGGCGGGCTTGGTCGTGTAATAGAGGTCGAAGATGTGCGGCAGCACATCGTCGGGGATGCCGCGGCCGTTGTCCTGGACCTCGACGTGGACCTGGTCGCCTTCCGCGAAGCTGCGGATGCGGATGCGCCCCGGGCCTTCGATCGCCTGGGCGGCGTTGTTGATGAGGTTCAGGAATACCTGGTTGAGCTGCGAAGGATTGCATTCCACGCTGGGCAGCTGGCCGTACTCCTCGACGAGTTCGATGTTCTTCGGGAGCACCGTCTGTGCGATGTAGGCGACCGTGTGCAGTGCCTTGTTGAGGTCGGCGTTGGTTGTCGCCGCCCGGTCGAGGCGGGTGAAGTCGCGCAGGTTCACGACCAGTTCGGACATCTGGTCGATGCCGCCGAGCACGTCCTTGAGCATCTCCTGCAGCATGGTGACGTCGACATTGCCCTCCTGCAGCTTATCGAGGTTTGCCTTGAGCTGCGACACCTTGATCGTGACCTTGTCGCCGTCGACGTCCTCGAGGATGGAGGAGAGCCTGCCGGCGACCTTCATCGGCAGTTCCATGCTCTGCAGCGCGTCCTTGACCATCAGGATGTTGTTCTGCGAGAACGCGAGCGGGGTGTTGAGCTGGTGCGCGACGCCGGCGACCATCTGGCCGAGCGAGGCCATCTTTTCCGACTGCGCGAGCTGTTGGTGCGCGTGGGCGCGGTCGGCTTCCTGCTGCTGGATGATCTTTTCGGCGCGCCGCACGATTACGAGCAGCGCCGCGAAGAGCAGCAGGAGAAGGCCTGCGATCGTTGCGAGCTGGCGATAGGACGTGGCGTCGACTGCGTCCTGGTTGGCCGCCGCGGCTTCGCCGAGCTTCTTCTGGTTATCGGTCGCGGTGCTGCGGATCTGTCCCGAGGTCTGCTGGATCTGCTTCAGGAAGGGCGTCACGTCGGAGTAAACCTCGAACACGCCGACGATGCGCGAGGAGCCGGGCTCCAGCACCGGGAGGTAGCTGCCGATCAGGTCGCGGTTCTCGACGACGCCCTCGAAGGCGCTGAACTTGCCGCGGTGGGTGAGCTCGCTCTTGGGCACGCCGTCGAAGGCCGCGCTGCGCCAGCCGGCGTTGAAGCTCTTGTCCTCGCCGATCTGGGCGTGCTCGGACGAATACACGGTGATTCCGCGCAGGTCGAACACCTTGATCTTGAACACGGTGCTCTTCTTCATCGAGTCGAACACCTTGGCGTCGATCGCCTTGAAGCCGGGCAGGGCCATGATGCGCTTGCCGATATCGGCGAAGCAGGCCTTCTTCTCGGGCGGGGCGGCTTTCTTGCCCTTGTCGTCGGTGACGTCGGCAATCGCCTGGCAGCCCGTGACGTCGATGGCCTGGACCTGCGCGACGAAAGGCGCGAAGTCACGCTCCCAGAGGGCGTTGGCGAAAAGGCGGGTGAGGTTGACGTTGCCCGCCTCGTGAATCGTCAGCAGGTCGCGCCGCGCGGCGTCTTCCTGCTGCTTGGCGAAGGATTGCTGCACATCGCCGAAGAACGCCAGCTGCTCGTCGTTCGTCTGCTTGTAGAACTGGCTTTGTTCGCGCTCGAAGTAGATCAGGCTCAGTGCGACGAGGCCGAACATGCCGAGGCTGGCAAGCGTGAAGTACCGAACTAACCTGAAACGCATCGAAAGATCCCCCGAAAGGCGGCACCGCCCATGGGGGAGATGTTACGAAACCTTTCAGCGAGCAGGGCTGACCTAGATCAAAGGGTGCAGGATGCAACAGAGCAGTATCCTTCAAATCCTCGGTTAGGACGAAGGAATAAATTCACGTCATCGGAAGAACCACCCTGAACACCCGGGTCTCAGGCGTAGCGCGTGGGGTCGGGAAGTCCCGCAGCCTCGAATCCGGCGCGCCGCAGGCGGCACGCGTCGCACCTGCCGCAGGCATGGCCGGCGTCGTCGGCCTGGTAGCACGACACTGTCTGGCTGTAATCGACGCCCAGTGCGCTCCCGCGGTGGATGATGTCGGCCTTGGACAGTGAGATCAGCGGGGCGTGGATCCTGAGGCGTGCACCTTCAATGCCGACCTTGGTCGCGAGGTTCGCCATCGTTTCGAAGGCGGCGATGAATTCGGGGCGGCAATCCGGATAGCCGGAATAGTCGACCGCATTGACGCCGACGAAGATGTCGTTCGCGCCGAGTACCTCGGCCCAGGCGAGCGCGATCGACAGCATCACGGTGTTGCGCGCGGGGACGTAGGTCACGGGGATGCCGGCAGTGCTGCCTTCGACGGGCACGGGGATCTTTTCGTCCGTCAGGGCCGAGCCGCCGAACTGGCCCAGTTCCACGCTCGCGACGCGATGCTCGCGCGCCCCCAGCGATGCGGCGACGCGGCGAGCGGCCGCGAGTTCGGCGGCGTGGCGCTGGCCGTAGGCGACCGAAAGCGCATAGGTCTCGAAGCCCATGTCGCGCGCGATCGCGAGGCAGGTGGCGGAATCCAGTCCGCCGGACAGCAGGATGACTGCGCGCTTGGGGTGGTCGATCATGGCGATGGGCTCAGGGGATGGCGAATGCTGAAAGGCGCGGCCCGGGGGGCTCAGCGTCCCCGGGCGTCGTTCCACAGGATCTTGTGCAGCTGGAGCTGGAAGCGCACCGGCAGGCGGTCGCGCACGATCCATTCGGCGAGCAGGGTGGGGTCGAGTCTGCCCTGCACCGGCGAGAGCAGCACGGTGCAGCGTTCGGCGAGACGGTGCAGTGCGATCTGCGCCTTGGCCCAGGCGTAATCGGCTTCGTCGGCGAGGACGATCTTGATCTCGTCGTGCGCGGCGAGGTGGGCGAGGTTCTCCCAGCGGTTGCGCGCAACCTCGCCCGAGCCCGGGGCCTTGAGGTCCATGATGCGCGACACGCGCGGGTCGACGGCGGCGATGTCGAGCGCGCCGCTCGTTTCCAGCGACACCGAGAAGCCGGCGTCGCTCAATGCCGTGAGCAGGGCGAGGCAGGATTTCTGCGCCAGCGGCTCGCCGCCGGTGACGCACACGTGCCGTATGCCGTGCGCGGCGACCGCGTCGCACACGTCGGCGATGCTGCGGTTTTCGCCGCCCTGGAAGGCGTATTCCGTGTCGCACCAGCTGCAGCGCAGCGGGCAGCCGGTCAGGCGCACGAAGACCGTGGGCAGGCCGACGCGTGTCGACTCGCCCTGGATCGAAGCGAATATTTCAGTGATCCGCAGCCTGGGGCTCGCGGTTTCGGACTGCGTCATGCGGAGTTCAGGGTTTGCGCGCGAGGCGCTGCTTGGCCGCCTTGCCTGCCGAGCTGTCGGGGAAGCGCTCGACGAGCTTCTTCAATGTTTCCTGCGACGATTTGGCGTCACCCAGGGCCTGCTGGCAGTTGGCGATGCCGAGCATGGCGTCGGGGGCGACGGGGTCGTTCGGCCAGTTCGTCAGCACGCTCTTGAAGTAGTTGTTGGCGACGGCGACGTCCTTCGCCTGCAGTGCGGCATTCCCCGCCCAGAAGTGCGCGCCGGGCTGCACGGCGCTGCGCGGGTAGTGCTTGATGAACTGGTCGAAGGCGGTCTGCGCTTCCTTGTACTTGCCGTCCTTGAGCAGGTTCAGGGCGGCTTCGTAGTCGCGCGACTCGGCGGCAGGGTCGACCGCGGGGGCTTCCGCAGCGGCGGCCACGGGTGCGGACTCGAGCTTGCGCACGCGGTTGTCGAGATCGACGTAGAAGTCTCGCTGGCGCTGCTTCAGCGATTCGATCTCGTGCAGGAGGACTTCGAGTTGTCCCTGCAGTTTCGATACTTCGGTGCGGAGCAGCTCGTTCTGGTTCGCCAGTTCGAGCTGCCCGCGACTGCTGGCCTCCAGCCGTTCGATGCGGGGGGTGAGGTCGGTGCGCAAGTTGGTGATTGCGCGCCGCGCCTCCTCGTCGTCGAACAGCGCGTATGACGGCGCGACGTGCGACAGGGCGGCAACGACAGCGAGCGGCAGGAGGCGCTTCATCAGAATTCGCCCGAGTAGAGCATGTCACCGCGACGGTTCTGCGCGAAGCAGGCTTCCGTCGCTTCCGTGCAGCGCGGCTTTTCCTCGCCCAGGCTGACGGACTCGATCTGCGTCTCCTTGGCGCCGAGCAGGCTCAGGGCCTTGCGCACGGCGTCGGCACGCTTCTGGCCGAGGGCGAGGTTGTACTCGCGGCTGCCGCGCTCGTCGGCGTTGCCCTGGATGAGCATCTTCATCTGCGGGTTCTGCACGAGGAACTTGGCGTGCGCCTCGACCAGCGGGCGGGCATCGTCGCGGATCACGTAGCTGTCGAAGTCGAACATCACGCTGCGCTTGGACAGGATGTTGTTCGGGTCGGTCAGCGCGGCGATGCCGGAGCCGGACGCGCTCGGGGCGGTCACGGTGGCGACGCCGGAGCCGGCGCCCTTGCTGCGGTCGTCGACGGCTGCGCCGCCGGCGGGCTGGTCGAAGGTGCCGGTGCTGCTGCACGCGGCGAGAAGGGTTGCCAGGATGGCGGGGACGAGCACTTTTTTCATGGGGTTTCCTGATCTAGTCGAACAGTGTTGCTTTTTGCGGGAGGGAGTTACCGGACCTGCGGGCCCCAGGAGGGCTCGCGGACGTCGGCAGCCTGCACCGACAGGCGCTGCTTCACCCGGCCGTCGGACGAAACGGCCGCAAGCACTCCCCGCCCGCCGGTTTCGGTGGCGTAGAGGATCATGCGGCCGTTGGGCGCGAAGCTGGGCGACTCGTCACGCGCCGAGTCGGTGAGGATCGTGGTCTGGCGGGTGGCGAGGTCCATGATGGCCACCTGGAAGCGTCCACTGTTGCGCGTGATGAAGGCGAGGCTCGTGCCGTCGGCCGAGGGGCGCGGGGTCACGTTGTAGCTGCCATCGAAGCTCACGCGCTGGGCGCTGCCGCCGCTTGCGGAGGTACGGTAGATCTGCGGGCTGCCGCCGCGATCGGAAGTGAAGTAGATCCACTCGCCGTCGGGCGACCATGCGGGTTCGGTGTCGATGCCGGGCGAAGTGGCGAGGCGGCGCACGCCGGAGCCGTCGGCATTGAGGACGTAGAGCTGCGACTGGCCGTCCTTGGTGAGCACGACGGCGAGGCGCTGGCCGTCCGGTGCCCAAGCGGGGGCGGAGTTGGAGCCCTTGAAGTTGGCGACCACCTGGCGCTGGCCGGTGGCCAGCGTATGCACGTACACGACCGGCTTCTTGGCCTCGAACGAGACGTAGGCGATGCGCTGGCCGTCCGGCGCCCAGGCGGGCGAGATGATGGGTTCGCGCGAGGCCAGGGCGGTCGCGGCGTTCATGCCGTCGGCGTCGGCGATCTGCAGTTCGTAGCGCGGGGCAGCCGTCGGGCCGCTCTTGACGACGTAGGCGATGCGGGTCGAGAAGTAGCCGGGCTGGCCGGTGAGCTTCTCGTACACGAAGTCGGCGATCTTGTGGCCGATGGCGCGGTTCTGGGCCGGTGCCATGCGCATCGACAGCCCGCCCAGTTCGGTCTGCTTCTGCGTGTCGAAGAGACGGAAGCGAACTTCGAAGCGGCCGTCGCCCTGCTGGTAGATGCTGCCGGTGAGCACGGCGTCCGCGCCACGGCCGCGGATCGAGGCCATGTCGGGCGCGGCGGTGACGGGCAGCGCGGCGATGCCCATGTCGACGAGGCTGAAGAGGCCGCTGCGCTCGAGGTCGGCGCGCACGACGTCGGTGACGCCGCGGGGCAAGGTGCCTTCGTTTTCGAACACGGGGATCGCGACCGGGAAGCGGCTTGCGCCGGCCCCCGTGATCTCGATCGACAGCTGCGCATGCGCGACGGCGCTGACGACGGTCAGCGCAGCAGCGATGAGCAGGCGGTAGGTGGAGATGAGTTTTCTCATGGCTGGGGCTTGCCTAAAGCGAAAGTATAACGAATGGAGTCGATCACGATGCGTAAAGATCGAAACTGTTTCGAATTGGTTCCCTTATTCTTCGAGCGGGCGGAAGCGCAGTTCGAGCGTGCGCTCGAACATGCCCGGGTCCTTGGGCAGCGGCAGCGGGCTCGAGCGACGGATCGCGCGCTCGATGGCGTCGTCTAGGGACGGGATTCCCGATGAGCGCTTCAGGCGGATCGCGAGCACTTCGCCGCTCGGGAGCTGGTCGACCTCGAATACGGCCTCGGGGTTGCCGCTCAGGCCCGGCGGGCGCAGCAGGTTGCCGCGCACCTTGGTGCGAATGGCATTCTGGTAGGCGTCGCCGACCTCCTTCGTGCGCGCAGCCGAGGCGCGCGCCGCGTCATCGCGCATCATGCGCTCGAGATCCGAGCGGGCGCGCGTCTGTGCCGCTTCCTGCGCGAGCTTCTGCGCAAGGTAATCGTCCTTCGGTGGTGTGATCGGCTTGGGCTCGGGCTTCGCTTCCGGTTTCTTCGGTTCCGGCTTCGGCTCGGGCTTCTTGGGCTCGGGCTTGGGTTCCGGCTTTTTCGGTTCCGGCTCGGGTTTGGGCGGTTTCTTGACCTCCGGGGCCTTGGTTGCGATGTCCGGCTTCGGCTCCGGTTTCGGCTCGGGTTTGGGTTCCGGCTTCGGCTCGGGTTTGGGTTCCGGCTTCGGCTGGGGCTTGGGCGGCTCGGGTTTGGGTTCCGGCTTCGGTTCGGGTTTGGGCTCCGGCTGCGACACGGGGGGCGGTGCCGGCTGGGATGGCGGTGCGACGAGCTCGACCTCGAGCGCCGCGGGCGGGCTGCTTTGCCAGCGGATGCCGAAGATCAGAAAGGCGGCGAGGCCCAGGTGAACGACGACCGTCAGCGCCATCGAGGCCCACTTGCCGGGCTCGTCGCGCTGCAGGTCAAGGTGCGTGTCTTTCATCAGCTGCTGCCGGCCTTCGTCTGCAGTCCGACTTTCTGGATGCCGGCCTGGCGCAGGCCGTTGAGCGTATCCATCACTTTTTCGTAGGAGACGCGTTTGTCGGCGGCGATCACGACAGATTGCTGCGGATTGCGTTCAAGCGCGCTGCGCAGCTCGCGCAGGAGCTCGGCGCTGCTCAGGTTGCGTTCGGTCGAGCCGCTCGTGATCTTGAGGGCGAGCGAGCCGTCCTGCTTGACCACGACGAGCATCGCTTCGGCGGGTGGTTGCGGCACGCCGCCCACGGTGGGGAGCTCGACGTTGCCGGTCTGGATCATCGGTGCCGTGACCATGAAGATCACGAGCAGCACCAGCATCACGTCGATGTAGGGCACGACGTTGATCTGGTTCATCAGGCGACGTTGGCGCATCGGTGTGTCCTCCCGCTCAGCGCAACTGGCGCTGCAGGATGTTCGAGAACTCTTCCATGAAGCTCTCGAAGCGGATGCTGATGCGGTCGATGTCGTGCGCGAAGCGGTTGTACGCGACCACCGCGGGGATCGCGGCGAAGAGGCCGATCGCGGTGGCGACGAGCGCCTCCGCAATGCCCGGCGCGACGTTCGCCAGCGTCGCGGAGCTGACGTTCGACAGGCCGCGGAAGGCGTTCATGATGCCCCACACGGTGCCGAACAGGCCGATGTACGGGGACACCGAACCGACCGAGGCGAGGAAGGCGAGGTGTGCCTCGAGGTCGTCGACCTCGCGCTGGTAGGTCGCACGCATCGCGCGCCGTGCGCCGTCGATGATCGAGGCGTTGTCGTGGCTCTTGCTGCGCAGCTTGGTGAATTCGCGGTAGCCCGACTCGAAGATGCGCTCCATGCCGCCGGTTTCGTGGCGCGCGGCGGCGGCCGACTGGAACAGCGAGTTGAGGTCGCCGCCGCTCCAGAAGTCGCGCTCGAAGCCGTTGGTCTTGCTGCGCGCGGAGCGGATCTGGAATGACTTGCGGAAGATCCAGTACCAGGAAACGAGCGACAGGCCTGCGAGCAGGGCCATGACGATCTGGACCAGGACGCTGGCCTGGCTGATGAGGCTGATGATCGAGAGATCGTGGGAGACGGTCATGCTTGTACGAGTTTTTCCAGTTTTGTGCGCATGTCTGCGGGGAGCGGGGTTGGGCGTTTGCGGTCGAGGTCGACACAGGCGATGACGAAGCGGCCGCGAAACAGGACTTCGTCGCCGCGCATCACCTTCTGCACGAACACCATGCTGGCGCCGCGCAGCGTTTCGACCCCGGTCGTGACGTGTAACGCATCATCGAGCATTCCTGCTGACAGATAATCGCCGGCGACGGAGCGGACGACGAAGCCGATGCGCTGTTCGGTCAGCAGGGCCTGCTGTTCGAAGCCTGCCGCGCGCAGCCATTCGGTGCGCGCGCGCTCGCAGTAACGCAGGTAGTTGGCGTAGTAGATGACTCCGGCGGCGTCAGTGTCCTCGTAATACACGCGGACAGGCAGTGAAAATACGTGGTTTTCGCCGGAGATCGACGACGGGCAAGGTGTGTGCATCGCAACATTCTAGCCGACGGTGCGCTGTCTGTTACATCTGCGGCGCCGGTACTGTTTTGCAAAAGGTAAGGTGCGGACGGCCGCGTCGCGACTGGGGCGCAAGAGGTGCGCCCGAAATGCTATCCTTCCGCATCCCCGACTAGTCCATCTCCGTTCGCACAGGTCGTAACGTGGTTCTTCCATTCTTCGGCAAGAAGCCCGCTCCCGGCACTCAGCCGTCAGGTGCGTCGCCCGGCGCGGCGCCGTCATCCGCGGCGCCCCAGGTGGAGCCGCCCGAGTTGTCCAAGCTGGATTTCTCGGTCGGCGACCCGACGCACGCCCTGGCGCATTGCGCCGGGCAGGTCGAGGTGCAGGAGATGGGGGCCGGCATCGGTGCCGCCTACGAGGAAGCAGCCGTGCTGTACGCGAACGGGAATACGGTGGAGGCGGAGGCGGCCCTCAATGCGGTGCTGGACGGTCAGGGCGGCCATGCGGGCGAAGGCCTGTGGATGATGCTGCTGGACCTGTACCGCCTGACCGGGCAGCGCCAGCGGTTCGAGGCTCGGGTGCTGGATTACGCGACGCGTTTCGAGAGGTCGCCCCCGCCATGGACGGACCTGTCGAGTGCGCAGGAGCACGTGCGCTCGAACGCGGCACCGATGGTGAACATGTCGGGCAGCCTGTCCGGGCAGGCCGCGAACCAGTTCCAGCAGATCGCCGTCATCGGCAAGAAGAGCGGCGCCATCCGCATCGATCTGGGGCGCCTGCGCTCGGTCGATGAAAACGGCTGCACGCTGTTCCGCAACGTGCTGCGCGAGCTCGCGGGAGAGCGGGTGAAGGTCTCGCTGCTGAACTGCGGCCAGCTCGCGGAGATGCTGGCGGGGCAGGTGCGCACGGGCGAGCCGAGCGGGCGCGATATCTGGCTGCTGCTGCTGGAGATGTTGCAGCACACCGGCGAGCAGGAGCGGTTCGAGAACCTGGCGGTGGATTACGCGATCACCTTCGAGGAGTCGCCGCCGTCCTGGGAGGCGCGGGCCGCTCAGGCGGCCTCGACGACGGCGGTCCAGGAGGTTGCGCTCGATCTGGACGCGCCGGCCAACAACGATTTCGTGCTCGACGGCGAGATCACCAGTGCGGCGGTGGAGAAGATCCGCAAGCTGGCTGCGCACGCGAGCAGCCAGCAGAGCGTGGAAGTCGACTGCGGTCAGCTGCGTCGTATCGATTTCGTCAGCGCCGGCACGCTTTTCAACATTCTTGCAACGCTGCAGGCGCAGGGTAAGACGGTCGTGTTGCGCAATGTGAACGCGATGGTTGCGGCGCTGCTGCGGGTGATGGGCGTCGATCAGGTCGCGGTGGTGCTGCTGCGCAGCTGACCGCTTCGCCATCCCCCTCCGATTCGAGGAATATCCAATGGAACAGTATCACGGCACCACGATCCTCTCGGTGCGCCGCGGCAATCGTGTCGCGCTGGGAGGCGACGGCCAGGTCACGCTGGGCAACATCGTCATCAAGGCGACCGCCCGCAAGGTGCGGCCGATCTATCAGGGCAAGATCCTCGCGGGTTTCGCGGGCGGCACGGCCGACGCGTTCACGCTGATCGAGCGCTTCGAGGCGAAGCTGGAGAAGCATCAGGGCAACCTGCTGCGCAGCGCGGTGGAGCTCGCCAAGGATTGGCGCACTGACCGCGTGCTGCGGCGCCTGGAGGCGATGCTGGCGGTGGCGGACCGCGACAATTCGCTGGTCATCACCGGCAACGGCGACGTGCTGGAGCCCGAGCAGGGGATCGTGGCGATCGGCAGCGGCGGCGCCTATGCGCAGTCGGCGGCGCGCGCGCTGCTGGAAAATACCGAGCTTGCGCCCGAGGAGATCGTGAAGAAGTCACTGCAGATCGCGGGCGATCTGTGCATTTATACCAATCAGAGCCACGTGATCGAGGTGATCGAGGGATGACGCAGATGACGCCGCCGGAGATCGTCTCCGAACTCGACAAGCACATCGTCGGACAGGGCAAGGCCAAGAAGGCCGTTGCAATCGCGCTGCGCAACCGCTGGCGGCGTGCGCAGGTGGAGGAGCCGCTGCGCAGCGAGATCACGCCCAAGAACATTCTCATGATCGGGCCGACGGGTGTCGGCAAGACCGAGATCGCGCGCCGGCTCGCACGCCTGGCGAATGCGCCCTTCATCAAGATCGAGGCGACGAAGTTCACGGAAGTGGGCTATGTCGGGCGCGATGTCGAGACGATCATCCGTGATCTGGTGGAGATCGCGATCAAGGACGGACGCGAGCGGGCGATGAAGACGGTGCGCGACCGGGCGATGGATGCGGCCGAAGACCGTGTGCTCGACGCGTTGCTGCCGCCGGCGCGCCCGGTCGGCTTCGCGGCCGATCCGGAGCCGCAGGACACGGCGACGCGGCAGAAATTCCGCAAGAAGCTGCGCGAGGGCGAGCTCGACGACAAGGAGATCGAGATCGAGGTCGCCGCGCATGCGATGACCGCGGAGATCTTCGCGCCTCCGGGCATGGAGGAGCTCACGCAGCAGATCCAGGGCATGTTCCAGAACCTGGGCGGCGGCAAGAAGAAGCTGCGCAAGATGAAGATCGGCGAGGCGCTGAAGGCCTTGGCCGACGAGGAAGCCGTGCGCCTGATCAACGACGAGGAAGTGAAGGCGGAGGCGATCCGCGCGGTGGAGCAGAACGGCATCGTGTTCCTCGACGAGATCGACAAGATCGCCGCGCGTTCGGACGTGCAGGGTGCCGACGTGTCGCGCCAGGGCGTGCAGCGCGACCTGCTGCCGCTCGTGGAGGGCACGACGGTGTCGACCAAGTACGGCATGATCAAGACCGATCATGTGCTGTTCATCGCCAGCGGTGCGTTCCACCTGTCCAAGCCGAGCGACCTGATCCCCGAGCTGCAGGGGCGTTTCCCGATCAGGGTGGAGCTGGAGAGCCTGTCGGTGGAGGATTTCGTGCGCATCCTCACGCAGACGGATGCCTGTCTGGTGCGCCAGTACCAGGCCCTGCTCGCGACCGAGGGGGTGGCGCTGGAGTTCGTCGATGCGGGCATCCGCCGCCTCGCCGAGATCGCCTTCCAGGTGAACGAGAAGACCGAGAACATCGGTGCGCGGCGCCTGTACACGGTGATGGAGAAGCTGCTCGAGGAGATTTCCTTCGAGGCCGGCAAGAGCGGTGTCGACAAGCTGGTGATCGACGCGGCCTACGTCGATGGGCGGCTCGATGTGTTCGCCCAGCGCGAGGACCTCGCGCGTTACGTCCTGTGAGGTACCGAATGAAATTCCTGGCGTGCGTGGCGACGGCGGTACTGGCGGCGGGAGGCGCGTTGGCCGCGGAGCCCGCGGTCAGCGTGTTCCACGGCGAGCATGACAATTACGAGCGCACGGGGCTGTCCGTGCGCCTCGGTCCGCTGTGGGGCGCCAACTGGGGGACGTGGCATGCCGGTGTGCATCCGGAGCTGGAATTGAGCCGCTTTCATTACAGCGGTTCGAGCCGTGGTCCGAACACGCTGAATCAGGCCGGCGCAGTCGGCCTGCTGCGCATGGTGCGCGGCCAGGGCAACTTCCAGCCCTACGCGGAGTTGGGCCTCGGTGCCGCGCTCCTGAGCCGCACCGATCTGGGGCCCAAGGTGTTCTCGACGGCCTTCCAGTTCTCGCAACATGCCGGACTGGGTATCGAGTTCGCGGGGCGCTATACGGTCGGCTGGCGTTACTCGCATTATTCGAACGGCGACGTCGAGATGCCCAACGACGGCATCGACCTGCACCAGTTGGTGATCGGCGCAAGTTTCTGAGTCTCCTCCTGTTTGTCGCGAGGGCCCGGTCGGGCCCTTTTTCATCTTTGCCGTTCCGCAGCGTATCCGCTGAGCTTGCCGGTCTTTCATGCTGATCCGCATTGTCGCCATCCTTTTTCCGCTGTTCGCGCTGACGGCGCTCGGCTACTTCGTCGGCAGGCGCATGCGGCCGGACCTGTCGCATGCCAACAAGCTCAACATGGACGTCTTCATCCCGGCGCTGGTGTTCGCGGCGCTGGCGAACAAGGAATTCCGCATCGCGGATTTCAGCGTGCTGGCGGTTGCGACGTTGGTGATGGTGGTCGGCACGGGCGTGGTCGGCTACGTGCTTGCGCGTTTCTCCGGCGTGGCGCCGAAGACCTTCGTGCCGCCGATGATGTTCAACAACTCCGGCAATCTGGGGCTGCCGACGGCGGTGCTGGCCTTCGGCGACGCAGCGCTGGCGCCGGCGGTGGTGATGTTCATGGTGTCGAACCTGCTGCACTTTTCATTCGGCGCGTGGTTGCTCGACCACCGCATCAAGGTGTGGACGGTGTGGCGGGTGCCGTCGGTACTGGCGACCTTCGCGGGCCTCGCGGTCGGGGCCGCCGGTATCGAGGTGTGGCCGCCGCTGATGCTCGCGATCAAGATGCTGGGCGACATCTCGATCCCGCTGATGTTGTTTGCGCTGGGCGTGCGCCTGACCGATTCGCGCATCGCGTCGATCGGCCTGGGCCTGTACGCCGCCATCGCGCGGCCGGTGGCGGGAATGCTGCTCTCGTTCGCGGTGCTGCAGTTCTTCGACCTGCCGCCGCAGGAGCGTGCGCTGGTCATCGTCTTCGGCGCCCTGCCGCCGGCTGTGCTGAACTACATCTTCGCCGAACGCTATCATCAGGAACCCGAGGCGGTTGCCTCGATGGTGCTGATCGGCAACGTTGCGGCGGTGGTGTTTCTGCCGATTGCGCTGGCGATGGTGTTGCCCTGAAATTTCCGGAGATCCGCATGACCGAAGCGCTGTTCCGCCTGGATGCCTACGCCCGTTCCTGTACCGCGCAGGTGCTCGCCGTCGACGCGAACCGCGTCGTGCTCGACCGCAGCGTGTTCTACCCGACCGGTGGAGGGCAGCCGGGGGATTGCGGGGTGCTGATCGGGCCGGACGGGACGCGCGTGCCGGTCGCCGAGGCCGTCAAGGGCGAAGGCGGGACCGTCTTGCATGTGCTGGCGGAGGGCGCGAGTCCGCCGGCGGTCGGTGCCATGGTGAGGGCGGAGATCGACTGGGAGCGGCGTTACCGGCTGATGCGCTATCACACCGGGCTGCATCTGCTGTGCGCGGTGGTGGCGGCGCCGGTGAGCGGCGGGCGCATGGCCGAGGACAAGGCGCATCTCGATTTCGACATCGAGATGGACAAGCTCGATGCGGCGCAGATCGAGGCGTGCCTCAACGCCCTGGTCGCGGCCGACACGCCGGTCGAGGCGGGCGAGATCAGCGAGGCGGAACTCGATGCAAACCCCGGACTGGTGAAGACCATGTCGGTGCAGCCGCCGCGCGGGCACGGCAGCGTGCGCACGATCCACATCCCGGGAGTCGATCTGCAGCCCTGCGGCGGCACGCACCTGCGGCGTACCGGCGAGGTCGGGGCGCTGAAGGTCGTGCGCATCCGCTCCGAAGGCAAGCGCAACAAGCGCGTGACGATCGCCTTCGCAGGGGAGTGAGTCCGCTGCGGCGCACTCAGGCCTGGGGCGGGCGCGACTGGCCGTCGAGCAAGCCCTTCAGCAGGTCTACCGGGACGGGAAAGACGATCGTCGAGGCCTTGTCGCCGGCGATCTGGGTGAGGGTCTGCAGGTAACGCAGCTGCATCGCGGCGGGCTGGCGCGAGAGCATCTCGGCCGCCTTCATGAGGCTCTCGGCGGCCTGTTTTTCGCCTTCGGCGTGGATCACCTTGGCGCGCCGCTCGCGCTCGGCTTCGGCCTGGCGGGCGATCGCGCGGATCATGCTTTCGTTGAGGTCGATGTGCTTGATCTCGACGTTGGCGACCTTGATGCCCCAGCCGTCGGTCTGCGCGTCGAGGATCTGCTGCACGTCGAGGTTGAGGCGTTCGCGCTCGGCGAGCATCTCGTCGAGTTCGTGCTTGCCGAGGACCGCGCGCAGCGTGGTCTGCGCGAGCTGGCTGGTGGCGACGAGGTAGTTCTCGACCTGGATGATCGCCTTCTGCGGGTCGATGACGCGGAAAAATATGATCGCGTTGACCTTCACCGAGACGTTGTCGCGCGAGATCACGTCCTGGCTGGGCACGTCGAGCGTGACGACACGCAGGTCCACCTTGACCATCTGCTGGATGCCGGGAATCACGACGATGAGGCCGGGGCCCTTGACCTTCCAGAAGCGGCCGAGCATGAAGACGACGCCGCGTTCGTATTCGCGCAGGATGCGCAGGGAGCTCGCGACGAGGGCGACGAGCAGGAGCAGGATGGTGCCTAGGCCCAGGTTGAGGTCGAAGATCATGGCGGACTTCCTCCACGGCGATTGGCCGGATCGGCGGTGAGCGGCTCGACGAGCAGGGTGAGGCCGTCGAGCCCGGTGATGCGCACGCGGTCGCCCGGTGCGAGTGGCGAAGCGCTGCGCACGCGCCAGGATTCGCCCTGTGCGAGGGCCCATGCGCCTTCGGCGGTGACGGTGGTGACCGTTGCGATCGTGCCGGCCATCTGTTCGCGGCCGCTGACGATGGGCCGCCGGCGCGTGCGCGCGGCGAAGCTGCCGACGGCGCCGATCACCAGTGCGCTGGCGATCGCAAGGCCGATCAGGAAGGCGAGCGGGATGCCGAAGCCGGGGGCCTCGGTGTCCATGAGGAACAGTCCGCCGACGACGAAGGCGACGATGCCGCCGACGCCGAGGGCGCCGAAGCTCGGCAGGAAGGCTTCGGCGAGCATCAGGATGGCGCCGAGGGCGAGCAGGGCGACGCCCGCCCAGTTCACCGGTAGGAGCTGGAAGGCGTACAGCGCGACCAGCAGGCAGATCGCGCCGGCGACGCCGGGCACGCCGAAGCCGGGGCTGGTGAATTCGAAGAACAGGGCGTAGATGCCGATCATCATCAGCACCAGCGCGAGTTGGGGATTGGATAGCAGGGCGAGCAGGCGCATGCGCCAGTCGGGTGCGATCTGGGTGACGGTGGCGGCGGCGGTGGACAGGCGTTGCGTGCGTCCGTCGCCGAGTTTCACCTCGCGGCCGTCCAGTTTCTTCATCAGTTCCGGCAGGTCGGCGGCGATCAGGTCGATGACGCCTGCGGCGAGCGCCTCTTCGGAGGACAGGCTGGCGGCCTCGCGCACCGCGCGTTCAGCGAAGTCGCCGCTGCGGCCGCGCAGTTGCGCAAGGCTGCGCAGGTAGGCGGCGGCGTCGTTACGGACTTTTTCCATCATGGAATCGCCGATGCCCGCTGCGTCGCCGGCCGAGTTGCCGTCCCGTTCCTTGGTGTTGTCGTCCGCCTTGTCCTTGCGCGTCGTGTCGTCACCCGGCTTGCCGCCGGGCATTCCGATCGCCACCGGCGTCGCCGCGCCGAGGTTGGTCGCCGGTGCCATCGCCGCGACGTGGCTGGCGTACAGGATGTAGGTGCCGGCGCTCGCGGCGCGTGCGCCTTCGGGGCCGACCCAGGTGACGATGGGGAGCGGCGCGGCGAGGATGTCCTTGATGATCGCGCGCATCGAGGTGTCGAGGCCGCCGGGGGTGTCCATTGCGAGCACGAGGAGGGCTGCTTGCCGCGCGTGTGCGCGGCGGAGTTCGCGTGCGAAGAAGTCGGAAGTCGCCGGCCCGATGACGCCGTCGATGCGCAACACGACGACCTCGCCGCCCGTCGTTGCGGCGGCGGGGCGGTTGTGCAGCAGGAAGCCGAGGATCAGCAGTGCGAGCGCGAGGAGCGCCCATATCGTTCTGCGCATACGCATTCCTGGCGCCGGAACGCATCCGGTGTGCGGCATGCACGAAGCATCCGATCGTATGAGTGCGGGGCGGTGGCGAGCGTTCCCGCGAACGACGCGGGCGGATCGGGATTTGTGTGCGGGAAGCGTGCGGGGACGGAGCGTGCGTCGTAGCGGGGCGTTGCAGATGCACGAAGGGCGTGGCCGCCGATGTGGCGGGCACGCCCTTCTTGATCGTGCTGCCGGCCGGAGCCGGCGGGGATCAGGCGGACTTGGCCGGTTCGCAGGCTTCGACCGCAGGCAGCGCGATCTTGTTGTCCTTGCTGTACTGGTAGTCGTGGAAGATGTGCTCGGCGGAGAGGATCTGGTAGGTGCCGTCGGCGCGCCGGTGCGTGGTGTCCTTGAGGCGGTAGGTGAAGTGGCCGCAGGTCCAGCAGTCGAAGTTGCGCATGTGCGTGCACAGGCAGGTCTTGTCCATCACCTTGAGCCGCTTCGCGTCCGGGTGCAGCGCGAGTTCGCGGTTGTAGGCGTTGATGTAGGCGCAGTTGCCGTTGCCGTCGAGCAGATAGCCGTAGGCTTCGCAGTTCGGGCGGATGCCGGAGCCGATCGAGGGGCTGCTCTTGAGCATGCGCATCGGGTAGCCGGTGGGCGAGGTGTTGTTGACCTCGATGTCGTCTTCGTTCGCGCCGAAGTAATGCTGTTGCACGTCGGGCGGCAGTCCGCATTCGTGCGACACGGTGAAGCGGGTGGCGACCTGTACCGCGGCGGCGCCGGCTTCGAGAAAGGAGACGCCGTCGCTGCCGGTGAAGATGCCGCCGGCCGGAATCAACGGGATGTCGAGCTTCTCGGCGATGAGGTATTCGCGGATCTCGGCGACGATGGTGTGGAGGTCGTACTGCGCCCAGTCCATGCCGAAGCCGAGGTGGCCGCCGGCGAGCGGGCCTTCGACGACGACGAAGTCGGGCAGGCGGTTGGTGCGCGCGGACTTGCGCAGGAAGAGTACGAGCGCGCGCAACGAGGAGACGATGATGCCGAGTTTGACGTCACGGAAGCGCGGGTGGTCCTCGATCAGGCCGAAGGAGCCCAGGTGCAGGCCGGCGGCGAGGGTGATGCCGTCGATGCCGGCATCCATCGCGGCACGCAGGCGCACGCGCAGCGTCTCCTTGGGGCCGTTCATCGTGAGCTTTTCCATGCAGTTCATGAAGATCAGCCCGTCACCGCGCTTGCGCTCCATGGTGCGCGTGACGTGCGTCTTCTGGGCTTCCTCGAGCAGGCCGAGGTCGAACTGCACTTCCGACTTGTTGGTGTTGGCGACGTTGTACTTGTACTGCTTGAGCTTGTCGCGCACGTACTTGGTGTCGTAGCGGCGGTCGCTCACCGTCGGGATCATCGCGTCGGAGATGTGGCCGATGCCGCCGAGGCGCGCTGCTTCGAGGGACAGGTCGGACGTCGAGATGTCTACGCCCATCCCGCCAATCATGATCGGTACGTATTCCCTGCTCCCGAACCGCAGGCGGAAATCATCGAGACATTTCATATGTGTCTTCTACATTGCGTTGCTGTGCCGGACAGCAGACAAATCGGCAAGGCGGGATTTTCCCACAGCCGGGCCCGGAAAGGGAAAAGCGCTTGCACCCCGGCCGTCGAATGGACGGTCGGGGTGCGCGTGTGCGGAGCTGCGGGCGCGCCGTTCAGCCGATCATGCCCGCGCCGACGGTGTTGTTGGTGCTTTCGTCGATGATGATGAAGGCGCCGGTGGCGCGATTCTCGAGGTAGGGGTCGGCGAAGATCGGTTGCGCGAGTTTGAGCGTCAGGCGGGCGATATCGTTCATCGCGAGCGCGGTCGCGGGTTCCTGTGCGAGCGTGTTCACGTCGAGCCGGTAGTCGATCTTGGCGACCTTGGCCTTCACTTCGCGCGTGGTGTGGCGCAGGAGGTAGGTGCGGGCGGGCGACATGGGCGTCTCGGACAGCCAGCACAGGGTGGCGTCGATCTGTTTCAGTTGTTCGGGCTGTTCGCTGCTCTTGACGATCATGTCGCCGCGCGAGATGTCGATCTCGTCGGCGAGCAGCAGGGTGACGGACTGTTCGTGGATCGCGCGCTCGATGCTTTCGCCGCCGATCTGGATGTCCTTGACGGTGCTGCTGCGGCCCGAGGGCAGGACGGTGACGGCGTCGCCGACCACGATCTCGCCCGATTCGACGCGCCCCATGAAGCCGCGATAGTCGTGCAGCTCGGGGTTGGCGGAATCCTGCGGGCGGCAGACGAACTGCACGGGGAAGCGGAAGTCTTCGGCCTGTTCGGTGTGGGCGGCGGGCACGTTCTCGAGGACTTCGAGCAGCGTCGGACCGTCGTACCAGCCGAGGCGCTCGCCGCGGTCGACGATCATGTCGCCGTTGAGGGCGGACAGGGGGATGAAGCGGACGTCCTTGATGCCGAGCTTTTCGGCGAAGACGAGGTAGTCGGCCTTGATGCGTTCGAAGGTGGCCTGGTCGTAGTCGACGAGGTCCATCTTGTTGACCGCCACCAGCAGATGCGGAATGCCGACCAGGCTCGCTAGGTAGGAGTGGCGGCGGGTCTGGGTGAGCACACCCTTGCGCGCATCGACGAGGATGATGGCGAGGTTGGCGGTGGAGGCAGCGGTCACCATGTTGCGGGTGTACTGCTCGTGGCCCGGGGCGTCGGCGATGATGTACTTGCGCGTGCCGGTGGAGAAGTAGCGGTAGGCGACGTCGATGGTGATGCCTTGCTCGCGCTCGGCCTGCAGGCCGTCGGTGAGCAGCGAGAGGTCTACCGCGCTCATGCCGCGCTTGGCGGAGGTCTTCTCGATGGCGTTGAGGGTGTCGGCGAGGATGGTCTTGGTGTCGAACAGCAGACGGCCGATCAGGGTGCTCTTGCCGTCGTCGACGCTGCCGCAGGTGAGGAAGCGCAGCAGGCCGTGGTCGGTGTCGGGCAGGTTTTCGAGGGCGGACATGGTTTTGATTCCTTCAGATCTTTCGAGAATTCTGTTTGCTGCTTGATTCGTTGATTCTGGCCGGTGCTGCTAATCCGCCGGCGCCGCGCGGGGTATTCGCTCTGCGGCTGCGGAACTCGCGCAGCGGCGCGCTTCCGCGCCTGCGCTCAGACAGTCCTCGCCGCGCCGCGAACACCCCGCACGTCCCCGGCTACGTTCCGGGTTGGCGAAGGGCTGGGTTCAATACGCCTTTGCCTTTAACGTTCCGCCTGCACAGAGCAAGAGCTGGGCGGGGTGTTTGCGGAGCGGCGAGGACTGTCTGAGCAGACAGCGCGGACGCGCGCTGTACTGCGAGTTCCGCAGCCGACGGAGCAAATTCCCCGCCCGGCTCGATTAGCACCCCGCACTTCATGCAGCCGAAGACCAAATTCGGCTTGTGCTTAGAAATACCCTTCCTTCTTCCGCTGCTCCATCGAGGCCTCCGAGGTCTGGTCGTCCAGACGGGTGGCGCCGCGCTCGGTGATGGTGGTGGTGGCGGTTTCGATCACGATCTTCTCCACGGTGTCGGCGTCCGACTCCACGGGCGCCGTGCAGGAGATGTCGCCAACGGTGCGGAAACGCACCTGCCGTTCGACGATCTCCTCTCCGGCCTTGGGCAGGTTGGTCAGTTCGCCGGTCATCAGCGGCACATTGACCGGCACGATGGCGCCCTCGCGGATGACCACCGGGCGCCGGTGGGCGAAGTAGATCGACGGCAGTTCGAGCTTCTCGCGCTCGATGTACTGCCACACGTCCATCTCCGTCCAATTGCTGATCGGGAAGGCGCGGATGTTCTCGCCCTTGTGGCTGCGCGCGTTGTACAGGTTCCACAGCTCGGGGCGCTGGTTCTTCGGGTCCCACTGGCCGAACTCGTCGCGGAAGCTCATGATCCGCTCCTTCGCGCGGGCCTTCTCCTCGTCGCGGCGGGCGCCGCCGATGCAGGCATCGAAACCGAATTCCTCGATCGCCTCGAGCAGCGTCACCGACTGGTGCTTGTTGCGCGACTCGTTCTCGTGCTTCAGGACGACTGTGCCGCGCTTCATGGAGTCTTCCACCGAGCGGACGATCAGCCGCTCGCCCAGCTCGGCGGCGCGCTTGTCGCGGAACTCGACCACTTCCCTGTAGTTGTGGCCGGTGTCGATGTGCATCAGCGGGAAGGGGAAGCGGCCCGGGCGGAACGCCTTCTCGGCGATGCGCAGCATGCAGATCGAGTCCTTGCCGCCGGAGAAGAGCAGCACGGGGTTCGCGCACTGGCCGGCGACCTCGCGCATGATGTGGATCGCCTCGGCTTCGAGCCAGTCGAGGTGGGTCAGGGTTTGACGGGTCAGCGTGGACATCTTGGTTCTCAGTTACTGGTGTTCTGGGCGCGCAGCGCGCGCACTGCGGCCTTCATGCCGGCACGCAGCGCCGACAGGCGGCGGCGCAGGCTGGGGCGGGAATAGGGCGCCGCCGGCGAGTGGCGGAGGGTGGCGGTTTCCTGCTGCTCGGGTTCCGGTCGGTGTGTCATCGTGTCAGCCCTTCTTGACGTGTAGCCCGCATTCCTTGGAGGTCGGGTCCTCCCACCACCAGCGCCCGGCGCGGATGTCCTCGCCGACCGCGATCGCGCGGGTGCAGGGCGCACAGCCGATGCTGGGGTAGAACTGCTCGTGCAGCGCGTTGTAGGGGACTTCGTGCATGCGGATGTAGGCCCACACCTCGGTCTCGGACCAGTCCGACAGCGGGTTGAATTTCACCAGCCCGTTGCCCTCGTCGAACTCGCGCGTCGGCAGGCCGGTGCGCGTCGTCGATTGCGCGGCGCGCAGGCCGGTGATCCAGGCCTTCTTGTCGGCGAGCGCGCGCTGCAGCGGCTCGACCTTGCGCATGTGGCAGCAGGCCTTGCGCATCTCGACGGATTCGTAGAACGCATTGATGCCATGCGTGCGCACGTAGGTCTCGACGGCGTCGGACTTCGGGAAGAAGACCTTCAGGCGCGTGTCGTAATGCTGCTCGACCTCGCCGATCAGCGTGTAGGTTTCGGCGGGAAGGCGGCCGGTGTCGAGGGAGAAGATCTCGATCGGCTGCTTCTCGCGCAGGATCAGGTCGGTGAGCACCATGTCCTCGGCGCCGAAGCTGTTGGCGAAGGTGATCTCGCCCGCGCTGCCGAATTCGGCGACTGCCGCGCGCAGCAAGGCGAGGGCGGCGTCGGTCTTCGTGCTGACGGCGTCCACCAGCGCCTCGGTCAGCTCGGGACGGATCGCCGCGTTCTTCGCCGCCGGGCGCAGCATGCTCACCGCGCCGCTCATGCCTTCGCTCCGGCACGCGCGATGCGGCGGAACATCGGCTGCGGATGCAGCACCGAGGCCTGGTAGGGCTCGCTGTAGTCGCCGATGCTGGCGATCGCGGCGTCGAGCTGGGCGTCGGTGTAGCGGTCTTCGCGCGGCTGCAGCGTGTCGAAGCCGCAGCGCGCGAGGTAGTTGAACTGGTCGCGCAGCACCTCGCCGAAGGCGATCAGCTGGCCGGTGTAGCCGTAACGGGTGCGCAGCAGCACCGCGGTCGAGTAACCGCGGCCGTCGACGAACTTGGGGAAGTTCACCGCGATCACCGGCAGGCGGGCGATGTCGGCCTCGAGCGCCTCGGGGCCCTCGCTGCTGGCGAACCACACGCCGACGTCGGCGCGTGCGGCCAGTTCCTCGCGGCGCGCGAGCCAAGTCGCGAGCGGCACGATCACGCGGCCGGCGGGCACGCTGAGGGCTTCGGCCTCTTCGCCTTCGGCGACGGTGAGGATCTGCCAGTCGCTGGTGACGATACGGCCGTTCTGGATGACTTTAGACATTGGCAACCTTCTTGTGGGGCTGACGTTCGGCATATACGCGGGCCTTGAACGGCTCGAGGCCGATGCGGCGCACGGTGTCGATGAACAGTTCGTCGTCGTGGCGTTCTGCGACGTAGGTTTCGATGATCTCGGCGATCACGTCGGGCATCTCGGCGCGCGCGAAGGACGGGCCGATGACCTTGCCGAGCGAGGTGCTGTTGCCCTGGCTTCCGCCGAGCGTGACCTGGTACCACTCCTCGCCGTTCTTATCGACGCCGAGGATGCCGATGTGGCCGACGTGGTGGTGGCCGCAGGCGTTCATGCAACCGGAGATGTTGATCTCGATGTCGCCGATGTCGTGCAGGTAGTCGAGGTCGTCGAAGCGCTCCTGGATCGCCGCGGCGATGGGGATCGACTTGGCGTTCGCGAGTGAGCAGAAGTCGCCGCCCGGACAGCAGATGATGTCGGTGAGGAGCCCGATGTTGGGTGTGGCGAGGCCGGCCTTGCGGGCGAGCTGCCACAGCGTGTAGAGCTCGGACTTCTTCACGTCGGCGAGCACGAGGTTCTGTTCGTGCGTGACGCGCGCCTCGCCGAAGCTGAAGCGGTCGGCCCAGTCGGCGACCAGGTCGAGCTGCTCGGAGGTGATGTCGCCCGGCGCCACGCCCGGCTTCTTCAGCGACAGCACGACCGACGCGTAACCTTGCTTCTTGTGCGCGCGCACGTTGCGCTTCACCCACGCGGCGAAGGCGAGGTTCTCTGCGATGTGGTGGTGATAGCCGGCGTCGTCGGCCGGCAGGTCCTCGTACGCGGGATCCTCGAAGAAGTCGGCGACGCGGTGCACCTCCTCTACGGTCAGCGTGTTCGGTCCGTCCTTGAGATGCGCCCATTCCTCGCGCACCTGCCAGCGGAATTCGTCGATGCCGAGCGCGCTGACGAGGATCTTGATGCGTGCCTTGAAGCTGTTGTCGCGACGGCCGTAGCGGTTGTACACGCGCAGGATGGCTTCGCAGTAGCTGATGATGTGCTGCCACGGGATGAAGGACTCGATCTCGCGGCCGATGATCGGGGTGCGGCCGAGGCCGCCGCCGACGAGGACGCGGAAACCGATCTCGCCCGCCTCGTTCTTCTTCAGGTCGAGGCCGATGTCGTGAACCTGGATGACTGCGCGGTCTTCCTTCGCGCCGTTCACGGCGATCTTGAACTTGCGCGGCAGGTAGGCGAATTCGGGGTGGAAGGTGGCCCACTGGCGCAGGATCTCGGCCCACGGGCGCGGGTCGATGAGCTCGTCGCCCGCGACGCCGGCGAAGGGGTCGGAGGTGAAGTTGCGGATGCAGTTGCCCGAGGTCTGGATCGAGTGCAGCTGCACCGTCGCGAGCTCGGCGCAGATCTCGGGGATCACTTCCAGCGGCGCCCAGTTGAACTGGACGTTTTGGCGCGTCGTGAAGTGCAGGTAGCTCTTGTCGTAGGTGCGCGCGAGGTGCGCGAGCTTGCGCAGCTGGCGGCTCGCGAGATGGCCGTAGGGGATGGAGATGCGGTACATCGGCGCGTGGCGCTGGATGTACAGGCCGTTCTGCAGGCGCACGGGACGGAACTCGTCGTCGCTGAGCTCGCCCGCGAGGTGGCGGCGCATCTGGTCGCGGAATTGCGCGACGCGCTCATCCACGAGTTTCTGGTCATAGGCGTCGTATCGGTACATCGCGTCTCTCTCGTTGAATCCGTATGTGTTGTCGCGGCTCAGTGGCTGACCAGCTTGGCACCGACCAGGACCAGCATCGTCGCCAGGATCGGGCGCAGCACCCGGTCCGGCACCTTGGTCGAAATATGGCTGCCGAGCCAGATGCCGGGCAGCGAACCGACGATCAGGCTGCCGAGCAGCAGCCAGTCGACGCTGCCGAGCATCCAGTGGCCGATGCCGGCGACCAGCGTCAGCGGCACCGCGTGGGCGATGTCCGAGCCGACGATGCGTAGCGCGGGCATCGTGGGGTACAGGAAGAACAGCGCCGTCACGCCGAGTGCTCCTGCGCCGACCGACGAGATCGACACCAGCACGCCGAGCACCGCGCCGGTGAGCACGGTCAGGCGGGCGGTGCGCGTCGGGTTGGGGGTGCCGCCGAAGCGTTTCACCGCGTAGGTCTGGATCTGCTTGCGGAAGATGATCGCGACCGCGGTGAGCAGCAGGGCGACGCCCAGCGCCACCTTGATCAGCCCCGCAGCGCCGTCGATACCGCCCGGGGCGAAGGTCCCGACCAGCACCAGCGTCAGCGCAGCGGCCGGGATGCTACCGGTGGCGAGGCGCCTTGTCACGGTCCAGTCGACCGTGCCCTTCATGCCGTGCGCGAGCGTGCCGCCGGCCTTGGTGATCGCCGCATAGAGCAGGTCGGTGCCGACCGCGACCGAGGGGTGGATGCCGAACAGCAGCACGAGCAGCGGCGTCATCAGCGATCCGCCGCCGACGCCGGTGAGTCCGACGATGGCGCCGACCGCGAACCCGGCGACTGTGTAGGCAAAGTCCATGAAAACGTTCCCCTTGTATGGTGCGGTGCATCGTATGTGCGGGGCACAGGATCAGAAAGATGGTTTGCGTTAAACTTTAAGAAGTTTTGGTTATAAAGGGGTGGCGATGAACCTCCAGCAGCTGCGTTACATCCATGAAGTCGCGCGCCGCGGGCTGAACGTCTCGGAGGCGGCGGAAGCGCTGTTCACGTCCCAGCCGGGCGTGTCGAAGCAGATCCGGCAGTTCGAGGCGGAGCTGGGGGTCGACATCTTCGTGCGCCACGGCAAGCGCCTGGTGGACGTGACCGCGCCGGGGCGGCAGGTGCTGGCGATCGCCGAGCGCATGCTGCGCGACGCCGACAACCTGCGCCAGGTCGGGGAGGAGTTCACCAACGAGATCGCGGGCGACCTGTCGATCGCGACCACCCACACGCAGGCGCGCTACGTACTGCCGCGCGTGATCCGCGACTTCATGCAGCGCTTCCCGCAGGTGAAGCTGTCGCTGCATCAGGGCAGCCCGCGCCAGGTGTGCGACATGGTGATGTCGGGCGAGGCGGACATCGCGATTGCGACCGAGGCGATCGCCGAGTACGACGAGCTGGTGATGCTGCCCTGCTACCAGTGGAATCGCTGCATCGTGGCGACGCCGCGCCACCCGATCCTGAAGGAGCATCCGCTGACGCTGGAGGCGATCGCGCGCTATCCGGTGATCACCTACGACGATGCCTTCACCGGACGCAGCCTGATCAACAAGGCCTTCCTCGGGCGCGGGCTGCGGCCGAACGTGGTGCTGACGGCGCTGGACTCGGACGTGATCAAGACCTACGTGGCGATGGATCTGGGCATCGGCATCGTCGCGCGCATGGCCTACGATCCGGCGAGCGACAAGGCGCTGGGGATGGCGGACGCCGCGCATCTCTTCGAATCGAGCACGACGCGCGTGGGGCTGCGGCGCAACGCCTACCTGCGCGGCTACGTGTATGCGTTCATCGAGCTGTTCGCACCGCACCTGACGCGGCGGATGATCGATGTGGCGCTGGCGGGCGGCGGCGAGGACTACGGGATGTAGCGGGCGGCCGCGGGTCGCCCTGCAGCACCGTCGCCGAGGCGACGGTGCCCGCGCTCAGCCGGCGTCGCCGAGGAGGAGGTCGAGCAGGGCGGGATCGCCTGCGGCGAGCGCCAGCATCAGCGCGACGCGTGCCTGCGAGGCCGGCAGCTCGCCCGCGGCCCGCGTGCCGAGGCGATCGTCCAGCGGCTTGCGCCCGACCGGCCCCATGCCCGCGCGGGAGGCGCGGATCACCGCGATGCCACGCGCGACGGCGGCGGCGAGCGGCGCTTCCCAGGCATCGGGCAGACTGCCGTTGCCGGGCAGCGCGAGCACCAGGCCGCGAGCGCCGTCCGCAATCATGACATCGACGAGGGCGGGCGGCGTGCCGGCGCCGACGTAGAGGACGTCGACGCGTGGCAGCTCGGCGAGATCGGGCGGGAGTTCCACACGCGCGCCCCCCCCGGCCGGCGGCGGGGTGAAATAGCGCAGCGGGTCGGTCTGGCCGATCGCGCCGGCGTTCGTGCCGGCGAAGGCGTCGACGCGGTGGGTCTCGCACTTCCTAACGCCGCGCGCGGGGTAGATCGCGTCGCCGAAGCTCACCAGCACGCCGCGGCCGCGACTGTCCGGGTGAGCGGCGACGCACGCGGCGTTGTAGAGGTTCATCGGACCGTCGGCGGACAGTGCCGTCGCGGGGCGCATCGCGGCGGTGAGGACGACGGGTTTCGCAGCGGCGAGCGTCAGGTCCAGGAAGGCCGCGGTCTCTTCCAGCGTGTCGGTGCCGTGCGTGATCACGATGCCGTCGATCGCAGGACCGTCCAGCAGGGCGCGGACACGGCGGCCGAGCGTGAGCCAGTGGGCCGGCCGCATGTCCTTGCTGTCGAGGCTGAAGAGCTGTTCGGCGCGGATTTGCGCGACGTCGGCGAGCGGCGGCACGGCGGCGAGGAGCGCGTCGGCGCCGAGTGCGCCGGCGGTGTAGCCGGTGGTGTCGGTGGCAGATGCCGCGGCGCCGGCGATGGTGCCGCCGGTGGCGACGAGGGCGAGGGTGGGCATGGGGATCTCCTTGGGGCTCGGATCAGCCGGTGCGGAATACGGCGATGCGGCGCGCGCGTTCCTGCTCGAGCAGGCGGGTCGCGACGTCGCCCGGGACGCCCAGCGTTTCGAACACCGAGCCGGCGAGTTGCAGTCCGGACTCCAGCGTTTCGGGAATCACGACGGTGGCGCCGGCTTCGCGCAGGGCCTGGGCGTGGGACTCGTCGCGGGCGCGGGCGGCGATGCGGATGCTGGGGGAGGTCGCGCGGATGCCCTTGACGGCATGCAGCGCCGCGGCGGTGCGGTCCATCGTGAGCACGACGGCGACGGCGCGTTCGAGGTGCAGGCGGCGCAGCAGCTCGGGGCGGCTCGCGTCGCCGAAATACACCGGCGCGTCCTCGGTGCGCATCTGCTTGACGAGCTTCGCGTCGGATTCCAGCGCGAGGTAGGGGATGCCCTGCTCGGACAGCAGTTCGCCGATGAGCCGGCCGACGCGGCCGTAGCCGGCGATGATCACGTGGCCGCTGAGCTGCTCGAGCTGCCGGTCTTCCTCGAAGACGGGTTTGCCGACGCGTGCGTCGATGCTGTTGCCGAGTTTGCGCCCGAGCAGCGTGAGGGGTGGCGTGATGAGCATGGACAGGCCGACGACCAGCAGCATGAAGTGGCCGACCCCGGGATCGATGAGTTCGAGGCCGAGCGCCATGCCGATGACGATGAAGGCGAACTCGCCGCCCTGGCCGAGCATGATGCCGCCTTCGGTGGCGCGCCCCCAGGACAGTCCGAAGAGGCGGAACAGCACGATCAGGATGAGCGATTTGATCGCGAGCACACCGATCACCGACAGCGGCAGCAGCAGCGGCTTGGCGAGGATCGCGCTGATATCGATGCCCATGCCCACCGACATGAAGAACACGCCCATCAGCAGGCCCTTGAAGGGCTCGATGGTGACCTCGACCTCGTGGCGAAACTCCGTCTCGGCGATCAGCAGGCCCGCGAGCAGGGCGCCCATCTCCATCGACAGGCCGGCCGCCTGCGTGAGCACCGCGACGCCCAGCGCCGTCAGCAGGGTGACGGCCATGAACGATTCGGACTGGCGGCTGGCGGCGATCTGGTGGAAGAGCGGACGCACGACGCGGCTGCCGATGAAGTAGATCAGGCCGACGGTGATGACGCCCTTGAGCGCGGCGACGGCCATCAGCGCGAACACGCTGTCGCCGGATTTCTGCCCCAGCACCGCGACCAGGACCAGCAGCGGCACGACCGCGAGATCCTGGAACAGCAGCACGGAGAAGGTCGCCTGGCCGAGCGGGCTGCCGAGTTCGCGCCGTTGCGTGAGGAGTTGCATCACGACGGCGGTGGAGGAGAAGGAGAGCACGAGGCCGAGCACGACGGAGGATTCGATGCTGTTGCCGAAGGCGTAGGCGATGCCGCCGATCGTGATCGCCGACAGGCCGACCTGCAGGTGACCGAGCCCGAAGACGAGGCGGCGCATCGCCCACAGTCGGTCGACGGACATTTCCAGTCCGATCATGAACATCAGGAAGATCACGCCGAACTCGGCGAACACGGCGACGTCTTCCTGGCGCGAGAAGCTCAGGTAGCGCAGCCACGGCGCGCCGTCGGTATGCTGGCCTAGCAGGGCGTTGAAAATCTCGTCTTCACCTTCGGTTTCCAGCTTGCTGGAAAAAAATCGACATTGAAAAGCGCGCGCCTGCCCCGTGATCATTCCGATTCAAGCGGACTTTTCCGTCGAGCGTGC
>NZ_WTVK01000051.1 GCF_012910805.1 Aromatoleum evansii
AGCCTTCCCCAGGGGGAGGGGAGGATGGGCGCGTCGGCGGGTTCGTCCATCACGGCATCCTCAGTCGAGCTGCGCCAGCGCATGGCGGAAGGGAGCGGGGAGGTCTTTCGCGAGCGCGAGTGCTTCGCCCGGTGCGAAGATGCCGATGTCGCGCAGCCAGGCTTCGAACTCGGGTGCAGGGCGCAGGCCGAGGAGCTGGCGGACGTACATGGCGTCGTGGAAGGACGTGGTCTGGTAGTTGAGCATGACGTCGTCCGAGCCGGGCACGCCCATCACGTAATTGACACCGGCGGCCGCGAGGAGCGTCAGGAGCGCGTCCATGTCGTCCTGGTCGGCATCGGCATGGTTCGTGTAGCAGACGTCGCAGCCCATCGGCACGCCCAGCAGCTTGCCGCAGAAATGGTCTTCGAGGCCGGCGCGGGTGATCTGCTTGCCGTCGTACAGGTATTCCGGGCCGATGAAGCCGACGACGGTGTTCACCAGCAGCGGCTCGAACCTGCGTGCGACGGCGTAGGCCCGCGCCTCGCAGGTCTGCTGGTCGACGCCATGATGGGCGTTGGCCGACAGGGCACTGCCCTGGCCGGTTTCGAAGTACATCACCTTGTCGCCGACGGTGCCGCGCCGCTGCGACAGCGCGGCGTCGCGTCCTTCGGCGAGCAGGGCGAGGTTGACGCCGAAGCCCGCGTTCGCTGACTCGGTGCCCGCGATGGACTGGAATACGAGGTCGACCGGCGCGCCGCGGCGGATCGCCTCGATGGTGGTGGTGATGTGGGTGAGGACGCAGGCCTGGGTGGGGATGCGGTACTTGGCGATGATGGCATCGAGCATGTGGAGCAGCGTCGTCACCGTCTGCACGTTGTCGCTGGCAGGATTCACGCCGATGACGGCGTCGCCGCAGCCGTACATCAGTCCGTCGACGATGCTGGCGGCCACGCCGGCGGGGTCGTCCGTCGGGTGGTTGGGCTGCAGGCGGGTGGCCATGCGGCCGGCGAGGCCGATGGTGTTGCGGAAGGCGGTCACGACGCGGCATTTCTTCGCGACGAGGATCAGGTCCTGCACGCGCATGACTTTGCTGACGGCGGCTGCCATCTCGGGCGTGAGTCCCGGTGCAAGTGCTGCGAGTGTGGCCTCGTCGGCCGCTTCGGAGAGCAGCCAGTTGCGGAAGTCCCCGACAGTGAGGTGGCTGACGGGCGCGAAGGCGGTCTTGTCGTGCCCGTCGATGATGAGGCGGGTGACTTCGTCCGCCTCGTAGGGGATCGGCACTTCGCTGAGGAAGGTTGTCAGCGGCAGTTCGGCGAGCGCCATCTGCGCGGCGATGCGCTCCTCGTCGCTGCCTGCCGCGATGCCGGCGAGCTGGTCGCCCGAGCGCGCCGGCGTGGCCTTGGCAAGCAGGCTCTTCAGGTCGGCGAACCGGTGGCTCGTTCCATCCACGGTGTGCGCATAAGGCATGGTGTCCGGTTCCGGGGGCTGGGGCGGGATAGTCGTCGTGCGCGCCTCCGGGGCCGGCATCGGTGGCCTTGGCGCGGGCACGGCATGTATGGATTGTAGTCAATGCCCGGTCCCGGTCCGGGCCGCGCACGGGCCAGCGGCTCGGAAAGCGCTCCCCGATCGAGCCGAGGCGCCCGTACGGTCGAGCGAGGGGCGGTCGCCGAGCGTTGGGCGCATAATTATTATTTGTTCCCGACGAAGGAGACGCGCATGGAGCACGTGCTGGGCGTGATTTTGCTCTTCGGCATCATCGCCTGGGCCTGTGTCCGGGCGATGCGCGGACCGCGCTCGAAGCCGTAGCCGTGTGATCGTGCCAGCTGGTGGGCGCTGGTCGCAGCAGGTCACCGAAACCAGCCGCGCGCTGGATCTCGAGCCAGGGGTCTTTGCGCTCGAGGATCCGCGGGAAATCGCGTTGTCGTTGCAGCGGTCCGCCGAGGCGAGCGTGAGGCGGAAGACCGACCCCTTCCGCTCGGCGATGTCGATGCTGAACTTCTACATCAACCGCGCGGGCAGGAATCTCTCGCCGGAGCGCCGCGCCTGCCTGGAGGCGGCGAAGCACGAGCTGCGTCGCCTGTACCGCCGGACGAACTCGCACGAGGACGGCTGAACCGGCGCCTCAGCGCGTTTCCGCGCTGCCGGCGCGGGCATCGACGTCCTCGGCGACGTAACGGCGCATCTGCGGGGCTTCGGGCCCGACATGGAAGGCGAGGCGGCGCTCGCGCAGGCCGAGATCGGCGGCGGTGAAGCGTTCGAGGCGCCGCTGGTGCTCGACCCAGTTCTCGTCGAGGAAATACTCGATGTAGCGCTCGGGGCGCGTCGTGTCGCGGAACAGGCCCCAGGACTGCGCACCCTGGCGCAGCCGGGCGCGGCGGGTTTCCTGCATCACGGCACTGAATTCGGCCGCCCGCGCAGGGTCGATCAGGTACTCGACGGTCACCATCACGGGCCCCTCACCGGGCTGGATCTCGATTGCCGGCGGGGGGACGCGCGTGACCGGCTTGGCGGGCGTGAGGTCCTCGTCGTGGGCGCCGATCGTGACGTGGCGGCGTGTCAGCAGCAGAACGGCCGGGCCGACGACCGAGGCGACGAGGATGCTGACCGTGACCGACGTCAGGTTCGCGACGTAGCCCCACAGGGCGGCACCGGCCGCGCTGCCGCCCATCAGCGCCATCTGGTAGATCGACATGCCGCGTGCGCGCACCCAGTTCGGCAGCCCCATCTGCGCCGCCACGGTGAGCGAATTCGCCGTGGCTATCCACGCCATGCCGGCGACGAACATCGCCGGGACCGCGACCCACAGGGTCGGCACGAGCACGACGATGACCGCGCAGGCGGCATGCGCGAGCGTGCCCCAGCGCACGAAGGCTTCGCGCTCCAGCCGCTGCCGCAGGCGCGCGAGATTCAGCGCCGCGAAGATCGCGCCGCAGCCCATTGCCGCGAGCAGCGTGGTGTAGGTGCCGGCGCCGCCGCCATGAACGTCGCGGGCGACGAGCGGCAGCAGCGCGGTGAGCGACGTGGATTGCAGGAAGAACAGGAAGATGCGGGCAAGCACCGCGCGCATCGGTGGCGACTGCACGACGTGCTGCAGGCCGAGGCGCATCGCGGCGAGGAAACGCTCGCCGGGCAGCGAGCTGGTTTTCGGTTCGGGGCGCCAACGCAGGATCAGCACGAACGCGAAGATCGCGAGGACCGCGTTGAGCAGGAAGACCCACGGGCTGCCGGCGCTGGCGAGCAGGGCGCCGGCGACGATCGGCCCGATCACGCGCGACATGTTCATCGCCACGCCGTTGAGCGCGAGCGCGGCGGGCAGGTCGTGGCGCGGCACCACATCCGGGATGATTGCGGCGAACACCGGCCAGCGCAGGGCGAGGCCGATGCCGTTGGCGAAGGTGAGCGCGAGCAGCAGTTCGGCGGTCAGCAGGCCGGAGAAGGCGAGCCCGCTCAGCAGCACGGCGACCGTTGCGACCCAGAGCTGCGTCGCGGCGAAGTATTTGCGCCGGTCGACGATGTCCGCGAGCGCGCCGCTCGGCAGGCCGAGCACGAACACAGGAAGGGTCGAGGCTGTCTGCACCATGGCGACCATGAAGGCGCTGCTGGTCAGCGAGGTCATGAGCCAGGCCGAGGCGACGTCGTTCATCCACATCGTGATGTTCGCGGCGAGCCAGGCGAGCCACAGCATGCGGAACATGGGTTGGCGCAGCGGCGCGAGGGCGGATGGACTGACGTCGGCTTCGTTGGGCAAGGCGATCTCTCCGGTGGCGTGTGGCCGCGGCGCCCGGGTGTGGGTCTTGTCGTGTTGTCCCGGCCGCGATGAGTATAGCGAGCCCCGCGGTCGCGCCGATCGCATATGCGGGTGGGTCCGCGTCAAGCGCACATGATAATCTCGCAGGTTTGCGGCCATCGCCCGAGAAATCCCGATAAGGAGTATCCATGTTGAAGCTGAAGAACGTCGCAGTCTCTCTCGCGCTGTGCGGCGCATTCGCCGCTCATGCCGAACCGGTCAAGGTCGGCGTCGCGCTCGATATTTCGGGCCCCTTCGCGACGATCGGAGCGGAGACGCGCGACGGTCTGAACCTCGCGGTGGAGCGCCTGGGGAGCAAGCTGGGTGGGCAAGCGGCGGAATTCATCCTGCAGGACTTCGCGGGCAATCCGGAGCAGGCGACCCAGCTCGTCAACCGCTTCCTGCAGCGCGACAAGATCGACTTCTTCACCGGCCCGGTGGCCTCGAACTCGGCGCTGGCGGTGGGGCCGGCCCTGTTTGCGGCGAAGGTGCCCTTCCTGTCGAGCAATCCGGGGCCCAGCCTGTTCGCCGGCAAGCAGTGCAGCCCGTACTTCTTCGGCGTGTCGTACCAGAACGACACCTATGACGAGGCTGCCGGCAAGGTCGCCAACGAGAAGGGCTTCAAGAACATGGTCCTGATCGCGCCGAACTATCCGGCGGGCAAGGACCATATCGGCGGCTTCAAGCGTCTGTACAAGGGCACGGTGAAGGAGGAGATCTACACCAAGGTCGGCCAGATCGACTACGCGGCCGAGATCGCCCAGATCCGCGCGGCGAAGCCCGACGCGGTGTTCGTGTTCCTGCCCGCCGCGATGGGGATCAACTTCCTGAAGCAGTACGTGGGCAGCGGGCTGAAGGACATTCCGCTGATCTCGCCGGGATTCACCGCCGACCAGGACGTCATCGACGCGGTCGGCGAACCGACGCTGGGCATGCTCAACACCGCGCACTGGGCGCACGACCTCAAGGTGCCGGCCAACGTCGAGTTCGTCGAGGCCTTCCGCAAGAAGTACAACGGCCGCTACCCGACCGTGTACGCGGCCCAGGCCTACGACGTGGTGATGGCGATGGACGCCGCGGTGCGCGAGGTCGGCGGCAAGGTGGACAATCGCGAGGCGGTCGTCGCGGCGCTGAAGAAGGCGAACTTCAAGTCGGTGCGGGGTGAGTTCAAGTACGGCGCGAACAACTTCCCGGTGCAGAACTACTACCTGCGCGTGGTCGACAAGGATGCGAGCGGCAAGCTGACCAACAAGCTCGTCGGCACGGTGATGGAGAAGCATCAGGACGCGTACGTGGGGGATTGCAGGCAGTAAGGGGCTGGTCCCGTCGCCCGGTCTCGCCCGGGTTGCAACGAAGATGTGATCGGTGCGGGCGGGTGTCCCTCCCCCTTCAAGGGGGAGGACAGGTGGGGGATGGGTGGACTCCGCAGCGTCTGCAAGAAACCCATCCCCATCCTGACCTTCCCCTTGAAGCGGAAGGAACCTGCTAATCGGCTTCTCCGATGCACACGCGGGAACTCCTCCAGGCCTGAATCCGCACGCGCACAATAGGCTCCTTCAGAAGCGCACCATTACACCAAGATCTTTGCACCGTCCCCTTGAAGGGGGAGGAACACAGGCATCGGTCGAATATCCCCGCAGTCCCCATGGATCCAATCTTCATCTTCGAGCAGCTCCTCAACGGCGTCGGCTACGGCCTGATGCTGTTCCTGCTCGCTGCCGGCCTCACGCTCGTGTTCGGCATCATGGACACGATGAACCTCGCGCACGGCTCGCTGTACATGGCCGGTGCCTACATCGCGGCGCGCGTGCATGAGGCGGGTGGCAGCTTCGTCGGCGCGGTGCTGGTCGCGGTCGCGGCGACGGTGCTGGTCGCCTTCCTGCTCGAACTGCTGATCGTCCGCAAGCTCTATGCGCGCGACCACCTTGCGCAGGTGATCGCGACCTTCGGCGTGATCCTGATCGCCGACGACGCGGTGAAGGCCGTCTGGGGACCATCGCCGCTGATGGCGACAACCCCGGCCGCGCTCGCCGGACCGGTGCAGCTGCTGCCCGAGCTGCCGTATCCGGCCTACCGGCTGGTGCTGCTGGCGGTGGGCTTGCTGGTCGCGGTGGGGCTGTACGTGCTCGTCAATCACACCCGTGTGGGCATGCTGGTGCGCGCGGGCGCATCGAATCGCCCGATGGCGGAATTCATGGGTGTGCGCGTCGGGCGCGTGTTCTCCTTCGTGTTCGCGCTCGGTGCGGCGCTTGCGGCGCTTGCAGGTGCCTTGATGGGGCCGATCTCGGCAGTGCAGATCGGCATGGGCGAGGCGATCCTGATCCCGGCGCTGGTGGTGATCGTCATCGGCGGCATCGGCTCGGTGCGTGGGGCTTTCGTCGCGGCGCTGCTGGTGGGGCTGGTCGATACCGCGGGGCGCGCCTTCCTGCCGCCGCTGCTGCGCTCGGTGCTGCCGCCTGCGCTCGCCGCCGACCTCGGCCCGGCCTTCGCGGGGATTGCGATGTACGTGCTGATGGCGGCGGTGCTGATACTGAAGCCGGCCGGGCTATTTCCGGCGCGGGCGTGAGGGGGCGCGATGAGTGATGGCGTGATGTCTCGCACGCTGCCGGCGTCGGCGGCGGCACGCTGGCTGCCGTGGGCGCTGCTCGGGTTGCTGGCCCTCCTGCCGGTCGTCGGCGCGGAAATGGGCCTCGATTACTACGTCGGTTTCGTGCGCCGCATGCTGATCGTGATGATCGCGGCGACCGGCCTCAACTTCATCCTCGGCTACGGCGGCATGGCGGCGCTGGGGCATGCGGGTTTCATCGGCGTCGGCGCCTATACGGTCGTCGCGCTGGTCGATGCGGGCGCGAGTTCGGCGTGGGCGGCGTGGGGCGCCGCGGTGCTGGTGTCGGGGGCGTTCGCGGCGCTGATCGGGGCGGTGACCCTGCGCACGCGCGGGGTGTATTTCCTGATGATCACGCTCGCCTTCGCGCAGATGCTGTACTACCTCGCGGTGTCGCTGTCGGCATACGGCGGCGACGATGGCTACGGGCTGTATTCGCCGCTGGAGCTGGGCTTCGGCCGCACGACGGGCGACGCGGCGGTGTTCTTCTGGGTCGTGCTCGCGCTGGCCGCGCTGGTGTTCGCGTTCGCGAGCCGCGCCGCGGTGTCGCGCTTCGGCCACGCGCTGATGGGCATCCGCGACAACGAGACGCGCATGGAGGCGATGGGCTATCCGGTCTATCGCCTCAAGCTCGTCGCCTTCACCGGCGCGGGCGCGCTCGCGGGGCTCGCCGGGGCGCTGCTCGCGAGCCACAACAACTTCGTCAGCCCCGCGACGATGCACTGGACCGAGTCCGCGACGCTGCTCGTGATGGTGGTGCTCGGCGGCCTGGGGCGGCGCTGGGGTGCGGTGCTGGGCGTCGCGGTGTGGCTGGCGCTGTCGGAGGTGCTGAAGCTGTACACGGAATACTGGCACTGGCCGCTGGGCCTGATGCTGATCGCGGTGGTGTTCGTCGCGCCGCGCGGGCTCGCGGGGCTGTTCGAGCGGAGGAAGGCATGACCCTCTTCGTTGCGCAGGACCTCGTGAAACGCTTCGGCGGGCTGCTCGCGACCGACCACGTGAGCCTCGCCGTCGAGCACGGCGAAGTGCATGCGCTGATCGGGCCGAATGGGGCGGGGAAGTCGACGCTGGTGAATCTCATCTCCGGACTGCTGCCGGCCGACGGCGGGCGCATCGTGCTCGACGGCATCGATCTGACCGCGATGAGCGCTCACGAGCGCGTGCGGCATGGCCTGTCGCGCTGCTTCCAGATCACCAGCGTATTCCGCGGCGATTCCGTGCTCGATAACCTCCTGCTGGCCGTGCAGGCGCACGCAGGGTCGAGCTTCCGCTGCTTCGGGCGGCGCTCGGGGGAAGCGGCGCTAGGCGAACGGGCGCTGGAACTTGCGCACAAGGTCGGGCTGGAAGGCATGCTCGATCGAGAGGCCGGCACCTTGCCGCACGGCGTGCAGCGCAAGCTCGACGTTGCGCTGGCGCTCGCGGCGCGGCCGAAGCTGCTGCTGCTCGACGAACCGATGGCGGGCATGGGGCCGGAGGATTCGCAGCAGATGGTCGAACTGATCGCGCGCCTGCGGTCGGATGCGGCGATCCTGCTGATCGAGCATGACATGGACGCGGTGTTCCAGCTCGCCGACCGCATCTCGGTGCTGGACTACGGCAAGGTGCTCGCGTCCGGTGACACGACCTACATCCGCGAGCATCCGGAGGTGCAGGCGGTGTATCTGGGCACGGAGGAGGCGCGATGAGCGTGCCCGCCCGGCCGCCCGAAGGGCACGCTCTTCCTCCCGCGGGGAGGATGTCGCGTAGCGACAGGAGGGTAGTCCAGTGAACCGCGACGTGCTACTGAGCTGCCTCGGCCTGGAGGCCGGCTACGGCGCGAGCCAGGTGCTGTTCGGGCTCAACTTCGACATCCGCGCAGGCGAGGTCGTGACCCTGCTCGGGCGCAACGGCATGGGCAAGAGCACGACGATCCGCGCCGTGATCGGCGGGCTGCGCGCGCGCCGGGGCGAGATCCGCTTCGATGGTCGGGCGATCCAGGGCCTGTCCGCGGACGCGATCGCGCGCCTGGGCGTTGCGATCGTGCCCGAAGGTCGGCAGTGCTTTCCGAACCTGAGCGTGCGCGAGCACCTCGTCGCCTTCGCCGACAACCGCAGCGGCGCGCGAGAGCCGTGGACGCTGGAGCGTCTGTACGCACTGTTCCCGCGTCTGAAGGAGCGCGCCGGACACCTCGGCAACCAGCTTTCCGGCGGCGAGCAGCAGATGCTGGCGATCGCGCGGGCCTTGTCGACCAACCCGCGCCTCCTGATCCTCGACGAGGCGACCGAAGGCCTCGCGCCGGTGATCCGCGAGGAGATCTGGCGCTGCCTCGACCGCCTGAAGGCGGAAGGGCAGACGACCCTGGTCGTGGACAAGTACGTCGAGCGGCTGGTGAAGCTCGCGGATCGTCACATCATCCTCGAGCGCGGGCGGGTGGCGTGGGCGGGGACGTCGGCGGAGCTGGATGCCGACCGGGGCGTGTGGCACCGGTATCTGGGAGTCTGATCGGCGCCCAACGAGAAGGCCGCGTTTGGTAAGCGCGCCGCCAGTCGAAGGGCCAGAAGCCGCCCGAACGCCGCGTGGCGGGATACGCTGCGCTGCTCCCGCCCTACGAGGGGCGCCGCATTTCGATACGCCCGTCGCAGGCACGGAAAGTAGGGCGGGAGGAGCCGCAGGCGGATCCCGCCGTGCGGCACCCGGGCAACCTCCACCCCTGGATTTGCGGGATGCGCTTCGCTCCTCCCGCCCTACGGTCCGGGGCTATCCGGCCAAGGCCGCCGCGTGATGCCGCAGGTGGTCCTCGATGAAGCTCGCGATGAAGTAATAGCTGTGGTCGTAGCCCGGCTGCGTGCGCAGCGTCAGGGGGTGGCCGGCGGCGCGGGCGGCGGCTTCGAGCGCTTCGGGCTTGAGCTGGGTCGCGAGGAAGTCGTCGCGGTCGCCCTGGTCGACGAGCAGGGGCAGGCGCTCCTTGGCGTCGGCGATCAGCACGCTCGCGTCCCATTCGCGCCAGCGCGTGCGCTCCTCGCCGAGATAGCGCGAGAAGGCCTTTTCGCCCCAGGGGCAGTTCATCGGGTTCGTGATCGGCGCGAAGGCGGACACCGAGCGGTAGCGGCCGGGATTGCGCAGCGCGCACACGAGCGCGCCGTGCCCGCCCATCGAGTGGCCGCTGATGCCGCGCGCGTCGGACACCGGGAAGCTGGCTTCGACGAGCGCCGGCAGCTCTTCGACGACGTAGTCGTGCATGCGGTAGTGGCGCGACCACGGGGCTTCCGTCGCGTTGAGGTAGAAACCTGCGCCGAGGCCGAAGTCCCACGCGCCGTCGGGGTCGCCCGGCACGTCGGCGCCGCGCGGGCTGGTGTCGGGCGCGACGATGACGAGGCCGAGCTCCGCGGCGACGCGCTGGGCGCCGGCCTTCTGCATGAAGTTCTCGTCGGTGCAGGTCAGACCCGACAGCCAATACAGCACCGGCAGCCTGCCGCCCTGTTCGGCCTGTGGCGGCAGGTACACGGCGAAGGTCATGTCGCAACCGAGCGTGCGCGAGCGGTGGCGGTAACGCTTGAGCCAGCCGCCGAAGCTTTTTTGGCAGGAGAGGTTTTCGAGGGTCATGGACGTGCCCTGCGCCGCGTCAGAAATGGATCACCGTGCGGATGCTCTTGCCCTCGTGCATCAGGTCGAAGGCTTCGTTGATCCGGTCGAGCGACATGGTGTGCGTGATGAAGGTGTCGAGCGGGATTTCGCCCTTCTGCGCCTTCTGCACGTAGCTCGGCAGTTCCGTGCGGCCGCGCACGCCGCCGAAGGCGCTGCCGCGCCACACGCGGCCGGTGACGAGCTGGAAGGGGCGGGTGCTGATCTCCTGGCCCGCGCCGGCCACGCCGATGATCGTCGATTCGCCCCAGCCCTTGTGGCAGCACTCGAGCGCTGCGCGCATCAGCTTGACGTTGCCGACGCACTCGAAGGAGTAGTCCACGCCGCCGTCGGTCATCGCGACGATCACGTCCTGGATGGGCTTGTCGTGCTCGGTCGGATTGACGAAGTCGGTCGCGCCGAGCTGCTTCGCAATCTCGAATTTGTCCGGGTTGATGTCGACGCCGATGATGCGCGAGGCCTTGGCCATCTTCGCGCCGATTATCGCAGCGAGGCCGATGCCGCCCAGGCCGAAGATCGCGACGGTCGCGCCTTCCTCGACCTTCGCGGTGTTGAGCACCGCGCCGATGCCTGTCGTGACGCCGCAGCCGAGCAGGCACACCTTCTCCAGCGGGGCGTCCTTGGGGATCTTCGCCAGCGAGATCTCGGGCACGACCGTGTATTCGGAGAAGGTCGAGGTGCCCATGTAGTGGTAGATCGGCTGGCCCTGGTAGGAGAAGCGCGTCGTGCCGTCGGGCATCAGGCCCTTGCCCTGGGTGGCGCGCACGGCCTGGCACAGGTTGGTCTTGCCCGACTTGCAGAACTTGCACTCGCGGCATTCGGCCGTGTACAGCGGGATCACGTGGTCGCCGACTTCGAGCGAAGTCACGCCTTCACCGACCGCCTCGACGATGCCGCCGCCTTCATGCCCGAGGATCGCCGGGAAGATGCCTTCCGGGTCGTCGCCGGAGAGGGTGAAGGCGTCGGTGTGGCACACGCCGCTTGCGACGATGCGTACCAGCACCTCGCCCTTCTTCGGCGGTTCGACATCCACTTCGACGATCTGCAGGGGCTGCTTGGGGCCGAAGGCGACGGCAGCGCGCGACTTGATGGTCATGGCGAGGACTCTCTCTGTCAGGGTCAGGGGAATGCGGGGAGTCTAATTGATGCTTCAGGTCTGATAATCGAATGCTAGGCAATATACTGTTGCTTGTGAGCAATAATCCGGCAACACGATGCCGTTCGGGCTGAGTCCTTCGGCTGCGCTCAGGAGGCCTGTCGAAGCCCGGCTGAGCCCGGCCCTTCGACAAGCTCAGGGCGAACGGCATCGGCTGTTTCGGCGTCTCGTTGTGCCGCGCCACTGCCGGGCTTACTAAACAGGAGAGTATCGAGGGTGAACCGTTGGGAAGGGCTGGACGAATTCCTCGCCGTGGCGGAGCACGCCAGCTTCTACCGTGCGGCGGAGCAGCTGCGCGTGTCGCCGTCGCACGTGAGCCGGCAGGTCGCGCGCCTCGAGGACCGGCTGCAGGCGCGGCTCTTCTACCGCACGACGCGGCGCGTGTCGCTCACCGAGGCGGGGCAGGTCTTCCTCGCGCGCTGCCAGCGCCTCGTCGAGGAGCGCGACGAGGCCTTCCTCGCGATCAGCGACCTGCAGAGCGCGCCGGCGGGTCTGCTGCGCATGAGCGCGGCGGTGGCCTATGGCGAGCGCTTCATCGTGCCGCTGGTGAATGAGTTCATGGCGCAGCATCCGCAGCTGAAGGTCGAGATCGAGCTGACGAATCGCAACGTCGACCTCGTGCATGAGGGCTTCGACCTCGCGATCCGGCTCGGGCGCCTGAGCGATTCCAGCCTCGTCGCGACGCGCATCGCGCCGCGCACGATGTACCTGTGCGCGGCGCCGTCCTACCTCGAACGCTATGGCCGGCCGCATACGCTGTCGGAGCTCGGGCGCCACAACTGCCTGCTCGGCACGAGCGACACGTGGATGTTCCAGCTCGACGGGCGCGAGTATCCGTTCAGGCCCAGCGGAAACTGGCGCTGCAACAGCGGTTACGCGGTGCTGGATGCGGCCTTGCGCGGTTTCGGTCTGTGCCAGCTGCCCGACTACTACGTCCTGGGGCCGTTCCAGCGCGGCGAACTGGTGCCGCTGCTGGACGCGAACCGGCCGCCGAATACCGCCGTGTGGGCGGTGTCGCCGCAGCGCCGCCATCCGCTGCCGAAGGTGCGGCTGCTGGTCGAGGCGCTGAAGGGTGGGCTGGCGAAGTGCCCGGAGTATGCGGGTGTGCTCGCCTGATCAGAGTGTCGCATCCGGCTCGCCGCAGCGCTCGAGGATGTCCCGGCGGGCGGCATCGCGCAGCGCCAGCGCGGCGTTCCAGTTCTTGCCCTGCGGCAGGAGGGGGCGGCCGATAATCACCTTGACGGGGCCGCGGCGGGGGCGCCAGGTCTCGTCGGGCAGCACCGCGCGCGTGCCGCGGATCGTGACCGGCACCACCGGCAGATCGGCCTCGCACGCGGCGAGGAAGGCGCCGAGGCGGAACTCCTGCAGGCCGGGTCTGCGTACGAACGTGCCTTCGGGGAAGTAGAACAGCGCCGAACCCAGCCGTGCGCGTTCGGCGAGCCGCCTGGCGGCGTCCGCGCTGTCCTGCACGGCGAAGCGTTCGATGAATTCGGTGCCCAGTCCCTGCAGGAAGCGGCGGGCGATGGCGTTGTCGAGCAGTTCGCGCTTGGCGACGAAGACGAAGGGGCGGGGCAGCGCGGCGGCGGCGATCAGGCCGTCGAGGTAGCTCGAGTGGTTCGCGACGACGATGCAGGGCGCGGATGCGGGCAGGTTTTCCCGTCCGCGGACGTCGATGCGGATGCCGATCAGGGTCGCGAGCAGCCGGGCGGCGTGGCGTCCGATCTGCCAGCCGAGCGCAGGGCGGTTCAGCGTCGCGACCGCAATCCATGTCGGCACCGCGAGCAGCACGAGTGCGGTCCATGCCCAGACCGCCCACAGCGTGGCGAGGGCACGGCGCAGCCCCTGCACGGCCTTACGCGTCGCGGCGGTCACGGCGAGGTGCAGCACCTGTACCCGGACGCTGTGCTGGCGGCCGAGCACGCCGCTCTGGTACAGCTCGCGCGTCGCGGCACGCCGGATCTTGCCGCTGGAGGTCTTCAGCACGCTGTGCGGCGGCGCGAGCACGACCTCGTCGAGCGGGACGCCCAGCAGGTCCACGGCGAGATTGCCGACATCGTGTTCGAGCCGGCGGCGCTCGGCATCGTCGGTCGTCCGTGTCTCGACGACTGCGACGAGGCGCTCACTTGCCGTCGCGGGATTGGCGACCCCGAACACGGCGACGCAGCCGCGGCGCACGCCGGCCAGTTCGCCGATCGCGTCTTCCAGCTCGTAGGGGTAGAGGTTGCGTCCGCCACGGATGATCATGTCCTTGACACGACCGGTCACGAAGAGCTCGCCCTCGGCAAGGTAGCCGAGGTCGCCGGTGTCGAGCCACTTGCCGTGAATCAGCTTGCGTGTCTCTTCCGGATTGTTCAGGTAGCCGGCGGTCGCGGACGGGCCGCGGAATTCGATGCGGCCGACGCGGCGGTCGGGGAGTTCGTCGCCGTTCGGGCCGACGATGCGCAGCTCGTGGTCGGGCAGCGGGCGACCGCAGCCGACGAAACGGATCGCGCTCGCGTCCTCGGCGGCGGCGTGGCGCGCCTCGGTACGGAAGAAGGCTTCGCGCACGACGCGGTCGATGCGCGGACCGCGTCCGGGCGGCGGCACGGCGAGGCCGACCGCGTTCTCCGCAAGGCCGTAGGCGGGGGTCATGGTTTCGCGATGCAGGCCCCAGGGGGCGAGGCGTGCGGCGAAGTGTTCCAGCGTGTCCGGATTCACCGGCTCGGCGCCGTTCGCGGCGATGCGCCAGCGCGAGAGGTCCAGCCCGGCCAGTTCCTGTTCCTCGACGTGCTTGAGGACCAGTTCGTAGGCGAAGTTCGGCGCAGCCGAGAGCGTGCCGCGGTAGCGGTGCAGGGCGCGCAGCCAGCGCACGGGCCGCGACAGGAAGTCCAGCGGCGACATCAGCACGAGGGGGCAGCCGTTGTACAGGCTGCCGAGCCACGCGGCGATCAGGCCCATGTCGTGATAGAGGGGCAGCCAGCTCACCGTGACGTCCGCCGCGGTGATGGCGACGCTGCGGCTCCACGCGCGGATGTTGGCGAGCAGGTTCGCGTGCGTGAGCATCACGCCCTTGGGGTTGCCGGTGCTGCCGGACGTGTATTGCAGCAGCGCGAGCTCGTCCGGGCTCGGTGTGGCGATCTTGGGCGCGGCTGTGCTTGCGGCGAGCTCGCGCGCGGTGACACTGTGACGCAGGCTTCCCGACGGCGTGGAGATCAGGCGGGCGACCGGCTGCACCTGTTCGTCGGTGATCAGCACCGGGGCGTGGCAGCTTTCGAGTATGCCGGACTGGCGGCGCAGGTGGTCCTCGAGCTGCGAGGGGCGCGTGGGCGGGTACATCGGCACCGGTACGCCGCCCGCGAGCAGCGCGCCGAAGAAACTGGTGAAGAATTCGAGCGAGGTCGGCAGCATGATCGCCACAGCGTCGCCCGCCGCGAGCCCGCGCTGCCGCAATCCGGCGGCGATGCGCTGCGCGCCTTGCAGCAGCTCGCGGTGCGTGAGGGTGCCGACCTCGGCGTCGTCGTGCAGCAGGCGGATGTGCACGTGTTCCGGCGAACGTTCGGCGTGCCACAGCAGGACGTCGACGAGCGTGGCTGCGCCGGCCGGCGCCTCGATGTGTTCGGTGTCCGCCGTGTCGGCGAGCTCGGGCGCGGACGAGCTCGCCTCCGGTCGCGCGGCGCGCAGCGCGGCGAAGAGCTGGCGCGGGGTTTCCGCCGCGGCGAGCGTGCCTTCGGGCAGGCGCGTGTGCGCGGCGCGCTCGATGCGCGCGAGCAGCTCGACCCGCGCAAGGCTGTCGAGCCCGAGGTCGCGTTCGAGGTGGCTGTCGAGTCCGGCTTCCGGTGGATTGCCGGGGCGCAGCTCGCCGACGAGCGTGCGCACGATGCCGAGCACCTCGGCCGCGTCGATTGCCGGACGGCTTGAATTCATGATGAGGTTCCGACCGCGAGGCCCGCCGCGGCGCGTACGGGTCGGGTCATTCCCCCTTTTTAGCTCCTGGTGGCGATGCCTGCCGTGACCGCGTCGCTCGCGGGCAGGGCCCGCACGGTACGGCAGTCGGTCGCGCGGATCTGCTGCAGCATGTAGTCGGCGGTCAGTGCGGGCAGCATCGCGCGCAGGTAGCGCGCCAGGTTGAGCATCTGGCGGTTGTCGAGTTCGGTGTCGCAGGTGGCGCGGCCGAAATCCTCGTCGGGCGGGATCTGCGTGAAGCCGAGCCGCGCATTGGGGGCGATCTCGCGCCGGGTGCCGGCGGCAAAGACGAGCAGGCACAGGGTGTGGCAGGTGCTGCCGGAGGCGATGCGGGTGTCGTAGCCGCGGTTGCGCAGCATCGAGCCGACGGTGATCGCCGCGCCCACGCTGCCGTCGGAGAGATCGAGGACCACGGTCTTGCCCCGGCACGAACGCTTCGCGAGCGCGTCGCTGGCCAGCCGCAGCGAGGATACGGCGTCCGGCGTGAGCGCGCCGCGCAGCGTGAGTTCGCAGTCGGCGCCGCGTTGCGCGCTCGCGACCTCGCCGCCCTTGTAGGCGAAACGTTCCGCCTTGGCGTCGGCCTGGGGCGCTACCGTCGGGGCGACGCCGCAGGCCGCAACGAGCAGGGCGGTCGCGGTGGAGGCGAGGAGCTGCCAGAGGAAGCGGGTGCGCATCGGGTCATTCTCCTGATGAGGTATGGCAAGCCGTTTGGCGGCCGCGGGCGGCATCTGCCACCGATATTGGCGCAGTGCGAACGTGCTGCCCTGCAGCTTACTAAAATATCATGGCAGGAGGCGCCCGCCTGGCGCGTGGCGCAGGGCAATCGCGAGAGCTGATGGGTTTGGTTTTTGTGGGAGCGGCTTCAGCCGCGAATCGGCGGTATCGCACGCATCGCGGCCGATTCGCGGCTGAAGCCGCTCCCACGGGAACATCGCTCCGTGCTGGGCCCGCGAACGATCGGGAGGGCGGCGGAATGGCGTGGCAGACCTTCGAACACGAGGCGGACGTCGGCGTGCGTGGGACGGGCGCGACGCTCGCCGAAGCCTTCGCCGGCGCAGCGACGGCGATGACGGCGGTGATCTGCGATCCGGCCGCCGTCGCGTCGCGCGAACCGGTCGGGATCGCCTGCGCGGCGCCCGATCCCGAACTCTTGCTGGTCGACTGGCTCAATGCGCTGGTGTTCGAGATGGCTACGCGCCGCATGTTGTTCTCGCGCTTCGCGCTGACAGTCGAAGCGGATGCGGGCGGCTGCCGCCTCGCGGCGACGGCCTGGGGCGAGGCGATCGAGGTGGGGCGCCACCAGCCGGCGGCGGAGGTGAAGGGCGCATCGTTCTGCGAGCTCCGGGTCGAACGCGGGGCCGACGGCATATGGTGTGCGCAATGTGTGGTTGACGTCTGAGCCATGCCGGCCGGTTTTGGCTATGCTGAAAATGACAGGCGCTCGCAGCGCGGTTCCGGTCGCTGCAAGGGCAGGAGACAGACGATGGAACTCCGCAAATTCCGGCAACGCGGCCCGTTCGAATGGGAGATGCCCTCGACGGGGCGCATGCGCGTACCCGGCGTGATCTTCGCGTCGCGCGAGCTGATGGAGGCGATGGACGAGAAGGTCGCCGAACAGGTCGCGAACGTCGCCAGCCTGCCGGGCATCGTCACAGCCTCCTACGCGATGCCCGACGCGCACTGGGGCTACGGCTTCCCGATCGGCGGTGTCGCGGCCTTCGATGCGGACGAGGGCGGCGTGGTGTCGGCGGGGGGCGTCGGCTTCGACATCTCCTGCGGCGTGCGCACGCTGCACACCGGGCTCAAGCAGGCCGACGTCGAGGCGCACAAGAAGCGCCTCGCCGACGTGCTGTACGCGCGCATCCCTGCAGGGGTCGGCAGCACCGGCGCGCTGCGCCTGTCCGGCACGGAGACCGACGCGATGCTCAAGGGCGGCGCGCGCTGGGCGGTGAAGGAGGGATACGGCAGCGAGGCCGACCTCGCGCACATCGAGGAGTCCGGTTGTGTGGCCGGTGCCGATCCCCGTGCGGTATCGGACATGGCGAAGAAGCGCCAGCGCGACGAGATGGGCACGCTCGGGTCCGGCAACCACTACCTGGAGGTGCAGCTTGTCGGCGAGGTGTTCGATGCCGCGGCTGCGCAGGCCTACGGGCTGGCGAAGGGCGATGTCGTCGTGAGCATACACTGCGGTTCGCGCGGTCTCGGCCACCAGATCGGCACCGACTACCTGCGCGAGATGGTGATTGCGGCGCCGGCCGCGGGCATCGCTTTGCCGGACCGTGAACTTGCCTGCGCGCCCCTGAAATCGGCCCTCGGCCAGCGCTACCTCGGCGCAATGCGCGCGGGGATCAACTGCGCGCTGGCGAACCGCCAGATCCTCACACAGCTCGCGCGCGAGGCCTTCGCCGAAGTCTTCCCGCATGTGCGCCTGCCGCTCTTGTACGACGTGTCGCACAACACCTGCAAGGAGGAAACCCACCGCGTCGGTGACGAGCGCCGGCACCTGTTCGTGCATCGCAAGGGCGCAACGCGCGCCTTCGGCCCCGGTCATGCGGAGTTGCCGCGCGAATACCGCGAGGCCGGCCAACCGGTGCTGATCGGCGGCAGCATGGGCACAGCGTCGTGGATTCTCGCGGGTGCCGCGGGCACCGAGGAGCGCGCCTTCGGCTCCGCCTGCCACGGCGCGGGCCGCGCGATGAGCCGTAACGAGGCGCTGCGCCGCTGGCACGGCCGCAATGTCGTCGATGAGCTTGCCGCGCGCGGCATCCTGATCCGCAGCCCGAGCTTTCGCGGCGTTGCCGAGGAGGCGCCGCTCGCCTACAAGGACGTCGGCGCGGTCGTCGATGCGGCCGATCGCGCGGGGCTCGCGGTGAAGGTCGCACGGCTCTTGCCGCTCGTATGCATCAAGGGCTGAAAAATACATCCGCATTGAACGGAGGAGGGAGTGATGGAACGGACGTCGATCATCAGCAAGGCGCCATCAGAACTTCGGACGCGGCCGAACCTCGTCGACTACGAGGCGACGCGGCGTGCCTTCACGTGGGACCTCGCGCGCGAGGCGCTCGCGGGCCTGCCGGGCGGGGCGCTCAACATCGCCTACGAAACGGTGGTGCGCCACGCGGGCGGACCGTTGCGCGACCACCTGGCGTTCCGCTTCCTCGGTCAGGACGGAGCCGTGCACGACCTGAGCTACGGCGACCTCGCGGTGCTCACGGCGCGCTTCGCCAACGTGCTGCGCGGGCTCGATGTCGTGCGCGGCGAGCGCGTGTTCGTACTCACCGGCCGCATTCCCGAACTCTACGCCGCGGTGCTCGGCGGCCTGCGCGCAGGCTGCGCGGTGTCGCCGCTGTTCTCGGCCTTCGGCCCCGAGCCGATCGCGACGCGCCTGAACATCGGCCAGGGCGCGGTGCTCGTGACGACCGAGTCGCTGTATGAACGCAAGGTCGCGAAGATCCGCGGCGAGCTGACGACGCTGCGCCACGTGCTGCTCGTGTCCGACGACGGAACCCCCACCGACGTGCCCGGCACGCACGACCTCGGCCGCCTGATGGGCGCGGCCTCGGACGACTTCCCGACCGTGCCGACGCGGCCCGACGAGCTTGCGCTGCTGCACTTCACGAGCGGCACGACGGGCACGCCGAAGGGCGCGATGCACGTGCATGGCGCGGTCGCGACGCACTGGGCGACCGGGCTCTATGCGCTCGACCTGCATCCCGACGACGTGTTCTGGTGCACGGCCGATCCGGGCTGGGTCACCGGCACCTCCTACGGCATCATCGCGCCGCTGCTGCATGGGGTGACCTCGATCGTCGATGAGGGCGATTTCGACGCGGAGCGCTGGTACCGCATCCTGCACGAGCAGAAAGTCAGCGTCTGGTACACCGCGCCGACCGCGATCCGCATGCTGATGAAGGCGGGGCCGGAGCTCGCGCAGCGCTTCGAATTCCCCAAGCTGCGCTTCGTCGCGAGCGTCGGCGAGCCGCTCAATCCCGAGGCCGTGTGGTGGGGCCAGGAGGTGCTGGGGCTGCCGATCCACGACAACTGGTGGCAGACGGAGACGGGCGGGATCATGATCGCCAACGTGCCGGCGCTGGACATCAAACCCGGCTCGATGGGCCGTCCGCTGCCGGGAGTGGAGGCTGCGATCGTGCGCGAGGGCAAGGATGGCCTCGTCGAGGTTGTCGAGGAGCCCGACGTCGAGGGCGAACTTGCGCTGCTGCGCGGCTGGCCGGCGATGCTGCGCGGCTACCTGAACAACGAGGAGCGCTACCGCAAGTGTTTCTCGGGCGTGTGGTACCTCACCGGCGACCTCGCGCGGCGCGACGCCGACGGCTACTTCTGGTTCGTCGGGCGCAAGGACGACGTGATCAAGTCCGCCGGCCACCTGATCGGCCCCTTCGAGGTCGAGAGCGCGCTGATGGAGCACCCGGCGGTCGCTGAAGCCGGCGTGATCGGCAAGCCCGACGAGATGGTCGGCGAGATCGTGAAGGCCTTCGTGTCGCTGAAGAAGGGCTACGAGCCGAGCGACGCGCTGCGCATGGAACTCCTCGCACACGCGCGCAGGAAGCTCGGCGCCGCGGTCGCGCCGAAGGAGATCGACTTCGCCACGACCCTGCCGCGCACGCGCAGCGGCAAGATCATGCGCCGGCTGCTGAAGGCGCGCGAGCTGGGTCTGCCGGAAGGGGATACCTCGACGCTGGAGGCCGGCGCATGAACACCACCCGACACAAGGCGCAGGCCGGGACCGCGCCGTCCGCGCGGCCGTTCGCGCATCGACTGCTTGCCGACATGCTGCGCATCCGCCGCATGGAGGAAAAGTGCGCGGAGCTCTACGGCGCGCAGAAGATCCGCGGCTTCCTGCACCTCTACATCGGCGAGGAGGCCTGCGCGACCGGCGCGATGCACGCCCTCGACGCCGACGACAACGTCGTCGCGACCTATCGCGAGCACGGCCATGCGCTGCTGCGCGGTGTGCCGATGGACGCGATCATGGCCGAGATGTTCGGCAAGGCGGCCGGTTGCTCGCGCGGGCGCGGCGGCTCGATGCACCTCTTCGACACCGCGCGGCGCTTCTACGGTGGCAATGCGATCGTCGGCGGCGGCCTGCCACTTGCGGTCGGGCTCGCGCTGGCGGACCGCATGCAGGGCATCCGCCGCGTGACGGCGTGCTTCTTCGGCGAGGGAGCGGTCGCCGAGGGTGCCTTCCACGAAGGCATGAACCTCGCCGCGCTGTGGCGGCTGCCGGTGCTCTTCCTGTGCGAGAACAACCTGTACGCGATGGGCACCGCGCTCGATCGTTCGGAATCGCAGACGGAGCTGTGCGTGAAGGCCGCGAGTTACAAGGTGCCGACGCTGAAGGTCGACGGCATGGACGTGCTGGCGGTGCATGAGGCGACGCGCCGCGCCGCGCAGCAGGTTCGCGAGGAGGGCGGCCCCTTCTTCGTCGAATTCCGCACCTTCCGCTTCCGCGCGCACTCGATGTTCGACCCCGAGCTGTACCGCGACAAGGCCGAGGTCGAGGAATGGAAGAAGCGCGGGCCGATCCACAGCTTCTCCGCGCAGCTGAAGGCGGCGGGCGAGCTGAGCGAGGACGGTTTCCTCGAACTCGACGCCGAAGCCGAGGCGGAGGTCGCCGCCGCTGTCGCGTTCGCCGAGGCCGCAGCGTGGGAGCCGGTCGAGGACCTGCTGCGCGACGTCACGACACCGGGAGTGCAGCGATGAGGATCAGCTACCGCGAGGCGATGCGCCAGGCGCTGCACGACGCGCTCACGAGCGATCCGCGCGTGTTCCTCATGGGCGAGGACGTGGGTCGTTACGGTGGCACCTACGCGGTGTCGAAAGGCTTCTACGACGAGTTCGGCCCTGAGCGTATCCGCGACACGCCGCTCTCGGAACTGGGCTTCGTCGGCGCCGGCATCGGTGCGGCGCTGGGCGGCATGCGGCCGATCGTCGAGGTCATGACGGTGAATTTCAGCCTGCTCGCGCTCGACCAGATCGTGAACAGCGCCGCGCTGCTGCGCCACATGTCGGGCGGGCAGGTGTCGGTGCCGCTCGTGATCCGCATGGCCACCGGCGCCGGGCGCCAGCTCGCGGCCCAGCACTCGCACAGCCTGGAGAACTGGTACGCCCACATCCCCGGCATCCGCGTGCTCGCCCCGGCGACGATCGCCGACGCCCGCGGCATGCTCGCGCCGGCGCTCGCGGACCCCGACCCGGTCGTGATCTTCGAGCACGCCCAGCTCTACAACATGGAAGACGAGCTGCCAGATGACTCAAATGAGGAGCCAAATGAGGACTGGCGGTGCGACATCGAGCGCGCGGCGATCCGCCGTCCCGGCAGTCAGGTGAGCGTCATCACCTATGGAGGCAGCCTGCCCAAGGCGCTGGAGGCCGCCGCCGAACTCGCGCGCGACGGCATCGACGTCGAGGTCGTCGACCTGCGCGTGCTGCGTCCGCTGGATACCGAGACCATCGCCGAATCGGTGAGCCGCACGCACCGCGCGCTGATCGTCGACGAGGGCTGGCGCAGCGGCAGCCTGGCCGGGGAGGTGATGGCGCGCATCGTCGAGCACTGCTTCTACGACCTCGACGCGCCGCCGGTGCGCGTGTGCAGCGAGGAGGTGCCGATCCCCTACGCCAAGCACATGGAAGAGGCCGCGCTGCCGCAGCCGGCGAAGATCGTCGCGGCGGTCAGGGAGATGCTGAATGTTTGACTTCACGCTGCCCTCGCTGGGCGCCGACATGGACGAGGGCAAGCTCATCGAGTGGAAGGTGAAACCCGGTGACATGGTGCGCAAGGGCCAGGTGGTCGCGATCGTCGACACCTCGAAGGCGGCGGTCGACGTGGAGATCTGGCAGGACGGCGTCGTGCATGAATTGCTGATCGAGCCGGGCGAGCGCATTCCGGTTGGCACGGTGCTGGCGACCCTGCTGGAACCCGGCGAGGGGGCGGCGTCGAAGGGGGTACGGGCCGGCGCGAAGGAGGCGAGGCATGCCGCCGTGGCCGGTGCGGCAGTGGGGGAAAGACGGCCTCCCTCCGCGGCGGCCGTTCCCGCAGAAACCGCCCGTCTGCGCATCTCGCCGGCGGCGCGCAAGCGGGCCGAGGCGCTCGGCGTCGCCATCGTGCAGCTCACGGGGAGTGGGCCGGGCGGAGCCGTGACGCTTGCGGATGTAGAAGCGGCGGCGCAGGCCGGCGTGCGGAAGGCCGTCGAGGCCGCGCCGGCCGTGCGTCCCGAGGTCGACAAGAACACCGAGATGCGGCGCGCGATCGCCGCGGCGATGAGCCGCTCGAAGCGCGAGATTCCGCACTATTACCTGTACGAGACGATCCCGATGGCGCGTGCGCAGCGCTGGCTCGCGCAGGCGAACGAAGGCCGGCCGATCACCGAACGGTTGCTGATGGCGGTGTTGCAGTTGAAGGCCGTTGCGGCGGCGCTCGCGCAGTATCCCGAGATGAACGGCTTCTTCCGCGACGGCCGCTTCGAGTCGGTGCAGGCCGCGCACATCGGCGTCGCGATCTCACTGCGCCAGGGCGGGCTGATCGCGCCGGCGCTGCACGATGTCGGCAGCAAGCCGCTCGACCAGCTGATGCACGAGCTCGCCGATCTCGTGAAGCGCACGCGCGCCGGCTCGCTGCGCAGCTCGGAGATGTCGGACCCGACGATCACCGTGACCAACCTCGGCGATCAGGGTGTCGAAGCCGTGATGGGCGTGATCTACCCGCCGCAGGTCGCGCTGGTCGGCTTCGGCCGCATCATGGAGCGGCCGTGGGTGGAGGACGGCACGCTGGTCGCGCTGCCGGCGGTCGTCGCGAGCCTCGCGGCCGACCACCGCGTGTCGGACGGGCATCGCGGCGCGCTGTTTCTCGCCGAACTGCGCGAGCGTCTGCAGCGACCGGAGGAGCTTTGACGGATCCGTAGGGCGGGAGGAGCCGAAGGCGTATCCCGCCGTGCGGCCCGAGGGCCGCTTGGAACGGAGGGATCGGCGGGATGCGCTGCGCTCCTCCCGCCCTACGGGAGCGTGTAATTGTCCGGCGTCCCGCTAAAGGAAAAGGGAGAACGCAATGACCGAAAAATACCCGGAGCTGCGCGCGAACGTGATCGCGATCCTGCGTGGCATCGCGCCCGAGGTCGAGGTGGACGAGTTGCGCGACGACCGCCCGCTGCGCCAGCAGGTCGACCTCGATTCGATGGACTGGCTCAACTTCCTGATCGGGATCAGCGAGCGGCTGAAGGTGAGCATCCCCGAGGCGGACTACGGCCGCCTCGTGACGCTGGGCAACCTGCTCGACTACCTGCGCGCGAAGCTCGGCTAGCGGCGCCAGGGGTCACACCGCCCCTGCGCCGCCAGCCGTTCAGGCGCCCGGCTGCTGCATGATCACCACCTGCGCCGGCATCGGCGCCGGGAAGCCGGCTGCCGCAAGGGTTTCGCGGATGACGCGGTTGCCGTCGAAGTACACCTGCCAGTAGTGGTCGTTGTGGCAGAAGGGGCGCACGGCGAGCACCGGGCCGACGAGGTTGAATTCGAGGATGTCGACCTCCGGTGCAGGGTCGGCGAGCACGTTCGGCACCGCGAGGAGCTTTTCGCGCAGCAGTTGCATCGCCGTGAGGTGGTCGGCACTGCCGGCGAGCTGGCATTTGAGCTCGACGCGGCGGTAGGGGTTGGCGGTGAAGTTCTGGATCGTGTCGCCGAACACTTTTCCATTGCCAATCAGCGTCATGACATTGTCGGGGGTGTTGATCGCCGTGGCGAACAGGCCGATCTCCTTCACGGTGCCGGTGACGCCGGCCGCGCTGATGAAGTCACCGACCTTGAACGGGCGCAGCACCACGACGAAGATGCCCGCGGCGAGATTGCCGAGCAATCCGCCCCAGGCCGCGCCGATGGCGACGCCGATACCGGCGACCAGGGCGGCGAAGGTGGTGGTCTGCACGCCGAAGTAGCCGAGGATGGCGACGACCAGGATGATGTTCAGGGTCACCGAGAGGAAGCTGCCGACGTAGCGCATCAGCGTCGGGTCCACCTTCTGGCGTTCCATCGCCTGCTGCAGCAGGCGTCCGGCGAGGCCGATCAGCCAGCGGCCGACGATCCAGAAGATGATCGCCGCGACGACCTTCAGACCGATGTCGGTGGCGTAGGTCGCGGCGAGCTGGCCGTACGTGTCCATCTGTTCCATGGCAATGCTCCGGGTCGGGTGACGGGACGTGGGGACGGCACCTCGAATTCAGGAGATGTCGTGCGCGTCATGCAACAAGACTAGACCGGAAATATTGCAAATGCACGGTCAAACGTCATGGGACGTGTGCATGGCCGTCCATGCGTAGCCGTGAACGCGGGCGGGAGAGCGTGATGTGCGCGGACGTGACGCCGGCCCGAGCCGGGCGATTGCTCACCCGGGACGGGCCGGCGTTGCGGGGGGAAGTCTTCGTGGGGGGAAGTCTTCGCGGGTAATACCTTACTGCACCGCGATCTCGATCCTGCGCGGCTGCGCGTGTTCGGCCTTGGGGATGCGCAGCTTCAGCGCGCCCTGGTTGAATTCGGCCGAGACCTTGTTCGCGTCCAGTTCCTTCGACAGCGTGAACATGCGGCGATAGCGTGGCAGGCTCACTTCGGCGTGCGACGATTCCATGCCCTCGGGCGCCGTGAGGCTGATCTCGCCCTCGATCGTCAGCGTGTCGCCTTCGACCTGCAGGTTCAGCTTGTCCTTCGGCACGCCCGGCAGGTCGGCATACAGGGTGATCCCGCCCGCATCCTCGATGACGTCAACGGGCGGCAGCAGCGCCATGTCGCTGGCCGGGGCTTCGGGTTTGCGGGTGACCTTGGTGTTGTCGCTCATGTCCGGTTCCTCCTCATTCGATGCTGATGCGGCGCGGCTGGGCAGCCTGGCGGCGCTGGACGCTGATGTGCAGTACGCCGTCGCGGTATTTCGCACTCACGGCGTTGGGGTCGGCGTCGTCCGGGAGGGTCACGACGCGGCGGAAGCGGCCCGCGAAGCGTTCTTCGATATGCACGGTGGCATTGGCTTCCCTGGGCGGCAGCACGCTGGCACGTTCGCCTGCGATCGTCAGCACGCCCTTTTCGAGCTGCACGTCGATGGTGGCCGGGTCGATGCCGGGCGCGAAGGCGTAGATCTCGACGGAATGCGGCGTGTTGCCGACGTTCATCGCCGGAAAACCGCCGCGCGCGAGACCGCGGATGCTGGGAGAGAACTCGTACGCCTGCTGCATCTCGCGCTGCATGCGGTCCAGTTCGGACAGCAGGTCGCGGGGAAACACGGATCGGTAGAACATCATCATCCTCCTTCGGTCAGGGACGGGCGTCCGCTCGCAACACCCATGCTTCCGGATATAGAGGCGGCCGCCCGGACTTCAAGTCCACGCGTCGATCGTCGGCGCCGAAGGAGGAGGGGGAGCCGCAGCGCGGCTCCGCGGGGCTGGTCAGGCGTAGTTGCCGAGCGTCTCGACCGATCCGTCGAGTGCCATCAGCAGTGTCTCGACCTGCAGGCCGGGGTGCTTGTCCTTGATGGCGGCGGCGAGGCGATCCAGATGGTCGCGATGCACGTCGGCTTCGCGCAGGGGATCCGGCGCCAGGTCCTCGCCGAGGATCGCCTTGTAGGCGCCGCAGTCGCGATGGTCCATGACCACGACCTTCTTCACGTCATGGAGCTGGATCGCGACGGCGAGGTGATCCCAGAAGGTGCGGTTCCAGGCCGGATACTTGTCGGTCAGTGCGCCGAGCGAGGCGCCGGCGAGCACGATGTGGTCGTACTTGTGCGTGAGGCCGCGGCCCGCCATGTATTGCTCGACGCTGTCCATGAGGCGGAAGTCCATGCAGGTGAGCAGCAGGATGTCGGTATGGCCCCCGGCCCGTGCGGGGCGGTTCTGTGCGAGCGTGCCGAGCAGGGCGACGCCGGCGGCGAGCGTGGCGCGCGTGAGGAAATTGCGACGGGCGCCGGAGTGATCTTCGCCCGCGGCGTGCCTGCAGTTGCAGTGGTCGTGAGTGTCCATTGTTCGATGTTCTTTTGATGGAGTTCGGATGGAGGCGGACGGAATGTTATACCTCGGCGCATTCTCGAGTTATGCATTAACCATATTTAATGTGCGCTGGGGAATATCGCCAATTCATTGACGCAAAAGGCTTGTTTCAGGTGGTTGGCAAATCACGGAGCGTGTCTCGTGGGGCGATGGCGAGGGCGAGGCCGTCGCACGCCCTCCCGCAGGGCGGGGGAGGAGCGCAGCGCATCCCGCCACCGCGGCGCACGGTGAGCCTCGGCGGCTGCGGGGCCATGCAAGCGCGAATCCCGCCGATCGCCCGGTCGGCTGCAGCGGGCGACGATCGGCTTACGAGGGTTTGGCGCGACGCGAGCGCGCGCGCGTGCGCGGCGCGCCGGCGGCCGTGGTTGGCGCTGTCGGCGGAGGCGTCACGGCCGGCAGCAGGAGCCCGGGGCAATCCTGCTGGCCGAGGCTGCGCGCCAGTTCCCCCAGCACGCGGGCGTGCATCGCATCGCCGGGGTGGCCGCGCAGGGCGGCCAGGCGAGCGAGCAGGCAGATCTGCTTCACGACGGAGTCGAACTTGCGCGCGCTGCGCGGCACGCTGTCGATCGCCTCTTCATAGATGCGGACGAGTGCCGGCCCGTCGTCGGCATTCACGCCTGCGAGCAGCCGCGCTGCGAGTTCGGCGTCGGCCGGCTTCACCGCATCGAAGAAGTCGCCGCTGTGCGAGAACAGCGCGCGCGCAGCCTGCGCACACATGGCCGCCTGATCCATGCCGCGCTTGCGCGCGGCGGCGTCGTCGGCTTCGAGGAGCAGCCAGTCGAGCTGCAGCCGGTTGATCATCAGGTAGGGATCGAAACCCGCATCGCCCGGCGTGCCTTCGGCGCCGAAGTAGGCCTCGCGGGCCCGCGCGAGCAGCGCGCGTACGGTCGGCCAGTCGCCGCCCTTCGCCGCGAGCACGGCCGCTTCGCGCTTGAGGGCGCTGCCAAGCAGGGCGCAGCGTTCGGCGTTGGGTGGCAGGATCGTGCCGGCAGGCATGGGTTTCGCCAAGGCGATGAGGTTCTCTAGGCGCGCGACGGCCGATTCGATCAGGGCGGCGTCGCCCTGCGCCTCGCCCATGCGTGCCTCGAGGTTGGCGAGCTGTTCGACGACGCGCACGGGCACGCGGCCGCTGCGGTCCTCGCCGGCGAGCGCGATGCGATAGGCGGCACAGGCGCGTTCGAAGCCTTCGCTGCCGAGTTCCGCATAGATCGCACCGATGGCGGCCTGCACTTCGGGCAGATCCTTCCAGGCGGCCGGGACGTGCGCGAGGATGGCCGCGATGTGGCGTGCGACTTCGGCCACGCCGCGTGCGCGGTGCGACAGGTCGACGCGCACGCGGGCGAGGGCGTCGGCGAGGTCGACCGGCGAGACGATGTTGGTGGGGACGCGCGCCGTGCCGTCGTCGGCGGGGGCTTCCAGCATGTAGTGCGGATCGCCGTAAGCCTGGTAGGCGCCCCAGGTGTTGTACTGCGGGAACTGCTCCCAGGCGCTCTTGCGGGCGGCGAAGACGGCCTGGCCGAACGGTTTGCCGTCACGCACGAAGCTCTCGAAGAAGCTCGTCGCGAAGAGGCGGGCGGCCTCGTCATTCACCTGCCAGCCGGCCGCGACGACGCAGCGCACGCCGATCTCGATCAGTTCGCATGCGATGCTGTAGGCGAGGCGGTTCGCCGTCTCGGGCGCCGCCGTCATCGCGCCGAGGTGGCAGCAGTTGAGGAACACGAGTTCGGGCACGACTTCGAGCTGCGACACCTCGGCGGCGGTGAGCAGCATGCCGTCGGACAGGACGACCCCGGTGCGCTGCGTGCCGTCGCGCGCCGTGGCCTCGAACACGCCGTGGGCGGCGACGACGAGCACCTTGCACGGCTGGCGGAAGAGGCGTGCGAACACGTCGAGCGCCTCGAGGCCTTCGCCGTAGCTGAGCTCGTAGCCGCATTCTCCGAGCAGGTCGCGGATCGCCGCGCCTTCGGCGGCCGCACCGGGCAGGTCGGGCAGATGGTCGTCCGGTGGTGCGGGCAGCGTTCGCGACGGATCGCCGAACTGGGCGTAATAGCCGTGGGTGGAGGGGTTGGCGATCACGCACGCGAGCTTGCGCGTGATGCTGAGCGGGTTGCGGCGGAAGCGCCCGGAGGCGAACTGGCGCACGATCGCCGTGTTGAGCGCCATCGGCTGCTCGTCGGCCTGCAGCATCTCCCAGGGCAGGTTCGCGGTGTAGCCGTCGACGACCAGGACGAGTTGTTCCGCCTCGCGCGCTGCGGCCTTGAAGTCCAGCGGCACCATCAGCTGGAACAGCGTGCGCGACAGGTCGGCGTTGTAGTGATCCTGGGTGATCGCGTTGCGCACCAGCGCCTCGATGAGGCCGGGCTGGCGCTGGTGCAGGACGCTTTCGGCGCGTGCGCGTTCGGACAGGAAGACGTATTTCAGGCGTGCGGCGATCGCGCGACTGCCGCCCGCCGCAGCCTGCCCACTGCCGTCCGCGGGGCCGTCGTCCGCGGTGACGAGCATGCGCGGCCAGTAGCCGAAGGGCGCGAACACCGACAGGCGCGGCCGGGCGCCTTCGCCCTCGTTGAGCTGTTCGGCGACCTCGATGCGCGACTCCAGGCGGCGCAGGTCGCCGGCCATGCGCTCGGGCAGCTGGCGCACCGCGCGTGCGGCACTGATCGCGGTATCCATGAAGAGTTCGATCAGTTCGAGACGTGCGACCCGCAGCCGCGTCAGCGGCATCGCATCGGCGAACTGGTGGTTGGCGGCGAGCACGCCGCGCACGATGGATTCGATGGAGTCGTCGACGCTGATGTGGGCGGTGGAGTTGTAGCCGATCAGCAGGCTCGCGAGCGTGAGCTCGCTCGCCCCCTCGTCCTCGCCGTGGCCCTCGGTGCCCTGGCGGTCGTGCGAGTGGAGCAGGTAGCGCAGGACACCGGCACGCACGGTCTCGACGATGTCGGCGGCGGACAGCTCGCCGAAGCGCCCGAGGCCGACGATCACGGCGCCGCGCCCGGTACCGCGCAGGCGGTCTTCGCGGCTGCGTGCCTGCAGCACGACGGCCGCCGAGCCGATTTCGCCCGCATACACGCCGAGCCGCTCGCGCTGGCGCAGGGCGCCGTCGACCAGCGCGTCGTTGATCGCAGCCTCGGCGCCGGCGATCGCGTCGCCGAGGTAGTGGCCGCACAGGATGGGCTGGCGCGCGAAGCGCAGGTCCATCGCGCTGACGGACACCTGCAGCGGGTGGATCGCGGCGACGGGACGGCGCCGTCGCGGTCGCGTGCCGACGAGGCTGCAGGCGAGTTCCTCCTCGGTCGGCAGCACGGGTGGCGGGGCGTCGTAAGTCGCGGTCGGGGCAGCGGCGCCGCGCGTCGCGGGCAGGCGGCCGAGGCGGCTCGTGGTGCCGGTCTGCAGCAGGTCCGCGACGGCGGGGAAGTATTCCTCGGTGCCGGTCAGCGCGCCGTGGTCGACCGGCATGTACCAGTATTGTTCGGCGGGCAGGTTCGCGAGCCGGCCGGAGGCCCAGCTCACCGAGCCGTCGCCCTGCGGGGTGCCGATCAGCTTGATCTGGCCGCCTTCCAGCGTGCTGCCGCAGGGGGTGTTCTCGGCCTGGCCGAAGACGTAGCTCACGCGCTCGACAGGCTGCGGCGCGTCGTTCGTCGGCAGCGGTCCTTCCCACAATCCGCGCGCGGCCGTGAGCGTGGCGGCGCTCGGTTGTCCGCCGATGCCGTCGCCGAACCAGCGGTCGCGGTTGGCCTTGGCCGCGGCCGGCCAGATGAGGGCGCGCAGCCAGTCCTCGTGCAGCGTCGGCCCGGCGTCGATGAAGCCGGGGCGCGGCAGCAGCTGCATCGCGCCCGGAAAGCCCGCGACGATGTCGAGCACGCCCTGCATGCCGTGGCCGAGGTCCATGCGCGCGAGCTGGCGCATGGTGCCGGACTTGCCCAGCAGGGTCTCGACCATGAGGTGCGAGCCATTGTTGGGCGTCCCCAGCATCACCAGCCGCCCGCCGGGGCGGCGCACGACTTCCGCCCACAGGCCGGGGCGCTGCGCGATCATCGTGCGGGTCACGAGGCCGCCCATGCTGTGCGCGAGCAGGCGAACGGGCTGGTTGGGGTGCGTCTTGAGCGCCTGTTCCAGCGTGCGGGCGAGACGCTCGGCGGCACCGCCCGGGGCATGGATGGGCCGGCGCCAGTCGTAGGGGAAGCGGATGACCCGGTGCGTCGCCTCCAGATGCTCGGCGAGGTCGCCGTAGAACATGTCGAAGAGCGCTTCCTCGCGCACGTCGGCCTTGTCCATCGCGATCTTGGCGAGGCCGCCGGTGGCGAGGTCGAGGAAGTCGAACCACACGCGGTCGCCGTCGCCGGGTTTGCGCCCTTCCTTGCGCAGCTCGAGGTGCGAACCCATGATGCCCGGCAGGAAGATCACCACCGGGCGGCTGTCCGGGCGCGGCGCCTCGCGCAGGGCCGCCCGGCTGGCGGCGCGTTCGCGCGCCTCGGCGGCGCCGGGTTCGCGGCGGCGCGCGATGGCGCTGAACGTGGGCAGGGCGGCCGGGTCGCTGCTCGTGAGCCAGTCGCGCAGCGCCGTGCGGGTGTGGCGGTTGGCGAAGTAGCTGAAGTGATTGACCGAGGCGCCCTGGTCGAAGAGGTAGCGCGCCTCGTTGCGCATCGCCAGTCCCGCGTACATCGAGTCGGTGTCGACGACGAGGTCGTTGTCGTGGCGGTCGAACAGCATCCAGTCGGTGAACATCACGCCGAGGCGTTTCAGGATGCTGGTTTCCTGGATGTCGCCGCTGATGACGGCCATTGCGATGCCCTGCTTGCGTTGCGCGTTGGCGAGCAGCGTGCCCATCGGCGCGTCGGTGAGCATCGCCTCGATGCCGGGGACGAGACGCGCATCGACACGCTTGTCGGCAATCTCCAGCACGACGCGCTTGAATGCGGACAGCACCGCGCCGCCGGCGGGGCCGGTCACGGCGCCGACGAGCCGGGTGGTGAGGCTCAGGAGTCCGGACAGGAACAGATCGAGGTTGTCGGAGAGCAGCGTCGTGCCGCGCGCCGGGCAGGCGACGCGCACGTAGCGTTCGATGCGGAAGTTCTTGTCCGCGAGCTCCTGGCGCAGCGTGCGCAGCGTGTCCTGCTCGCGGGCGGTGAGCAGGTCGCGCAGGCGCTTTTCGCGCTCGGATTCGCTCGCGTTGGGCGGTGGGGCGTGGCGATAGGCGGCGATGGCGTCGTCGCTCAGGCCCGCGAGGCACAGCAGGTCGCCGACGAGACCGCCGCGCGAATGCGTGACGACGGACAGACGGGCGCCGGCGGGCAGCGTGCGGGCGAGTTGCAGCGCGTTGTCGATCGGGCTTTCCGAGAAGGTGCGATGCTCGAAGCCGAAGATGCGTTCGCCGAAGCGGCGGGCGAGCGGTTCCCAGTCGGCGGCGGCGCTGCCGGCGCGCAGATCCTTGAAGCTCCCCAGCGTGTGCGAGGCGGTGCCGTGGATGAAGAGCAGCGTCGGCGCGTCGCCGATCGCGGCGAGGCGCGGGTCGTTGGCGGCGCAGCGGTCCGAACTCCCGAGGCCGTCGCCGTCGCGCCACTGGTAGAGTCCCGGTTCGCCCGCGAGGCGGCTCTCGATCGCCCACATCAGCGCCTTGGTCCCCAGCCACGACGCGCCGGCGGAGGCGAGATCCTCCGCGCGCTCGCCCAGCCAGTCCTGCAGCCATTCCAGCGCCTTGTCGCGCGCGGCGTCGGCGATCGCGTCGTGCCCCAGCGTGAGCACCGATACGCCCGACCACAGCCAGTCGGGAATGCCGCGCGCGGCCGCGGCCGGGTCGCGCAGGGCGGTGAAGTCGATCGAGCCGTCGGCGCGCACGGCGTCCGGGCGCACGCGGGCGAGGTCTTCCCTGAGCTTGTCGGCGCGGATGAAGACGGTGGTGCCGTCGCCGGTTTCGAGCGCCAGGAGGCTGTCTTCGCGCAAGCGCGCGCCGGTCGTTGCAGCCGCGTCGCGGCCGGGCGCGGTCAGCGCATAGGCGGCCTGGACCGCGACGACGCCGTCGAGGAAGGGATCGGGGGCCGCGGCATCGGCCGCGCGCGTGCCGGCCCTCAGCGCGGCGGGCAGGGCATCCGCCTCGCGCCGCATCCCCGGCAGGTGGAAGACGAGTTCACTCGGTTTGCGCGGTGCCGGCATCCGGACCTCCTGCGGCGGTGGGTAGGGGGCGCGCCGGAAGGGCAAGGCCGGCGCGCGGGCGTCACGCGAAGACCTTGAAGCGGCGTGCAGTGCGTGTGCCGAAGATCTGCGGATCCTGCGGCAGGCGGGTGGAGGGCAGGTAGTTGCGGATTTCCTTGAACCAGTGCTCGTAGGTCGCCGTCGCAGGCAGGTTCTTCAGTGTCTTCAGCGCATAGAAGGTGAAGGCGCCATTGGGGCGGCCGTTGAAGCTCGTGTCCCAGCTGAACTGGGTGTCGAGGCAGCCCGCGAGCAGCAGATCGCCGCCGGCGCGCGTGAAGCCGCCGGACAGCCGCGTCGGGCGCACCGTGTCCGCGGGCAGGGCTTCGCGCTTCATCCACACCGACGGGGGCAGGAAGCGGGCGCGCGGCATGCCAGGGTCGAGATCGCTCTCGTCGCCGCGCGTGACGGTGCCGGAATGGCAGCTGTCGGAGATCAGCACGATGCGCACGCCGCCGGCACGCCGGCTGAAGAGGTCGTGCAGTTCGTCGTCGAGCAGCACGTTGCCGCTGTCGATGTCCCACGGGCACAAGGCCTCGTCGCGGGCATCGGGCTCGTCGCCGTCGGTGTCGGGCAGCCAGGTGCCGTGGCCGGAATAGGTGAGCACGATCGTGTCGCCCTTCAGCGCGCCGGTGACGAGGCTGTCGATGGCCTGCACCATCGCCGCCTTGGTCGCCGCGGAATCGAGCAGCTTGTTCACCGTGAAGCCGCGTTCGGTGAGGGCGGCCGCCCAGTCGCTGGCGTCATTGACGCAGCCGGAGAGGTCGCTGTCGGTGCCGGGGTAGTTGTTGATGCCGATGCAGAGTGCGCGCCTTGCCATGAGATTCTCCTTCGGATGTGGAGCATCCCCGCCTCCCGCGGCGGCCCCTGTCGCCCGCATGCCGGGGCGATGCGGGCGGAATCGGGCGCAACCTTGCTGTCGGGGTGTGTGGGCTGCAGCTCCCGGAACGGGGCGGCGCCGCGCATTTATTCTGTTTAATTATCTGTGTAGAGCCCGCTTACCCCTTTGTCAAACCTCGACCTTGTCAAAGCGTAACGTCATCGAACGAGCACAGGCGCGCGACCTGCGCGATGTCGGCGACGCCGGTCGCGGGCAGGCCGTTCTTCGCCTGCCAAGCCTTGATGCAGCGCGCGCTGGTCTGGCCGAAGAGGCCGTCGGCCTTGATGTCGACGCCGCGCAGCGACAGGCCCAGTTGCAGGCGGCGCACGTCGAGCCCGCGCATGATCGGCGAGCCGACCGCGAGCGGGCGCGAACCCGGGGCGGGGCCGTCGAAGCAGCCCGGCGGCAGGGCGGCCAGCGTCGCCGGCGAGATCTCGGCGTTGCGCACGACCAGCGGCAGCTCGAGGTTCCAGTAGCCCTGGTCGATCAGGCGCTGGAAGGCATCCATGCGATAAACGGTGGGGCGCAGGTCGGCGCGCGCGTGACCGCCGAGCCAGGCGCGCCGCGTCGCCACGTAGCCGGCGACCCACTTCCGTTCGCCTGCGGCGGCGACGCTGCCATGCGCGGCATTGCAGCGGTCGCGCATCGCCTTCCACGCGCCATGCACGAAGCTGTCATACACCACGGCGCAGCCGAGCGGCGACGCGATGCCTTCGCGGGCGGCCGCGCGCATCGCCGGCTGCCAGTAGTGCTCGTCGAAGAAGGCGTCCTGCACGTCGCGCATCACCGCGTCGTCGGCGCCGGCGCGCAGGATGTTGTGCAGCGCGCCGTCGCTGTCCAGCGCAAGGTCGACGGCATCGAAGCGCGGCAGGTAGCGCTCGAGCAGCGGGGCGAATTCGGCGCCGGGCGCGGAGCAGTATTGGCGCAGCAGCTTGGCGAGGTTGCCCGAGCCGAGCGTCGTCTGCGAGCGACCGTAGGTGAGGTGGCCGGTGTCGCCGCGGATGATCGTGACCATGCCGTAGTCCCCCAGCACCTGGCCGGTCTCGAAAAGATTGACGATGCTCTCGGCGGTCTTCTTCTGCGTGGCTGTCAGCATGGACTCGACTCCTGTCGTCGGGGAAACTCGCGGGTAAGGGATGGGGATGGTGCTCAGGCGTCCGGGCTGCTCCGGTCGTCGAAACAATCGATCAGCGCGATCACCAGGTCGCGCGATGCCGTGCGGAACTTCAGGCCGGCGAGCGCGCGGCGTGCCGAGGCCTGATAGCCATGGTTATAGTCGGCCACGATCTGGCCCGCCAGCTTGTGGAAGTCCCTGTGCATGCGTGTCAGGTGCGCAAGGCGATCGGTGGGCAGGGCGTCGTTGCGGTCTATCCAGCGGCCCAGCTCGCACAGGCTCGTCGAGCTGGCTTCGGCATCGTCCAGCGCGTCGGCGCTGGATCGCCCGCTGACGTAGGCGTTGAGCCGCTTGCGCCAGTTGAGGTGGGCCTCGATGGCCTGCTTCAGGTCCAGTCCGTGCCGCCTCCATTCTTCCCGTTCCAGGAACGCGGCCAGGTCGGGCGAGCGTTCGCCGAGCAGCCGGCGCAGCCATGCGTCGATGTCGAGGTCGTCGCGCCGCAGCGCGGTGAGCAGGCGCGACTCTTCCGGGCCGAGGTCGTCGACCGAGGCCAGCAGGAAGTGCTTCTGCAGCATCGCCTCGAACGCCTCCGCCGGCAGCGGCTTGCCGATGAGGTAGCCCTGCAGGAAGTCGCAGCCGAGCTCGCGCAGGAAGCTCACCTGTTCCACGGTCTCGACGCCTTCCGCGGTGACGTGCAGCCCGAGGCTGTGCGCCATGTTGATGATCGCCTCGACGAGATGCGCGTCGTTGCGGTCGTCCGGGCAGTCGTTGATGAAGCTGCGGTCGATCTTGACGATGTCGACGGGGAAGCGCTTGAGATAGGACAGCGACGAGAAGCCGGTGCCGAAGTCGTCCAGCGCGTAGCCGATGCCCAGCGCCTTGATGTCGCGCATGCGCGCCTCCATCGATTCGCTGCCGCCCATCAGCACCGATTCGGTGATCTCGACCATGAGGCTGCCGCGGTCCATGCCGAACTCGTTCAGCACGCCGGCGACCAGGTCCGGCAGGCCGGCTTCGCGGAACTGCACGCCGGACATGTTCACCGCCAGCCGCAGCGTCCCGTGCCCCTGTTCGCGCCACGCCCGGGACTGGCGCGCGGCCTCGCGCAGCGCCCATTCGCCGATGCCGATGATGAGGCCGCTGTCCTCGGCCACGGGGATGAACTCCAGCGGCGACACCGCGCCGCGCTCGGGGTGGGTCCAGCGGATCAGCGCCTCGGCGCCGACCAGTTCGCCGCTGTCGGCATCGACGATGGGCTGGTAGTGCAGCGAGAAGGCCTGCTGCTCGAGCGCCGTGCGCAGGTCCGCCTCGAGCTTCAGTCGCGCCAGCGCGTCGCTCTGCATCTCGCGGGCGTAGAACTGGAAGCGGTTCTTGCCGGCCTGCTTGGACTTGTACATCGCGATGTCGGCGTTGCGGAACAGCGTCTGCACGTCGTCGCCGTCGTCCGGGTAAACGGTGATGCCGACGCTGCCCGACATGCGGTGCTGCATGCCGCCCAGCGAGAACGGATCGCGCAGCACGCTGACGATCTTCTCGGCGATCGCGTTCAGGTCCTCGGGCTCGGCGAGGTCATGCACGACGATCGTGAACTCGTCGCCGCCGAAGCGCGCCACGGTGTCCTGCTCGCGCACGCAGAAGGTCAGGCGGCGCGCGACTTCGACCAGCAGTTCGTCGCCGGTGTCATGCCCCAGCGTGTCGTTGATCCACTTGAAACCGTCCAGGTCGAGGAACAGCAGGCCCACCCGGGTGCGGTAGCGCCGCGCGTGCGTCATCGCCTGGTCGAGGCGGTCCTGCAGCAGGCTGCGGTTGGCGAGGCCGGTGAGCGGGTCGAAGTTGGCCTGGCGCCAGATCGCTTCTTCCTGCTGCTTGCGCTGGGTGATGTCGTTGAACAGCGAGATGAATCCCGCGATCTTGCCGCGGTCGTCATAGATCGCGGAGATCGTCTGCCACTGCGGGTAGATATCGCCGTTCTTGCGCCGGTTCCAGATCTCGGATTCCCACAGGCCCTTGTGGGTCAGCGAATCCCACATGTTCGCGTAAAAGGTCGCGTCGTGGCGCCCGGAAGAGAGCAGCGACGGCCGGCGTCCCAGAACCTCGTCGGCGGCGTAACCGGTGATCGCGGTGAAGGCCGGATTGATTGCCGTGATCTTCGCGTTCGCGTCGGTGGTCATGATTCCCTGGTTCGACGCGTTGAACACCACCATCGCCTGTTTCATGCGGGTCTCGAAGCGCTTGCGTTCGGTGATGTCCTGCATGCTGAGCTGCAGCAGCGTTCGGTCGCCGTGGCGGAAGCTCATGCAGCGGATCTCGGCGTCCCACTCCTCGCCGTCCGGGCGGCGGTTGCGCCACTCGAACACGCTCACGCGCGTGTCCAGGCAGCGCGCGAGCTGCTCGTTGCCGGCCTCGCCCGACGGGCGCCCGTCCGGCTGCACCGGCGCGGCGAGGTTGAGCGGGGAGCGGCCGATCATGCTGCGCCGGTCAGGGTAGCCGCACAGGGCCGCCGCGGCGTCGTTGCAGTCGATGAAGCGGCGCGTGCCGGGGTCGAGGATCACCTGCGCGATGTGCGAATGCTCGAACAGGGTCTTGTTGTACGTCTCGCTGTCGACCAGCGCCTGCATCGCCTCCTTCTGCCCGGAGACGTCGTTCATCACGCCGACGAACTGATGGGGTTCGCCGCCGGGGGAGAGGATGGGCGCGATGCGCAGGTCGCTCCAGTACAGCTCGCCGTCCTTGCGCCGGTTGAGCAACTCGCCCTGCCAGCTGTCGCCCCGCAGGATCACGTTCCACAGATCCGCATACACCTCGCGCGGCGTCTTGCCGGAGCGGAACAATGCCGGCGTCCGCCCGGCCGCCTCGTCCGCGGGGTAGCCGGTGATGCGCGTGAACGCCGGGTTCGTATATTCGATTGCCGCCGAGCGGTCGGTAATGACGATGCCCGAGGTGCTCGCATCGACCGCCACCTTGAACAGCCGCAGCCGGTGCGCCGCGCGGCGGCGCTGCTCGAGCAGCACGCCGGCCAGCACGATCAGCAGCAGCGCAATGATCTCGACGTGCATGTGCAGCAGCGTGGTCCGGCCCAGGGTCGAGCGATCCACCACGTGATACACCGTCCATGGCGCGCTGTTCAGGCGTACGCCCGCCAGCAGCCAGCCCTCATGCTCCCTGTAGCCCGACTGCGCGCCATCGACGAGATCCGGCAAGCTGCCCGACAGCTCGCGTGGAAGCGTGCGTTCGACGAGGCGGACCTCCGAATCCCCCGGTTTCACCACCTCGGGGTCGGCGATCAGCTGGCCCTGTTCGTTGGCGACGAAAATCCGGCCGATCTCCATCCCGGGGCCGGCGAGGTAGCCGTTCAGTGTGTCGAGTGTGATGTCGAGCGCGACGATGGCGCGGAAGTGGCCGGCGGAATCGTAGACCGGTGCGGTCACCGAACTCATGATGCCCTTGCCGGCTTCGTCGACGTAAGCCTCGCTCCACTTCAGCGCCCGCTCCGGATTGTTCTCGGGTGCGGCCCGTGTGACGACAGGGTGGGTGAGCATCTCGTCGCGCCACCACAGGTACTTCCATTGTGCATCCAGCGGGTAGACGCTGACGAAGCCCGCGCGCGACGTGTAATACACCCAGGCCGCCTGGGGGACGTTCTCGCGCACGCGCTGGAACACCGGGATCAGGTGCAGCGCGACTTCGATCTCGCGCTCCATCGGTGCGGGGAGGGCTGCGGGGTCGCCGCGACCGAAGACGTATGCACCGAGGCCGGGCGGTACATCCTCTGGAACGCGCGTCGTGGCGAACAGGCCGGGCTCGGGGAATGTCGCGAAGGCCTTGCGCAGCGGGCTGCGTGCATGGACGACCTCGTCGCGCATCGCGCGCTCCGCCTCCACCCGCAGGATCGCGACGTGGTCGGTTGCGGACTTCGCCGTGGCATCGAGCGCGCCGCTCATCGCCTGCAGGCTCTCCCCCGAAAGACGCAGCGCCGCGGCGACGCGGAAGGACCACAACTCGTAGAAGCCGAATCCCGCCAGCCCGATCACTGCGGCGTACGCGATGAGCACGACCCGGTTGAGCTGCGGAGCTTTCACACGCCACCTGATTCGCTGGGGGAATGACCGAACCCGGCAAATCTAACTTATTACGGTGACAGGGAGATGCCGAAATGACGGCGGGGCACTCAATTTCTCACGAAACGCGGGGCGGAGATGGCTGCCGCCTCGCAGCGAGCGGCAATCAGCGCGTCAGCCCTGCGTTGTCGACGGTGCGCTCCACGATGCGGCGCAGCAGGGCGCGCGCGAATTCGCCGGCGGGCGATTGCAGCGCGGGCGGGCGGGCGGTCAGAAATACGG